>JAAYUD010000053.1 GCA_012517855.1 Bacteroidales bacterium
AAGCCTGAACCAAATCTTTGGTAGGGCACGGAATATAGTTGCCGAACATATAGGCCCAGAATCCATTACCGGCAGTTGCTTTATCGTAATAGTGTGCCTGAATCATCTCGGGATTCGTAGACAAATCCAAACTATTGAAAAGCGTAGCATAGTCGCTCTCGGGATGTCCGGTGTTGTAGAGTTTGAAGGTGCCCGAATTCATAATTTCTGTCGCAGCTTGTTCTGCCATTTGCAGATACGTATCTGCCGACGATTGCAAATTGAGTTCGCTATGATATTTGCGATAAGTTCCCTCGTAGAGAGCTTGGCGAGCCATAGTTGCCAATACGATCCATTTGTCGATAGCACCTTTGGGTTGCCCCGTCTTGACACTATCGGCAGCATACTGAAAGTCGGCGAATATTTTTTTCACCACATAATCGCGACTATCACGAGCCTTATACAAGGCAGAATCATTGGCTGCCAATGTTGTTTCGTACCAAGGCACATCCGAATAGCGTTTGACCTTGTCCATATAGAAAGAGGCTCTATAATAACGGGCTATGCCGGCATAATGAGCCAACACATCGGAAGGGACATTCGCCTTTTTGCAATGTTCCAGAAAGAAATTGATATTGTATAAGCGTTGCCACGACCAGCCCGAAGTGATCGTTGCCGAAGAAGGATTGGTAGAAGTCATGATGTTTTTGACTTCCACATTGTCCGTGGTGGCCTGATCATCTGTTCCTGCATCGGCTACATAATTGTAGGCAGGAGTATCGAGCAATCCATAACAATACATTTTCAAGTCTTCTTCGGTATTAAAATAACTGCCGGCACCGATTTCTGTTTGTGGCTGGCGATCTAAGAAAGAGTCGTTGCACGACATCACAGACAATCCCAACACTAAACTGATACAAATATAGATTATTGTTTTCATTTTTCCTATCATTTAAAAAGTTACATTTAAGCCAAAAGAATATTGACGATTGAAAGGATATACATATCCGTAAGAGTCGTTGTCGGTGACTGCCTCGGGGTCAAAATACTTTTTGAGTGCACTCCACTCGAATATATTATCTCCACTGACATAGAGTCGAACCCTGCTAAGATGTACTTTCTGCGTCAATTTCTCGGGCAGGGTATAACCGATAGTGATATTCTTTATCCGAAGGTATGCACCGTTGAGTAGGTAAGCTGTTTGTGGTATGGCAAGTCCCATGGCATTGATTCCTGTGCCAAGATTTTTGTCGGCGAGCCATGACTGAAACACCGGATACTTAGCATTGAGGTTCTGACTGGCAAGTCCTGCTTTAATATAAGATTTGGAATGTTTGGCCATTTCGACATCATTATCGTCTGCCGCCCTATAGAAATCGAAAGCATGAATCTGCCCTCCTGCATAAGGTTGCTGATAGAAGCTCCAATACAGATAACTGATAGGATAATAGTCGCGCTTCCCTATTCCCTGAAAGAAAGCAGAGAAATCGAAACCATTCCATTCGGCGTTAAGATTGAAACCGAAACGATAGCGAGGAGATGAATTGCCTATACGGCTAAGATCGCCCGGCTTGTCGACAGTAGCGCCTTTGGTTATCTTCTTGTCGCCATCCAGGTCTTTGTATTTGGGCCAACCATCTACTATTTCGAGTGCTCCCCATGGAATAATCTGCGTTTCGTCGAGTGCAGCAATCTCCCCTTTGTTCTTGAACATCCCATCGTTTTGCAGTCCCCATATTTCGCCCAGTTCCTGACCTTCATAATATTGTCCGAGCGTCTTGTTGGGATTATCAAACTTCGTTATCCATGAGCGGTTATCAGATAGCACAAATCTCAAGCCCCATTTGAATGGTTTACCTTTCAAATGGAACATATCGCGATAAGATACTGACAATTCCCATCCATTCGTTTTCAAATTGGCCGCATTCTCGTTGGGTTCGGAAGTTCCCAATACGGCAGGCAATTCTTTGCCCAAAGTAAGCATGCCGATAGTGCGGCGGGTATATAGATCGAAAGAAGCGGTGAGACGATTGTTCAATAAGCCGATATCAAGGCCACCGTTGAGAGTCTTTACCCGTTCCCAAGTATAGTCGGGCGATACTAGCCCCGGTGCAGTGACCGTTTGTTGCAATTTGCCGTCTATGATATAACTACCTATTTGCGAACTCATTGAAGGCACATAACCATATTCGCTGACCAACTGATTGCCGAGCGAACCATAAGAGCCTCTTAGTTTGAACTGAGAAAAGAGATTGCGCAAAGGGCGAAAGAATTTCTCGCTATCGACACGCCAAGCTACAGAACCGGAAGGGAAAAAGCCGAAACGTTTGTTCTTCGGAAAGCGGGAAGAACCGTCGTAACGTCCGTCAAGTTCGAATATATAACGATTGTCGTAGGTATAATTGGCACGAAAGAATACACCACGAATAGCCCAATCCCTATATATCTCATTCACATACTGATCGCCCGACGAAAGAGCTATCGATGGCAAAGAAGTAGAAATGATATTGTTGCGTTGCGCCGAAAACTGATCCCAACGGTTGTATTCCTGATTATAGCCCAATACGGCAGAGACGGCATGCTTGCCAAAATCTTTGTTGAATGTAGCATAAAGATCGAGTACCGAATAGAGCGTACTGGTATTATCTTTTTCGGCCGAACTGTTGCCTTGTTCACGAATATCTTTCGGACCATATCCGATATGATACGTTGTATTATAGGAGTCGGTATTCTCAGTTCCTTTTGCAAAGGTATAGTTGGCATTCAGCGCCAACATCCGCTTCCAGAAGTTCATCTCTACCGAGAAAGTACTTTGAAGTCTGTCATACACTGTTTTATTCTGCCCGCCATCGGTAAGTTGTGCCAAAGCTTTGCCAAGGTCGGTATTGGCCCATGTGCCATCTGTATTGACACCCACATCGCTAGGTTTAGCATTATAGATATCGCTAAGATTATAGTAACTGGGTTTCTTTCGTATGGTCGATACAAAAGAAGTATTATTGCCAATGGTCAGCCAATCATAAACCTTATAACTAACCTTGCTACGAGTACTGTAACGATTGTATTTATCATTATCGACAACATCCGAAAAAATACCGTCCTCATTATCAATACCTGCCGACAAATAGAAGTTTGTTTTATCTGTAGCACCCGAAACAGCCATTTGATGCGATTGACTGAATGTGAATTTATCAAGATAATAATTGGTCCAATTACGGTTTCCCATATAGTCCCATTGGGTGTTATCTAAAGGATCGAGACGAATAGACTGCGTTCCATCGGGATTATCGGACCTTTGACGTGCCCATTCCAGACGTTCATCACTTGTGACATGACCCGAACTCCAAGGAGTATTCAAAACAGCGATATTCTTCAATTTCAAATAGATATATGGATCGGACGTCTCATTTGTCATCATCGAAGGACGCTTCCAAGAGAAATTGTTGTTGTATTCTATACGAATTCTGTCGCCTGCTCCACGTTTGGTCGTTATGAGTATGACACCGAAAGCGGCACGGGCACCATATATGGCAGCCGAAGCAGCATCTTTGAGTACAGAAATACTCTCTATATCCTGGGGCAACAGACGATTCATCTCTTCTGAATCGGAAGCCACGCCATCTATTAAAATAAGTGGCGAACCACCGTTAATAGATGCTTCGCCACGAATATTGATTTTGGCCGCTTGCCCAGGCTCGCCACTGGTGAAATCGATATTCAAATTGGGTATCATGCCTTGAAGACCTCTTGCCAAATCGGTAATCGGCTTCTGTTCCAACTGCGAGGCACTAAGCTGGTCGACAGAACCGGAGAGATTAATCTTCTTTTGAACACCATACCCCACTACTACGACTTCATTCAATGTACGTTCATCGGGTTCGAGTTTAATTTTGATTGGAGTCTTTCCATCAAATACAAATTCTTTATTAGCATAACCAATGCAACTTATTATCAGACTACTGCCAGGTGTTATAGATAACTTGAACTTGCCTTCGGCATCTGTTATCATACCTTTGTTGGTCTGCTTGTCTCTGATACTTGCTCCAATCAGCGGTTCACCATTTTCATCTACAACAGTTCCCATTACTTGGATCCTAGCGACTCGTTGCGGAGTCAAAAGAGAAAGGCGATTAAGATTGTTTGCAACAGTTGGCACAGTCAAAAAAGAAGCGGCAGCCAACATTAAAACGACGATAAGCGGTCGAAAACGAACAGTTTTATTCATAAATACAATTATTATTTTGCTGCAAAATTATCGGAAGCAGATTTCAAAAGAGATACAGTAGTGTTGCTATGAGATGAGAAACAGGTTACAATTCGAACACAAAAGACGTGGGAGTAACAAAGGATATTCCTTATGCGCAGGTGGAATTAAATCCTTGCATATTTGACTCCAACTTGACACATAACAATCCTGCTACATTTTATTTAATTTTTCAATTTCTTGTTGTATCTTTGTCCACATATATGATAAATACATTTTTATGAAAAAACAATTTAAATACCTATTCTTATTATCGTTACTTTGTGTAGCGACAGTAGGCCGCGCCGACGAAGGCATGTGGTTACTACAAATCATGCAAGAGCAACATTCCATCGATTTGATGAAAAAAGCCGGACTAAATCTTGACGCTACTGACATTTACAATCCAAACGGCGTTTCGCTCAAAGATGCCGTCGGTATCTTTGGAGCCGGATGTACCGGCGAAATTATTTCGGGCGACGGTCTGATTCTGACAAATCATCACTGTGGTTATAGTTCAATTCAACAACACAGCTCGGTAGAACATGACTACCTGACCAACGGTTTCTGCTCGAAATCGCGCAGTGAAGAGCTTCCGACTCCGGGACTCAAATTTCGTTTCGTGGACAAAATAGTCGACGTAACCGAACTTGTCAATGCCGATATCAAATCAGGCAAAATTACAGAAGCAGAGTCGTTCACTCAGAGCTACTGCACCAAATTGGCAAAAAGCCAAATGGAAAATAGTCCGTACAAGGATAAAAAATATATTGAAGCAGAAGTGCTGCCTTTCTATGCAGGCAATAGCTTCTACCTGATTTATTACAAAGTATATAGCGACGTACGTATGGTAGCAGCTCCTCCATCATCGGTAGGTAAGTTTGGCGGCGAAACGGACAACTGGATGTGGCCGCGTCATACGGGCGACTTTTCGATGTTCCGCATCTATGCAGACAAAAATGGCGAGCCTGCAGAATACAGCAAAAAGAATGTGCCACTCAAGACCAAAAAGCATCTGACCATTTCGCTACAGGGAATTAAAGAAGGCGACTATGCCATGATTATGGGATTTCCGGGACGAACAAGCCGCTATCTTACGGCATCGGAAGTGGAAAACAGAATGAATGACGAGAATGAGCCTCGCATCAAAGTGCGTACTGCCGTACTCGACGTTCTGAAAAAAGAGATGGCTGCTAGTGATTCCGTACGCATTCAATATGCAAGTATCTTTGCCGGCTCGAGCAACTACTGGAAGAACTCCATCGGTATGAATAAAGCCATTGTTGACAACAAAGTGCTCGATACGAAGAAAGAACAAGAGAAGGCTTTCATTGAATTTGCAAAAGACAAACCCGAATATCAAGGTGTGATTGAAGGCATTGACAAAGTGATTGAGCAAACGAAGAAATTCAATTACTGCATGACTACTTTCTCTGAAATAAATAGAGGCAGCCAGTTCAACCACATCACTTCTGCCGCGACCAGTAGAGAAGAAGTGAAGAAGCTGTTGGCCGATAAAAAAACCGTTAAGAAAGGTATTCAGATATTGAAAGAGGGCTATGACAAGATTCATACCAACGACTTCAACGAACAAGTGGAACGCAAATTACTAAAGGCTATTTTGCCTATCTATGCTCAAATGGTTCCGGCCGAAGAACGCCCCGACTTTTTCAATACCATTCAAACAAAATTTGGCGGCAACTACGACAAATATGTTGATGACATGTTCGATCGCTCTATCTTCGGAAACATCAGCAACTTCGAAGCATTTGCCAAAAATCCGACAGTAAAAGCACTGGACGAAGATCCGGGGCTTGAATATGGCTATTCGATTACGAAATTTGCCATGACCTACCTCATGCCCAATGCCAATAAATACAGTGCAGAATTGGCTTCATTGCACAAGAAATACATCCGAGGATTGGGCGAAATGAAACTGCCGACTCCTTCTTATCCCGATGCGAACTTCACGATGCGTCTGACATACGGTAACGTGAAATCGTACAACCCGAAAGATGGGGTGATGTATCGTTACTACACCACTACGGATGGTATTCTGGAGAAAGAGAATCCCAACGATCCGGAATTTGTGGTTCCTGCAAAGTTGAAAGAGCTGATCCAGAACAAAGACTTCGGTCGCTATGCCATGTCCGACGGCGAGATGCCGGTAGCTTTCCTGACTACCAACGATATAACGGGCGGTAACTCAGGCAGTCCGGTGATGAACGACAAGGGACAATTGATCGGAGCAGCATTTGACGGAAACTGGGAATCGCTGAGTGGCGATATCAATTTCGACAAAAAGCTACAACGCTGTATATGCGTAGATATCCGCTACATTCTTTTCATATTGGATAAGCTGGGCGGATGCAACAACCTGATTAATGAAATGACGATTGAATAATAGATCGTTCCTATAAAAATAGAAAGAGAGAGATGTAGTTATATTTTACATCTCTCTTTTTTATTTTAAACTTTTAATAACTTATTTGATTTGTTATTGCTAGTGGCATGAAGTACTTTTGTGAGCGCTTAGATATTGATAAATAATAAATATGAAAAGTTATTCGAGGTTTCTTCTTTTACTACTACTAATCGGAGTAAATGTATCTGCTTATGCAGACGAAGGCATGTGGCTACTACAGATCATGCAAGAGCAGCATTCTATTGATATGATGAAAAAAGCCGGATTAAGGCTTAAAGCGTCCGATATTTACAACCCCAACGGCATATCGCTGAAAGATGCGGTAGGGATATTCGGCGAAGGATGCACCGGCGAAATCATTTCGGGCGAGGGTCTGATTCTGACAAATCACCACTGTGGATATGAGTCGATACAAGCGCTGAGCTCCGTAGATCACGACTATCTGACCAATGGTTTCTGGTCGAAAAATAGAAAAGAAGAGCTGCCGGTGAATGGACTTCAATTTCGTTTTGTAGATAAAATAATAGATGTCACCGATAGAGTAAATGCCGATATCAGAGCCCAAAAAGTAAGTGAATCCGAATCGATATCGGGATCGTACTGCGAAGGGTTAGCTACAGAATATAAGGCTAGAAGTAAATATAAAGGGAAAAAATACATAGAAGCAGAAGTGTTGCCTTTCTATGCCGGCAACAGCTTCTACCTAATCTATTACAAAGTATACAAAGATGTGAGGATGGTAGCCGCTCCTCCATCGGCTATCGGCAAATTCGGTGGCGAAACAGATAACTGGATGTGGCCACGACACACGGGCGATTTTTCGATGTTCCGCATCTATGCAGACAAGAAGGGCGAACCAGCCGAATATAGTGAAAAAAACGTACCGCTTAAAACAAAAAAACATCTTGCTATCTCTCTGAAAGGGATAAACGAAGGCGACTATACGATGATAATGGGCTTTCCGGGCAGCACCAGTCGTTATCTAACAGCATCGGAAGTGAAAGACTGTATGGAAACGGACAACATGCCACGCATCAAAGTGCGCAGCGTTGTGCTGGACGAACTAAAGAAAGCCATGAGCACCAATGATACCATACGCATTCAGTATGCCGATATCTTTGCCAGCTCGAGCAACTACTGGAAGAATTCGATCGGCATGAATAAAGCCATCATCGACAATAACGTCATAGAAACTAAAAAACAACAAGAAAAGGCTTTTGAAGACTTTGCAAAAGACAAGCCCGAATATCAGGGTGTGATTGCGGGAATAGACAAAGCAATACAAGCATCGAAAAAGTTCAGATATGCCACCAATACTTTCTTCGAAATGTATCGCGGATCGCAATTCAACATGATTACGACTACCCTGCACGACCTGCCTGCCGTAAAAAAAGATATTGCCGAAAAAGACATAAAAACGCTCAAAAAAGACATCATCGACTTTGCCAAAGATTATGATTATATTCACAACAAAGACTACGATGGCAGAGTAGAAAAGAAGGTAATGAAAGCGACCTTGCCACTCTATGCACAAATGGTACCGGCCAATCAACGTCCCGACTATTTTAAAACCATCGAATCGAAATATCATGGCAATTTCGATAAATATGTAGACGATCTGTTCGACTCTTCTATTTTCGGAAATCGTAAAGCTTTTGAAGCCTTCGTTAATAATCCGACAGAAAAAGCCCTGGATGATGATATGGGGTTGCAATATGCCACTTCGATTCTCCACTTTTCGACAGAATTCTTGAACAACGAAGCGAATAACAAATACGCCATTGTACTGGACTCGCTACATAAAAAATACATTCGCGGACTGTGCGAAATAAAGCTCCCCTCCCCTTCTTATCCAGACGCGAATTTCACCATACGCCTGACTTATGGCAATGTGAAATCGTACAACCCCAAAGATGGAGTGATGTATCGTTACTATACCACTACGGATGGAATTCTGGAGAAAGAGAATCCCAAAGATCCGGAATTTGTAGTTCCGACAAAGTTGAAAGAACTTATCCAAAACAAAGACTTTGGTCGCTATGCCATGCCCAACGGTGAGATGCCGGTAGCTTTCTTAACGACAAACGACATAACAGGAGGAAACTCGGGCAGCCCCGTATTGAATAGCAAAGGGCAACTGATAGGCGCCGCTTTTGATGGTAACTGGGAATCGCTGAGTGGTGATATAAACTTCGACAACAAACTGCAACGCTGCATCTGTGTGGATATCCGGTATATTCTTTTTGTATTGGATAAGTTGGGCGGATGCAGCAATCTGATCAATGAAATGACAATCGAGTAAATACAAATACTTGAAGTGCGGAATAAGAACAGTTTAGAAAAAACTAACGTATGTCGCTACCATAACTTCCGTTAGTTACTGCGGTAACTAACGGAAGTTGTTATGATAACTAACGTTAGTTTCGCGTGCAACATGCGTTAGTTACCGCTGCGACATACGGTTGATTTTTCTGAATTATTAAGGCACACCCTAAACATCATAACAAAGAAGCAGATGGTTTAGAGATAATTTCTTAATCTTTCTCTTTAATCTGAATCAGCATATTAGCCAATATGGCTGTCAAGCCACCGGTTGTAATGCCTGATGAGAAAATGGTCTTGATCGTTTGAGGAGCATTTACCAATATATTGGGAACCAATTCGACGCCCAACCCCAATGCCAAACTAACAGAAATAACCAATGTCTCTTTACGACCTATCTGCTGAGAGGAGATAATACGAATACCAGCTGAAGCCACTGTGCCGAACATCAATACGGTAGCGCCACCCAATACGGCATCGGGCATAATAGAGAAAACAGCACCTACGATGGGGAACAATCCCAACAGCACCAAAAAGCCGGCGATATAGTAACCTACATAACGACTTGCTACGCCGGTGAGTTGAATGATGCCATTGTTTTGAGCGAAGATGGAATTGGGGAAAGTATTGAACATACCGGAAATAAAAGAGTTGAGTCCGTCGGAAAAGACACCGCCCGATACTCTTTTCATATACTCTTCTCCCTCGACAGGCAACCCCGAAATCATTGAATTGGCTGTGATGTCTCCAGTAGCCTCGATGGCTGTAATGAGATATACCAACCCCAATCCGATAACCGAAGAGAAACTAACACTTATTCCATATTTGAACGGCATAGGTACGTTGAAACTAAGCAAATTGGCGGTAGATAAACCAGACGTATCGACCTTGCCAAAATAAAAAGCGACGAGATAACCCAATATTAATCCTAATATAATAGAACTCATTCGGAGGTATTTGTTCCCGGAACGATTGAAAAACAAGACACTTAAAAGAACAACTGCTGCAATCGTCAAATTTTGCCAATTGCCAAAAGTCCCGGCTTTCATGGCAGCCTGACCTCCGCCACAAGAGATAACCCCAACCTTAATGAGGCTTAACCCAATAAGCAACACAACAGTACCGGATACGATGGGAGTAATAATTTTGCGCAAATACTTGAATGTTCGGCTCACAATCATTTCTACAGGAGCAGCAACCATGCACGAACCGAAAATAAGAGGCAATCCGCCTACTAATCCGGTAGCTATAATCGGGCCGATAAATGAAAAGCTAGTGCCTTGCACACAGAGCAACCCGCAACCACAGAAACCAAAACGGCGACATTGAATGAACGTGGCAACTCCCGATGCAAAAAGAGACATTGAAATGAGAAAGCTGGTATGTTGCATATCGAGCTGCAAAGCATTGGCAACAATCAAAGGAGGAGTAATAATTCCAACAAATATGGCAAGCAAATGTTGAAAGGCAGCGAAGAAGGCATCTTTGAATGGTGGTCTATCTTCCAATTTATATATCAAATCGGATTTCATGAGCTATAATTTCTATTTTTTAATATCTGAAAACGTGTATCTGATAACTCTATTTTCCTACTTGAATGTCCATTTAACAGCAAGCGTAGGAATAGCGAAGAAACCGTCGCGCCCTGCAAAATTGTAACTCAATTCGGTCTCGGAACCGATACTAAGGTTAAAATCTTTGTCTACTCCTTTGAACTTATTCAAATTGACCCATATCTGAGGTTCCGAAATAAAAATAGCCATTCCATGATCATTGTGCTCTCTCCACAAATCGGCAAAGCCATCAAAAGTAAGCTTCCGATTGAAGAAATTGCAATACCACGTACCTGTTAGCTGGAAGTTATTATACGAACGATAATATTGTCCCTGAATATACTTGTACATCGGAGTAACGGAAAAGCCTGCGGAATAATCTTTGTTATTCCAAGTATAGGTCAAACCTAACAAGTAAGCATTGCGGATATTGTATTCTTCGGGAACATTCTTCACATTACCACCATCATATTCCAAATGGATAGAAACAGGCGATTTCCAGAACTTCAATTCACGATCTATTTCCCAATAAGCCGAAGCAACTCCGTTGTGATTATAGTCCATATCGATAAAGAAGTAGGTACTACCCCATTTGTCGGGAACAAAATCTTCGACTGTCGATGTCCATAAAGGACGTTTGCTCAAATCTTTATTATAAAGAGAACGACCAAAATCATAATGCATCTGCACATTTTGAGCTGAAATACTACAAGAAATAAATAACGCGAATAACAAGTAACAAGAAAAGAGTTTTTTATACATCATTAGATTCATTAATATTAATAATGGCTGCAAAGGTATACAAAAAGATTAAAAAAACTTATCTTTGCACAAAAAATGAACGAATATCCTATAGAATTTCACCCCTTGCAACCCTTCATTCCTTCGGGTGCACGACTACTAATGTTGGGTAGTTTTCCTCCTCCACGCCAACGTTGGTCAATGGATTTTTATTATCCCAATTTTAACAATGATATGTGGCGTATTTTCGGATACCTGTTTTTCAACGACACACATTATTTCATCGTGCCGGAACAAAAGAAATTCGATCGCGAAAAGTTGATAGAATTTCTTAGTGAAAAAGGAATAGCCCTATACGACACGGCATGTGCCGTACGCCGATTGAAAAATAATGCATCAGATCAATTTTTGGAAATAGCACAGTACACGGATGTCAAAGCCCTGCTGCAACAAATGCCGCTATGCAGCGCTATTGTTACTACCGGACAGAAAGCCACTCAAACACTTTGCACGCAATTTGATGTACAAGTGCCGGAAGTGGGTGGAAGTGTCGAAACGTTATTTGCCGACCGACACATCACCCTATACAGGATGCCCTCTTCGTCAAGAGCCTATCCCCTGAAAATAGAACAGAAAGCCCTGTCGTATAAACAAATGCTTGAAGAACTGACTATTCTCGCCAAAAATTAAAACGTTTCGGGCGAGTTATTGAAGAACGTACGAAGAGCACTCACGGCATCCTTGAGCTTGTCTTGCCATATTTCGACTGAATTTTGTCCTACAATATCGGTCACATACTTAACAGCGACAAAAGGCACTTTCATCGACTGGCAGACAAAAGCTTGAGCATAAGCCTCCATATCGATCACATCGCCGGTAACATCTTCGTGTTCTGTCAGAAAAGTATCACCCGTATTGCATATACCTTTATTAGTATATAAGCAAGAAGGGACGAAGTCCAACGCCTCTTCCGGTAATTCTATTTCGTAAGAAACACCATAATCTTTTAACTTTTGCATATCACGATCAACAAAATGACGACACACAAAGATATCCCCCACTTTATGATGCAATGTACCTGCCGTACCGACATTCATTACCAAATCCGGATGTTGCGCACGAATTGCCTCTGCCAGATAGTAAGCCGATTTCGTTTTACCCAATCCAGTCAACAAATGACCTATCTCTGCTGATGGCCAATCTATTTGAACAAACTCTTCTCGAGTTGCACAAGTCACAATAATCTTTTTCATCATACAAAAGTAAACAGACTTTGAAATACAGCAAACAAAAAATAAGTTTTTGTGATTAAATTTTAGAGAAAAGCTTTTGTAGTTTACAGATAAATCGTACTTTTGTGAGGAAATTAGGTGTAGTAATGACAGAAGATCAAAAGAAACAACTTAACATTTTCGAGATTCGACTTCATCGACTTCTATATTTGTGCGATGAGTTGAAGAAAAGAAATGTGGATTTGTCTAAAGATTTGGATATGGAAACCAAAAGAAATGAGACATTGACAGTTGAATTGGAGAATCTGAAGAAAGACTATACGAATTTAAAAACCGCGACAGTAATTAGTCTAAGGACGCAAGACGTTAAGGACTCAAAAAAGCGGTTGTCTAATATAGTGCGTGAAATCGACAAATGCATCGCTTTAATGAACGAATAATAAAGGAGAGATGTATGAACGATAAATTGACAATAAACTTGTCCATTGGCGGTTATAGTTTTCCAGTAAACATCGACCGAAAAGACGAAGAGCTGGTGAGAGCTGCTGCCAAACAAGTTGAAACAAGGTATAATAATTTTCGGGCGCATTTTGAAGTGACGCCTTTTCAAGCTATGACAATGGCTGCATATCAGTCTGCTGTCAATGAATTTGAAGGAAAGACGATGAATGACACCGAACCCTATTCTACCAGAATAAAAGGACTGAGCGAATTGTTGGAAGAATATATCCAAAAGACAGAACAATAACCGCTCTTGTTACATTTAGAATTCTACGCACTGCATAGACATAAAGGAAGTATTTCCTTTTTGTAGAGCAGTGCGCTTTTTATATATATAAAATTTAAATGAAATGTTAGTATCAATATTAGCTTTCGGTTGTTTCGTCGTGGGAGGCGTTATAGCTTATCTGATTTTCAGATATATTCTTAAGTCAAAATACAACAGCGTTTTAGCAGAAGCTGAAAGTGCTGCCGAAGTGATAAAGAAGAATAAATTACTCGAAGTAAAGGAGAAATTCCTTAATAAAAAGGCCGAACTTGAAAAGGAGGTTGCTATTCGCAACCAAAAGATTCAGCAAATGGAAAACCGTCTCCGCCAACGTGAAATGGTTATTGAACAACGCCATGAAGATGTTCAACGCCGTAAAACAGAGTTGGAACAGGACAAAGCAAAGTTGGACAGCAACATCTCATTGGCAAACAAGAAACGTGAAGAACTTGAGAAACTTCAACAAGAAGAAATTGAAAAGTTGCAAGTCATCTCAGGATTGTCTGCCGAAGAAGCAAAAGAACACTTGGTAGAAAATTTGAAAGAAGAAGCCAAGACTCAGGCTCAGTCGTATATCAATGATATTATGGACGATGCCAAAATGACTGCAAGTAAAGAAGCCAAACGAGTTGTCATCCAATCCATACAGAGAGTGGCAACCGAAACAGCTATCGAAAACTCAGTCACTGTATTCCATATAGATTCCGACGAAGTTAAAGGTCGTATCATTGGTCGCGAAGGTCGCAATATACGTGCCATCGAAGCTGCTACCGGTGTAGAAATCATTGTTGACGACACTCCAGAAGCAATCGTTATCTCAGCATTCGACCCTGTGCGCCGCGAAATAGCCCGCCTAGCCCTTCACCAATTGGTAGCCGACGGACGTATTCACCCGGCCCGCATAGAAGAAGTCGTTACCAAAGTAAGGAAACAAGTAGAAGAAGAAATAATCGAAACCGGAAAACGCACCACTATCGACTTAGGTATACATGGTCTGCATCCGGATTTGATCCGCATCATAGGAAAGATGAAGTATCGTTCTTCTTACGGACAAAACCTTTTGCAACATGCTCGAGAGACTGCAAACCTCTGCGCAGTGATGGCATCCGAACTGGGATTGAATCCAAAAAAAGCCCGTCGTGCCGGTTTGCTGCATGATATAGGAAAAGTGCCTGATGAGGAACCGGAATTGCCGCACGCACTACTTGGAATGAAATTGGCTGAAAAATACAAAGAGAAACCTGATATTTGCAATGCTATCGGCGCCCATCACGACGAGGTAGAAATGACAACATTACTCGCTCCTATCGTACAAGTTTGTGATGCCATTTCGGGAGCGCGCCCAGGTGCCCGCCGCGAAATAGTAGAAGCCTATATCAAACGTCTCAACGATCTGGAACAATTGGCAATGTCTTACCCTGGAGTAACAAAGACTTATGCTATTCAGGCCGGACGTGAACTCCGCGTCATTGTAGGAGCTGACAAGATAGACGATACACAAACAGAAAATCTATCATCAGAAATAGCTAAAAAGATTCAAGACGAACTTACTTATCCGGGACAGGTCAAGATTACGGTAATCCGTGAAACCCGCGCAGTAAGTTATGCTAAATAATACAAGGTCGATATAAGCATCGCCTATATTATAAAGGAGATAATAATAAAGAATCTTCTTATATAAAATATCACCCTCGTTACAGAGTTATGTAACGAGGGTGATATTTTATATAAAGCGTTTTGACAATCAATAAAAGTGTGACAAGCTCAATACGCATTTGATAAAGTCACCCAACCCTGATTCTAGTTCGAAGATCCGACATTAATAAATCAAAGATCACCCTCCTGACAAAATATCATGTCAATAGATCCATAAAACAAGCAATCTCGATCGTTTAATGTTAAAGATCTTTTCAAATACGCCTATAAACCAGAATAAAATCCCCTTAAATGTTAAACATTGTTTATTAGCAGCAAGTTTTTATGTTCTACAACATAAAAACCGAAGAATGTCCTTATCTTTGCATCGTAATAAATAGTAAAAGATATAGGATAACAGAAAATCTCCAAAACGTGGAGATATTAAAAAAGGAGAAAAACGATTATGAAAAAAATTATGAATGACGAAATTAAGATGTTACAGTACCGCATTCAACGCTTTCAAGCTATGGGTAACGGTGTAATGTGCCAAACCTTAAAAGGTCAATTGAAAAAGCTGCTCGAAGAGCAAGCTTAATTTTGAAAACAACAAACATAAATATAATGACAGGACCACGATTGTAGGTTCTGTTTTTTTTTATAACCATCATTCAGATATGCTTTAGCATACCAAAAAATCAACCGTATCTCGCAGAAGAAACTAACGTATGTCGCAGGAGAAACTAACGTTAGTTATGGCAGCGACATACGTTTGTTTATTTTGTGCTATGACAGCACTGATGTCTATTAGTACTTGAGCCCCCTAACTTTTACTGGTGAACCTCTTTCTCTTTCTTCAATGGAAACCACGCCCAGAAAGTCGATCCGACGCCCAGAGTAGAGTCCACCCCTATTTTACCATGACAAGCATCGATTATAGCCTTGCATATAGATAGCCCTAAGCCAGTACCTTGTTTCAGTGAACCTATCTTTTCAAAGCGATCAAATATTTTGGTTTGACAGTCAAATGGAATTCCCACACCCGTATCTTCCACTAATATTTTGATGCCGTCCTCTACACACAGATAACTCATTTTGACATATCCTTTCTCCGTATATTTAAAAGCATTCGTGACCAGATTTGCCAGAATCTGCAACAGACGATTTTGATCGGCATATATCAGACATTTCGCCTTAGGCAATTTGCAAAGGAACTGAATATTCGGATTCGAATTCATATCTTTAAGGGACGAATAAGAAATCTCAAATAAATTAGATAAATCGAATACGCTACAATTCAAATCGATAGTACCGGCTTCTATTCGAGACAAATCGAGAATATCATTAATGATGTTCAATAGCAAGTTACTATTATCGTTGATAATACTTACAAATTCCAACTTCTGCTTTTCATCGACAATATCACCCAAAAGACTCGAAAAACCAACAATAGCGTTAAGAGGGGTTCGAATTTCATGACTCATATTAGCTAAGAACTCAGATTTCAATCGATCGGCTTCTTCGGCTTTTTCTTTTTCTATCTTCAGTTCCTTCTCCTTATTGATTGACTCGGTCATATCTTTGCCTGTCACAATAACACACTCCAGTTGCTTATCGGCATTATAGAGCGGATTGATCTTTGTTTCAATAAACCTATTCTCTTTCCTCTTTTCGAATGAGACATGAGATCCATCTTCTACGACATTGAAGCAACTTTCTATAATACCACTATACGGGCGAAGATCTTCTGCATCAATCAATACATTTTCCAATATTGGATTTTTATAGATAGAGATATGAGAATCAAGCAGCCTTTCTTTGTTCTCGATATTAAACAGCTGACAAGCCAAATCATTTATATCAACCAGCCACCCATCTTTATCAAAATAGATAATACCTATCATGGCATTGTCGAATATTGTTTTATATTTTTTCAAAAGATTTATTCTTTCGTTCCTTTCCATAGCCCTATCGGTCACGTCCTTATGCGTACCGATGATTCTAGCAACGGTATCATCTTCGGAATGCTCAATATTTATATTTAGCTCAATATATTCCCACGTTCCAATACCTTTAGGCTCTACTCGAATGACAATAGATTCATCGGGCAATACTCCTTTTGAAGCATTATGAATGACATCCAATATCAAATGCCTATCATCCGGATGAATGAGTTTCAACTGATCATCCAACGATCTTCCATTCGGTGGGAACCTGTCACTCTCAATATTATAAAATTTCTTTTGAACAAGGTCATATCCCCATATACAAATTTCTCCTCCCTTTAGTGCCAAAGACATTTGATAGCTCTTTTGAGACAACATCCTCTCTGTTCTCTTCACCCTCTTGCGCAAAAACAAAACAATAAAATAAAGCGAAACAGCCAGAGAAAACAAAAAAGCCAATACCCAATAGACTATCGCCGGAACTTCAACCCTCTCATAAGGTTTAAACCACTTATCTGCAATCTTATCAAAAGTGCCATCTCTTTTCATCGCATAGAATTCTTGGTTCATCACTCTAAGCAAATCCTCATTATGACCCGCCATACAATATTCTTGAGGTGCGATCCCCAAATCAACCAGTTTTAAATTATTGAATTTGTACTTTCTAATATAATAAATGGCAGATTCATAATTACAAAAGCCGGCATCGTAAGATCCCCTTGAAACTTTCTTCAATTCGTCAAGAGCACTATTTTCGAGCACTAACTTGCAAGGGACCTTCTCTTGTCTCAGTATATCCAACGAGCGAGTGGAATTCTCCACTCCAATCGTTTTGTTTTTCAAATCAGACAGTCTATTGATTGAGCGATCATTTTTGCGACACACTATAATTTTTGTGATATATTTAATTGTTGAGCCGAATCTATACACTTTGGCACGTTCATTAGAAAACATAAGGGAAAGCAAGTCGGATTTACCTTCACGCACATTTCTGAGGGCTGTCGAAAAGTTATTCTTTCTGACAATATAGGGAATCCTCTTCCGATTAAGAATCGTCTGTATAATTTCCATATTATATCCATCGGGCTTACCTTCATCATTAATAAAATCAAATGGAGGCAAATTCCAATTACCTTCTATTATAACAGGACGTTTAAAAGAAAAATCGCCGGAATAATGCAACGGTGCCGCTAAAAGAACATTGCAACATATAAGAAAGCATATAGACAGTACCCCAAATTTCATAATAGTTTTTCTTGATGTTTAGTTTATTTGTATTTTAACAGAAAGTATATTGATCTTATTACAATAATAATTAGATAAGTATATACAAATATATATACATTTCCTGATAAATTCATTTATTTTAATATTTTTCCGATACATCCACTTACTTTGAAAGTAATAAAGAACAATAATGTTATCAAAAATATCATTTCATTTTAGTATTACATAAAAAAATAATTCATTAACTTTGAGAGCTAAAGGTTCATTTTGTATAAAAAATTACTCAAAACAATTCTATCAATGAAGAGACTCTTCTTTTTTGTATCCTTTATATGCATGTTGCCAACGATAGAGAACTGCATTGCTCAAACAATCACGACAGCAGAAACAAATGATGAAAAGATGAAAAGGATGGAGTGGTTTGATCGTGCCAAATTGGGTATTTTCATTCATTGGGGTATTTATGCTGTCGACGGTGTGTCCGAAAGTTGGTCGTTTCACAACAACTACCTGCCTTATGACCGATATATGGATCAAAGCAAACGCTTTACGGCATCTAAATACGATCCTAAGAAGTGGGTAAACTTAATCAGAGAAAGCGGTGCCCAATATACGGTTATTACAACCAAACATCATGACGGTATGGCACTTTGGAATACTAAAACGAGCGATCTGAATGTGGTAAAACAAACTCCTGCCCGACGAGATTTGATAGCTCCATTCGTCAACGAAGTGCGTCGTCAAGGACTAAAGTTAGGATTATACTACTCGCTGCTCGACTGGTCTAACGACAACTATCCCAACAAGACAAATACAGAAACCCGCTACCGGATAAAAGATGATCCTGCGCGTTGGGAAAAGTTTGTGAAATTCAATTTCGCCCAATTATCAGAACTGAACAAGAACTTTAAACCGGACTTATACTGGTTTGACGGCGATTGGGAACAAAGTGCCGAGAGCTGGCACTCCAAAGAAATAGCAGATCTCTTACGTTCTACCAATCCGAATGTCATCATTAACTCAAGAATTCAAGGATACGGCGATTACGCTACTCCCGAACAGGGCATCCCCATTGTCCGCCCAAAGGATCGTTATTGGGAACTCTGCATGACAATGAATGATTCTTGGGGATTCCAGCATACCGATACAAACTTTAAATCTCCTTTCATACTGTTGCGTACATTTGTAGACTGCCTCAGTATGAACGGCAATATGTTGATGGATATTGGTCCACGCGAAGACGGAACAATACCAGACGAAGAAGTAGCAATACTAAAAGAATTCGGACGTTGGACCTCTAAACACAAAGAAGCTATTTACGATACTCGCGCAGGCATTCCAAATGAACATTTTCAAGGTTATACGACACTCAACAAAGAAGGCAATATACTCTATCTCTACCTTCCATATCGCCCCAATGGCCCTGTTGAAGTAAAAGGGCTGATGAATAAAGTCAATCGGATATGGGTTGTAGGCAATGGAGCCATACTCAACTATAAAATATATAACAAGAACTATTGGAGCGAAGTTCCTGGGAACCTATATATTGACGTACCCGAAAGAGTACTCGATCCAAGTATCACTGTTATAGCCATCTTGCTCGATGGGCCCGTGAAATTATATCGCGGCTCCGGTCAAGTCATCACATGCAATTAATAACTCTACCTAACAATATATTAAAAAGAGATGAGACAAAAAATTTTATTATTACTATTCTGTTTTGTTGCAACACTCACAGCAGATGCACAAAACAATTTATTCAGCAAGTATGAACGAATGCTTACCCTTCCAGACGGATACGTATGTTACCGTACGGCCGAAAAGATGAAGATTGATGGTAAACTAGACGAACCATCTTGGCAGAAAGCAGCTTCGACAGCATCATTTGCAGATATTAGCGGAAAGGGCTTCCCTACTCCAAAACAAGAGACTCACGCCAAAATGTTATGGGACGATAATTATCTATACATCGGGGCCACTGTGCACGAAACAGATATCAAAGCGCTACTTACCAAACGCGATACGATTATCTATTATGATAATGATTTCGAAGTATTTCTCAATCCGGCAGGTGATGGGCGCAACTATTTCGAGTTCGAGACCAATGCACGCGGCGTGCTATTCGATCTGACCCTAGACAAACCGTACCGCTCGGGAGGGAACTTCTTTATTCCATGGAACTGTGCAGGAATTAAACTTGCCGTATACCGTGATGGCACGCTGAACAACTCGAAAGATAAAGACAGCATGTGGACAGTCGAAATGGCTATCCCCGCCAAGTCACTCGCATGGAACTTTAACAGCCCTTTAGCTGCAGGAAAAACGTGGCGTATCAACTTTTCGCGTGTAGAATGGAGCGGAAAGAATGCCGATAACTGGGTTTGGATACCAACAGGAAAGGTTGACATGCACATGCCCGAGCGTTGGGGGTATCTTTACTTTTCGAACAAACAAGTTGGAACAGCAACAGAACAGTTTCATTATCCTTACAACATGGCAGTATACAAATTATTGTGGAGCATGTTCTACGCACAACAGGATAAACATCAGAAAGACAATAATTATCTACGCACCGCAAAAGATTTCTTCCTAACAGAAGCCGAAACAAAAGACCTTCCGAAAGGTGCGACAATCAAAGTGAATGCCACAGCCGATAATTATGATATTGCTATCACAATACCAGAAGATAAAGTAGAATACACAGTTAACCAAGACGGTAAATTTGCTATAGAGAAAATAGCTCCCCGCATCGTTAAGAACTTTGTATGGGTAGGTATCGGCAAATACAAACCCGAAGAATTCAAAACTTGGTTTAAGCTACTCAAGGACTGTGGTATCAGTGGTGTCATGTTCGAAGGATACAACGAAGAAGTATACAAATATTGCCACGAAGCGGGACTTGAAGCACACTATTGGAAGTGGACAATGAACCGTGCCGAAGTAAGAGACATCCATCCCGACTGGTTCGCTGTGAACCGTAAGGGTGAATCTTGCTATGACAAACCGGCCTATGTAGACTATTACCGCTTTCTATGCCCCAATCACGAAGGTGTTGCCGAATATTTGGCCAACGACTACGTAAAGATTGCCAATCTGCCTTATGTAGATGGTGTACACTTGGATTACGTGCGTTTTCCGGATGTCGTTCTCCCCGTCAGTCTGTGGAAGAACTACGGCATCGAACAAACACAAGAGTTACCTCAATACGATTATTGCTATTGCGATGTTTGTCGCGCCAAATTCAAAGCACTGACAGGCAAAGATCCAATG
Source organism: Bacteroidales bacterium (assembly GCA_012517855.1). Taxonomy (GTDB): domain Bacteria; phylum Bacteroidota; class Bacteroidia; order Bacteroidales; family Bacteroidaceae; genus JAAYUD01. Next base: position 21,343 of record JAAYUD010000053.1, read on the forward strand.
GACATACCATATCCGATGGAAGATCAATCGTGGCTCAACTTCCGATACGATGGCATTACCAAAGTGGTAGACGCGATTACCAAAGCCATCAAAGCCGACGGAAAAACAATATCTGCCGCTGTATTTCCAGGACCGTCCATGGCCAAAAAGATGGTCCGCCAAGATTGGGGAAACTGGTCTCTAGATGCGTATTATCCGATGATATATAACGGATTCTACTACGAAGGTCCCGAATGGATCGGACGTTCGGTTAAAGAGAGCGTACAAACAGTAAACGGTAGAGCCAAGATTTATGCCGGCCTGATGTTCAACGATATAAAAAACGACTTTGAGAAAGCTCTCGACGAAGCCTACGACAATGGTGCATCGGGCGTATCATTCTTCGACGGTCCTAACGAAGAATACCTACATAAGTTTAAAGAATACCTTGACAAAAGAGGTTTTCAAGTAGCCAAATAATCAAGCAATAACAGAAACATGAAATTCAAAACAGTCTTATCGGCAGCACTATTGCTTACAGCCATCGTCTTATCGGCCAGTAACAAATCGGCAAAAATAAAAGACATGCCTGCTTATGGTGACTGCCATTTACAAGTATTCAATAAAGAGAAGATACAATTTCTACCTAAGATATATACGACCAACTACTCGGCAGCCGACGCTCAAGGCGTTATCCGTCTGACGAACGGACGTATTATTTTAAAGAAAATTACGCTCCCCGATTATAAGCGCAACATATCGGTCAGACTGACCGTAAAAGTCGCTTCGAACGGCGATCGTTGGGACAAGTCGGGCTCCGTCTTTGTTTTGCCCAAGGCTTCGGCCATCAACTTGATGAATATAGCCGAAGGTAAAGCAAAATTTCCGGCAATAGACAGTACCAAACTCGAGAACATGGTAGGCATTGTACCGGGCAAAGGCTATTTGCCGACAGTAGAATTAATGCGTTTCATGACTCCCTTTGGAGTTGGTTATTATAGCCGGTCGGACACAGCGGCAACCAGCAAACGTCGTCCTGTATATATTCCTAAATGGGCCGACGAAACCTGTTGGATGCAAGATATTACAGACCTGTATACACTGCTGAAAGGCGAAGTGTATATCGGTGTATTTATCGACACGTGGACAGCCGAAGGATATGTAGCCAGCGTTGATATTGACACCAAAGAAAGTCGCGTTGCTGACGATGTACTACCCAAACGGCATGTCGAACCGCTCTTAAACACCATCTACTATATCGGCCAAGAATATCCCGATATCTTCGCACGTAAGAATGTATCGGTTGATTTTAATATTCCAAAAGGAGCCAAGAACGTACGTATCAAATACATCACTACCGGACACGGAGGCAACGATGGCGGTGACGAATTCACCCCGCAACGTAACATTCTCCGTTTGGACGGAAAAGAGATACTCAACTTCGTGCCATGGCGCGACGACTGCGCATCCTTCCGCCGGTTCAACCCATCGTCGGGTGTCTGGCTCATCAAACGCCGCGCATCTTATATAGGCGAGAAAGGATACGAAGAGAAAGACATCGAAGAGCCTATCGCTTCGTCTGACCTTTCGCGTTCCAATTGGTGTCCGGGATCGGATGTCGTTCCACAAGAAGTAAAACTCGGCAATATCAATGCAGGCAAACACACATTTACGGTAAGTATACCCAAAGCACAAGGACGTTGCAAAGAGAATCTCAACCATTGGCTTGTATCAGCCTACGCAGTATGGGATGAGTAATAATAAAAAAGACATTTATACAATACGCGAATGAGATATAAGCGCACTTCTCATCGCATCCGTATTTCACTGCAACGATGATGAATATACAAAAAGAGACCGCCTATTTTTATAGAACGGCCTCTTTCCTTTTTAAACCTTTGCAATGTCATCAAGACATCATAAGAGAGAGATGTGTATATCGTTAGTTACAGGAGCAAGGGCTAACATGAAGAATAGCTCATGTCCATGTGAGATAAGATGTTGCTTCAGAAAAGGTACATTATCGAAACAATCAATGATCTTTTAAAAAATAGTGCACAAATTGTACATTCCAAACATCGTTTCCATCAATAATTTCATCATGAACCTCATTTCTGCATTAGGAGCATATTACTTCTTTGAGAATAAACCTAAAACGCTTAAAGGATATGTCTTTGAAGATACAAAGCAACTTCGTTTATTCTAGCAACTTATCCCGAACTAAGATCTCATATTAATGCTATGAGAAAAAGTTGGTTTAATTCTCCTATTATATCAGCAATTTGGCGAGGTTTTATTTCAACAATTCATCCAAATACTGATAGAAGGCGGGATTCTCACCCACGACGGTCTTGACGATATGCCCCTCGGGGTCAACGATTATCTTCGTGGGAAAACCTGATATGGCATAGTTCTTCAGCACATCAGCACCGCTAGGACAATACACATGTTTCCAAGGAAGTTCATGTTTCTGAACGGCAGCCTTCCACTTGTCTTGCGTATCGTTGCAGTCTATACCCAGAATCTCGAACTTACCCGCATGCTTCTGATAGTAACTCTTCATCTCGGGGAAGCCCTTAATACACCATCCGCACCAGCTGCCCCAGAAATCTAGCACCAGGTACTTGCCACGCAGGCTGCTAAGAGTTAGATTCTTGCCATCTAGGTCCTGCAAAGTGAAGTCTGGAGCAATCTTGCCAATCTCTACATTCTTAGCATTCTCGCTAAGTACCTTTGCACGCTCAATGCCTGCCTTGACAAAGTCTATGAAATTACTCCATATGCCACTCTCCTCCACACTGTGCAAGGTCTTCAATGCCTCCTCTTCCTTCTGCAAGCCGGGAAGAACGGTGACTCCGGCGCCACTGTTGGGATGACTGTTGATGAAGGCTATCTTAACATCCTCCAAATTCTTGTTGACGGCATTATACAGCGGGTCAATCACCTTATCTAGCGAGTCAGCATTGGCTCCAGCCTCAATCTTGCGGTGGTAGTCGGCAGTCAACTGTTCCAACTTTGCCTTTAGATCATGGGTTTGTGCCTCCAGGGTTGCCAAATCCTTATAGAAGGCCGTTCCGCTCCAGGTTGCCTGGTCGATAGTTCCCTTCAGCACACCCTTCTCGCCAGGAACCATGTATAAGCTGAGAGACTTCTTACCATTGGGACTGTCCATGTTGCAGATCGCCAGACGAGCCTTGTCTCCCTCCAGTGTATAGGTGAACTTGCCTTTATTGACCTTCAGTGTATCTTTCTTTTCAATACCCTGAAACTTCGGGTTCACAAGTTCTACCACTACCCGGTCGGTCTTCAGATCACTCAATTTTACTTCAATTGAACTCTGGGCCATGGCACTACTGATCATCAGTAACCAACCAGCCACAAGGACTAATGTTTTCTTCATTTTTATAAATGATATTTATATTTAACGTTCTAAAACTACTAAAAAAATCAAACTGCAAACAAATATTATATTATTTTACAATTCTGCGGCGTTTCTTTTGTATGTAGGAGATGGCTTTTCTAGTTGATGTAGGGATTAGCCTCTACAACCGAGATAGGATATGGGAATACCCATAGGCCAGATTCGGGGCGCAGGGTACGAACACCGAAGCCTACGCTGCTATAGTCGTGGGTTAAGGTTGTCTGCCATGCCTGCTCCACATTCCAACGCTTGCGCTGGATGAAGTTCCAGCATGTCCACAGGTTCTCGCTGAACGAAGCCTGCTTTACCTTTTCTATGGCGTCTGTTATGCTGCTTACAGTTCCCTTAAGGGGCTGGTAGGTGCTGGCGGGCAGACGGTTTTGGCGTAACTTGTCTAGATAACCCATGGCATCGTCCACCTTGTTATCGCGTACGCTGCATTCAGCCAATAGAATGTACATCTGTGGCACTGTGAGACCGGCAATGTTGCGGTACTCCATGTTCACGCCAGGCATATTATAAGGAGAATCCCATCCGCGAATGCCAATCATGTTCAAACTCTGATCATAACCGGGTATCATAGCTTCGAAGCCCAGATACTGTACCTTGGTGCGAGGAGTAAGGGTGAAGCGTCCATAACCGGGTTCTACGTACTTTTCTATTGCAGGTTCACCCCACATGCCGATGAGATAGTCGGGGATAGCGAACAGCGTCTCTACGTCCTTTAAACAGTTGGGAGTGCAGACATCGTATGACCAGTCGCCGGGGTAGTGGATGAAAGCACCCCAGCCATTCTCTTTGTGGGTGTTACTGTAATAGTCCAGCAGGCTACTGTTCTCTCCGAGTGAAGCTTTAGCTGCATCCGCTGCTTCTGCATACTGCTGCATAGCCATTAGAATGTGAGCCTTGAGGGCATAGGCTGCTCCTAGAGTAAAGCGTGTCTTGGCCGTTTGCTTCTTAGGCATTGCGCCAGAGTTAATAGCTGCATTCACGTCGGCCAGCATCTGGTCGTAACTTTCCTTTAAGGTACTGGGTTTCTGGGGAGTCTGGATGTCCTTGGTCTCGGTCATGTAGATTATACCCTGTTCCTGTGATGCAGTAGCCGGATTATAAGCCTTGGCAAATTTTACGGCAACCATAAAGTGTGCAAAGGCACGCAGGGCTTTAGCTTCGGCAGTCAGAGCTGCCTTCTTGCTATCATCGCCCTTAGCCGTACCTACCTGATTGATAACAGGGTTGCAAATGCGGCCAACCCAACTATAGCAACTGCTATAGTAGCTGTCGCTGGAAGTGAGACTCTTTAAGCGCTCCAAGGACTTGGAGTCATCGTAGTAACCGAAGAGCAGCGTGTTGCGCTCCTTGTTCTCCATGGTCATATCCGCAGGAATGTTGTTTGTACCAGAGACTATATCGCCACCGATGCTCTGCAGGTCTCTGATGTCGAGTGTTATTTCGTTGTTGAATAGCAGCTCTAACTGATCCGTAGTAGAGAGCGTATTCACTCCCTTAGGCTGGATGTCAGTAAAGTTCGAGCAAGAGGTCACGCCAAGTAGACCTGCCAGCATCATACCATATAATGTTTTTTTCATTGCCGTGAATTAATAGTTTACAAAAATACTGAATATATAGTTGGAGCGTGTACGCACGCCCAGAGTCTCGGGATCTATCCCCTTCTTATTGGCTGTCCAAAGAGCCTTGGGATTGTCCACCTGGATATTGAATGCCAATCGGTTTAATGACAGATGATGCAGCATCTCCTTAGGTACCTCGTAGCCCAGCACGATGTTGCGTATCTTTAGGAACGAAGCATTGTAAATGCTGTTATTGCCGTAGTATGACTCGTTGCCGATGGAGGTAGAACCATATTGTCCGAAACCAGGTGTTGAGGTTGGATGCTGGGGTGTCCATGAATTCACTAGGTAACTGGGCAGAGCGCCTGCTATTGAACCTTGTCCGTACTCGGTCTCCTGCAAGCAGCGCATGACATGACCACCGTAGTAGACCATCATCACTGATAATGAGATACCATTCCACTCGAAACGGTTATCCATGCCCATAATTACCTTAGGGTCTGTCTGCCCGCTGTATTCCATGACATCGGTGCTGGCATTCTGCACGCTGTGAGAAATGGTGCCGCCGGTGCCGTACCACAGAGTCTCACCGGGACCACTGATTTTACCGTCATCTATGCCTGCGAACTTGTAAGACCACAATGCGCTTGCAGGATAACCCTTCACGAAGCGGTTGCTCAGCAACTGGTAGGCGTACATTGAAGGGTTCTCCACGTTGGTCACCTTGTTGCTATTGTGAGCCAGGGTATAGCTAGTACTCCATCCGAAAGCCTTACGCATGTTTGGACGGAACCAGTCGGCAGTCACTTGCACCTCAATACCATTATTGTTCATATCAGCCGTATTGACGAACATAGAGGTGAAACCGCTAGTGGGATCAAGACTCTTATTAGAGAATACGTCTTTTGCCGACTTGTGATAATAGTCGATGCTACCACGTATACGATTTGTCATCAGCGAGAAATCTACACCCAGGTTTGAAGTACGTGTCTGCTCCCAGCGTAAGTTTGGGTTCGCAGGCGAGTCGATGGTTGCAAGAGGCAACTTGGTGTAGCTGTTCAGCGAACCTGTTGTTGCCGTCATGTAGCTAGTAGCACCCTGGTAGATGTTACCGGTGACACCGTAGCTGTAGCGCAGCTTCAGGTAGTTGATGGGTTTCACGTTCTTTAGGAAGTCCTCCTGCTCCATGTTCCATGCCACACCAACTGACCACAGGGGCTTGCCGCGGTATTTAGCGTTGAGGCCATATACATCCGAATAGTCCTTGCGGAACGATGCAAAGGCATTGTAGCGCGAGTCGTAGGTGTATGTCAGGTTTGCATAACCGGAAGCAAAGCGATGCATGACCTCTCTTATATTGTCCATTGAATTCTTGATGTAAGGGACAAAGGCATAGTTACGTGCATCGTAGGGATTGAGGTTCGATTTATAGTAGGGGCTGTATTGCTGATTATAGAGGTCCAGGAAATTCACGGTGACAGCAGAACCGGTCTGTAGTTGATCATCGTAACCCAGCAGCAACGAGTTGCTACCTTTGTACTTGGTCTGACGGAACTCCAAACCTGCCAAGGTGTTCACCTCGTGCTTTCCGAAGGTCTTTGAGTAGTTCAGCTGTCCACGAGTAGTCCAGTACTGACCGTTGGTATTGCGGGTACGACGAAAACCGCCCGTCTCGGGAGTCATATAGGACATCGTGCCAGTTGATGGGTCATAGTTGCAGTATGCATTCTTGATCACACGTGCGGGATGGCTATCTTCAGTCGCCAGCCACTCGTTGGTGTTTTGGTCATACTCGTATATGCCTTGCACGTTGGCCGTCAGGCCGTCCCAGATGTGGAACTGCAAGTCGGCATGGTAGAGCATGTGCAGACGGTTGGTGGTCTCGGTGTTATTATAGAACTCGTCGATGGGGTTGCTAGAAAGGTCAAGCGTGCCGTATCCACCACCTTGCCACAGTTCGTTACCTTCACTTACACCATACATTTTGCGTATGTTCCCGTTCGCGTCGTACAAAGACTCATACGCACTGTGGGTCCATACATTGTTGGCATTCGATGTAGCATCGTATCCACGTTCACGACTCTTATTATATACACTGTTGATACTCAGGTTGGCGGTCATCCACTTGGTGACATCGAACGAACCTTTGTAGTTGGCAGTGAAGCGCTGGTACATGGTATTGATAATGCCGGCATTGTCATACTGGTAGTTCAGGGTCACATTGTTCTGACTCTTCTCTGAACGGCTGCGCAGCGACAAGTTGTACTCCTGCAGTACTTGCTGCTTATATACAGCGTCAGCATACTCCTTGGCATAGTTATTATGACTTAGCTGAGTCTTGATTTTGGTCAATTCATCCATGGTAATCTCACCCTTGGCAGCACGGTAATAAGCGTAGTTCAAAGGAGATACCGGACCGTTACCGAAGTTGTAGCCCGACAGGGTGCTCCCCACGGGGTCGGCAATGGCACCGCTAAAGAAGTAGTAGTCATAGTATTCAGACTCCTTGGCCACCTGCTGCGCTGCATTCATATAGAAGTTGCTGTTGTAGTCCATAATAGGGTTCTCCTTCAGCGACAGATTGGCATTAAAGGCAACATCAATCTTGCCACGCTGATTAGCATTCTTAGTGGTGATTACAATCACGCCATTGGAGGCGCGTGCACCGTAGATAGCAGTTGCGGCAGCATCTTTAAGCACGTTGATAGATTGTATGTCGTACTGGTTCAAGTCCTCCAGACGTCCCTCGATGGGCAGACCATCCACTACCAGAAGGGGTGATGTCTCGGCGTATAGAGATGAAGTACCACGCACTTTCAATTCACCACCGTAGGTGGAGAGACCTGCTACCTGCCCCTCTAGGTTAGATAGCAAGTTAGATGTGTAGCGCTGCATCAGTTTGTCGCTGCTTATGGTTACGGCCGAACCCGTCATCTTGGGTTTCTGAATGTTTTGGTAACCGGTGACAACCACCTCATTCATCATAGCATTATCCTCTTTCATCGTAATTTTAAGGTGGGTGTCGTTTCCTATATTAATGGTACAACTAACCATGCCCACATACGAGAAAAAAAGTTTGGCATGAGTAGAAGCAGCCAAGGAAAAGCGCCCGTTTATATCGGTCACGTCTCCATATTTAGTCCCAACAAGAGTAACATTAACGCCAATTAGCGGTTCACCCTTTTCGTCTACTACCAAGCCTGTTACTGTTCGCCGATTGGACGATTCGGATTGGGCAACTACCGGACTTCTTTTTACGACAGTCTTTACTACTTTCTTTTTTACTAAAACATAATTATCGCGCAAGGTATATTCCAATCCTGCAGGGTTGCACACAGCTTCAATAGCAGCCTTTAGAGGTACGTCGACCAAATCAAGATTCAAGCGTATATCCTTATTGATCGCATCTTCTTGATAGACGATAGCCGCTCCAGTCTGTTGCTTTATCATATCAAAAGCTGCAACTACTGTAATATTAGTTTTTTTGATAGTCACAGTTTTGTTATGAGTTTCGGACCAAGCATTCACAGCAATTAAAAAGAACAAAGCTATGACAAACCAACGACTTGGCAGCATTAACTTTTCTCTCCATTTTCCATTCACTCTTTTCATAAACTTTTTTTTCTGTTTGGGTTAAACTTTATATTTGTATAGGCCTAATACATTTTCCCTTTTTTGCGCACAACAATTTTACCATTATATTTAAGAAAACAAACATCTGAAACATCTTGAACAATATCAAGAGAATAATCCAATGACTTATCGCGATAAAGACTTCCGGTAAAATGAATATTGCACAGCGATTCGGGTTCGTAGACGACATCCATATTATACCATTCGCTCAATTGTTCCATAATATTCTGAAGAGGTTCATCATTAAAGTCAAAGACTCCGATTATCCACGATGTATAAATAGCAGTATTGACTTCTCGAATCGAAATAGCTGCCGAAGACGATGATATTACAGCTTGCTGCCCGGGTGTTAATACCTTATTGGATATTTGATTAGAAACTTTTACTTTGCCCCTTACCAGTGTTGCCGTCATATTCCGCATCGGATAAGCCGAAATATTGAACTGTGTACCCATTACCTTAATATTATTACCCGCAGCATTGACCATAAAGACTAAGCCATTGTGAGCTACGTCGAAAAATGCTTCGCCGGTCAATTCCACACGCCGTTCTTTTACAAACTTGGTAGGATAACGGAACGTAGTGTTCGAATTGAGCCACACAACAGAATGGTCGGGCAATATTAATTTGAAATTACCTCCAGGCTGTGTTTTAATAGTATTATACTGAATAGGAGCATCCTTATTAACAGTTGTATCGCAAATCAACTCGCCACCATTTTTCAGCACTTGCTGCTTACCATTGGCATTGGTAAGCAAAACAGTCTTTTCAAGTCGCGAATAGGGAGTTATGGATGACGAACGATTTCCATAATAATATAGACAAGTAGTGCCTACGATCAAAAGCAATAGACAAGCAGCAACAACAGAAACTCGGCGAATGATAAAACGACGCGCCTTCAACCGACGGCGTTCTTTTACGTTATTAAACGCCACTGTTGCATCGGTATGTTGATAAGTATCCCAACGCTCTACAACTTTATAATACTTAATATAAAGATTGAGTAAACGCTTGTTTTCATCAGACTCTTTTATCCACGACCCAAGCTGTTCGAATTCAGTATGTGAAATCGAATGATGCCTGTATTTATTTAATAATTCTATAATTTCTGCAGTCAACATGGTCGTATTCTTTTATTTTATACCATGTTGACGAAAAGAAAGTTTATTTGGGTGACAAAAGAATTAATAAAATTGAAAGAGGCAGTTCTTTTCTTAAAGTTCTTAACGCTCTGGCGAAATAAGTTTTTACTGTATTAACAGAAATATTCATTTCTTCGGCAACCTCTTTGTAGCGTTTATTTTCAACAACAATTGCATTCAATACCGCCCGTTCTTGTTGCGACAACTGACCAATCATTCGATATAAACGTTCGTATTGCAAAGAGAGTTCTTCTTCGCTTATTTCTTCTTCGGAGATTAAATTAGCCTCTTCAATATCAGTAAACACACGATAGTTGTTTTTACGAATATAGTCGATAGAGGCATTGCGTATGGAACGGAACAGGTAAGCTTTCGGATTCGTTTCGACAGACAATAATTTATTTTCCTCCCAAAAGCGAACAAAAACATCTTGCACAATGTCTTCCGAAATTTCTAATGAATCCGTATATTGAACAGATACTACACACAACTGTGAGTAGTACTTATTCATTAGCTCTTTCAACTTTTTTTCCGTTTGAATTGGTTTAGGATTCATCTCAATGTCTCAATCTTATTTTGGGCGCAAATTTATAAAATAAATAACTAATTATGTGATATTTGACAAAAATAACATCAATTGTAAATGTGTAATCACTAAAATGGTATTATTTACACAATAAATCAAAACATCTTCTATTGAATGAAAAATCGTCGTATGTTCCTTTTTTCGGTGACGTCCTTAAGTTTTTTTGAAAACGTATGGACGTCACCAAATTTAGGTCCATACGTGGTTTTGGCTAGTAAGAGCTCATAGGTAAAAGTCGGGAATATGCATCAAATTCGATCTGTATTTCAACCTTTTGCCACCTCCGTATGACACCATTATGCACTATTCCACAGCAAGTTAACGATACACCGCATACAACGCCAGAGAAAAAAGCTCCGAAAATAGCCCCTAGAGTATACTGTAGAATCCTTATTTTCAGCAGGCCTCTGCTTAGAACAAGTCTAAACAATAGGCTACAGATAACTGAGGAGCGGTTTTTATATTTACGAGTATGTCCTATTCATTTCGTTCCTGATGTCACTTAGCCTTCTGCTTTTTACTGATAAGCCCGAGACGCACATCCTCATTAACGCAAGACTGCGTTGATCTAAAGCCGGAATATTGATGCCGTTTCTCAGAACGTTTTGAGAGGTGAATACTCGTCGATATTCTGATACTATTTTAACCTCACCGAAGTGGCACTTATAAATGCATCAAATTGAACTTGTTTTCCGAAAAATGATAAGGACGAAAATAAAAATTCGTATGGACGAAACCAAAAGTTTATACTTATAAACATTTAGTTTCGTCCATACGAATTTCTCGCTGTATATCAGTAGTTTGCGCGTTAATTCTTTATGTTTTGTTCTAATTCAAATTATATTTGGTCAGTGAAATGAGTACGAAAAGAGTGCCCTGCAAGGGCCTGTTACCCATGTTCGGATAAAAAAGTATCAGAATGCCTGGGAATGTTCATTTCTCGAAACATAACAAGTTCTTATTGATCAATTCTTTAGACATCCAATAGGCACAACAATAACTCCATCTTCTGGACGTCTATACGCATAGTTGCCGACACCTGTCAATACCATGAGAAACGCAGGCTCTTTCATTTTTGTAGGATCAATTTTCCCGGCAAGAGCTGTCAATGTACTTGCTCCCTCATTAATTAGAGCATCACCTCCAAGTTTTATCTCAATGAGCCCGTATGCCCCGTTAGACAGATGCACTACTGCGTCACACTCAAGACCATTCTTGTCTCGATAGTGATAGACAGTACCATCAAGAGAGTCTGCATATACACGAAGATCTCGCACACAAAGTGTCTCAAAGAAAAGTCCAAAGGTTTTGAGGTCATTAATAAGGTCGTCAGGACCTAAACCGAGAGTAGCCGTTGCTATTGAAGGGTCAGAGAAATATCTTGTATCAGACGTCCTTATGGCTGTTTTACTGCGCAGATTGGGATTCCAAGCCAAAGAATCTTCTATAACGAAGATTTTCTTCAGTGCCTTAATATACGAATAAATAGTATTTTCGTTCAAGGTGTTGCTCTCATTAGCTATCATATCTGCTAATATCGTCCCTGCACTAGCCTGTGAGCCTTGATTTCTTGCATATGAACGCATCAGACGTTTTGCAAGCTCCGGATCGCGCTCCACATCATCCACTCTTGATATGTCATAGCGAACAACAGCTTCATAGTATTCCTTGGCCTGCATCAGTGCAGCCTTTGCACTCTTCTTCAGTGTGGCTTTTGGCCAACCACCTCTACAAGTAAGAAATGCAAGACGATCAATATCTATATGACTTTCGCTATCAACGTTTGTTGCATCCTTGAATAGATTACCAAGGCTCACATCTCCCGTGGAATCTCCAGATTCCCAAAGACTCATTGTCCGCAATCTTAACCATGACATGCGTCCGGTACCAGAATGGAAAATCTCATCGGTCTTAGGTGGAACAGCAGAGCCCGTAAGCATGAATTGGCCATCCTCATCACGTTTGTCTACTTCATTTCTGACAGCATCCCAAAACTGCGGAGCCATTTGCCATTCGTCAATCAGTCGTGGAGTTTCTCCTTGAAGTAGTCGCTTAATATTGGTTTGCGCCATTGCCAGATTCTGTTCTTTTGTGTCAGGATCAGCCATATACAATACGCTTTTTGCCTGTTGACAGGCTAAGGTTGTCTTTCCACAATACTTTGCACCTTCAATCAGCACTGCACCCATTGCCTCCATCTTGTCCATAAGAGTCTGATCTGCTATTCGTGGTTTATATTCTTTCATATTAAATTATCAATTATTTTATGGGACAAAATTAATGATAAATATCTAAGACACAAATAATATCCCCTTCAAATATTACATTTGGCTATATTTTAATATGGCATTTGGCTTATTTTAATTAGTGCTTTTGGCATTTCCGTAACAATTATTCATTTGAACACAAATAGTTTTTCAATATAAACTTAAATAAAAATTAATTTGGCAGATGAAACTTTTCACTAAAATGATTACATTTGTAATCAAAGAACCAACGATAAAGAACAATGGCTATGAAGAAAATTATTTTGCTAGTAATATCCTTATTTGGACTTATGGGAACAATTAATGCCCAATATCTAACTAGTGACTCTTTCGGTTTCTTGAAAAATGAAAGGAACCTTGCTTTAACATTCGATTTCTCGGAAACTGAAATAGAAGGAATGACGACTAAAGAGTTCTTAACCGCAAAATATAAAGATAGAGAGAGAGGCGAAAAATGGCTGGCACTGGCTCAAAAAGAAATCTCGGCGAAATTTGTATGCAGCTTTAACGAAACCTTTATTAAAAAGGGTATACCCTTTCAAAGTCGGAAATCCGAATCGGCCAATTATCAAGCGATCATAAAAGCCAAGAGCTTTACCAATAAAGGAAATATGACAGCTGTCATTCTGTTTACAAAAATAGACTCACAAGATATTTTGGCAAAAATAAATCTTTCAGCAAAAGGAGGGCAATTCGGAACCTTAGCCAATCTAATGGGAGACGGTTTTAGAAATGCCGGCAAAAAGTTAGCAAAACTCATCATCAAGAATACAGCGATGCCGACGAATAAAAAAGACGTCACTGACGACATTTATTGATTTGCTATTTCATCACAATCTGTATTTGGCGGCCTTTGCCTCGTCGATCCAGACTTCTTTGTTCTCCATTCTAATACATCTTTCAGCTATCAACTCCGAGAGTGCCCGGGACAGCGAAGGACGAGCTACGCCCAATATTTGTGCCGTTTCTGTCTGAGATATAATCGTATGATGAAGCCTCAGATAATTAATAAGACGAGACTTCAGACTTTGCAAAGCAAATTCTTTCAACTTTTTCGATAGCATCAATACCCGATCGGATACCAATTGCAAGAAATTGTTCATCGCCAACGGATACTCTCTGATGAAACGCAAAAAAGATTCCTTGTTTATTGCCAATACCTCACATTCGTCGATGGCCTCAATATTGGCGGGGAAACGTTTGACCGAAGAAAAGACAAAAGCAGGAGCAAGTAACAAAGGAGCCGAAAGCGTACTCACCGTAAGCTGCTTTCCCTCACTGTTCACCATCTGCGAACGCGCATTGCCACTACAGAGCAACAGCAGTGAACGGCATACTTCGTCTTGCATGGCAATAAATTCGCCGGCCTTATATTTTCGAAGGACATGATCGGGAGAAAACAAGAAAGGCAATATCTCTTGCTCATCCATTCCATCAAATAAAGGTGTTCGCTTTAATACGGATATATCCATTGTTTTATTTTTTTAATGATCGGCGTAACAAATGTGACAGTTTCAGAGAATAGACATCTCTACTTTTGTACAAAAATAATAATAATAATGATCAAAAAATTATTCGAGTATGGAAAATAGTATGTTTTGTTTTCAATGCCAGGAAACGATGAAAGGAACTGGCTGTATATTAAAAGGTATTTGCGGTAAAGATGCAACAACGGCTCGCTATATGGATTTACTGTTGTTTGTAACAAGAGGCGTAAGCATTGCCGCCGATTTGTGCAGAGCGAATGGAATAGCAGTAGGAACACCTGTCAATCACTATGTTGCAGATGCACTCTTTTCGACCATCACCAATGCCAATTTCGATAGCGAGAGCATATTAAATCGAATTTATTCGGGTCTAAAATTCAGAGACGAATTGATTTTGATGCTTAATGAAAAGAATATAGCGTACCCGCAAGTAGAAGAAATGACATGGAACGGCGACGATCAGACTCTAGAAGAACAATCGGCCAAGGTAGGCGTACTAAGCGAACCAAACGAAGACCTACGTTCTCTGAAAGAACTCATTGTTTATGGATTGAAAGGTATGGCTGCCTATTTGGAACACGCCATGCGGTTAGGTTTCGACGACGAATCTATCCATCTTTTCATACAGCAGACACTAGCCACAATTGCAACAAAAGATCAGAGTGTGGAAGAATGGACAGCCTTAGTACTTCGCACCGGTGAAGTGGGCGTACAAACGATGGCACTGCTCGACAAGGCAAACACAACTCGCTACGGCAATCCGGAAATAACGAAAGTAAACATTGGTGTTGGCAATAACCCCGGGATATTAATTAGCGGTCACGATTTGCACGACATCGAAGATCTATTAAAACAAACAGAAGGAACCGGTGTAGATGTTTATACACATGGCGAAATGCTTCCAGCACATTATTATCCGACTTTTAAGAAATACAGCCACTTTGTAGGCAACTATGGCAATGCATGGTGGCGCCAACGTGAAGAATTCTCTTCTTTCAACGGTCCCATTATTTTTACGACCAACTGCATCGTTCCGCCGCTAAAGAATGCCAACTATATGGAGCGGATGTTTACTTGCAATGCCACAGCTTACCCCGGTTGCGAATATATTCCTACAGAATCGGACGGACATAAAGATTTCTCAAAAGTAATTGAACTGGCCAAAGAATGTTCGTCACCAACAGAAATCGAGCACGGAGAGATTATCGGAGGATTTGCTCATAACCAAGTATTGCAATTGGCCGACAAAATAGTAGAAGCCGTAAAGAGCGGCGCTATCCGTAAGTTTGTAGTGATGGCAGGGTGTGACGGTAGAATGAAGAGCCGCGATTACTATACGGAGTTTGCCCAATCGTTGCCCCAAGATACCGTCATTCTTACAGCGGGTTGTGCCAAATACCGCTATAACAAGTTAGGATTGGGTGATATAAACGGCATTCCACGTGTACTCGATGCAGGACAATGCAACGACAGCTATTCTCTTGCCGTTATCGCTTTAAAACTAAAAGAAGTGTTTGGACTCAATGACATCAACGAACTACCTATTATATATAACATTGCCTGGTACGAACAAAAAGCAGTGATCGTATTGCTTGCTCTACTTAGTCTTGGAGTGAAAGAGATACATTTGGGACCCACCCTACCGGCCTTCATATCACCGGCAGTACTCAATGTACTGATCGATACATTTCATATCGGAGCGATAAGCGATGTAGAGCAAGATATGCAGTGGATGAAATAGGGAAAGTTGTATTCGTATAGAATGTAAGTCACCAAATAAATGAACGATCATGGAACTAAAAAATAAAACAATTGGAGCTATCGTTGCAGCGAATTTTGCAACGGCCGATATATTCAGAAAATACGGCATAGATTTCTGTTGCCACGGAAACGTAGATTTCGAAGAAGCTTGCGCTAAAGCCCAAGTTTCCACCGAAAATATATCCAAAGAATTAGAATCGGCAAATGGTAGCACATCAACGGGTGCAGATTTCAGCCATTGGCCTTATGATCTGTTGATCGACTATGTGCTCAAGATTCATCATCGGGGCATTCGAAGAGAAGGGCCGGATATATTGAAACTACTCGATACCGTAGTAGACAAACACGGTGCCGCACATCCCGAATTGACGGAAGTAAGAGAACTTTTTCAGCATTCGTTGGAAGACTTGGAATTGCATCTTTCGAAAGAAGAAAACGTACTATTCCCCTATCTCTATCATTTGTTCGAAGCTGCTGAAAATGGGTTGTATATAGAACCTATCCACTGCGGTAGTGTTTCTCACCCGATAGAAGCAATGATGTCTGATCATTCGAACGAAGGAGAACGTTACAAAAAGATCAATCAGTTGACAAACAATTACCGTGTTCCGGAAGATGCATGTAACGGCTACAAATTGTTACTTTCGAAAATAAAGTTGTTCGAAATAAATCTGAATGAACATATTCACCTCGAAAACAATATTATTTTTCCTGCTGCCATTCTGCTAGAGAAGGAACTGCAAAACGGATAAGGCGGCATCTTCCATTTTGATCATGTTTTTATATCAGAGAAGCGTACTGAGCAGTATAAAAAGACTTGCTCAGTACACTCTATTTATGCAGGTATCTTCTCGGAGAAAAGCAAACGAAACAGCCTTTCGTCTATCGATGATTCAATATCAACACGGTGACGCCACAAGCACTTTGAGCCCCTACGACGAGCGCCTGTTCTATATCGGCAGTCTTCGATGGGCCTGAAATAAAAGTGCCAAATCCATAATCGCTAAATTGAAGCATATCGTACGCCTCGTGCATATTGTTCACTATCTTGTCGGCAGAGAGAAGAATCACCAAATATTCGGCAATAAAATAAACGGCTTTCTCTTTCACCGCCTGCGGAATCCATACGCATCCGTTCTCTGCCACTCCTATTTCACCCCGTACGACGGCAACATCTGTTCCGTCCAAATCTTGAGGTTTTGCCACTACATCGGGGTTACCTGTTGCGATTGTCACTTCCGGCAAATTAGAAACGATGTTTACGGCTTCAGGATAATAAGAACGAATTAAATCGTTTATATCTTCATCTACTTGCACAACATGAGCATTGCCACCTACGGCTTTCGTCATATCGATAAACTGTTGCAGCGAATCGTCGTACCGCACAGCCGCTACAGCGATGTCAGGCATCTCATAATCGGCACAACTATTTTTCCTAATGTTCGACAATATGCTTTCTTTACTATTCATCGTGTATTCTTTTTTGCATTATCTGACAATTCCTTTCTTCCACATTTCAGAAAAAGACTTCCGTGCAAAAGTGGGCAATTCGCGTCCTTTTCCCCAAGCGTTTAACCTATTATACAATATATTGCGCGGCAAACGATTGATAAGTGGAGCATATTTCAGACCCATATAATAGAGAGTGGGATGTCCGTAAAGATACTTCAATCCGCTCGAAATAATCTTCTTCATGGGGTCTGCCTTATGAATCGCATCCAATCCTTGACGCCAAGAATAGATCTGTTCGGAAAGGTTTATTTTTGCCGGGCAAACATTATCGCAAGAGCAGCATAACGAACAAGCTGAAACATTATCGCTATACGCGCGCGGAGAACGCAACATACCCAAATTAATACCAATAGGACCCGGTATAAAGTACGTATAAGAGTATCCGCCGCTGCGTCTATATACGGGGCAAGTATTCATACATGCTCCACAGCGCAGGCACTTCAGCGTTTCCCAATGTTGCGGGTTTGCAAGTATATCGCTACGGCCATTGTCTACCAATACGATGTGCATCTCACAACCCGGACGAGCCTTTCGAAAATGTGACGTGTACGTAGTCGAAGGCTGCCCCGTTGCAGAACGAGCCAGTAATCGGGTAAAAACAGCCAATGACCGATAATCCGGAATAACTTTTTCGATACCCATCGAGACAATATGCAATGGCGGCAAAGATGTACTCATATCGGCATTACCTTCGTTGGTACAAACAACGACGTCGCCCGTAGCTGCCACACCGAAATTGGCTCCTGTCAATCCTGCATCGGCAGTCATAAACTCATTGCGAAGATGAAGCCTTGCTACACGCGTCAAATAAGTAGGATCACTATTGCCTGGCTCACTACCAAGTTTATCTTCAAACAGTTTGCCCACCTGCTGACGTTTGAGATGAATGGCCGGCATTACAATATGTGAAGGAGCTACCTGCATCAATTGCAAAATACGTTCTCCCAAATCTGTTTCTACAACATCAATGCCCTTGTTTATCAGATAATTATTCAGATGGCACTCTTCTGTCAGCATAGACTTGCTCTTTACGAGCTTCTTCGCACCATGCTGCTGCAATATATCATAAACTATTTTATTGTGTTCGTTGGCATCTTTCGCCCAATGTACAATCACTCCATTGGTTTCAGCTTGAGAAGCGAATTGTTCCAGATAGGTATCAAGATGCGTAACAGTATGGCACTTTATAGAACTCGAGAGTTCGCGCAGTTCTTCCCACTCGGCAAGCTGCATAGCGACTTTGTCACGTTTCTCTCTGACATACCAGATAGATTGGTTGAGAAACTGTGCCCTACTCTTGTTCAACAAGAAGGCACTTGCTGCTTTGGTATGTTTCGTACTCATAATCCTGCTGCTAATATTTGAACGACATGAATGAATTCGATTGGTTTGTTTTGACGGCGTGCAATGCCTTGCAAATGCATCAGGCAGGAACTGTCTGGACCGGTAATATACTCGGCACCGGTAGCGATATGGCTATCAAGCTTTTCGGTACCCATCTGTACAGACACTTCCGGCTCTTCAATAGAAAACATTCCGCCAAACCCACAGCATTCGTCTATACGTTCGGGCTCCACTACAGTAACACCTTCTACTAACGACAATAAGTCTCTAATTTTCGAAAAGCGAGGAATATTCAGTTCACTAGGCGATGATAAATGCAATTCGCGCACTCCATGACAACTATTATGGATACTAACTTTATGAGGAAATACTCCGGGGAGCTTTTCAACCTTAAGGACATCATGCAAAAATTCACACACATCCATCATTTTATCGCTTGTCTGACAGGCATGTTTTCCCTCAAGAAGCCGAGGATAATTGAGCTTCACAAAAGCGGCACAACTTGCCGATGGAGCCACTACATAATCATAACCTTGAAATATATCTTCGAAATGAGCAGCAAGAGGTACTGCTTTCTGTTCGAAACCAGCATTCGCCATCGGCTGTCCACAGCACGTTTGTTTCATCGGATAATCTACATTGACACCCAAATACTTCAATAACTTATAGGTAGCTACCCCTACTTCGGGAAATACCGCGTCCACATAACACGGAACAAATAAACCTATTTGCATGAGATTCTTCTTATGTTGTTCGTATCGTATACAATATCTCCACAAAAGTACGAATAAAAGCCTTTGCAAAGCACACTCATTAGCATTATTTTACTTTGCCGTGTAGCAAGATCAAATCATCTGAAGTAGAGTATTATTATAGCATAAACACTGCAATGTACCTATTTAAAAGAAGAACCTCACCAAACAAAAGCTTTTCAGCCATGTTTAGTGAGGTTATATCTATTTTCAATCTTTCTCAGAAAGAAAGATTCTTTTTCAGCTATCTAACAAATCGCTTATTTCAGCAATTCTTTCAATTTAGCTTCGAGATCATCGCCACGTAAATCTTTAGCTATAATCTTACCGCTCTGATCGATAAGTACTGTAGCAGGAATAGCACGTACGTTGTAAAGAGCAGCGCCTTGAGATTTCCAACCTTTCAAGTCAGACATTTGCGGCCAAGGAATTCCAAGACTTTTGATTGCCGATTTCCATGCAGCCATATTTTCATCAAGAGATACACCCACTACACCGAAACCTTTGTCTTTATATTCGTTGTAAGCCTTGATTACATTAGGCATTTCTCCACGGCAAGGTCCACACCAAGATGCCCAAAAATCGATCATCGTAATTTTGTTTTTACCAACAAAATCAGAAACCTTTATTAGTTTACCTTCCGGAGATTTCAATGCAATGTCGATATAGTGTTTTCCTACTGCAACTTTAGCGTCCAATTCACGTTGTCTCTTATACTGAAGATATACAGGATCTGTAGGACATTTAGCCTTCATTTCGGCTAATATACCATCAATTGTTTCAGCATCGAATGCCGAACCGTAGTAGCCCAACAAGATACTGCTAACTCCCGAAGGAACATTAGCCTTAACAAACTTAGCTACTTCACCAAATTGTTCGTTCTGCAATTTTTCAAAATCATCACGAGCCTTGATACGCTCTTCACGAGTTTTTGTCGTATCGATAGCCACTTGATAAAGAGGCATCATCTTAGCGTTATACTGTTCGCCAATAGCTTTATACTCTTGCATCAATTTGTTTTCCGGTCCACCAACAACTGTCGATTTACCTTCTTTATCAGAACTAATCGTGATATTTGTATTTTCGAGAATCACATCAGCGACATTTTTGTATTGCCTACCTTCTTTTCTGGCAACAGAACAGTCCTTAACTGTTTTCTGAGCATTGAACTTCAGTGTATACTTTCCTTCTTTAACAGTAGCAGAATCGACAGCATCGAAACCCGAACGAGTAGGAACGCCCAAATACACTTTCGTTCCGTCAGCCAAGCTTTCTGCCGTTCCAGAAACGGTATATTTCACTCTGGCTGGAGCTGCTGCAACAACAGCTTTTCTGCCAGTAGCTCTCTTTTTAGCTGTCTGAGCACTGGCACTAAGCACCAAAGCTGCAGTGGCAAATAATAATACAATTCTCTTCATTGTCATTTTAATTAAATTAAATTTTATAGCTCTTTTAAATAAATATTATTCTTAAAACGGTTTCAAAAATAATTGTTATTCGGATTGTATCAAAAAACTAATTGAATTAATTTCTATGTTTTATATCATATTAACCATAAAAACATAAAACATCTTCGCCACACCATGTTTCGAAGGATAAAAATATGAAAAATATTAAAATAATAAGAGAGAATACATTTTCAAAATAGAAAACTATCGGATATCCAAATCAATCAAACATATCGTACCCTAGAACAATTGACATTATCATCTATTATAAACCGACCTATTGTCGGCACAGAAAACAAAACTACTTCAAGAATATTGAAACTCAAATAAAGCCTTTTTCAATATTCCTGAAGTAGCAATTATAAATATATATAATAATAGCGGTATGTTGCTATCAGATATATTTTTACTGCATAGAACCTCCTACGATGTCCAACAATTCGCTAGTGATAGCTTGTTGACGAGACTTATTATATTGTACGGTAAGGTCTTGAATCAGATCATCGGCATTATCGGTAGCTATCTGCATAGCCATTGTACGAGCAGCATGTTCGGAAGCAGTCGAATCGACGAGAGCCGTAAACAGTTTCTGACATACTACTTGAGGCAATAATGCAGCGATAAGCTCTTCTACATTAGGCTCTACAATATAATCGTTCAGATATTTTCGGTCATTTTCTACCTTGGCAGCAGCTGCCTGACGGCGAAGCTCATTTACGTCAATGGGTAACAACGTAGTCCGTACCAGCTTTTGTATAGCTGTCGACTTAAAATGATGATAGATGAGTTCGACCTTATCTATCTCACCCGAAGCAAACTTTTGCAACAAATCATTAGCCAATTCAGCAACTTCGTTATAAGCAGGCTTATCGACTAACTTCTGATAAGAACCGGCAATGAGCAAATTTTCCTTGCGAGCAGCAGCCTCTATTTTCTTGCCAATGGGATAAACTGCAATACCCGTACTTGCGACCGATTTATATTCGTCAACCGTCTTATTGAATAGTTTAATGACATTCGAATTGAAAGCACCGCACAACGATGTATTCGAAGAGAACACCACGACAGCGACTTTCTCTATCGGACGCACTACAATATAAGGCGAACTGAATGAAACATCGCCTTTCAAGAAATTCGTCAGAATTTTATTGAGTTTCTCTTCGAAAGGAAGTGTCGCCGCAATAGCCTGCTGGGCATGATGGAGTTTTGCAGAAGCAACCATCTTCATGGCAGAGGTAATCTTACGGGTACTCGTTACAGAGTTTATTCTAGTTTTGACTTCTTTTAATGACGGCATAATGTTTCAAACTATTTAATCTACAAATTGCTTAACAACAGATTTCGCTGTTTCTTCCAAAATCTTCATCACATCATCGTCGATCTTACCGGCTTTCAGTACATCAAGTACATCTTGCTGATGAGTGAGTTCAAGAGACTGGAGATAGCGTTCTTCAAATTCAGAGATCTTTTCAACAGGTATATCATGAAGCAATCCGTGTGTTCCACAATACAATATGGCAATTTGCTTTTCAACCGATACCGGACTATATTGCTTCTGAACGAGCAAACGGGTATTGCGCTGGCCTTTATTGATAGCCATTGCCGTGACAGGGTCCATATCGCCACCAAATTTGGTAAACGCTTCCAACTCACGGAATTGAGCTTGATCGATCTTTAGTGTACCAGCCACCTTCTTCATTGCTTTAATCTGAGCATTACCCCCGACACGCGATACCGATATACCGACGTTGATTGCCGGACGGTTACCTTGATTGAATAAATCGGTATCCAGAAATATCTGACCGTCGGTAATAGAAATAACATTGGTCGGAATGTAAGCTGCCACGTCGCCTGCCTGCGTTTCAATAATAGGCAATGCAGTAAGCGAACCACCTCCTTTAACGAGACCTTTCAACGATTCGGGAAGATCATTCATTTGCTCGGCTACTTCCTGCTGGTTGATAATCTTAGCCGCACGTTCCAACAAACGAGAGTGTAGATAAAATATATCACCCGGATAAGCCTCACGCCCGGAAGGACGACGCAAGATCAACGATACTTCACGATAGGCCACAGCCTGTTTCGACAAGTCATCGTATACAACCAAAGCATGACGGCCGGTATCGCGGAAATATTCTCCGATAGCGGCACCTGCAAATGGAGCAAAATACTGCATAGCCGCAGGATCGGCGGCAGTAGCGGCAACGACGACAGTATAATCCATCGCGCCATACTTACGAAGAGTCTCTACAATAGCAGCTACAGTAGAGCCTTTCTGACCAATAGCAACATAAATGCAATATACCGGATCTCCGGCTTCATAGTTACCGCGTTGATTAATGATGGTATCGATAGCGATAGCCGTCTTTCCAGTCTGACGGTCACCAATAATTAGCTCACGCTGTCCACGTCCAATAGGAATCATGGCGTCAATAGCCTTAATACCTGTCTGAAGCGGTTGATTTACAGGCTGACGGAAGATAATACCCGGAGCTTTACGTTACAAAGGCATTTCAAAAAGATTGCTACTATCAATAGCACCCTTACCGTCTAGAGGATCGCCAAGCGGGTCTATAACACGACCAAGCATGCTTTCGCCTACCTTAATAGAGGCAATACGCTTGGTACGCTTTACTGTGAATCCCTCTTTGATTTGATCCGTAGGTCCCAACAATACAGCACCCACATTATCTTCCTCCAAGTTCATCACAACGGCTTTTATACCATTGTCAAATTCAAGAAGTTCGTTAGCTTCAGCATTGCGCAATCCATAGATTCTGACTACCCCATCGCTCACCTGCAACACAGTGCCCACCTCGTCAAGCTGGACCTGAGTATCTATGCCGGCCAACTGCTGTTGCAATATTTCTGAAACTTCGCTAACTTTTATATTCTCAGACATAATCTTAATATTAATATC
Organism: Bacteroidales bacterium; assembly: GCA_012517855.1. Classification (GTDB taxonomy): domain Bacteria; phylum Bacteroidota; class Bacteroidia; order Bacteroidales; family Bacteroidaceae; genus JAAYUD01. Next base: position 45,166 of record JAAYUD010000053.1, read on the forward strand.
GATTCGTTAAACAATCCGCCGATTTTTTTCGATGAATTGCTGCTTTATACGTTTCAATTGCGTAGCGATGCTGGCATCAAGCCGGTAGTCATTGACGTCGAAGATAAAACCACCTTCTATTTCAGCATCTACCAATGCCTCCAACTCCATGCCTTTGGCATGAAGAGCACGCTGCGAAACGTTTCTAATTTTTTCCTCAACAGCAGCGCCCACAGGCACAGCGGTGATAAGCTTAGCCACACCGATATGCTTCTTTTCGCGATATAAGTCGAGATACATCAACGAGATAAACTCCAAATAGCCTTCACGATGACGCTTGAGGACTAAGCGGACGAAACGTATGAACTCTTCACACGGCTCTCCTTTCGAATCGGCAGCCGCTTTGATCAACTTCAGTTTATCATCGATGGTCAGTATAGGATTGTCGAGTACGCTACGCAACCTTCTTTCCTGACGAAAAGACGCGCCAAGATGTTTGCACACCTCATAGATTTGATCTTCAACATGATTGTCGACCGCATAACCTATCAACGCTTTAGCATAACGCATAGATAAAACACCTACATCCATACTTTTTTAGTTTTTTTGAGCCATTACCTCGTCCAACATACGATCGATCATTTGCATCTGATCGTCTTCTTTACTCAGCTTCTGACGGATAATTTTTTCTGCAATATCTACCGAAAGCACAGCCACCTGACGACGAATGGAGCGAATGGCTTCTTCTTTCTCTTGGCGGATCTGTTCTTTTACGGCAAGAAGTTCCTTCTGGGCAACTTCGCTTGCCTGTTTCCGTGCAGCCTCTATTATCTTCGTACGCTCTTCGGCAGCCTCTCTCAAAATACGACTTTGCTCTTTGTTAGTTTCAGCAACAATAGCTTCGCTTTTTTCTTTCAAGGTAGCCAACTGAGTATTTGCCTCTTTAGCACTTTCCAAAGACTTTTCTATATATTTCGTACGCTTTTCTACCATCTTAGTGATAACGGGGAAGCCCCATTTCCCTAAGATAAAGAATACCACACCAAAGGTGATAAGCATCCAAAACAATAGACCGCTTTCGGGTAGTAACAACGACATAATGATAATTATTTAAGGAAGTATCCTAAAATACAAACAATAAGTGCAAAGAATGCGACACCTTCAACCAACGCTGCTGAAAGAATCATGTTTGAACGAATATCGTTTGACGCTTCCGGCTGACGACCAATAGCTTCCATAGCCTGTCCACCGAT
>JAAYUD010000054.1 GCA_012517855.1 Bacteroidales bacterium
AATGAGAAGCGTATGCTTCAAGAAGCAGTTGATTCTTTGTTCGACAATTCTCGTAAGTCAAGTGCAATCAAAAGCGAGTCAAATCGTCCGTTGAAATCTCTTTCTGATAGTTTAAAGGGTAAGCAAGGCCGCTTCCGTCAGAATTTGCTGGGTAAACGTGTCGACTATTCTGCTCGTTCGGTTATTGTCGTAGGTCCTGAGTTGAAAATGGGTGAATGCGGTATTCCTAAACTGATGGCTGCCGAATTATATAAACCGTTTATTATCCGTAAATTGATAGAACGGGGTATCGTTAAGACAGTTAAATCTGCAAAAAAAATAGTAGATCGCAAAGAATCCGTTATTTGGGATATATTGGAACATGTAATGAGAGGACATCCGGTACTTTTGAACCGTGCTCCGACATTGCACCGCCTGGGTATTCAGGCTTTCCAACCTAAGATGATAGAGGGAAAAGCTATTCAGCTTCATCCTTTGGCTTGTACTGCCTTCAACGCCGATTTTGACGGTGACCAGATGGCTGTGCATCTTCCTTTGAGTAATGAAGCTGTGCTTGAAGCTCAATTACTGATGCTTGAACCACACAATATTTTGAATCCCGCTAATGGTGCTCCTATTACTGTACCTTCTCAGGATATGGTTCTTGGATTGTATTATATTACAAAACTTCGTAAGGAAGCCAAGGGAGAAGGACTGATTTTCTACGGCCCTGAAGAGGCTATGATAGCATATAATAGTGGTAAGGTTGATATTCATGCCATTGTGAAAGTAATGGTGAAAGATTTGGATGAGAATGGAAATATTGTTGATGTATTGCGCGAGACATCGGTCGGACGTGTTATTGTCAACGAAATAGTACCTCCCGAAGTAGGCTATATCAACGAAGTTATCTCTAAAAAATCATTGCGCGATATTATTAGTCGAGTTATTAAAATCTGCGGAACTGCTAAAACTTGCGAGTTCTTGGATGGTATTAAGAACTTGGGATACAATATGGCGTTTAAGGGTGGCTTGTCGTTCAATTTGAATGATATTATTATCCCGAAAGAAAAAGAAGTTCTTGTAAAAAGAGGATATGACGAAGTAGAACAAGTCATTAATAACTATAATATGGGTTTCATTACTAATAATGAACGTTATAATCAGGTTATTGATATTTGGACACACGTTAACTCGGAACTCTCGAACTTTTTGATGAAAACCATTTCTTCTGACGATCAGGGCTTTAACTCTGTGTACATGATGTTGGATTCTGGCGCCCGTGGTTCTAAAGAACAGATCCGCCAGCTCTCTGGTATGCGTGGTTTGATGGCAAAACCTCAGAAAGCAGGTGCAGAAGGTGGGCAGATTATTGAAAATCCTATTCTTTCTAACTTTAAGGAAGGCCTTTCTGTGCTAGAGTATTTTATTTCTACTCACGGTGCCCGTAAGGGTTTGGCCGATACCGCCTTGAAAACTGCCGATGCTGGATATTTGACTCGTCGTTTGGTAGATGTATCGCATGACGTTATTATTTCCGAAGATGATTGTGGAACCCTCCGCGGTTTGATTTGTTCTGATCTTACTAACGATGACGAGGTTATTGCTACATTGGCCGAAAGAATTTTGGGACGTGTTTCTGTTCATGATGTGATTCATCCTACAACAGGTGAGTTGCTTGTTGCCGGTGGTGACGAAATCACAGAAGAAGTTGCAAAGAAAATTCAGGAATCTCCAATTGAGAGCGTCGAAATCCGTTCTGTGCTGACTTGTGAATCTAAACATGGCGTTTGTGCCAAGTGTTATGGCCGTAATTTGGCTACTAGTCGTATGGTTCAGAAGGGAGAGGCTGTAGGCGTCATCGCTGCACAATCTATCGGCGAACCTGGTACTCAGTTGACATTGCGTACATTCCATGCCGGCGGTACTGCAGCCAATATTGCAGCTAATGCAACTATTATTGCCAAAAATAATGCCCGCCTCGAATTTGAAGAGCTCCGCACGGTTGATGTAAAAGATGGTGAAGGTAAGAAGACGAAAATCGTTGTTGGACGTTTGGCCGAAGTACGCTTCGTAGACGTTAATACCGGTATCGTGCTTTCTACTCACAATGTACCTTATGGCTCTACGCTTTTTTTCAATGATGGAGATGTCGTTGATAAGGGTGCGATGATAGCGAAATGGGATCCGTTTAATGCTGTTATTATCACTGAAGCCGGTGGTAAAATAGAATTTGAAGGAGTTATTGAAAATGTTACTTATTCAGTTGAATCGGATGAATCGACTGGTTTGCGTGAAATTATTATTATAGAATCTAAAGATAAAACCAAAGTCCCGACAGCTCATATTATGGCTGCTGACGGTGAACTTATACGTACTTACAATTTGCCTGTGGGTGGCCACGTCGTTGTTGACAACGGCCAGCATGTAACTGCGGGTGATGTTATTGTCAAGATTCCTCGGTCGGTTGGTAAAGCCGGCGATATTACTGGTGGTCTTCCACGTGTTACCGAACTGTTTGAAGCTCGTAATCCTTCTAATCCTGCTGTCGTTTCGGAAATTGATGGTGAGGTAACTATGGGTAAGGTCAAACGTGGTAATCGTGAAATTATTGTAACATCGAAAACCGGTGAGGTTAAAAAGTATCTTGTAGCGTTGTCTAAGCAGATATTGGTTCAGGAAAACGACTATGTTCGCGCGGGTACACCGCTGTCGGATGGAGCAATTACTCCTGCAGATATATTGGCTATTAAAGGACCGACTGCCGTTCAAGAATATATCGTTAATGAAGTTCAAGATGTATATCGTTTGCAAGGTGTGAAAATTAATGATAAGCATTTTGAAATTATTGTCCGCCAGATGATGCGCAAAGTTGAAATTGTCGATCCGGGTGATACGCGATTCCTCGAACAACAGATTGTCGATAAGTTGGACTTTATGGATGAAAACGATAGAATCTGGGGTAAGAAAATAGTTGTTGATTCCGGTGATTCTGCGAACATGCAACCTGGGCAAATTGTCACAGCTCGTAAACTTCGTGATGAAAACAGTTTGTTGAAACGTCGCGACTTGAAATTAGTTACAGTTCGTGATGCCGTTGCTGCAACATCAACTCAGATACTTCAGGGAATTACGCGTGCGGCTTTACAGACAAAGAGCTTTATGTCGGCGGCTTCTTTCCAGGAAACGACGAAAGTGCTTAACGAAGCAGCTATTAATGGCAAAGTCGACAAACTCGAAGGCATGAAGGAAAACGTTATTTGTGGACACTTGATACCAGCTGGAACAGGGCAACGTGAATTTGAAAAAATCGTTGTCGGTTCGCAAGAAGAATACGATCGCGCCATTGCCAACAAACGTACTGTTCTCGATTATAAAGATGTAGAATAGTTAATATTAATGAGTCAGAAGTTTGTATCTTTTGATGCAAACTTTCTCACTTACTTATTAAAACAAAAAGGTTTGGGCCGTATCAAATATCTTGGTGCGGCCCATCTTTATTTTAACGTTCGAAAATATAAATATAGAAAATATGGAAAACAAAAATGAAGATGCTCAATTGCAATTAGAATTGAATGAGCAAGTGGCGCAAGGAACTTATGCCAATTTGGTTGTAATTACTCATTCAAGTTCTGAGTTTGTGCTTGACTTTGCTCAGGTGTTGCCCGGAATGCCCAAAGCTCCAGTGAAATCGCGTATAATAATGGCTCCCGAACATGCTAAAAGATTGCTCTACGCTCTTGAAGAAAACCTGCGGAAATATGAAGAGATGTTCGGCAAAATTAGGACAATGGACGAACAGTCTATCAATCCCGTTCTTGATATAAAAGGCGAAGCTTGATTAGGAAAAGATTTGTTCAGGTTTCGCAAGCAAAGGATGAAAATAGGCATCGGTTATTTGTCTTTATTCATTTTCGTGATGTTTTATATGTTTGCTTCAGTTGAGTAAAGGTTTTAGCCTTTCAAAATGACATAAGCTCCTAAAAAGTTTTAGGTCCATACGTTTTCAATAAAACTTAAGGACGTCAACAGTTTTAGGAGCATATGTGGTTTTAGAAAGATAAGGACGTCGCTGATTAAATAGAAAAATCGAATCTTTACAGCTCTTTGAAGAGAACTCCTGTTGTTATGAACAACTCGGATATTCCCTTTTATACATACGTTTTTTCGGAACGTTTTCCATGTGAACATGATACTATTTTAACTACGCCGAAGTGGCACTTATTGATGCATTGGATTAAAGCTTTGTCTTCAAAAAATGATAAGGACGAATATAGAAATTCATAAGAACGAAAATAAATGTTTATGCTTACAAACATTTATTTTCGTTCTTATGAATTTCTCACTGTCTATCAATACATTGAGCGGGCAATCTTTATATCTTGATCTAATTCGATTTATATTGGGGCGGTGAAACAGTCGCAAAGATAGTGTCCTAGAAGAGCCTGTAACTGGTGTTCGGATAAAAAAGTATCAGAATATGTAGGAATGTTTACCTCTAAAAATACTTCGAAAAATGGATTGTTCGCAATGTTTTGCTTATTGGCACTCACAGGTAAAAGTGTGTGTATGGAAGATATGCATAAGACCCTCTGCCACCTCCGTATGACACCATACGGCGCTTCCGCACAGCAGGTTAACGATGCACCGTATACAACGCCAACGAAAAGAGGCCCTAAAATCGCCTCGAAAGTATATTGTGGGCACGTTATTTTCTGCTGACCTTTGCTTAGAACGATTCTAACCTGCATAATTCATCCTCACTACTTATCGTATGTCTTTGTCAAAAAATCCTTCCCCCCACTCCGTTTGACTCACCGAAGTTATACTATTGTCTCTTTCAAATCCTCTGAAACAGTTTCAATATTCATTTATGAACAAGCAGAAAAGCGTTTTTTGAAGCATTATCAAACATAAGGGTACGAAGAATCGCACGCTCCGAAAGAGTGTATCTGTCGTTTTGGGTGGTGAAAGGTTGAGTCGGTAGCTGTAGCTATGCTGAAGCCAGCAAACTTAAGGCATTTTCCATTTCTTGTCGATAACGATGCCCTTTGGTAAAGCTTATCTTAATGAGTGATTTCATCTCTTTGATGTGTACGGCACTCAGCATGA
>JAAYUD010000055.1 GCA_012517855.1 Bacteroidales bacterium
ATCACAACGCTGTCTCTTTAATGATGGTCCATTTCCTCAATGACAAAGAAAAAAGCATAGGAGCTGTCGCCGGCAACGTGAAAGTAGGCAACCGACGTAATATGCTGACCAAATGGCAAGCGATAGAATATACTACCAGTCAAAATTTTGATCGTCTAGCCTATTCAAATATCAACGCTATTACCGTAGTACCTGGTGCTATAGGTGCCTTCAGAAAGGAAGCTATTGAGCGGGCGGGTGGATTGACAACCGATACCCTCGCAGAAGATTGCGATTTGACTATCCGCATTCTTAAAGCCGGATACGTCATTGAAAATGAAAACAAAGCGATCGCCATGACTGAGGCTCCTGAGAAATTAAAACAATTCGTAAAGCAACGTACCCGCTGGAGTTTCGGTGTGATGCAAACATTCTGGAAACATCGTGATGCGCTGGTATCCAAGAAATATAAAGGGCTTGGGCTATGGGCTTTACCTAATATGCTCATATTCCAGTTTATCATACCGACTTTCTCGCCACTCGCCGATTTATTCATGATTATCGGACTGTTTTCGGGCAATGCAGAAAAAATATTTATCTATTATTTACTCTTTATGATCGTTGATGCAAGTATTTCTATTGCAGCCTATATTTTCGAAAGAGAGAAACTATGGATACTGCTTTGGATTATTCCACAACGTTTCTGTTATCGTTGGATTATGTATGTCGTCCTCTTTAAAAGTTATAGAAAAGCCCTCAAAGGTGAGTTGCAGACGTGGGGAGTACTAAAGCGCACCGGCAATGTGGCCGATATTTAAATATAAGCAATGACAATGATAAAAATGAAAAAGGTCCTTCTACTATTCATAACTGTTACATCCTACTTATTTTGCGTGGGATGTAGCAGCTCCAAATTTAATCATGGAGTACCCAAACAATACTATATGCAGTTTCAAGGTGGACAAAATGGGAATCGTCAGATATCTCTTAAAAAAGATTCTACCCAATACAACCCTAAGACTCTAATTATCTATTATAACCAAAATAACGGGAAAAAGAATATCGTAGAAGCCATTAAACAATACGGAGCAACGATACTATATTCGTACAACAACATAAACGGCATAGCCATATCCATTCCGGAAGGTAAAACGTTAGAAGAGTCTATTCAATATTTTAAAAAGATAAAGGGAGTAGTAGAAGTCAACAAAGACTACAAATACAAAACAGACCAATAGCATGTTTAACTGTCAACTAAATTCAGGACACCACAACAATTCAGCATCTGCTATTTGGCCCTTAAAATGACATATGGCCCTAAAAATATTTTCGTCCATACGTTTTCAAAAAAACTTAAGGACGTCACCGAAAAAACTAACATACGACAATTTCATCTTATATTTATGGGTGAAATTGCCGTATGTTAGTCATCTTAACGCAATACAAAAGTAATGCAATATCCTATGTATCTGTACCTAAATGCATGAGTTAAATATTATCGACGATATACAATCTTTCGGTCGAATATCAACGAATCATTCTTGCTTTTAGTTTGAATGTCTCGCTGACATAGAAAGACATTGATATTTAGTTCTGATAAATCAATGTTTGCTATAATGATTCAGATAGTTTGCTACAAACACACAAGCAGGAGCACAGACCTGCCCGTGATCAAATCCCTGCATTTCGTAGAGTTTTACATTTTTATTACCAAGATTGCGCAACACCGATTCTAGCAAAGCGTTTTCTTCATAGCGTGAAGCCATTTCTAAAGATTTATCTCCCGTAAGCAATATTATGGGAGACGTATTTCTTCGTGCTTTATTTAAAGGAGCATATTCGTCAACAACAGGAATACCGTCAGGCAATCCTCTTTCCTTTCGAATAGTAAAATGGGTTACAGTCTGCCCACTAATTGGAAGATAAGCAGTAATTTTATCGGCATCGGCCCCAAAACGGCTTAAATATTGCTTATCCAAGGCAAGCATTAGAGTAAGATAACCACCAGCCGAATGCCCCGAAACAAAAATTCTGTCCGTGCGCCCGCCATAATCGGCGATATGTTTCATAACCCATGCTACAGCCTCAGCAGCATCAATAATGTAAGAAGGATTTTTTGCACGCGGACTCAAACGATAATTAACAGCCACCACAGCAAAACCTTGATTCATTAATTGTTCTGGGAAATTCTTACTCCCACTTTCCAAACCACCGCCATGGAACCACACGACTGTCGAAAAATCTTTCTTATCCGACGGATAATATATATCAAGTTTACAGCGCTCCTTACGATATGCATCTTTTTCAGTAGCAGTGATATACGAAATATTATTTTCGACCTTATATGTTTGGGCACAAAGAGCCACAGCATAAAAAAGAAATATGAAAGAAAATAATTGTCTCATCCTATTCTAAATTAAAAGAGACGCAATAATATTGCGCCTCCCATAAAAACGATAATATTATATGTATTCTTGTTATCTCAAATGATTTAAAGAGCGCACCAAACTTTCGTCTTTACGAATGGCTTTATATGCCAGAATATTCAGTATAATAGTAACCAACGGTAGAAAGACCGTCCAATTAATAGAATAAGTAACTTTAGATTCGCCTTTATAAAGGAAAATATAAGATACCAATGCAAGATAAAAAGCAATTTGAAGTAGACTGTTGAAAGTTACCAAACGCATTTGAAGCGAACGGTTACGATACAGAAAAACAGCAAGTACCTCGCATATTACAGCAATGAAAAGGATGACCGATATGGCTAGCGTGTGGTGAAAATCAGGCCCTATCTGCACACCCCGAAAGTCGAAAGATGAAATGTTTGTACCAAGTGTAAAATAACCCAAAGGAAAGCACAACATCAAAACGAACAATACTATAGAGCCTATTAAATATATAGTTTGAACACGCTGAATCATTCAATATCTCCTTTTATTTACTTATCTAATTTATCTTTCTCTTTTGCAGGATTGCGGAAATAGACCTTTCCGGTAAGAAATTCCTGAATAGCAATCAATACCGGCTTCGGCAGCTTTTCATAATAACGTGAAATCTCAATTTGCTCTCTATTCTCGAAAACCTCCTCAAGGTTATCGTTATAAGAAGCAAACTCAGACAATTTCTTCGAAAGATCATTTTTAATCTCTACGCTAATTTGATTTGCCCGCTTGCCAATGATAGCAAGACTTTCATAGACATTACCTGTCGGTTCGCTAAATTTCTCCATATCGCGAACCACAGTAGTAGTTGGTGCATTTGTTTTTTTGTAATCCATACGACTTATTTATCTTTAACTTTCGAATTTGATTCTTCAAATATTTTACCGGCTTCCTTGATGTATTTACTCTTCGGAAACTCGTTTTTAAATCCGTAATATTCGTCTATCGCATCACGATAACGGTCGGCCTTCTTCTCTTGTATACTATTGATAGCAATCTCATATTTGGATCGAAGAATAAGCATCGACAATTCTTCACGAAACTTAGTATACGGATAATCTTTAAGAGCATCTTGCGAAACAATGACACACGATTGGTAGTTATTACCTAAATAGGTACCTAAGTTATAATAAAGACGAGCATTATAAACCTCCTTCAACACCAATTTATCTTGCAACTCGAATATCATATTCTGAGCAACAGCCTTACGTTTGCTTTCAGGAAAATATTCCATGAATAGTTGTAACTGTTGTATGGCAGAATAAGTATTGGTCTGATCAAGCCGCGGTTCAGCCGTATCAAGATACAACGCTTTACCGGCATAAAAACGTGCTTCTTCAGTGTATTCGCCTCTAGGATAAGTAGAATAATAAGTAATAAACGACTGAGAAGCCGTTGCATAATCACCCTGGCAATAATAACTCATTCCAAGCATATAAAGAGACTCTTCGGCTTGGGGGGTTCCCTTCAGAATGGTTATCAACTCATTCAACAGGTTTTCTGCCTTTGAATATTTACCTTGAGCATAATAGCACTTGGCAGCTTCGTATTTATACTCGTAATCAGTACTTTTCAACAACGTGTTATAACCGTGACACGACGATAAGACGACAATGGAAAGTAATAATATAATAATAGTATTCTTCTTCATCCGCATAAAATATTGCGCAAAGGTATGAAAACAGCGCTAATAAATCAACTAATCAACCTTTTTTAATACTAAAAAGTTGTGAATTATAACTTATATAAGTCACTTGCTGCCAACAAATCAACTTTTTTGGTTGTCAGCACCTCAATACAGCGTTGCAAATTGCTGGGACGGATAATGACATTAGCCGAATCGCCATTGGCAAACGAGTACATATATTCAATAAAAATCCCTTCATCGGTAAGATAATTGAGTACTTTGCTCAAAGCTCCAGGGGTATTGGGACAATTAATGCCGATAACATCGGTAAACTTCACAGCGAAATGATTGGCTCGAAGTGCATCGTATGCTTTCTCCGGATCGGATACAATACAACGCAGGATTCCAAAATCCGAATTTTCGGCAATGCAAAGAGCAGAAAGATTGATGCCTGCCTTCCCCAATACTTCGGTCACCTCTCTAAGACGACCGGATTTATTTTCTAAAAAAATAGAAAGTTGTTTTGTCACCATCGTTTTATATTTTAAAGTTTTCTGTTATCTATCACTCGCCTAGCCTTTCCCACGCTGCGCTCTATACTACGGGGTTCAACCAGTTTGACACTGACAGCCAATCCAAGTACACTGCGCAAACGATCCACCAGTTTCTTTTTCAAAACGGTCATTACATTAATTTCGTCCGAATAGCAATCCTCACGTACTTCGACCTTCAATTCCATCGTATCGGTATTATTTTCGCGTCCTACCGTAAGAAGAAAATGAGGTTCAAATTCTTTCATTTCAAGAATAACAGACTCTATTTGCGTCGGAAAGACATTGACCCCTCTAATAATAAGCATATCATCACTACGCCCCAAGATACGATCCATGCGGACCAACGTTCGTCCACAGTCGCATTTCTCGTAATGAAGAGCTGTTAGATCACGAGTTCTATAGCGCAACAACGGCATTCCCTCTTTAGTTAAATGAGTAAAAACAAGCTCGCCGGTTTCTCCCTGTTCAACAGGTTCTAGAGTATTAGGATCAATAATTTCGGGGTAATAATGGTCTTCATTAAGATGTGTACCATTCTGACACTCACATTCGAATCCAACTCCGGGACCGGCAATTTCGCTCAATCCATATATATCATAAGCTTTAATGCCAAGATTTTGGTCAATTTCATGGCGCATGTTTTCTGTCCATGGCTCAGCACCAAAAGCACCTACTCTCAATTTAAATTCATCGCGAGGCAATCCGGACTCTTTAATAGCCTCGGCAAGATATAACGAAAAGGAAGGCGTACAGCACAAAACAGTCGTTCCAAAATCATGCATCAATTGAATTTGTTTTGTAGTATTGCCACTCGACATTGGGATAACCGATGCACCTATATTTTCAGCCCCTTGGTGTGCACCAAGTCCACCGGTAAATAATCCATAGCCATAAGATATTTGAAAAATATCTTTCGTTCCGGCACCGTAGGCAGTAAAAGCACGCGAAATGCACTCAGCCCAAACGCTTAAATCTTTTCGAGTATAAAGAACAACAGTAGGACGCCCCGTAGTTCCAGAAGAAGCATGTATTCGGACAATCTGACTCATGGGTACAGCGCACAATCCAAAAGGATAATTATCACGCAAATCTAATTTTGTAGTAAAAGGCAGTTTCGTAATATCATCTATTCCATTAATATCATCGGGAGTTAAATTCATCTCCTGCATTTTTTTACGATAAAAAGGCGTATTATGATAAACGTAATCGACCATCTTTTTTAAACGAATGTCCTGAATCTTTCTGAGTGTATCGCGATCCATACATTCAATGTTCTCATTCCAAACCATGTCTCTTCAATATTTTATTTTAGTTTATTATTAAGATTGCGTGTGCCTGCATAGGTATTTACCCTCTCTACTATTAACGATTGCAAAGTAACTAAATTAAAAGGGAAAAGTTTTTGTCTTTCTCGACTATTTTACCGAATATTGCGTAAAATTTCATTAAAACAATTAATCACTCATGAACTTCGAACTTACTTCAGACTATAAACCGACAGGCGACCAACCTGAAGCTATTGCGCAACTCACAGAGGGAGTATCGGATGGAATACCGGCACAAACGTTACTGGGTGTAACCGGATCTGGAAAAACTTTCACGATAGCCAATGTCATCGCTAACGTTAACAAACCTACTCTAATACTAAGCCACAACAAAACCCTAGCAGCTCAATTATACGGAGAATTCAAATCTTTTTTCCCAAATAATGCAGTAGAATATTATGTTTCTTACTACGATTACTATCAACCAGAAGCTTATATTGCAAGCTCGGACACTTATATAGAGAAAGACCTGCAAATTAACGAAGATATAGATCGTATGAGACTTGCAACAACTTCGGCATTGCTTTCCGGACGAAAAGACATTATTGTTGTTTCATCTGTATCATGTATTTATGGTATGGGAAATCCGGCCGAATTCTATAATCATGTCATCGAAATCAAAGTGCAACAGAAATTGGACAGGAATGTGTTGCTCCGCAATTTAGTTGAATCTCTCTATCTACGCAATGATATCGATTTCAAAAGAGGCACATTCCGAGTAAAAGGGGATACGGTGGACATATACCTAGCGTATGCCGACACAGCAGTAAGAGTAAGTTTTTGGGGCGATGAAATAGATGGCATCGAAGAGATAGACGGACTCACCGGATATAAACTCAGTTCCTTTTCTGAATATAAGATATATCCGGCCAATCTCTTTATGACTTCTAAGGAGTCGACTATGCAAGCTATTCATCAGATAGAAGATGATTTGACCAAACAAGTAGCCTATTTCGAATCGAATGGACAAACGCTCGAAGCAAACAGAATCAAAGAGAGAGTAACCTATGATATGGAAATGATTCGAGAATTAGGACATTGTTCGGGCATCGAAAATTATTCACGCTACTTTGATGGACGCTCCGCGGGAACTCGCCCCTATTGCCTACTCGACTTTTTCCCGAAAGATTTTTTGATTGTCGTAGACGAAAGCCATGAAAGTATTCCACAAATTAATGCCATGTACGGCGGAGACTATTCACGCAAAAGAAATTTAGTGGAGTATGGCTTCAGACTTCCTGCAGCGTTCGACAACCGTCCTCTTAAGTTCCCCGAATTCGAAGAAATGGCAAAGCAGATTATTTTTGTCAGTGCCACCCCTGCCAATTATGAGCTTCAACGCAGCGAAGGTATCGTAGTGGAGCAAGTTATCAGACCAACCGGATTGCTCGACCCCGAAATAGAAGTACGCCCAAGTCTGAATCAGATAGACGACTTGATGGAAGAAATCCAAATCAGAGTCGAACGTAACGAAAGGGTGCTTGTCACAACACTAACCAAACGAATGGCCGAAGAACTTACTGAATATTTACTGAACAACGGAGTAAAATGCAACTATATCCATAGCGATGTAGACACGGTAGACCGGGTGAAAATAATGAGCGACCTACGCGAAGGAATTTACGACGTACTAATTGGAGTCAATTTGTTGCGCGAAGGACTAGATTTGCCCGAAGTGTCGTTGGTTGCCATACTCGATGCCGATAAAGAAGGGTTCCTCCGCTCCCATCGTTCGCTGACACAAACGGCCGGACGCGCGGCTAGAAATATTAATGGCAGAGTAATTATGTATGCCGACAGAATAACGGATAGCATGAAGAAGACCATAGACGAAACGAACCGAAGACGCGAAAAGCAACTCAAATACAATGAAGAACATCATATTACGCCAAAACAAATTGTAAAAGGGAAAAACTTATCGGTATTCGACAACATGGAGGCAAGAAAACGACTCCGAGAAGAAAGAGCATATATAGAGCCCGAAATACCGAATATCGCAGCCGATCCTATTGTTCAGTATATGACCAAAGCACAGATGGAGAAAAGCATAGATCACACACGAAAATTAATGAAAGAAGCTGCTAAAAAGTTAGATTTCTTACAAGCTGCTCAATACCGTGATGAGATGTTGAAAATGGAAGATTTGATGAAAGAAAAGTTTCCGTCTTGAATAACCCATATTCAAGCCAAAAGGAAGAATGAAATAGAGATAAATTAAAAAACAATTTATATCTTAATCTTCCACATAGTGGTCAACAATGAATTCAAAACAGATAATATGTATCTTAAGCAATGAAAAAAATTAAAATATATGTACTACATACAGTATGTTGTTAATAAATATTATAAAACACTGATTACATATTGGATTTCTTGCTAATTAGCAAAAAGTGCGTACCTTTGCATCAGTGTTTTTCATAGTATTAGATTTAAGGTTAACAAGGTTGGAGTACAGCGGTACTCCTTTTTTTATGCCCTTTTACTAATATGTAGGAAGTAGCCAGGCAATGGTTCAAACTTCCGTTAGTTACACGCAGCAACATACGGTTGATTTTTTGCAAAATTGTCGTATGTTAGTTTTTTCGGTGACGTCCTTAAGTTTTTCAGAAAACGTATGGACGTCAACAAATTTAGGTACATACGTGGTTTTTGGGTGTGTGGTGTACATGTCA
>JAAYUD010000056.1 GCA_012517855.1 Bacteroidales bacterium
TCGTTGTGAATTGCTTTCAAATTAGTATCTTTGTCTTATTGATAACAGCAGCGATGCATGATAATCCGGAACAATTGCTGTTGTGAATTGCTTTCAAATTAGTATCTTTGTCTTATTGATAACAGCTTTAACTGATATGGCAAAAAAGGCAGAAAGTTGTGAATTGCTTTCAAATTAGTATCTTTGTCTTATTGATAACAGCGACGAAGAAAAGATTGATAAAAAGTTTTTGTTGTGAATTGCTTTCAAATTAGTATCTTTGTCTTATTGATAACAGCACGAAGTGTGTATTATATTAAATATCAATAAGATAAGAGTCGTATTAGAATTAAAAAATGAAAACTGTTATCTCTATAAAATCCCGTGTAATGCGGGATTTTTTGTTTTAAAACAGTTCCAATTGCTGTCCGGGAGTGTTGACCTCCTGTGTTTTTTTACCATAAAACAATTCAATGCTTCCGAACTGTTTGTCGGTGATACATATAATTCCGACCTGACCGTGTTGAGGTAGGAAAGATTTGACCCTATTTTTGTGCACCTCTGCGTTTTCGCTACTCATGCAATGACGCACGTAGATAGAAAATTGGAACATAGTGAATCCATCTCGTTGAAGATTCTTACGGAAATCAACGTAGGCTTTCTTTTCCTTTTTGGTCTCTGTGGGTAAATCGAACAACACTAGTAGCCACATAATGCGATATTCACTAAAACGGTCCATTACATTTTGGGATAAGCTATATGCTTTATTTCGCCTGCGAAGCATTGAAAGAGAGAAGCTGTGGTTTGAGATACGGCAACCATGAGAGGACTGCGTTTGCCGGCTATCGTGACTTCTAAAGTAGGGATAGACAATAATTCAGCTTTTAGTTCTTTGGTCAATTCCGAATAAGAATGTTTTGTGACAACAATGCTGTAGACCAACTCGTCGATGTATGGACGATAGGG
This sequence comes from Bacteroidales bacterium, assembly GCA_012517855.1. Lineage (GTDB taxonomy): Bacteria > Bacteroidota > Bacteroidia > Bacteroidales > Bacteroidaceae > JAAYUD01. The sequence goes on from JAAYUD010000056.1 coordinate 946, forward strand.
CTCCATGATATCGTCGGCCAAGCAGTAGGCATTGTAACGATTGTGGTGGTGAATACCTAAGGTAGGGAGTAGTCCACTGGAGACTAATGCCCTAGCTACAATTGCCCGCAGAATGGCGTAACCGTAATTGAGTAGATTGTTAGGAGGAGTGCCCTCGCGACCACGTGTAAAGTTGGGTATGCTGACTCCAAAAAGGTTTTTCCAATAATAGGCTGCTGCCCGTCCTTCGAGATTGTCGGGATCACCGCTTTTCACATCCTCTCCCCACGTTTTCATACATTTGGTTTCGGTATCGGTATGCTTTCTCAAAACAGCAGCTTGGTTTTCTATTTTGTATTTGGTGGTTTGCTGCCACAATTGTTTTTTGAGGGGCAGAGAAGCATCAAGCTGCTGACGAAAGCGTTCGTTTTGAGTGGTATTGCCATATAGTGGCAACATTAATCCTGTAGGCATGCTTCGGCTATCGCAGGTGATAACGGCGCAACTGCTTTCGAGCAGAGACTCAAGAAGTCCCGAAGTGACAGTAATTTGCTTATTGTCGAGAATAACGATTCCAATATCTTCTATCGGCTTTGTGACTTCATGTTGCTGCTTGAACGAATCAGGCAGTGTGTCGTTTCTCACCACCTCGGGTAGTTTGATAACCATCTGTCCATCTCGCAAAGAGAGGTAAGTGGGATTGCCGAAATAAAGAGTCTTTTTGATCATATTTAAAGTGATTAAATATTGACTTTTCTATTATTTATTTCAATAATTTCTCCCAATCTATTAACTTTTAGAGGAACACAAATGGCTCTAATTGATTCTTTACTATCTGTTAATTCTATTTTATTTAATAGAGAATATTCTAATTTATCGACGATAGAACTTGCAACATTATATGGAATTCCATATAATCGTTTATCAGTGAAACTTATAATTTTGAATATTCTTTCCTTCCTTTTGATAGAATAATCAATGGCCGTCTCTAGTTCTTCCGGCGTTGGAAGATATACCAAATCGTTAGGTGATAGCCAAAACAAGAGTTTATCTCCATTATCGTTTTGCTCTGGTACAGGAAGTGCACCTTGCTTTTCTCTTTCTATAACTACGTTGAGTGGTATGGTTTCATAACTACGTTTCCCTATTTCGTTTTGATAGATGGCAAAAAATAAATTAGTTCCTTTCTCTGCTTCGACAAATTTATTAGTTTTATTACCTTTTTCACCGATAGCAAATTTATTGCCTAATACTTCGTATACTCTGACCTTCCGTATTGGCTGGTGTTTTTTTCCATCATTCAGCTTTTCTATATTAACGTTCATCTCATCGATACTTTCGGGAGAAAAAGCAAAAGCAGGATCGTTATTTTTTTGTTGCAAGTGTTTTAATAGAATTTTCTGAATACCTGTATCGGTAATAGATTCACTTATCACTTTTGAAGTAAAACTGCTATCTAATGATTTGCGCACTGCTACCACTGGTTGTGTCGTATCGTCGGTATAATAATATATCTTCACTTTGACAGGATTTAGATTTTCCCATTGAGAAATATTAGATTTGAAGTAGGCTTCGATTTGCTTTGTGGTATATTGAGCTTTGTAGAGTTCTTTGATTTTGTTTTTTAGCTTTTTATCAACAATACTATTGGGATTACTGATTGCTACAGATAGACGTACTTCTTTGATGAATCGCAAATTCACTCTACCAAACACCGTCGCTTTATGTAAGGGTTTGCGGATGGCCCAGTTATCTCCCTTAGTTTGCCTACATATCACCTTTTTGCCTTCTATATTATAATGCGAATAATTATTGTTCGTTTTATTTATAACCCTTAGATTTTGCTTAAAGCTGACAATAATATTTGTTAAGGTATTTGATACATCTTGAGTATAGGTATCCCATGGCTTGCGGATAATCCATTTGTAATTTCCATTTTCATCGTTTTTCTTTTTTTCGCACAACAAACGCTGTAGATAGTGTCTACCGATCTTTGCATTCGCACTTGCCGATTCATTGTTCAAATAGTTTACTATGTTACGCGAAGCACATGCTATAACCAAAGCATCCATTGCATGGTGTCTATGGTCTATACGTTTCTTATTGAATCCTTTTTGATATTCAAGAGGCATTTCGGTTTGAAAGTATCGCTTGCCTTCTTTGTTTTCCCAATGTCCGTAGCAACTACTATTGGTAATTGAATTCATCCGTTCGAAACGAGGATAAACAATTTCATTCCAAACATCTTTAATGCCCCAATCTGTTTTTAGCCTATCGGTAATCCCACCTGTACACACTATAACGTTTTTGGAGATTGCTTCGGGTTCATAATTGCCATCTGCTCGTTTTTCGCGTACAATATTAGATAAAAGGGTTTTTACAACTTTACTGATATATCGGGTATCATTCAATTGCCTAAGAATAAATTTTTCGGGAATTTCTTCCATCATTAATTTCTGTGCTTTTATATTATTCCTAGCATAATTCTCTTTTACGAATATCTCGTAATCGTCGACCGACAATATCTTTACAGATTTGCCAAATCCTATAGGAATTATTTCACCATAATGTGCTTTTATAAATTCATAACCCAGCAAGTTTCCTTTTTTCTTATTGACTTCGGATTCGCAAATTACTTTATTGCTTAATGAATCATCAAAATACCGTGATTGCGGAATCACATGTTCTATTTCGTATGCAGGAGTAAATAATTTACTTAAAGGAATGATCTCACCAGTATATGGAGAGCGATATTTTTGTTCTAGCCAAAGTTTGTAGCGCATGAATTCCGATTTAGTTGGCTGTTTAGGGCCCTCGAATTTTTTGATAATATCAAGTATTTCTTCAGGGACAGATGATGCCGTATTCAATGCTCCTTCTTCATAAATACGAAATAACTCTTGTTGACTAGGAGAATAAGGACGGATATTTTCTATGCCATATTCGCTATTTATGAACTCTGACATGAGAGCTTTAATTCGTAAATTTGTATTTTCGTTGGCTGATATTTGTTCGGACATTCGTTTACGCTTATCGGCAGAATTTTTCATTTCACGTCCAAGCTCAATATGAATTTCATCGATATGACCTTCGCGCATCCATACATCTCTAACAACACGTAACGATTCCAATATAATTTGTTCGACAATTGGATTGCGTAAAGAATGTTGGCGAAATGACTTGATATAACAATCCAAATCTTCGGGAGATTTCCATTTGGTTATATCTTTAATTTCTGAAAACCTCTTGTAAACAATATAACAGGCTTGCCATAAGGGTAGACCTTTAAAATCAGAGATATTTACCAGATGTATTGCTTTATCATTTGCTTTCATTGGCATTGATTCATCAATCCCTCGGTTGAGAATATTTATTACATTTTTTTTTGTTGTTTCGTCTATTTCATTCTCTTTCCAATATTTACCCATTCGCATCAATGACAAAAGTTTTTTAATAGCTTTTGTAGAATAGGCTCCATAATCTTTAACGAAAGGAGGGTATTTTTTGAAGACTTGTACAAAAGAGTCACCAAGTTGGTATTTGTCTCCAAATTTCTGCAACGCTTTTTCTAATTCTATCTTATCATTAACCGAATATAGTATATGCCATAATGACTTTTCAATTTCGGTATTGAAAAGAGCCGTTTCGATACCTGCTTTTTTCCATTTGACAAGTATGCCATATCTTGTTTCGTTGCATGGATAAAACTTGTCTTCTACATAATTCCATCGATAATTGTTTAGTTGCTTTTTTAACCCGAAAGGCGGATATTTGAGAAAAGTTTTTTGATCAACAGCCCCCAAGTCATTCAACCATTCGAACAATGCGACATAATCACTTTCTGTTTTCAAAAATTCATTTGTAACATCGACGTCCGTTTGCGATTTACCATCAAAAATTCTTTCTTTTTGATAGATATGTATATTGTATAAAAACTGCCACAACCTGAACTCCTGATAGAGAGGGCTAGATTTGGCTATACATTTTAACGGCACATGAATGATTTCCCCCGTTTCTTTATCTACATATTGGTATTCTTCGTAAGGACAATCTGCGATAGATGATTTCTTACTTTTTAGAGGACGTTGATAAAAGATAATATCGTCTACGAATAGATAAACAAAATCTCTGTTCTGTATGTTTTGCCGGTATGCTTCATTATGGGGATAGAGCTCGTTAATACAATTGTAATAAATATTTTTGTCTCGTAGTTCCGGATGAAATTCTGTTTGCTTACGTAAGATTTGCTTTAATTCTGATTTATAAAACTTACGTTCTATTGTACGAATAAATTCTCCCCTTATTTTTTGTTTTGGATTATTCAAAAGTTCATCATAAATAAAACACCCTACTGTTTTACCACTCTTTTCTATTTCAGATTCTGTTTTTTTCTTTCTTAATGTCCAATCATCTTCTTTCGGAATACGAAACGAACGTTTTATTTCCCCATCTTTATTCAGTTTGGGAGTTCCGTCATCATTCAAATCTGTTGTTACAATTAATTCGAGCGTTTTCCCTGCAAGATTTAAAGGTGTTTTGCTTGTTCTACGATATATCCAATCGTTTTCCAAATAAATATTATACCAAACTTCGTTACCCTTTTTTTCGTCGGTAGGTTCTACCTTTATAGCTTTCAGCGCATAAAACTCCACTAATTTGTTTGTCTTATCTTCTTCATCTTCTCCTCTAAGCTGGTAATAGCCTCTTTTTTGATTGAAATTCAAAAGAATCCAAGCCAATTCTTCATTTGATATTTTCTCGGAAAGTGCTTTCTTCCTTAAATAATAGATTGTCCAATCATAAGGAATTCCTTTATTTTCGAGAGTGATGTACGATTGATGCTTCACAAAATCGGCAACCATCTCTTCAAAAGATTGTTTGAAAAAGAACTCATATTGCCCTGCTGTATTTTTGTTCCATGCTAGTTTTGGTTCCTTGTTTGTTTTTATTTGTCCCGAATGATCGATAAAATTAATGTCGGCCTCGAAATGAGAAGGCAAAAAGTGCAATTGATGAAGTACCCTTAGAAGACGCTCACGTCTTAATAAATGCCGCTCACGTATTCGTCTAACTCCCCGAAACGCTGTTCTTTCAGCAGTTTGTGATTTGGTATTACCTTTATCAAAATCACTTAATGTTGCTGCATCCATAGGAATAATACGACTACCTGCTGATTTAATTTTCGGAGAAATATTTGTATCCTCCGAAGTAGATATTACTGCCCATCCTATGCTATTTGTCCCCAAATCGAGACCTAAAATGTTTTTCATATTTAATTTCTTTAAATTTTATCAATATCAAAGGTAAAAAATATTTTTTGAAAAATAATTGCACATAAACAATTATTTTTCGTATATTTGAGAACAAATTTGAAGCAATTCACAATAAGGATTATTCCGTTGTGAAAACATTTAGGCAGCCCTCGTCCTTTATCGGGGGCATTTTTTATGTCAGAATTTCACCTATACATTGGGATAAGGCAGTGTATACTCTTTTTTCTTTAATATTATAGAATAGATGTTTTCTACTTAATAAGTATAGTATATTGTCAACCCTTTCATAATATAATACCCTCGCTACAGCTACTGTAACGAGGGTATTTTGATTGAAAAGAGGGCTTTTGAGATGCACCTCTTTGTTATTATACTCTTTCTCTTTTTATTTTGGCATCAGTTCTTTTTGAATCTGTAGTGCAATGTCGTTGAGGTGCGATTTTGTCATGCTATCTGTTGCGGTTGCTGCTGCCGACAATACTTTTTGGCGTAGGCTGAGCAACTGGTGGGTGATGATGGCATGGGCATCTGTGCCTAGCAACGATTTGTCGTTGGCCTGATCGATACCTATCTTGACAAATTGCTGTTGCAAATAGCGACGATAGGAAGAGATTTTGCCTGCCTTGCCGTATATTTCGCTGAAAATCATTTTGGTGAGATCGTTGAAATAGTCTTGCGCCTTATAGTTGGCGGGAGATGCATTTTCGTACTGAACCAAGCGATTTAGAGTGTTGCCGGATACGACGTTGCTGAGCACACGCCGAGCCAACCCTTTGCTATAACTCTGCGGATCTCCATTGAACCGATAAATATATTGCTCGGATGTGAGCCAAGTAGGCTCGATGAAGATGTTGCTGTTGAGAAAAGCAAGTGCCGATTGCTGAGTTGCTTTGTTGACGGCTGTGTAGCTTGTCTCGGGTTGCTCTACGCTGGTGAAGTTGTGGTAAACGCCGCCGATATTTGTTGCGACGTGGCCGAAGTATCTGTTCAACTGTCCAACCAGATTTTCGTATACCCGCTGCATGTTTTTATTGAGATCGCCTTCTTCGTATGTCCATTGGGGAAGTGCCTTAACAACCCGTTTCAGGTTTTTGATTCCATACGTGCTCGCCTTCATGGCATTGTCGCCCAAGTCTTCGCTTTGGCAGCGGGGATCGGTGAAGTTGTAAGGGTAACCGGAGATATACTCGTAGGTACCGAAGTATAGACGTGGATTCTCTTTGAGTCTTTTTACTATTTCTTTGTTGCTATTCAATCGGTCTTGCTCGTCGCTCTCGCCATTGAGGCAGGGTTTGTAGCCCCATTCGATAGCCCATTTGTCGTAGTCGCCTATGCGGGGATAGATGCCTTCTTTGCTGATGCTATCTTCGGGTTGGGCAACGTAGTTGAAGCGGGCATAGTCCATAATGGACGGGGTATGTCCGTTGGCCTCAACAAACTTTTTGTCGCGAAGCTTCTCTACCGGAACGGTGCTGCTCGAACCCATGTTGTGACGCAATCCGAGAGTGTGCCCTACTTCGTGAGAAGAGACAAAGCGAATGAGATCGCCCATGAGGTCTTCGTCGAATTTCTCTTTCCGGGCACGCTTGTCGATGCAGCCGGCTTGAATCATATACCAATCGTGAACCAACTCCATGACGTTGTGGTACCAGCAGATGTGACTCTCGATGATTTCTCCGCTGCGGGGATCGTGTATTTGCGGTCCGTAGGCATTCTCGATGGGCGATGCCAGATAGCGGATGCAAGAGTAGCGGGCATCTTCCATGCTCATGGTAGAATCGTTTTCGGGCCACTCTTTGGCCATGATGGCATTTTTGAATCCTGCTTGTTCGAATGCTTTCTGCCAGTCGTTGACACCTGCAATGAGGTATTTGCGCCATTGTTTGGGCGTGGCGGGATCGATATAGTAGACAATCGGTTTCTGAGGTTCGACAAGTTCGCCCCGTTTCATCTTCTCGACATCTCCGGGCTTGGGTTCCAATCTCCAGCGGGTGATGAACTCTTTGGTATCTACATGCTGCTGATTGTCTGAATAGAAAGTGTATGAATCGGTGAAATATCCTACGCGCGGATCGGCAAGGCGACGCTGCATGGGAACTTTGGGCAGTACCACAAACGATGTATTGAAGGTATAGGTGACGCTTCCTGTCTCTTCGCCGGACATCAATGGTGTGGATGGCCTCATTGCCATCATGCTTCTATCGGGAGCAAAATAGGCGTATGTCTTGACACAACGCACTTCGGTATTGATGGGGAAAGTATGAATACTGGTTATATAAGACCTATCGGACTGTATGCCGCCCAGATTGAAGCTCTTTTTCTGTTGGCTCGACATGGAAAAGATCGGAGTATCGTCGGTGAAAAGTTTGGTGACATTGATGCGGTATCTGCCATTGGCCGACGATTCGATTTTGAACGCAGCAACGATGGGATCTTCGCTACTCACCTTGACGGCTTTCTCGATATCGGTGGATTTAGCATCGGCAGTGGCGCCAAGTATCAGCGTGCGAAGCAAGATTTTATCGTTGCCTTTTTCGAAGTAAACGGTTTGGTTGTTCACCATCTCTCCCCCATACACGTTTGCTCCAACAGGAGTGGATGTGTAGCGGGTAACTGTCTGGATGAGCCTACCCAAAATAGAATCGGGGATCTCCAAGAACCAGTCGGTCTTTGTTTTGGAGACCGTAAACAATCCCTCTTTGACTACGGTAGGTTGGGCGACAGCAGCTACGAGAGGTTCTTTCTTGTGCTTGTCTTTCTTGCCTGCATAGGTTGCCGGCATCATCATGAATAAGGCCAGCGCGCAAATAACTAATTTTTTCATACTTCTAGGAATAATTTAGTTGATATAAAAAACGCTTGAGCAAATCTACAATCTACAGATTTGCTCAAACGCAATTGTTGTTTTATATTATCGATGAGCCATTGCTAGCTGACTTTTTCGAGTTTCTTCATGATAGAGAAGATGAACAGTGCAGAAACCACGCAACATACAATGAGTACGCTCCATACTACCCACAAGGGAAGACTACCCCAAAGGTGTCCCGGAATGGCAACCATGTAATTGCCTATGGCGGTAGCAACGAACCAGCCACCCATCATCATACCTTTGTATTTGGGAGGTGCAACTTTGGACACAAAAGAGATACCCATAGGCGATAGCAACAGTTCGGCAAAAGTCAGCACCAAATAAGTAGAAATCAACCAATCGGGAGATACCAGGCTGGTGTCTGCCAACGGATGCTCTGCAATGGCTGCCGGAGAAGGTAATGCCAATGAAGCGATGGTCATGAGAATGAAACCGCACGCTGCGACCAACATACCATAACCTATCTTTCGGGGAGCCGAAGGCTCTTTGCCTTTCTTGGCCAGCGAAGTGAATATGGCCAGCGATACAGGCGTGAGGGCTACCACAAAGAACGGATTGAACTGTTGGAAGATCTGCGGTAGAATAGGAACAAAATTGTCTGTCTCCATGTATTTGACCACAAGCAAAACGAGGGCAGCGCCCAATATGGTGCCCGATATGATTTTTGCCTTACGCGTCTTTGACTGGAAGATAGAAAAGGCGGAATAGATGCCAATGATTACCAAAACAAGATTCCAAACGTCGAATCCGATTCTGTTTAGTCCTGTTGCGGCATGTTGAGTATAATCTCGGGCAAAGAATGTGAGTGTGAGACCATTTTGATGGAATGCCATCCAGAAGAAGAGAACAACAGCGAATACGAGCAACAAGGCAACGATGCGCTGACGAGTTTCTTTGGGTGTAAGTTCTTCTTCGACAATATGGGCGGCTTTTGCTTGTTTGGCGTTGAAGTCGGCCGATTTGAATGTAGAGCGGAATCCGTAGTATATCAATATGGATACGATAAGCGAAATACATGCGATGCCGAATCCGTAGTTATACGCCTTGGACAACTCGGCAATATAAGTCTGGCAGAATGTTGCCGTATCGCCGGCAAAATGTTGAGCTGCCTGTAGTGCGGAAAGTTCGGTGGTATTATCGGCGGTTATCGTATGATTGAGAAACTGGTGTGCCAATGCCGGAATCTTGCAATCATAAAAAAGTCCTGCTTTATTCAGCATATAATCAGTCATCTTGGTTGCAGCTGTAGGAGCAAACAGGGCACCTACATTGATGGCCATATAGAAGATGCTGAATGCCGTATCGCGTTTGTTGCGATATTGCGGTGCATCGTACAAATTGCCGACCATGACTTGCAGATTTCCTTTGAATAATCCGGTACCGCAAGCTATGAGAGCCAATGAACCGAACATCATCCACTTTCCTGTAACCGAATCGGTAGGAATGGCAAGCAGGAAGTATCCGAAGAACATGACAATGATACCCGTCGTTACCATTTTGCCATAACCTAAATGATCGGCAAGAATACCACCAATCAAAGGAGTAAAATAAACAAATGCCAGAAAACCGGCATAAATAGATGAAGCTTCGGCAGCAGTATAGCCAAATTTCGCTTGTATAAATAATGTAAATATGGCCAGCATGGTGTAGTAACCGAAACGCTCGCCGGTATTTGCTAACGCTAATGCGTATAGACCTTTGGGTTGACCTTCAAACATAGTATTTGATTATTATAAATTAAAATTAAATTTGCACAAAGATAATCTTTTCATCTTAATATCGGCTAAAAAAGAATACAAACTTTTGCATTAGCCTCCGAAATGAGGTCTTCGGGTTTTATTTTGATTTGTAGCCCTCGGATACCTGCACTGACGAAGATATAGGGCTGCGTGGTGCAACTTTCGTGAATGAACGTGGGGAACAACTTTTTCATTCCGATAGGGGAACAACCTCCGCGAATATAGCCGGTGGTGGGAAGTAATTCTTTCATGGGGATGAGATCGCAACTTTTGTTGCCTGACACTTTGGCTGCCAGCTTGAGATTCACTTCTTCTTCGCCCGGAACAACACAAACGAAATATCCTGTCTTGTCGCCTTTCAATACCAAAGTCTTGAACACCTGATTGATGTCTTCGCCCAAGCTTGCCGCAACGTGTTGAGCACTGAGATCGTCTTCGTCGACATCGTAGGGAATCAACTCGTATGCTATCTTATCGCGGTCCAGCAACCGAGCCGCATTCGTTTTGACCTGCTTCTTCATTTGGAACCTCCTTTCTTTTGCAAAACGATGTCTATATCTTGCATCGTAACGAGGCAGCCTTTGGGTAGCTTTTCTATCCACGGCAGTATGTTGTTTAAGAAGTTTTGCAACTTATCTTCCTCGTCTATTATTTCGACGATGACGGGAACTTTCTCGTTCAGTTCCCAAAACTTATTGGAATGCAATCGGCTACTCTGCCCGTAGCCCATGATACCTTTGTATACGGTTGCCCCTGCCAGTCCGTAGTGTTTGGCCGAGTTGGCAATTGTTTCGTACAGCGAATCGTGCTTGATCACATCCGTATTGCTTAAGTAGAATTTCAAGATTTTCTTTCGCATAACAATTATATCAATTTAGTAATGAGATGACCTATATATAATGCTGCCAATCCGCCGATAAGGCTTATGGTGACATAAAGTGACACATAAAAGAAGTTACCGTCTTTCATGAGTTGAAAGTTCTCATTCATGAAAGTAGAGAATGTAGTGAAGCCCCCACAGAAACCCACGGTGAGAAACATTTTCAGTTCGGTATTCATTAATCCGCCTCGCTCGAACGTTCCATAAAACACTCCTATCATAAAGCAACCTAAAATGTTCACAATCATCGTACCCAATGGAAAAGAATATTCAATCGTATTCTGTACTACTTTTGATAAAAGAAAGCGGCAACCGCCACCTAGAAAACTGCCTACGCCTACAATAAGAAAAGTTCTTAGCATAAAAAGAATTTTAATACATTAATAATATAGTTGTTTATCAGTAGGTATTATTAACTATCAAAGTATTTAAAGGCTAATACCATAGCCAATACAAAATTACAAATATTCTTTAGAACAAAAGAGTTTTAAAGATAATATGACTAAAATTAATCTTATTATTTTGTTATTGCAGGCGATATGCAGTATCTTTGCATAAAGATGAACGCTATAATGAAAGAATATCATGGAAATGACATTAGTTACTTTCTCCGCTATAAAGAATAAACAAACCACCATATTAGAACCTCACAAAGAACTTCTAACCGAACTGAACATACACTTCAACGTCAGAATGTTAATGGCTGATGAAATAGATCAAATAACTCCTAATGACTTCGTTGTGTCTTTTGTCACTATCGGTGGGCTAGAATCCCTTCTGGTCAAACAAATAGAAGCGCTTAATCGTCGCCCTCTTATTTTATTGGCCGACAATTATAACAATTCTTTGCCTACAACTATTGAAGCCTCGGCATGGATAAGGCAACACGGTTTTAAATGCGAAATAGTCTATGGTACAAATAAAGATATTATTTCAGAGCTCACTGTCTTATATGATTGCTATATGGCACAACGATCTTTGATCGGTAAGAAAATAGGATTGCTGGGTGTGACTTCTTCGTTGTTGATATCGAGCGGTATCGATTATTTGTTGACGAAACGCCGCTGGGGAGTTGAGTTCATTGATATATCGACCGATGAGGTGTTGGCTCGCTACAAAAAGATAAGAACAAGTGATATAAAAGATGAGGTGACAGCATTGATGGAACACGTTAATCTGTGTAGAGAATGCAGTCCGAATGATATTGTTGAAGCCATTCGTCTGTATTACGCCATCGTTGAGCTTTGTACCGATTATCAGCTTGATACAATCTCTGTAAATTGCTACAAAATTCTGGAAACAATTCCTGTAACGGCTTGTTTGGCTCTAGCTTTGATGAACAATAAGGGTTATGTAGTGGGGTGTGAGGGTGACTTACAGTCTATTTTCACCATGCTTTCGGTAAAGGCTGTTACCGGTAAGAGTAGTTTTATGGTAAATACAAACTCCATTGATAAAAAGGAGAATGAAGTAATTTTGTCTCATTGCACCGTAGGTACGGACATGACAGAGAAATTCGATTTGAGAAGTCATTACACTACCGGCAAGAGCGTATCCATTCAGGGGTATTTGCCGGCTATCGATTATACAGTGGTGCGTTGTGGCGGCGAATGTCTGGATCAATACTTTGTCTCTTCGGCCCACCTGATGGAGAACACCAACTATACTTCTTTCTATCGCACTCAGATTCGTCTTAAACTAAATGCCTCTGTCAACTATTTCCTGAACAACTCGTTGGGCAACCATCACATCGTTGTGCCCGGTGATTGTGCAGAAAAGCTAAATAGGTTTTTCCAAGGAAATTCTTGCAAAAAAGTGGAATAAAGAAATGGATATATGATACATCCCAATTATACTAACTATCACTGTCATAGTCTATATTGTGACGGTAGAGCAGATATGGATTCTTTTTTGCGATTTGCCATATCCGAAGGGTTTTCTTCTTTCGGATTTTCTTCGCATGCTCCGTTGCCTTTTCCTACCCATTGGACGATGGAATGGGACAGGATGAATGATTATCTTACCGAATTTGCTCAATTGAAAAAGAAATACGAAACAGAGTTAGAATTGGCCGTGGGGCTCGAAATAGATTATCTGGATGATGAGAACAATCCTTCGAATATCCGATTCAGAAGGTTGCCTTTGGATTATCGTATCGGTTCTGTTCATCTGCTTAAAGATAAAGATAACAAGATAGTGGACATCGATTGCCCGCCCGATCGTTTTCGTCAGGTTGTAGACGAGCATTTCGATGGCGATCTGGATTCTGTCATTAGACAATATTTCGACCATCTCTTTAGGATGATCGAATTGGGCGGTTTTGATATATTGGGACATGCAGACAAAATGCACTATAATGCATCGTGCTATCGGCCGGGGCTTCTCGAAGAGAAAGGGTACAATGAGCTGATGAAGAAATATTTGGATATTATAGCGCAAAGTGGATGCCAAGTGGAGATAAATACGAAATCGTATTTGAAGCTAAAAACATTCTATCCGAACGAACGGTATTTCCCCGCTCTTCATTCGTTGGGTATACGAGTACAGGTGAATAGTGACTCGCATTATCCGGAAAGAATCAATGCGGGCCGTATGGAAGCTTTTGAGGCATTGCTACGTTCGGGGTACAAAGAAGTAATGGAATGGCACGGTGGAGAATGGGTTAAGGTACCTATTTCTGTTCCTTTTCACTAAGCTCCAACCAACGCATTGTCTTGGAATCAAGGAGTGCATTCACTTCGGGTAGCCGTTTGGACTTCTCGGTCAGTTCGTCCACCGACAATGAACCACTGCAAAGAGCTCCTTCGAGCAAATTCTTTTCTTGTTCGAGCGCGGAAATTTCCTTTTCGAGCTTTTCCATTTCCTGCTTTTCTTTATAAGATAGCTTTATCTTATCATTCAAGCGTATCCGTTCCTTTTTTTCTTCCTTCGGCGTACCTTCTTCCTTTTTGTGTCGTTCGTAGAGCGTTTTCCATTCTCGGTATTGAGTGTAGCTGCCGGGGAAGTTTCTTATATCGCCCTCTCCGTTGAATATAAGTAAGTGATTCACTACTTTGTCCATGAAATATCGATCATGGCTCACAACAATAAGACAACCTTTAAAATGGAGTAGATATTCTTCGAGTACGTTAAGCGTCATAATATCCAGATCATTGGTGGGCTCGTCGAGTATCAGAAAATTGGGATTGCGCATTAACACCGTACACAGGTACAGTCTGCGGCGTTCTCCTCCGCTCAATTTAGATATGTAATTGTATTGAGTTTCGGGAGTGAAAAGAAAATGCTGTAGCAGTTGCTGTGCCGATAGTTGGTGGCCATCTCCCATATCGATAAAATCGGCTATTTGAGTAATGGCATCAATCACCTTCATTTTGTCGTCAAAGGTCATTCCTTCTTGCGAATAGTATCCGAACCGAACGGTTTCGCCGATATCGAGTTTGCCTTTGTCGGGAGTTTGTTGGCCCATAAGTATTTTTAGAAAAGTAGATTTTCCGGTTCCATTGTCGCCAACGATTCCCATCTTTTCGTATCGGGTAAAAATATACGAAAAATCTTCCAGTATAACTTTCTTATCGAAACTCTTATACAAATGATCTGCCTCAAAGATCTTTTTGCCTATATATGATGCCTTTACGTTGAGCTGCACATCATCATCATTGTTCTGGCGTTTTGCCACTTTCTCCAATTCGAAGAACGCTTCTTCTCTATACCGGGCTTTATGGGCTCGGGCTTGCGGCATTCTGCGCATCCATTCTAATTCTGTTCGATATAGATTATTGGCCTTTGCCCTTTCGGCATTGGCGGCATTGATTCTTTCTTCCCGTTTTTCCAGATAGTAATTGTAATTTCCCTTGAACGCATAGATCTGTTGCTGATCTATTTCGAGAATACTGTTGCATACCCTATCCAAAAAATATCGATCGTGGGTCACCATTAATAAAGTGATGTTAGAACGTTTCAGATAGTCTTCCAGCCATTCCGTCATATCAAGATCTAAATGATTGGTGGGCTCGTCGAGTATGAGCAATTGAGGATTGGATATGAGCGTATTGGCTAAAGCGACTCTCTTCAGTTGTCCTCCCGAAAGTTGCTCGATGGGCTGATTATAGTCACTTATTTTCAGTACAGAGAGAATCTGTTTTACTTTCAATTCATATTCCCAAGCTTTAGCATGTTCCATCTGTACCAGTAGTTCGTCCAATCCCGGATGGTCTTCGGTTTGCATACAGACTTCGTATTTTTTTATCAGATTTACTGCTTCGTTGCCATGCTCGAAACAAGCCTCAAGGACAGTCAAATGAGAAGGATAATTGATAGATTGTGGTAAATATCCGATGCGCAAGTCGCGTCGAAATACAATTTCGCCACTATCTTTGGACTCCGTATTCATTAAAATTTTAAGTAGCGTACTTTTGCCGGCTCCATTTTTTGCTATCAACCCCACTTTATCTCCTTCTGCCAACCCAAAGGATATATTTTCAAAAAGTAGAGAATCTCCAAAAGACTTTGTGAGATTCTCTACTTGTAAATAACTATTGCTCATTTTTATGCTCCTTTTATCTATTCCAATGAGGTTATTATTTCCTCATATATTTGCGTCACATTCCATTTTTCGCCGTGCTTTACTTTGCTCCATATTAGTTTGAGCGGATCTATTACGGCTCTCGATTTATTGTATACCAGAACCGGATCTTCTCTATTGCCATCTATCAATGTTTGCCACTCGAAACCATCTATTTCTGAAGCGAGGATACAGCAAACAACAATGCCCACATTAATCCAGATTTCGTTTTTCTTTGTTGACGGCTCATTTCTCTCGAGTGCCAATTGTATCTTTTGCAAATCTTCTTCGGATCCTTGAAAGTCTTTTGAAAGTTCTTCTTTTACCATGCTGCTTATCTTTTCGAAAGCATCATCTATTTTGTATATTTCCGAAAGGCGAACCGGTATTATTTCGGGCGGATATTTTCTGTCTTGACTTCTGACGTCAATGGAAGCAATAATGTCTTCAGCATCCTCTTTATTACTGTCAAATAAAGTAGTGAAAGTACACTCAAGTAAGGTATTTTCCTTTCCTGTTATCCATATATGGGTAATATACTGCTTGCCTTCTTCTTCAAAAGCTTCGGCACTATATGCACAATCGTATTTTCCGATCTTTACATATTCTGCCGATTTATTCTCTTTAAGTTCTACATTATAGGCATTGTCGCCATAGTGTATTTCTTTTTTGTTAGGTTTTTCATTGCGAAAAGCTGAAATGCGGAAATTCCCTGTCCATTTATCTGGATTGTAAAACAAAAAAGCATCGGTGCTATCTTCAAATTCACTCCACACAGCCGGATATTCCATTGCGAACCATCCGCCGGGGGCAATATATTTCTTCTTTTCCTCAATCATCGTATATACACTTTGGTACAAAGATACGCTATTAATTTTGTTTTACTAGACTTTAAGCGCCAAAACTAATAGAAGTTATTCGCCTCCATTGCCGCTCTTATTATAAAGACAGCCTTTATAAGGTATTCGGTGTAAGTGTTTTACTCTTTCTTTCAGATTATATAGCTATTCATAGTCCTCAGAAGAGAAGAAGAGAGGATCGTTGCAAAAGAGAAGCAGCCCCTTTTGAGGGCTGCTACAAAATGAATATAAATCTGAATTTATTTATTTAAAGGTTCTACTTCTTTTAAATATTTCTCGATTGTTTCATCGGGTATGGAGTAATTAATCAAATCTCCGGCAAGATACATATCATAAGCTGTCATGTCTATCAGTCCATGACCTGACAGATTGAAGAGAATGACTTTAGATTTTCCTTCTTCTTTGCACTTCAGTGCTTCACGAATAGTCGCCGCTATCGCATGACTCGATTCGGGAGCCGGAATAATGCCTTCGGTGCGTGCAAAAAGAGTTGCCGCCTTAAATGTTTCCAATTGTGGAATATCTACAGCTTCCATCATCTTGTCCTTGAGCAATTGCGAAACAATTGTTCCGGCGCCGTGATAACGCAATCCGCCCGCATGGATATTAGCCGGCTGGAAGTTGTGTCCTAATGTATACATAGGCAATAAGGGAGTATAACCACTCTCATCGCCGAAGTCGTATTCGAATTTACCGCGGGTCATCTTGGGGCACGAGGCCGGTTCGGCAGCAATAAAGCGAGTTTCTTTGTGCGAACCATCTATTTTGTGGCGCATAAAAGGGAAAGTAATGCCGCTGAAATTAGATCCTCCACCGAAACAGGCTATGACCTCATCAGGATATTCGCCTGCCATTGCCATTTGCTTTTCGGCTTCCAGCCCAATCACTGTCTGATGCAGGCTCACATGGCTCAATACCGATCCCAATACATATTTGCAATGAGGCGTCGCCTGTGCAAGTTCTATGGCTTCTGATATGGCACAACCCAAAGATCCCGAACAGTTGGGATCAGCAGTCAGTATATCTTTTCCGGCACGGGTAGACATGGAAGGAGAAGCCGTGACTTGAGCCCCGAATGTCTGCATGATGCTACGCCTATAGGGCTTTTGCTGATAACTCACTTTTACCATATAAACCGCTAATTCGAGTCCGAAAGCTTTGGCTGCATACGACATAGCAGCTCCCCACTGACCGGCACCGGTCTCTGTCGTAATATTCGTGATACCTTCTTGTTTGCAAAAATAGGCTTGTGCAATAGCCGAATTCAACTTGTGCGAGCCTACAGGACTGACACTTTCGTTTTTGAAATAAATATGTGCAGGCGTATCAAGAGCTTTCTCGAGTTCGTAGGCTCGTACCAACGGTGTAGGGCGATAATATTTGTACATATCGCGAACTTCTTCGGGTATAGGAATCCACGAATCGGTTTGATTCAACTCTTGCTGCGAGCAGGCTTCATTAAAAATAGGATATAAATCTTCGGGAGTAAGTGGTTTGCGAGTGCCAGGATGTAGAATAGGCAAAGGTTTGTTCACCATATCAGCCTGCACATTATACCATTGTTCGGGGATCTCGTTTTCTGGTAAAAGAAATCTTTTTGTTTTAATATTCATTGATTTTGCATTTTAGTGTTTTCATTTTAGCCTATAAACAAAGCAAAAGTACAGATAATTTTATTAATTGTATTCATATAGTAATACAATTTTTTAATTCTTTCAATTTTGGCTCGCTAATGTATGCCCGTTCTATACAAACGAACAAAATATCCCGACTCAAAAAGATGAATCGGGATAAATAGTATTATAATAAAAAAGAATCAGAATAGAAACTTAACGGCAGCATAATAACTACGAGGCATCATTGGACCATAGATGTAGTTTGAATCTCTATCAGCTCCCTTATCAAAATCCTTTTGATAAGAGTTGAAAGCATTGAGCATGCCACCGCTCAAACGCATAGTCAACGCATTGCTGCAAAGCGGAATATCGTAGGCTACCTTGATATTTGCATCAAAAAAACGAGGAGTTGTTACGGCTACGTCTTTCGCTACACCCGAACCGGCCTTGTGCTGCACAAGCATGCTGCCGGTATAGTCGCCCGTGAGAGAAATAGAAAGACGTTTGACAGGAGTAATATCTGTCGTCAAATAACCATAAACATTTGGAGTACGAAACATCTTTGTCTCAGCAGATACAGTTGGGTCGTCGCTCCATTGCTGCGCATCATTGTAACGACTACGTTGCAGGGTCAATCCGGCTTGCCAGTCAATGAACGAATTGAACGAAGCTTGCAATTCCATATTGACACCATATACTTTGGCACCCGAAGCATTGTATCGTTCGTCTATCTCGTCGCCCTCAGGAGTTTTCTGTCCTAGTTCGCGAATAGCAAAGGTATGACGCAAGTCGGTATAAAAAGTTTCAAAAATGAAATCTGTAATCACTGAACCGAAACGATGATGATAATTTAAAGAACCGCTCCAGCTTGTCGAATTCTCTTCATGAAGGTTATTGGCCAATCTCACCACTCTCCTATCCCCGTTAACCAAGTCTACATGTAAGTCTTCGTCATACGCCTGTGGGGCACGAAAACCACCACTCATACTGACTCTAAAGTTCCAGGCATCACTTGGAGTATAGCGCAGATTGACACGAGGGCTGAAGATAACATGATCTACCATGTTGTGCTTATCAAGTCGGCCACCGAAAAGCAAACTAATTTTGTCATTTCGCCATTCGTTTTGGAAAAAGGCACTCGAGGTATGAGCCAACTGGTTGGTAAACACTTTATTTTCTATTGATTCGTCGTTTATCTTGTCCGAATTGTATTCGCTACCCAACGTCAAAACGGACGGCATAAATAGCAACTTGTCGAATTGATGAGTATATTGTCCTCCGAGAACATAAGTCAAATCGTGAGTCAATCCATAATTGTTTAAGCTTTTATCGGCTCCATAGTAACTGTTGCGATCGGTATTCTGAAAAGACACATAAGCATTTAGCTTATCTTTCGATGCGGGATTTCCCCAGTCGAAATTAAGACCTCCCGCATTTATGGTATGTTCGGTCGTTTCTGCCAAATTGGCTTCGTGAGGCGGCAGGTTTATATTGTCGCCACCTCTTCTATAATCGCTTATACCCCGATAATCGAACGATAACTTGATATTGTCGACCGGTTTCATAATGAGTCGGGCGCCTATAGACTTTGTTTTTATCTTGTTTAATTCCGAAAATCCATCACCATCGGCATCGTAGGGTTGGCGATACCTGTTGGAACCGAAAACGATCAATCCCGCTTTCTTGTTATTGGAAACAATCGAAGCATCCATTGTCGTATTATTTTCGAAAACATTCTTCCCTCCTATCGAGGTAATTGTATGTTCTATTTCGGCACCATTCTTAGACGGCTCGCGAGTGATGACATTGATGGTTCCCCCTATGGCCGAAGAGCCGAACAAGGCCGACCCTCCACCACGAATCACCTCTACGTGGTCTATCATATTGGCGGGCAGTTGCTCCAGTCCATAGACATTGGTCAATGCCGAAAAGAGAGGACGGCTATCGATGAGAATCTGAGAATAATGTCCATCCAGACCATTGATACGCGCCTGCGTCCACCCACAGTTCTGACAGTTGTTTTCTACTCTCACACCCGGAACAAAATTGAGTCCCTGCGCTAAACAACTGGCTTGAGTATCTTCGAATATTTTGTGAGGTAACACACTGACCAAAGATGGTGCCAGCTTGCGTATGATAGGATTGCGTGTAGCAGTGACAACGATTTCGTTGAGCGATATCGTATCGATGGGCAAATCTGTTTTTACTTTATTATCGGCATATATATTGAAAGTGGCAACACTCAAAAAGAGCGCAGCAATGATTATTTTCTTTATTTTCATATTACTGTTTGTTTGAAATGATATAATAAAACAAGTCTGAAGTAGATAAGACTTATAGTGTCAATGAACCCTATCCGGATTATTGACCACAGCTATATAAGGCACACATGCAGCGATATGGAATTGTTCCTCCATTTGCCCCATCAGCCCTACTGAAATATTTAACAAACAACAGGGGGAGCCCGAAGATGATGGCAGATACTGACCGCACGGACACGCGACAACAATACAATAGCGCATTGCAATCCGAGTAACGTAGCGATAAAAAAGAAATGATATATGATAGGTGCCTCGGTAGGCGAAAAGACATATTGACAAATAGGACAGTAATCGTCATTACTGATATAGTATTGATGGTATCCGGTAGTCGAAGTAGCAACAACACCTTTTTCCTGAAAATGATGATAGTGCACAGCTTTAATCATCATCGATGAAAGGATGATGAATAACAGACCTAATGCGATCGCCTTTTTGCTGTGTTGGCTATTTATCTTTAACATCTGTAATTTTTAAATTACGCCACAAAGATAGTCTCTTCTATTGGAATGATAAAGACAAAAAAGATAAAAAGATGTTGTTATCGAGTGACGTATCGCTTCAAAAGATATCTTCCACGCTTTTTCGTTGCAGTCTTAAAGTTTATAGACCGCTGCGGACAAGTATGAATACACGCCATACAATGAATGCAATTGTCGGCCCACGTAGGGCGTCCGTCTACCAGACGTATATTATTGACCGGACAGGCATCACGGCAATTTCCACAAGAGATACACGAATCGTCTACAGTAAAACCTTTTGAAGTAACGACAAATTTGTAGAACAGATAATTGATAATATATGTTTTGGTAAATGGGAATGCTCCTTCGAAAACATCACGAACTTTTTTCTTTCGATTGTTAACGTCTTCGGCAATCTCTTTTATCTTCTCTCTACCCTCTTCTATTTTGAGTCGTGCCACGGTGTCCGAATCCAAATCGAACATCGGAATATACGTGTTGGGCATACGTACCGACCAAGCCGCGTCGAACTTGAAATGACGGCGAAACCTGGATGCCGTTTTTCCGGCATCATCGCCACAAGTACACACCATGTAGCGATACGTATCGGCATTGAACCGGAGTTTATCCACGAAGTCGATAACCGGCCGAGGAGCATACCACGAATGAATCGGAAATACAATGCCAACCTTCTCATCTTGCGAAGGACATTGTATCTCTTTTTTATTTTTGATATAATCCGATATATTTTCTACCGTATCATTTGTTGCTGCCGCTATCTGCTCAGCCACCCAGCGCGAATTACCATTGCCACTAAAATAGTATATCATCGAAGTTTTATTAATGATGCAAATTTAAGATATTTTTTTGGTAGTCTATTATAGAAAGAGTATTTTTGTAACGACTTAGTTTTCAAAACATATCCTAAAGCACAATGATTAAAAAACTTTTTTTACTTTTTTTCTGTATATATTGCAGCATTCCTTATTGCGTGCATGGCGCAGAGAAGCATTTCTTGACCGACAACAGTTATCGACTCCGTGTTGAAAAAGATTTCGGTAAGAAAATGCAGTTAATGGGTACCAAGTTCTTTGCCGTGCAGTCGCTCCATCCGAATATGGAAGAGACAGAGGCATTGAAGTTTCTTTATGCCTATATGCCGATAGGCGACTTAACAGACTATTCGACCTCTTATTACTTAGATAATATTCGCCAATCGTTTAAAACTCGACGCGAAATGAGCTGGGGGAATAAAATACCGGAGATGCTTTTCCGCCATTTCGTGTTGCCCATACGCGTGAACAACGAGAATCTGGATCGCTCGCGCATGTCTTTTTACAAAGAATTGAAAAAGCGTGTTGCCGGATTGGATATGAAAACAACGATTTTGGAAGTAAATCATTGGTGCCATGAGAAAGTGACGTATACGCCTTCTGACGGACGTACCAGTTCGCCCTCTTCTTCGGTATTATCTGCCTACGGACGTTGCGGAGAGGAATCGACTTTCACCGTTGCAGCCCTGAGAGCTGTAGGTATTCCCGCTCGCCAAGTATATACTCCACGTTGGGCACATACGGACGACAATCACGCATGGGTAGAGGCATGGGCCGATGGAAAATGGTATTTTCTGGGTGCATGCGAACCCGAAGCTGTACTCAATCTGGGATGGTTTAATGCTCCCGCAAGTAGAGCCATGTTGATGCACACCAAGGTATTCGGTCACTACAACGGTCCGGAAGAGGTAATGCTCGAAACGGCTACCTTCACCGAGATAAACCTGATAGACAACTATGCCGAAACAGCACGTACCGATTTCAAGGTGATAGACGCCAATGGCCGTGCAGTAGTCAATGCGCGCATAGACTTTAAAATATACAACTATGGCGAATTTTGCACCGTAGCTACCAAGTATACAGACGGCAAAGGAATGACCTTCCTGACATCGGGCAAAGGCGACATGCTGGTATGGGCATCGAAAGACGGTAAATACAATTATGCCAAAGCCTCGTTCGGAAAAGATAAATGTGTGACGATAAAACTGGTGAGAGACCGGCAGCTCGATACTTCGCGAGAAGCTTTCCCGATACAGGCAATAGACATTGTACCTCCGCCAGAGAAAGTAAAACTTCCGTATGTGAGCGAGGCGATGCGCAAAGAGAACGAACGTCGCAAATCAATGGAAGACTCGATAAGAAACGCTTATACGGCAACTTTCATGAACAAAGAAACTGCTACGGCGTTTGTGAAATCGCTCTCGTCGGATGATATTGCATTGCATCCCGACTCGGTAGTACCGTTGCTGATTAAGGCAAGAGGCAATTATGGCACCATTACCTCATTTATAAAAAGACATACCGATGCAAGAGCCATACAGTTGCTGAAAACGTTGAGCGACAAAGATCTGCGCGACATAACCGACGATGTGCTAGAAGACAGTTACAATGCGAAAGCAGCCATACTCAATCCACGGGTGGAACTGGAAATGCTTACTCCATACAAACAGTTCTTCCTGAAAGTCATTCCGCAAAATCAAGCAGAACAATTCAGAACAGCGCCTGACAAGCTCGTAAACTGGTGTAAACAAAACATCAAAGTGGTAGCCGATGCAGAAGCCGGTACCAATGCCATGTCGGCCGAAGGCGTATGGGAAGCGCGGACAACGAACAGCCGATCGCGCAACATCTTCTTTGTAGACGTAGCCCGTTCGTTGGGTATAGAGGCTCGCCAAGACCCTGTGACATCCAAGATTCAATATCAAGACAAGAATCATAAATGGATTGATGTGAATTTCGATTCGACCAAGCAAACAGCTACTCCTACCGGCAGACTGGTACTCGACTATCAGCCTACTGCCACGTTGCAGAATCCGGAGTATTACTCGCATTTCACCATCACTCAGATAAAGAATGGAAAAACCAATCTGCTCAGTTTTGACGAAGGACAAGTAGATATGGGCGGTGGCACATCTTGGGCAAACGTATTTAAAAACGGAACGGCACTCGACGAAGGCACTTACATCTTGGTAAGCGGTACGCGCCTGGCCAATGGCAGTGTGCTTGCAAATACTCAGATATTCCGTATCGAAGCCGGACATACCACGACACTCAATCTGAAGTTGCGTAGCAACTCTTCGGATGTATCTGTAATAGGTAAATTCGATTCCGAATCAAAATTCTATTCTGTCGAGACTCAAAAGGAAAAGAGTATCTTAGAACAAACAGGTAGAGGATATTATGTTGTAGGAATACTAGGCGTAGGACAAGAGCCTACAAACCATGCATTGCGCGACATCGCCAAGATGAAAGCATCGCTAGATAAGTGGGGACGCCCGATGGTATTCCTCTTTACGGACAAGGAACAGATGGCAAAGTACAAAGCCGACGAATTCGGTAAATTGCCTGCCTCGGTGCACTATGGAATCGATATGAACGGAGCCATTCAGAAGCAAATAGCCGGGAACATGAAATTGTCAAACGGGACACTGTTGCCCATCTTCATCATAGCCGATACTTTCGATAGAGTAGTCTTTGTATCGCAAGGCTACACCATCGGACTTGGAGCTCAGTTGCAAGAAGTGATCGACAAACTAAAATAGAACTCCTATCCCATCCTATTGAGCACTTGGCTCGGTAGATGGATTAAAATAGATAAGCCCGAATCTGTATTGCAGATTCGGGCTTATCTATTTTTGAGTTTGATGGACAAACCAATGACTAAAACAAGTAGACCTTGCGTCTCATTATAGTATAATATTTGAGTTCGGGATAAGAACTCAAGTCTATTGTTGTGAACGCGGCGGGCTATTTCAACAAAATCATGTTGCAATTTGCGCGCTCTACAATTCGCACGCCTCTGCCAAGGAGTTGTAACGAAAGACACAATACTCTGCCCAAAACGCCTTTAACCTTTCCATGTTACCCTTTAAAAGGGTGAAATCTATAAAACATACTGATGAAAGTTGGTGCATATCAGAAAGATTTTATGCTTTGTTCTTAGAAGAATGTCGTTCCACATATGTGATTCGATCAACTCACATATGTGATTCGATCGTTCCATATATGTGAGTTGATCGAATCACATATGTGGAACGACAAAACATTAATGAGCCGACAAAAATGCTTTAAATACGACAACTATGATTCAATAAGATATGTACAAAA
>JAAYUD010000057.1 GCA_012517855.1 Bacteroidales bacterium
ATATATGCTCTTTAATAAAGTCGTTCACCCTTTCAAGTATCTCTTTGTCTTCTTCGTGCATTACCTTCCCATTTCGGATGGTAAGAGACGAAAGACTAGAGTTAAAATAATCTTTGAGCAATATTTGTCTAGTCAGCAGATTTTCTATGCTAGAAAGAATTTGACGCGGATGGAAAGGTTTAACCAAATAAGTATCTATACCTTTATTGTATGCGTCTATCTGTTCTTCAACAGAAGATTTGTCGGAAATCCCAATTATAGGAATATAACTAGTCTTAGAATCCATTTTCAATCTGTATACAAAATCCAAGCCCGATTCAGCAAGATGAAGATCTGTAATGATTAAATCTGGGTGATTCCTCTTAATAGCTTCAAGAACTTCATTCGCGTTATCAAAGTCTAATATTGTATAATCATAAAGAATATTGGAAAGTAAATTTCTTAAATTTTGTTCATCTTCTATGATGTAAATCAATGTCTCGGGATGTCTCTTTTCTCTAGAAATATTTTCGCTTGTCTGCATCTTGCCTTTGCTCGGTTCAAGTTTGATAACATCCTCCCGTGTAATATCCAATGGTGGAATAGTAACGACAAATTCAATATATTCTCCAAGTTGACTTTTAATTTTTATACTACCATCTAGATATTCTATAAGTTTTTTTGTTAGATTAATACCAATACCATTACTCACTTGCATATTTCCGGAAGCTACTTGGTCGAATATTTTATACTCGTTGAAGATATTATTTATCTGTTCATCTGTCATGCCTCTACCCGAATGTCTGACAACAAAATGAAGTGGCGAATTTTTGCTCTCTTCCTGATAGAAATTCATTTTGATATATCCTCCTTGTGGAGTATACTGGAAAGCATTTGAAAGAAGGTTGAATACGATTTTGCTTAGAACGCTTTTGTCGGATATAATGGTCGATAGATTCTGACTATTATACTTAAACTCTATTTTATTACTATGTTGAATCGTTTCATAATTTTTAATGATAGATAGAATGTGCTCTTTTGTATCAATTTTTTCGGGACAGAGAGGTTCGTAATTTGATTTACTTTTCTTGAATTCAATTAATTCTTGCATCAGTTTCTGCATACGCTCGGCATTATCTTTTATAACGTCCACGTATTTTTTTATTTCACTGTCAATCCCTCTCATCTCTGACAAATATTGCGCAGGGGTATATATAAGAGTAAGTGGAATAGAAAACTCATGAGCTACGTTAGTGAAGAATGTAAGCTTTGATTCGTATATTTTCTGATCTTGTTTTTTGTCTATATCTGCTAAAAATAGTTTTCGACTCATACGAATGCGGTTACGAATAATAGCTGAAGCTATAGTTCCAATTATTGACAATATTAGCAGATAGCAGAGTATTGCCCAAAAGCTAAACCACCAAGGATTATCAACTATGATTTGGAGACGATAAATCCTATTGTTCCAAACTTTATCACCATTAGAGCATTTTACCTCAAGTAGATGTTTGCCTGTTGATAATTGTAATACAAGATTAGGGTCTGTGCCCATCTCGAACCATTGATCTGTCTTGTCTATTCTATACGCATATTCGCAACTTTCAGTATTGATAAAGTCCTTTGCTATAAATTTGAGCGTAACATTACGTTCATCATATTTCAGTTTAAGTTTGCCTTCCTTTATGAATGTGGCAATATTTATGTCTTTGTCGTATATTCTCAACCCACTAAGCTCCAGTCGAGGACAGAAATTGCGAAGATGTACATGTTGCGGGTTAAAATAGTTGAGCCCGTTGACTCCTCCAAAATAAAGATTCCCCTTCTCATCTTTGAAAAATGCGCCATCAGAAAATTCATCGTTTTGTAGCCCATCTTTTATCGTATAGTTTTCTAATCGTCCATCTTTGCTTATCTTGAAAAGGCCTTGATTTGTGCTGAGCCAAATATTGCCCAATAAATCTTTTACTACACCATGTATAGTCTTACTTTCTAAATTTCTGTTGTTGTATTTGGTAAGCTGATAGCTCGAAGTTACTAATCTAATCCGATTTAAACCATAGCTAGTTCCTACCCATAAGTCTCTGCCATCCTGGAAAAGACATAGAATGTCATCGTTTGTCAATGTACCAGATACCAAATCTTCAAATTTTGAAATTGAAGAACGGTTTGTATCAAAACGGTTTAAGCCGCCACCACGACTTCCAAACCAGATGTAGCGGTCGTTTGGTGATGACGCGATGGCATATATGATATCGTTGTTAAGAGTCCTAGAATAGTTAGATGAAGAATAGCGTTTAAACTTAGTAACTATATAATTACCCCCCTTTTTAATAATATCCATTTTGATTAAACCGTATCCTGCGGTACCTAGCCAAATAGTCGAATCATGATTTGAAAAATGAATGTTGTATACCGATTTAAATTGTGAAAAAGTAGAGGGTATAATCAGTTTACTCAATTTGTTTGTTTTAGCGTTCAAAATATTCAATCCAGAACCATCCGTTCCTATGAAAATGTCGTTTTGACCGTTTTTACGAAGGGCATAAACAGAATTTGATATCAATCCAGAACCCTCATTACGGAACAGAGAAATCTGTCCTGTCTTAGCATTAAGAAGTTGTATTCCTCCTCCTTTTGTACCTACCAATACTTGATTATCACGATAGCTGCAAAAGCTTCTGACGGGAAACGAAAACAAAATAGTCTTAAATAGAGGAGTATATTTATAGAGTTGAGCGACTCCCTTACCATCAGTACCCAACCATAATATATGTTGACTACCTATAAAGAGGGTAAGGACAGGCATTTCCGTAGAAATACCGTAATCTACACTTGAATATTTTGAGCTAATAAGGTCATAGCACAAACAGCCTCCTCTTATAGAACTTATATAAAGTTTTCCACCATCAAGCAAAACTTGCGAAACTTGGGAGCTACGAGATATGGTTATTGTTTTCTCTATTCTAGCATATTTGTCCAACATTATAAGCGTCTCTCTTACTTGAGCAATATTTTGTTTGTCACTGATGAATAACCTTGATACTGATACCGCTATTGACTTCAGATCTCTTTCTCTCAAATACCGGGTATTGGCGCTTATAGAGATATGTTTGAGAACACTATTGTTCAGCAAAAACCATGCTCCACTTTTTGTAATTGACAATTCTTTTACCTGACAGGTGAAGTCGATTGGTATTCTTTCAAACCTATTGTTTCGAAATTTGAAAAGACCTTTACCTTTAAACCATCCAAAAATAGTGCCGTCACTTGACTTACCTATACTATACGATTTTTCTGCGTTAGGTACCTTCTTAGACGAATTTCTAAGATAATAACGTTTGATCTGTTCTGTCTTTTTATTAATTCGATTGATACCATTATCTGTAGCAATCCATAGGTAGTCTCCAGACTCGACAATTTGCCTTATAATATTGTTACTTATTGAATTAGCATTATTGCTACTATATTTATATGTCTTAATATCACGCCCATTATAGGCATTAAGTCCACCCCATGTTCCGAACCACATAGTGTGTTCTTTATCTTCCCATATACAGTTAATAGAGTTATTAGATAAGCCTTTGACATTCGAAATAAATTTCGTAGCATAAGAATCTGCATAAGAATTTTGACTTATTATCGCAATAAATGTAATAATTGGGAATAATGGTTTCAATAGAGTAAATTTCATGATTGTTTAATGAGATTTGGACAAAAATAATCAAATCTTTGTAATGCTGCAAAATTATCAATAGCTAAATTATAACAAACATAGAAACTAATATGCACATTTTAAAACAAAAAGTCTACTTTTAGCTAGTAGAAGGTACCGATAAGAATTCTATTTCTCAATTAGGCGATTGTTAAGGAATCTGGTTTACTTTATGCGTTTTATAAAAAGAGGTAAACAGATAGCTCTGGTCAATAAAGTTCATGATATCCCCCAAAAAGCCATTCAATATAAGAAAAAGTGATAAAAAGAGCTTATTCTAAAGACCGCAAATTAAGAAAACGCCAAAGTAAAGATTTCATCGTTCTATTTCTTTTCTATATTGAACTACGACATTCAGTAAAAGACGATAAATATTGCAGAAATGAAAAACTATAGCTATGTTTGCAACTACAAAGTTGATTGTTTAATTTAAATCTTACAAAATGAGTTTTTTAGATATAGCCAAAAATAGATATACAACAAAAAAGTATGATCCGAACAAACAAATTCCGGAAGAAAAGATTCAGGAACTAAAAGAAATTATAAGACTAAGCCCTTCGTCAATAAATAGCCAACCATGGAAGTTTGTTTTCATCAGTGATAAAAAGGAAAAGAACAAATTGGCCGGTGTCTCATACTTTAACGAACATAAGGTGAACGATGCAAGCTGTCTAGTGATATTTTATGCAATTGACAATCTTGCCAAATTTGAAGAACAAATAGCTAAATACTTACCGGAAGCAGCTGTAATGTACTACAATGCAAAGATAAAATCATTACCTGAATTCGAAATCAAATCGTGGTTGCAACACCAAGTATATCTTTCGCTAGGATTTTTTCTTGGCGCTTGCTCATCAATGGGAATCGACTCGACACCGATGGAAGGTATTCAAAAAGATGAATATGACCGTATAATGCATTTGGATGGCTACAAAACATTGTTTGCGGTAGCGTTGGGATATAGAGCAGAAGACGACTCTAACCAACCGACAATGACAGCTAAATCGCGTTTACCGATAGAAAATGTCATTCAAACTATTTAATATAGAGTTCATATTACAAAGAACTTAAACGATAGAATTGATCCACCCAAGCTAAAAAGAACAAGGCAATGCCAACAATTGATATTGTAATGTCTTGGCCAGTCGGTAATCGCCATTTGCATTAGGATGTAAACGATCTGTCGCAGCATTGTGAAAATAAATCATATTTGAATCGTATAAAGGATAAAGCCCCGATAAAGAAAACAGATCAATTACAGGCACCGACCAATTGGAACTTGCTTGCTTCAGAACTTTTACATAAGCATCTATATACAACCCACACACGTTGCTATAATTTTCGTCAGGCTGTATATTGTCTTCGCCAAATTTAGCAAAACCTCGATGTATAGGTGTCATCACCACAACCTGTTTGGTTGAATAATTTTTCTTTATGTACGACAATACCTTGTTAATACGTCCACAAAAAGTTGAATCAGCAAGGATCGGACTTCTATATAAACAGTTCACCAAACGCCCATTACGATTTACCACTTGTTTCGTTTCATCATAAAAGCCGCCTATCGGAGTGTTCTCATTATAATCATTCGTACCGGCAAAGATAAAAATGGCATCAATATTATTTCCAAGTTCACTATGCATCTTTACTACCTGTTGGTAAATTCCTATCCAATCATCTCCATTCTGACCATACACTATTGGCCTAAAATCCAACAAACGACACAAATATTCCCACCACACACAAGTTGTCCCCACACGGCATTTGTCAGTCATTGAATCTCCCAATATAGCAATCCGCTTATTTTCCCATTGAGAAAATGCTATCTTCTCAGTTTTTGATATCTGTACCGATGGAGTAGTTTGTGCTTGTGCCCACAATAGAGGAAAGCTACATATAACGAGTAGAAATAAGTATTTTTTGCTATGAAAACACGCCATAAAACATTTGATTAATATCTTCATCTCCGATTTATTTTTCATTCAATAGATAAAATATAGTGCAAATATAAATATTTCTATTGGCAAGCCATATAATACAGTAAGAAAATCGAGGTTTATCCTACAAATACGTACTAATTATCACATTAAACTTCTTTTTCGGCCAAATTAGAAATATGTAACCACCTGATTTATTTAGTCTAACAACGAATTTCGACCAATAAATTAGTTAGATAGACAATTAAATTTGTATAATTACTTTGGTATTGAACAAGGTATATACTATCTTTGTCACCGGAAATATTAATGCGAAATAACATGGATGAATCAATCATTAGTTTTAACAAATTATTGGAAGAAAGCATCAAAAAAAATTGGGATTTAGATGCATTGACAGATTATAAAAGCACGACATTACAATATAAAGACGTTGCACGCAAAATAGAGAAGATACATATTATATTGGAAGAGAGTGGAGTGCAAAAAGGTGACAAAGTAGCCATTTGTGGCCGAAACTCATCGCATTGGGGTGTGGCCTTTTTAAGCGTGCTCACCTATGGGGCTGTTGCTGTGCCCATTCTCCATGAATTCAAGGCCGACAATATTCATTCTATCGTAAACCATTCGGAAGCGAAAATGTTGTTTGTCGGCGACGTCGTATGGGAGAATCTCAATGAGGCGGTAATGCCGATGTTAGAAGGCATCATTCTCATCAATGATTTTTCAATTCTGGTTTCAAGAAATAAAAAACTCGATTATGCCCGTGAACACCTGAATGAGCTTTTCGGAAAGAAATATCCCAAGAACTTCAGAATTGAGCATATATCATATTATAAAGATAGTCCTGAAGAGTTGGCTCTTATCAATTACACTTCAGGGACAACAAGTTATTCGAAAGGTGTGATGCTACCATTCAGAGCCATTTGGTCGAATGTTCAATTTGCACTCGATCACTTGCCTTTAAGTAGTGGCAACGTGGTAGTATCGATGCTACCCATGGCGCACATGTATGGTATGGCGTTCGAATTTCTATATGAAGTATGCAATGGATGCCACATTTATTTCCTCACCCGAATGCCGACCCCCAAAATAGTATTCCAGGCTTTTGCAGAAATAAAACCTCATTTCATCGTTGCTGTACCGCTTATCATTGAAAAGATTATAAAGAAATCGATATTGCCGTATCTGCAAACGCCGCAAATGAAAATACTGCTCAAAGTCCCTATTATCAACGATAAAATAAAAACCGCCGTACGTGAAAAGATTGTCAATGCTTTCGGCGGACGCTTCTGCGAACTTATCTTAGGAGGAGCCCCATTCAACAGAGAAGTAGAAAACTTCTTGCATAGTATTCATTTTCCTTACACCGTAGGATATGGTATGACCGAATGCGCTCCACTCATCAGCTATGCTCCGTGGGATACATTCGCTAAATATTCATGTGGACGATGCATTGACAGAATGGAACTGAAAATACTTTCATCCGACCCTTACAATACGGTGGGAGAAGTGGTGTGCCGAGGTGCTAATGTGATGTTGGGATATTACAAAAGAGAAGATGCCACCAAAGAAGTGCTAGACGAGAACGGATGGCTACATACGGGCGACTTGGGATTAATAGATACAGATGGAAACCTTTACTTAAAAGGACGTTCCAAGACAATGCTGTTGAGTTCGAACGGACAAAATATCTATCCCGAAGAAATTGAGGACAAACTCAATACACTTCCTTATGTATCAGAAAGTGTTATCGTACAACAAAATTCTAAATTGGTAGCACTCATCTATCCAGATTTTGAAGATGCTTTTGCTCATGGACTAGACAATACAGGCCTTGAAAAAATAATGGAAGAGAACCGTATACAATTAAATGCTACCCTACCTAACTATAGTCAGATAAATAAAATTAAGATATACCCTGAAGAATTCGAAAAAACGCCCAAGCGCAGTATCAAGCGTTTTCTTTATCAAGAAGCGAAAGGATAGCCTCCGGGCTATCTACTACGTAAGCAGGATGAAATTTTTGCAATTCGGATTCGGGACGAAAGCCCCATTTAACGCCACAAGCTGTTACACCGGCATTGAATGCCGTTTCCATGTCGACACCCGAATCGCCCACATACAAAACATCACCAGCATTGACGCGGGCTATTTTCATGATCTCGAATACAACCGCAGGATTCGGTTTACGCTCAACACCGTCGCGCTGCCCGAATACTGCCACAAATGGTATATCAGCAAAATAATGTCGTATTAATTTGGAAGAAGCTTCCTGATATTTATTAGATGCAACAGCCATTAATAGACCACGTTCTTGCAAAGATTCCAATAATTGTGGAATACCGGGATAAGGACGAGTCTTGTCAGCACAATGCAAAATGTAATATTCCATGAAAAATTTACGCACTTTAAGTACATTTGCTTCTGTCTGCGCTCCTTCGGGCAATGCCCTTTCAAAAAGTTTGTTAATCCCATTTCCCACCCTAAAGCAATAAGAAGGAATATCATGAATGGGATAGCCCAATCTCTTTAATGCATAATTAGTACTGTTACCTAAATCGGCAATGGTATTTAATAATGTACCGTCTAAATCGAATATAACTAGTTTTTTCATCTTTTTACCTCCATATTGTAAGTGCAAAGGTACGTCTTTTTACAATGTGGACAAATACGTTTCAACAATATTATAAAAACAAGAATGCCCTACCCTATCACTTGATAGTATGATTCTCATACAATCATATAGATAACTATCAATCTGTTATACAAGAATAAAAGTAAATTTGAGACGTGTCCTCAGTTTCTAAAACGACATAAGGACCTAAGAATATTTTCGTCCTTATGTTTTGAAATTTTCATAAGGACGAAAATAAATTTTCTCCCTTATGAAACTTGCGACTCACGGGCGTGAGTCGCAAGCCACATACTTATGTCACTTTGGTAAGATAAGAAAATAACCAAAGCAAGTTAAAGAAGTAGGCAATACCAGATAAAGAAATTTCATAGACAACATACAATAGTTATGTCCACGCCATAGACATCTTAATGAAAAATCACCAAACAGAATAATCAAAATCTATTCAATATTCAAACCGATAGGCAAAATGATTTACAAGTGTAGATTATATGGTTAGGAAACCTCAAAAGTTATCCCAAAACAGAGTTAAATCTCAGAAAATAGTTGATTTACGACATATTTTGAAAGTTTTTTCAAATATTTTCAGAAAAAACGAACCAATTAATTTAATATTAAGTATATTTGTCTGTTCTAAGAGATCTGATAAGACGAGAATTTTCTCTTTGCAGCAATGTGGATAGTCACTTTTCTCCGAGTGTTAGGCTTCTTGTAACACAAGTTTTATTAATTTTTTATTTTTATTTAAATGAACATTTTTATTGCCGGATTGAACTATAACATTAGTGATTCCGAGTTAAGTGAGTTGTTTGCTGCCTATGGAGAAGTTTCTTCAGCAAGAGTTATTAAAGACCGTCAAACAGGTCGTTCTAAAGGTTATGGTTTCGCTGAAATGACAGATGACGAAGCTGCCAAAAAAGCTATTGAAGAATTGAACGGACAAGAAATTAAAGGCCGTGCGATTGTTGTTTCTGAGGCACGTCCTAAGACAGATGCTCCACGTAATAACTACAACAGCCGTCGTTATTAAAAGACGAAAGTACAGATTATTTATTTAATCAGTAAAACAATGAAGCATCCGATATCAATCGGATGCTTTTTTCGTACTATACAAGACCGATAAAATCATTTCATCGCAACGGTTGTTCAATTCAATAATCTGTCGGCAAGTCACAGGATCACATATTTCTATACCTCCACAAATATCGATCCCCAACAAGCTGTTCGATGTGATCAGATCTTTCAACATCATACACAGAACGGGCAAAGACAAAGAACCGTTCGACCAATTTGTTATAATGTTATCACGACTGAGCACATCTTTATCAAGCGATATATAAATAGGTACGCCAAAATGAATAGCATGCAACAGATTCATTGCTTGCCCTTGTCTAACAGAAGTTTCATTAATAATCGTCACATGATAAGACGTAGCTTCCTGCAAGTCGGTGAATTTTTCAGCAACTCCTACAATGACCACTTTTTGCAGAAAGGAATGAGTATCAAGCATTTCTTTTACCCACGAGCCACACGACAAGATAGGCCCGAAAGCAGGAAGTTGCATGTCGGGATGGTGATCAAATACAACCAACGCAAAAGGTTCTTGAATCTTTTCGCACCACAATTTTGTCATATAATGATAATCGCCGGTATCGATAAAATGTACACCCCTAAAAGAATAAGGAGCTATCAATGAGCGGAGAACCGAAGCGGCAGCCACATCACAATAACGTCTGACACCCGACATTCGTTTACAGTCAAGACAGACACATGGATATATTTGTCCGAAAGATTCATAAAGAAAGATTCCAGAAAAATCAGTCACGATAATCGGATTATCTTTCGGCATCTTGCAGATTATTCGAACACTTCAGCTTCTTTAAAAGCAACGGCTTTATCCAAATCTTTGTCCGATAACTTCACATCCTGTGATGCGATAGGCCAGTCGACCCCGATCGTCAAATCATCATAGCAAATAGATGCTTCGTGTTGAGGAGCATAAAGATTATCAACCTTATACGTAAAAACGGCTTCTTCACTAAGCACTAAAAAGCCATGAGCAAAGCCACGAGGAATAAAAAACTGCCGTTTATTTTCATCCGAGAGTTCCACGCTGACATATTTCCCAAAAGTAGAAGATGATTTCCGTAAATCGACAGCCACATCAATCACTCGCCCGGAGATAACCCTAACCAATTTGGCTTGCGAAAAATCCCCTTTTTGATAATGTAAGCCCCGAAGCACACCATAAGAAGACTTCGACTCATTATCTTGCAAAAAATTGACTTTACCGATATGCTCTTCAAATTCCTTTTGTTTGAAACATTCCATAAAGTATCCCCTAGAATCTTTAAAAACTTTAGGTTGGATAACCCACACTCCATTTATTTCCGTTTGTACATAATCCATCTTTTCTCTTTTTTATAGTGCAAAGTTAGTGCAAGTCGAGAGCAATACAAAAATAAATCCCCAAAAATTATTTGGTACTGCCGAAATGCAGCCAAAAATGGACAAAGCCCAAGTTAGTGCAAATTATAATCCAAGCTGCTGAATAGTATATATCATAATAAACCTGTTGAGAAAATGTTCATAACAAAAAGTCCGGTTATAGTTGGTCTTTCACAAAAAGAAAGTATCTTTGCACTATGATTCATTTAGCAAAACACATAGAATTATTGTTGCTAGACAACGATTGTGTGATCATTCCACGATTGGGTGGATTTGTTGCACACTATACTTCTGCTAGTATAGAAGACAAGGAACACATCGTTATTCCTCCTTATCGCACTATAGGATTCAATCCACAACTTAAAATAAACGATGGTGTATTGGCTGAATCATACATGAACTTATATGGCATCAATTTTTATGAAGCCAATAAGAGAATGAATAGCGAGATCGATGAACTTCTATCGATTATTCATGAAGAAGGGAAATACAAATTTGTCAACATCGGTGAGTTGCATTTCAATATATATGGTATTTATGAATTCAAGCCTTACGACAACAAGCTTACGTCGCCTGATTTGTACGGATTGGACATCTTATCTATCAAAGAGTTGTCCGGACAAGTGGAAGAATCGGCAGCTCCCGTCATGCAACCTACCCTACTCTGTACAGACAAGCACGAAGAGGAAGAAGACCGTGACGCATATATTATTCGTCTGAACCGCACCTTTGTACGCTCTGCAATAGCAGTAGCTGCCATGATATTGCTTTTATTTACATTCTCCACTCCAATAAAAAACAACAATATCCTATCCGACAATCAAGCTAAAATAGTTCCTGACGAAATACTGAATCAGCTGAAAAGCAAATCAATTCTCACCCGATTGGTGAGCGATGAAACAAAGCCGTCGGCTCCTCCTCTTAAGACCGCAAGTCTGACGAAGTCAAAATTGAAGAACGAAAATCATATAAAGGAACAGAAAACAGAAGAACGACAAATACAAAAGAAAGACCTTTACCAACTGATTATCGCTAGCAGTATTTCAAAAAAACAAGCCCGACTATTGGCAAAAGAGCTAAAAGAAAAAGGTTATGACGATGCCCAAGTTCTGACATCAGGCAAAATGGTCAGAGTAAGCATTGCACAATGCAATGACGAACATAAAGCACAAAACATGCTTAACAAACTTACTAAAAATACAGAATATAAAAATATGTGGGTCATGAAGGAAAAGAGTTCTCCTTCTACTGAAGACCACCATAAGCAATAGGTATGAAAAAAATACGCTGTCCAAAATGTGACGAATTTATAACTTTCGACGAAACAAACTATTCTGAAGGACAAACATTGGTATTTGTATGTGATAACTGTGGGAAACAATTCACCATTCGCATACTGAAGAAAAGCCAAAAGGACAATCCCGAATCGGAAAAATCACAACCGATAAATTTCGGGTATGTCACTGTGCTTCAAAATGAATTCGGTACCAAACAAGAATTTCAACTTCAACTAGGCGATAATGTTTTCGGCAGACGCAACAAAGGTACGGTCATCAACCAACCCATTGAAACACGCGACCGCAGCATCGACCGCATACATTGCATCATCCATGTAACGATCGGCAAAAACAATCAAATTATCTACACACTCCGAGATGCTCCGAGCCTGACAGGCACATTCTTAATGAATGAAATATTAGGAGATAAAGATAAAATCCGTATTGAAGACGGAGCTATCATTACCATCGGAGCCGCCACTATGATTTTTCATACCCCACCCGAATAATATAAAAATCATTTAATAAATATTATTAAAGACTATCTCAGTTAAGAACATTTTATATAACTTTGCACGCAAAATAATTAAAACAAGATGGATTGGTTACACGATTTAGTATTCGGGGCAAGCAGTGGTCCGGGCATTGCCCATTCTATTTTTTTATTGGCCATAATAATAGCAATAGGAATTCAATTAGGAAAAATTAAGATTTGTGGAATATCTCTCGGTTCCACTTTTATATTGTTTGTAGGTATCATCTGCGGACAATGCGGATTATCCATGGATCCCACGATAGTGAATTTTTTACGTGATTTCGGTTTAATACTCTTTGTCTATGCCATCGGTATGCAAGTAGGTCCCGGTTTCTTCTCTTCATTCAAAAAAGGAGGGATCACGCTCAATATGCTTGCCATAAGCATTGTAGCATTAGGTGCTATCACTGCCTTGGCCCTACACTATATTACCGGAGTCGATATCAATACCATGGTCGGTATCATGTCGGGAGCTGTAACAAATACGCCTGGACTTGGTGCCGCACAACAAGCTCTGAAAGATATGGGACATGCAGCA
Source organism: Bacteroidales bacterium (assembly GCA_012517855.1). Lineage (GTDB taxonomy): Bacteria > Bacteroidota > Bacteroidia > Bacteroidales > Bacteroidaceae > JAAYUD01. The sequence goes on from JAAYUD010000057.1 coordinate 13,068, forward strand.
TCCAGCGATACCATGGCTATGGGGTATGCCGTAGCATATCCGCTCGGTGTAATAGGTATTATCCTATCGATGATTATTATCAGATATGTATTTAAAGTCAATCTTGATAAGGAAAACGAAAATATTGCCAATGAGGCTCAAGACATGGTACATTCTGCCACGCCTTTATCACTCGAAGTTTTAAATCCAGCTATATTTGGGAAAAAAATCAGCCAACTCACTGATCTATTAGGAGACAGACATTTTGTCGTATCCCGTTATTATTCCAATGCCACCAACGAGTTCGGCATTGCTGAGCCGAATACGACATTAAATGAAAATGATAAGATATTCGTCATCGTCGATTCGCCAGATATAGAAACAGTGACCTCATTCATAGGCAAGACTATTCCAATGGAACGCAACCAATGGGTACGTTCTAATACCAAATTTATCAATCGCCGCATTTTGGTTACCAAACCGGAAATAAATGGCAAAAAACTGGGAGAACTACAACTCCGCAAGCTATATGGCATAAACATTACCCGCGTCAATCGTGCCGGATTGGATCTCGTAGCTTCACCCGGGCTGATTCTTCAAATAGGCGATAGAGTTAATGTCGTTGGAACCGAATCGACCATTGCAGCAGTAGAGAAAGTATTGGGAAATTCCATGCGACGTCTTAATCAACCAAATTTAGTTACCATCTTTATTGGTATTGTACTCGGTGTCATTCTAGGCAGCCTCCCAATTGCCATTCCGGGATTATCTCAACCTTTCAAACTAGGTCTTGCTGGTGGTCCACTTATCATTGCAATCGTCATTTCACGCTTTGGTTACAAATGGAAATTGATTACCTACACCACGCAAAGTGCCAATTTCTTATTAAGCGAACTGGGCATCTCCATCTTTTTGGCATGCGTCGGCATTAACGCCGGTCACGGATTTTTGGATACGATTGTCAACCAAGGTGGTTTGGCATGGATAGGGTACGGATTTATCATCACTTTCTTACCTTTAATTATTATCGGATTTATTGCCCGCAAGGTCTTTAAAATCAATTATTTTACTATCATCGGTATGATTTCTGGCAGCATGACTGATCCACCAGCATTGGCCTACGCCAACAGTACAACAGGGACAGACGCACCGGCCATAGGATATGCAACGGTATACCCGCTGACCATGTTCTTCAGAGTACTGATTGCCGAACTGATTATACTCATATTCGTATAGAATAACCTCAATATATCAAAAAGACACACAGATAGTGGATAGCGCGAATTTATTTCGCCTTTCATTTCACTATCTGTGTGTTTTTGTTTTTCTAATAAGATACAGATTTTATTCTACCGTATCAGGGCAGCTTCGAATAGCCTCCAATAAATCGGCATGAATAGTATTGTTTGAGGCAACAATATCATCCTCGTCCAGACAATCTTCATTACCATCAAAATCCGTCACCAACCCTCCGGCTTCTCTGATAATCAAAAGACCTGCAGAGATATCCCATGCTCCAATATAACGTTCAATCCACCCATCCAAACGCCCTGCAGCAACATAACATAATGCAACCGCTGCCGAACCGTTCATACGTATTCCAGCAACCTTGCCATAAAAAGTCTTTATCAGATGAATTGCCATTGGAGTATACTTAAGAAAATCATAAGGGAGTTCCAAACAAAGTAATGCTTTGTCTATCTTATCTTCTTTATTTACTTCCAAAGGCGTTCCGTTCAAATAAGATCCGCCCTTATTCCAGGCATAAAAACACTCATCGGCACAGATTTCGTATACCACTCCAAGAAGGATTTCATCACCCCAACGCAATGCTATTGAAATAGCAGAAGGGGCATAATGATGAATAAAATTAGTCGTCCCGTCCAAAGGATCAATAATCCAACAATACTCTTCGCCTTGATAAGAAACAGTTTTCTCTTCAGTAATGAATCCAGCCTTAACAGGCAACTTCCGAAGAGCATTGACAAGCTGTTCTTCAGATTGTTTATCCACATACGAAACATAATCATGGCTATGTTTCTGCTCGACCTCATCCATCGAAAGGCATTCTCGTTGCTCTCTAAGATAGCTCCCCACAGTGCGGACTATTCCACAAACGGATAAAGTCAGTTCTTTCAAATCGTTTATCATATCCAATGCAAACTAAAATTTATAAATCATAGTACAAAGTAACAGAAAAATAATTCAAAAGCCCACAAACAATACCTATTAAAAAGACATGACTAGATAAAACCGAATAAAACAAGAAGAAAATATTTGAATATCAAAAGAAAAGCTTTACCTTTGCACCGCCGTTACGAGTTAATGGCATAATTCAAATCAATATAATTAAAAACAAGTTTTTATGGCAACAAAAATCAGATTGCAAAGAAATGGCCGCAAAAATTACGCCTTTTATGCTATCGTTATTGCAGACAGTAGAGCACCACGTGATGGTAAATTTATTGAGAAGCTGGGAACGTACAATCCTAATACGAATCCCGCCACAGTAGATTTGAATTTCGACAAAGCCCTAGACTGGGTATTGAAAGGTGCACAGCCTACCGATACCGTTCGTACCATTCTTTCTCGCGAAGGCATTTATATGAAAAAACATCTTCTTGGAGGTGTTAAAAAGGGTGCTTTTGCTGAAACCGAAGTAGAAACTAAATTCAACGCATGGAAACAACAAAAACTAGGCAAGTTGAACGACGTTAAACAGAAGGCTGAAGAATCAAAGAAGGCTGAAGAAAAGAGATTATTTGAAGCTGAGCAAAAAGTGAACGAGGCAAAGGCTAAGGTTTTGGCAGATAAAAAAGCTGCCGAAAATGCTGAAAAAGCAGCAAAAGAAGCAGAAGCTGCTAAAGTAGCAGAAGAAGCTGCCAAAGCTGAAGAGAAAGCTGCTGAAGCTATCAAAGCTGATCAAGCAGCGGCTGCCGCTGCTGAAGCACCTGCTGTAGAAGAAGCTCCAAAAGCTGAATAATTTTCTGCAAAAGAACTTTTATGGAATAAGATATTCTACATCCATAAAATCAATTAAAGAAAGACCCAAGTGTACGATTTGTACACTTGGGTCTTTTCTATTGACCAATTATATCATCATGTTGGGTATCCCCATTATTAAATTCGACCCACTAGCAAAAGTGTAGGGGAAGAATATGCATAAGACTTATCTTTACATCAATAATACAATAAATTAAAATTCCTTGATATAATCTTCCAAATCGTAAGAGACTTTGCCACCTCCGTATGACACCATACTGTACTATCCCACAGTATATTAACGATGCACCATATACAACGCCAGCGAAAAGACATCCCAAAATAGGCCCGATAGTATATTGTAGGCACATTATTTTCAGCGGACCTTTATTTAGAACGGCTCTAAATGATAGCCTATAGATAGCTAAGGACGATTAAGCAGTAAAAGTCAGGGGGCTAATCAAGTATTATTAATAGGACATCAGATAGATAAAATTTTCGAACATATGCCATAAACAAAATTGTCGTATGTTAGTTTTTCTGTTGACGTCCTTAAGTTTTTTTGAAAACGTATGGACGTCAACAGTTTTAGGGGCATATGTCGTTTTAGAAGGGTAAGGAAGACTGTGGTGTATTGAAATAATCGATTCTTACTGACAGCTTAAAAATGACTTGTACCAGTATGAACGCCCCAGATATTCCCCTATTACGCAACCCACCTTTCCCTGTCACATCTACTGCTTGTGTATCAATGCAATATCGAAAAGTGAAGTCTGGCATTAAATACGCAAAGTGCATCTTCTCGCTGAGGATCAATGCTTTGCACCTTTCAATATAAACGCACTGAGAATGAAGTGCATAGGTAGTCGCTGAAGACCGATATATGAAAAATATCCTTCCGAATGTGTGTTTTCTATTTTACGAGATGCACACCTCATTGACACAATATTGCGCTGACTGACAAGTCGTTATCTCGGAATCATTTTTCAGAAGGTTTACATAGATGAATATTGGAGACGATACTGATACTTTTTTAACCACACCGAAGTAGCACTTATTGATACACACGATCGAAGCTTCGTTTTCCCAAAATGATAAGGACGAACACAAAAATTCATAAGGACGAAAATAAATGTTTATACTTACAAACATTTATTTTCGTCCTTATGAATTTATATCTGTATATCAATGCATTACGCATGTGATCTTTATGCCTCCTCCTTATTTGATTTATATTGAGGTGGTGAAATGAGTTCGAAAAGAGTGCCCTGCAAGGGCCTGTTACTTATGTTCGGATAAGAAAGTATCAGAATATCTGGAAAAATTCACATTGAAATACGTTCTAAAAAATGGATTGCAGGCAAAGTGTTGTATCATATTTTATGTCAATGGGGTGAGCACTCCAACTATTTACATAGAGCAAGACAATATCCATGGGCTGTTTATACAATCCTTTTTTCTGCAAAATAGATAAATATTTCACGTCCTCTTGCAACTCATTAATATAAATCTATTCTCTGTCTCGAATCTAAGTACCCGAATGCCATAATGCTGAGCCCCCTACTTTTACTGGTGAGCCATTAATTTGCCAATTATTTTAGTTTGCGATGATGCCGTTGGATCAACAGATTAGCCAACCGATCCATTATCTCGTGATCTTTAGGATTATGCGACTGATACATTTTGAGTATGGCATCACCCCCACTATAATACGCAATAGCCGAATTCTTAAACACATTATTTTTCTCAAAATAATCCATATAAGCCTTCATTCTATTATAGAAAGAATCTTTACAATCAAATAAGGCACGTTCATCAAACTCAAACTCCATTCCCATGTGATGTAACATGGCAGATTGGCAAGCATCATCCAACCTCGAATCGGGTATATTGGCTTCAAAGAAATGATTAGGTTGTTGATAAGCAATATCAAAACCCAGTTCTTTCCATTGCTCAAAACCTTTAGCTTTCCAATAGGGTATCCAGCACAAATATTTGTTCTGCGCATGAATATAATCACTTATAGGTTTAGACAATCTTTTGCATGTGGCAACATCTTCGTCCAACCAATAGAACCCGGCTAAATTCAAATTCTTATATTTCGCAGCCTTAAAGTGTTTGATAAGCTCCCGTACATACCATACCATTGCTTTAATCTGATCTGGCTGTTTGCTGAAGTCGAGCGATACACCGTTAAGAGCACCCCAGTCTTTCTGATTGGGTAATGCCATAGGCAACCCTATCACCACCTGATGTTTAAATCCGGGATTACCTATTTCTTTCTTCTCTTGTTGAATACATTGATCCAATGCCGATAGCGCCTTATCTTTTTCAAACAAACGACTCAGCAACCACAACCATTCTTCTTTTCCTGCATTTTCTTTATTGTAACCATAGGCATACCCCTTGCCCTTACCATTAGAAAAATCTAAAAACAAAAAACCATCGAAAAGCCAGTCTTTATGACCATCGGCAAACTGATGGAGCACATAAGGAACAAATTGTTCTCTCGTCCAATCCAGTCGATTCACTCCTCCCTGGTAAATCAAGGCTAAATCACTGATATTATCTGTTTTGTATTGACCGAAAACCGATTGACCACTACATAGCAAAAGCATGATGAACAACGCAACAGCTTTAAAAGCTTTACGCAATAACTGTTTGACTTGTAAACCGTATTTCATGATTTTTTATTTATTCTTTATTACAATAAGGCTAAATACATTTCTTCTCCCATCCTAATTCGTTTGATGTTGTTCTACACCTTTCATACTCAAGGCTATTCTGTTTCGCTTCAAATCAACGTCAATGACTTTGACCCATATTTGCTGATGTACAGTAACGACATCAAGCGGATTTTGCACAAAACGATCGGCAAGCTGAGAGCGATGAACAAGGCCGTTTTCATGAATACCAATGTCAACAAAAGCACCGAAATCGGTTATATTAGTTACAATACCGGGAAGTTCCATACCAATAACAAGATCTTCTATATCATGCACATTAGAGTCAAAATGGAACTCATGAATAGCATCACGGGGATCAAGCCCCGGTTTGGCAAGTTCTTTTATAATATCATTCAAAGTAGGAAGCCCTATCTCATCGGTTATATATTTTCGAACATCAATACGGGCACGCAACTCTTTATCACGCACCAAATCGGCGACCGAACATTGTTCATCACGTGCCATTTGTTCCACAATATGATAGCTCTCCGGATGTACAGCAGAGCTGTCGAGGGGATTCACAGCCTGCGGAATACGTAAGAAACCAGCAGATTGTTCAAAAGCCTTTGCACCCATGCGAGGTACATCCATTAACTGTTTGCGCGAAGTGAAAACGCCATGTAGTGAACGATAGTCCACTATATTATGAGCTAATTGCGGTCCCAAACCCGAAACATAAGTAAGCAAATAGCTACTAGCTGTATTCAAATTGACCCCGACCAGATTGACACAATACTCTATGGTACGGTCGAGCGAATTTTTCAATAATGTCTGGTCCACGTCATGCTGGTACTGCCCCACTCCAATAGATTTCGGATCTATTTTAACAAGTTCGGCAAGCGGATCCATCAGGCGACGAGCAATAGATACAGCTCCACGAACTGTCACATCTTCATCCGGAAATTCATCACGAGCCACTTTCGACGCCGAATAAATAGAAGCTCCTTGCTCGCTGACAACATATATCCGAACAGGCTTAGCAAAAGGAATACTTTCCACAAAACTTTGCGTTTCACGGCTGGCTGTTCCATTGCCGATGGCAATAGCTTCGATGTGATACTTTTCAATCAAATCATTGACCATTTCCATTGCTTGAGCTGGATGGCGGGCAGGATGATGTGGAAAGATAACATCATGATGTAAAAAATTACCCTGATTGTCCAAACATACAACTTTACATCCTGTACGGAATCCGGGATCGATACCCATCGTAGGTTTCAAACCCAAAGGAGCAGCCATTAATAATTGTTTCAAATTTTCAGCAAAGACCCTGATGGCTTCTTCGTCTGCCTTCAGCTTACTTTTTGCAGCAAACTCCGTTTCGATAGAAGGTTTAAGCAAGCGCTTATAACTATCTCGCAAAGCATCTTCAACAAGATGTGAACTTTCACTATCGCCGTGTACAAACATCCGTACAAGCCTACCGAGTGTATCGTCTGCATCGGGACTGATATCCACTTTAAGGAAACCCTCTTCCTCACCTCGCCTCACTGCAAGAAGTCTGTGCGAAGATACACGACGAAGCGGCTCAGCAAAATCAAAATAATCACGATATTTATCCGCTTCTTCCTCTTTGGATTTCACAACTTTGGCAGAAAATACGCCTGAATATCCAAATTCACGGCGCACACAATTACGGGCATTTTCATCCTCACTGATCTTCTCGGCAATAATATCACATGCACCTTGAATAGCTTCTTCTACGGATTTTACTTCGTCCGTGAGATAACGCCGAGCAAAAGCAGCAACGTTATTTTCCCGTTGTTTCCATAAAAGATCCGCCAATGGTTCAAGCCCTCGTTGCCGAGCAGCTTCGGCCCGAGTTTTCCGTTTCGGTTTATAAGGCAAATAGATATCTTCTATTACATTTTCTTCCCACGTCTCATCAAGCCGCTTCTGCAGATCGGCGGTCATTTTACCTTGCTCGGTGATGGTTTTCACAATATATTCCTTGCGACGTTGCAATTCGTGCAACTTATCATTCAGCTCTTTTATATTTTGTATAGTCACCTCATCCATTCCGCCCGTTGCTTCTTTACGATAGCGACTGATAAAAGGTATCGTAGCACCTCCTTCAAGCAATACGATTGTACGATCAACCTCTTTCAACGAGAGATTTAATTTAGAAGCGATGAGTTTAGAAAAATCTTCCATTATATATTAGTAATCAATTGACATATTGATAGCTATGTGAAACACCGATCATTATACATTCATGTGGTTTCTTCAACAAGCATTCAAAGATAAACAATTTTATTGAATAATAGTTCAATCTGCCCATAAAAAAAGACGCCCCGAGAGACGTCTTTTTTATCGTTAGCATAAAGCTTTTTCTTTTCGGAAGTTGTTCTTATAATCCTCTACCGTGACAGTTTTTATATTTCTTGCCGCTACCGCAAGGACATGGATCATTACGTCCTACTTTCTTCTCGGCAACAAACGGTTGATGTTTTTGTTCAGGGCTCTCACGAGTATCCTGATCGGCTGCTTGCTGTTGTCCAGGATTCGACAAATCTTCTTTATGAGTTTCGTAGTGTGTACGTCTTCTCACGTCTTCGGGGTCAGCCTGCTGCAACTGCGAAGGATCTTGAACCGGTATCTGTCCATGCATCAATATAGATACGGTTTCATCATTAATTTTATCGACCATCGAATCAAACAAATTCACTGATTCCAGTTTATAAATCAACAATGGATCTTTCTGTTCGTAACTTGCATTTTGAACAGAATGCTTCAAATCATCAAGCGAACGGAGATTTTCCATCCAAGCTTCATCAATCACGTGCAATATGATAGATTTTTCAAAATCTTTAACGACCTCTTTAGAGTCACTCTTATAAGCCGCTTCTAGATTACAAGTAATATTATATACTTTCTTACCATCGGTTATTGGAATCAATATATTCTTATATAGATTACTTTGCGTCTCGTATACCTGCTTGATAACCGGATTGGCCAGAAAGGCCATGTGCTCGGTTTTACGTTTGAAAGCAGCCATAGCCGTTTCAAAAGCTTTATCGGCCAACTCTTCTTTCTTCCCGTTCAGATATTCCTCCTCCGTAAACGGCGCATCAATAGCCAAGACCTTGAGCAATGACATCTTACAGTCTTCATACGAAACTGTATTTTCAACAGCTTCGGCACTACGGTCCCACATCATATTAACAATATCCATTCCGATACGCTCGCCCATCAAAGCATGACGACGTTTGGTATAAACAACCGTACGCTGCTTGTTCATCACATCATCATATTCCAACAAACGTTTACGAATACCGAAGTTGTTTTCTTCCACTTTCTTCTGAGCACGCTCAATAGATTTGGAAATCATAGGATGCTCAATCATTTCACCCTCTTTGAATCCCATGCGGTCCATAACTCTAGCAATACGTTCCGAAGAAAACAGACGCATCAAATCATCCTCGAGTGAAACAAAGAATATAGAAGAACCCGGGTCACCTTGACGACCGGCACGACCACGCAACTGACGATCTACACGGCGAGATTCATGACGTTCGGTACCGATAATGGCCAAACCACCTGCAGCACGTACTTCCGGACTCAGTTTAATATCGGTACCACGACCTGCCATATTGGTAGCAATAGTTACCATACCGGTGAAACCGGCCTTTGCAACAATATCGGCTTCCTTCTGATGCAACTTCGCATTCAATACACTATGAGAAACTTTTCTCATGTCGAGCATACGGCTCAACATCTCGGATATTTCGACAGAAGTAGTACCGACCAATACCGGGCGGCCTTGCTTAACCATATTCTCGATTTCTTCAATGACAGCGGCATATTTTTCACGCTTCGTCTTATAAACCCTGTCGTTCATATCCTTTCGGATGATAGGACGATTAGTCGGAATAACGACTACATCAAGTTTATAAATATCCCACAACTCGCCAGCTTCCGTTTCTGCCGTACCGGTCATACCAGCCAGTTTATGATACATACGGAAATAATTCTGAAGCGTAATCGTTGCGAAAGTTTGAGTGGCGGCTTCTATTTTTACCCGTTCTTTTGCCTCTACAGCCTGATGAAGACCATCCGACCAACGGCGACCTTCCATAATACGACCCGTCTGTTCATCAACAATTTTCACTTGCCCGTCCATCACAACGTAGTCATCATCGCGTTCGAACATGGCATACGCTTTCAACAGTTGCAGAACAGTATGAACGCGTTCCGACTTAACAGAGAACTCATTCAATAATCTATCTTTCTTCTCCAGTTTTTGTTCGTCTGTCAGATCGGTCTCATTCTCCAGTTCAGACATCTCTGACGTAATGTCAGGCAAAACGAACATTGTCGGATCTGATTGAGTTCCAGACAAATAATCAAAACCCTTATCGGTAAGGTCTGCACTCTTCATTTTCTCATCAATAACAAAATAAAGCGGTTCCGTTACCTCGGGCATCCTCTTATTATTTTGCTCCATGTAGATCTCTTCGGTTTTCAACATACCTGCCTTAATACCCTGTTCACTCAAGAACTTGATCAACGCTTTATTTTTGGGCAGTGCTTTATGACTTCTATACAATTCCAAAAAGCCTTTTTCCACATCATCTTTGTTATCCGAAGCGATCAAGCGTTTGGCTTCAGCAAGATATTTGGTAGCCAAGGCTTTTTGCAAGCCCATCAATTGTTCTACCAACGGACGAAGTTGTTCAAACTGCTGATCATCTCCTTTTGGTACAGGGCCCGAAATAATCAAAGGCGTACGTGCATCATCAATCAATACGGAGTCCACCTCATCGACAATCGCATAGTTATGCTCGCGCTGAACCAAATCTTTAGGACTAACAGCCATGTTATCTCTTAAATAATCGAAGCCAAACTCATTGTTCGTACCGAAAGTAATATCGCAAAGGTATGCATTGCGGCGTTCATCCGAATTTGGTTGATACCTATCGATGCAATCCACACTCAATCCGTTAAACTCATAAATCGGCCCCATCCACTCGCTATCACGCTTTGACAAATAATCGTTGACTGTAACGACATGTACACCATTACCGGTCAGAGCGTTAAGAAAGACAGGCAATGTAGCGACCAGGGTTTTACCTTCACCAGTTGCCATTTCGGCAATTTTACCTTGATGAAGAACCACACCACCGAACAGCTGTACATCATAATGCACCATATCCCAGGTAATCTCATTACCACCTGCCATCCAATGATTCTGATAAATAGCCTTATCCCCTTCAATGCGGACAAAATCTTTCTTTGCAGCAAGCTCCTTATCGAAAGCAGTAGCTGTCACCACAATTTCCGGATTCTCGGCAAGACGGCGAGCTGTTTCTTTTATGATAGAAAAAGCAACCGGCATAACATCCAATAATGCTTTTTCATAAATTTCGAGAATATCTTTTTCTATTTTATCAATTTGATTGAATACTGCTTCACGATCTTCCAGTTCCAATCCTTCAATACTGTCCTTCAATTCTTGGACTTTGGCACGTTCATCCTTGGCAGAGTCGCGTACATATTGCTTTATTTCTTGAGTTTTGGCACGAAGTTCATCATGGCTCAACGGAAGAATATCCTCGTATGCAAGTTTCACTTTCTCTACATACGGCTGAATTTCTTTCATGTCGCGAGTAGATTTATTGCCTAAAATTTTGCTTAAAAAGTCATTAAATCCCATATACTATTTTCTTATGTATTAGTTACTAATAAAATTGATTAACGCTGCTAAAGCATTTGCAAAGTTACGCTAAAATGCTTAAAATACAGCATTTTGGTGTAGTTTTTTAGAATAAATTCTATTGAATATTCTGCAAAGGAGCAGCCTTACTGGCATTGGGGGCTCTGATATGCAAGCAAGACGCTATTGTGGGAGCAACGCAATCTACGTTGACAGGAGTATTGATAATAGCCGGTTTGTATCCCCCACCCAATATAATAAGCGGTGCAGGAATATATCCATTACGGACTACTTTATTGATGCGGTGCTGTTCGTCCACGACAGACCAACCGGGCAATACCGTAACAAACAAATCTCCGGAACGGAGTCGACAATAACCCTTCCGCATTTTTTCGAGCTGTGGACTCCATGCACCAGTCATCAATTCATGAGACGAATAGGCCTCGTCTACGCCGGTAAACTGTACCAGAAAGGCAACAGCCTTATCTTGAACAGTTTCCATATCTAATTTTTTCAGTTCAATCAGCTTGTGATTAAGAAAGAGCTGATTGCCATAATATCCTTCAACATATTGTCCATTGCCATAAAGTGCCATGAGATACATATTCAGCAATGCCGAACAATGTTTCATATTAAATTCACCCTGCGGAATGCGAAATGAAGGCATGTCGGCCTCTTCCCCATCAACATAACCAGTAGATGTAATAAGAAGCAACACATTCTTTAACCCCACTTGCTTTTCGAGCATAGAAAGCAAAGATGCCACACTGGCATCAAGCCTGACGTATGCATCTTGCAATTCAAGGGTATTCTTCGATTGATGTTCATAATTACCAGCATAATAAGTAAGGCACAACATATCAGGCACATCGTCTTTACCCATCTGGGTATTGGCTAGCAATACATTTGTAAAGCTGTTTACCTCATCATTAATATACGGGCTAGTCAGATATTTAGCATATTTGTCGGTCTTAGCATCTCCAAAACGATGTTTGAAGCCCACCGTATTCCAAGTCGGAAGGTATTTATAACGTTCTATATTATTATAATAAGGTCCCCATATGATATTGGAAATTCGGTTGTCAATCGATTTGGTGTTATTATAGTCGCCGGCCCAATAAGGCATTACCCCATAGTATGTAGTTCCACACCATTTACCACTTTCTTCATCAATCCAAAAAGCGGCATCTGCAGCATGTCCGGCAGACAAGACAGCAGCATCACGAAAAGGAGATACGGCATAAATTTTCGATTTATGCTGAGTAAAGATTTTCAATTCGTCTGTTACAGTCGAAGCCAATAAACGAACAGGCGAAGAACATTTACTTGTAGAAGTCCCCATGTAGGCCGGATCATCAACACAATATACCGGATGCATCGTAGAGACATCGTACCAGCTCTCGCCTACAATACCATGCAAAGAAGGCGTCGCGCCTGTAAAAATAGTTGCTACCGAAGAGGCTCTATCCCTATCTTTATAACCAAATTGCAAATTACGAATAACCATTGCTTCCCGCCACAAACGCTTGAATCCGTTTTCTCCATACAAAGAAGAAAATGCATCCAAGTAGTCGGTACGCAATTGGTCGATAGTAAGCTGTACTATCAGATGCGGAGATTCCAACGACTGGGCTTGCAGTCCGGCAAAAGCAAAAAGTGTTATTAAGGAAGCAAATAATTTATTCATTTCTTATTTTTAAAAGTCAATACGACATGACTTATCAAGCGTACCCACAAACTTAGGGCCAAAAGTACAACAGTTACGCCAAATTTTTGTGGTATGAAAGCGCCAAACACTATAAATAATGTTAATACAACTAGAATAATCCGAGCGGGTAAACTTTTTCGGCCTACTCTTTCTGAAATAATGATCCAAGGTAAGCAGAAAAGATAGAAAGGATGAAATACCAGAATCAAAAAGTTGCTTCCCACCGTAGGATGAGTAGAAAACAACATTAAAAAAGCGATAATACATCCTGCGATACCGGCGGTCCCATAAAGTACGACATCGTACAGCCATACAGCCTGCTTTTTTTTCAATCCGTATATCGAAACAGATATGGTCAATACTAAAAGAAGCAATGCACACTGGAATGGCGTCAAAGAAAATCCGTCTTTTCGAGTCGTATTGCAAATAACCAACCTATCACGCTTTGCCACCAATACACGCTTACCTGATTTGCCTACAATAGAGGCTTTTTGAACAAAGTCACGAAGATAAAAAGGAATAAACATCATCTGCCGCTGCGTAATTGGTTTATCAGCTCCCGCACCGATCAGCAAATCAATTCCAAATTCATCCCATGGATGCCCTACGGTATACTCATGAATCAGCTCTCTGAATGTTTTTTGTTTTTCGAAAGGCATATATGCCACCTTACCATCAATGCACTCCTCTATTTTATCGCGAGGGCGTGTCGAACAGTTATCATAAAAGAAATTGTATCGATAAGTCCGATTCTGGGGCATATAGTTGATAAGAAGCAACTCGTAAAGCTTCTCTTTCTCTGCCGAAGTTAAATTAAGGACTTGCTCTTCCACACTACGTTCATGCATGGCGTAGTTGTCTACAAACTCTTGGTAATTTTCGACACCAAGTTCATAGTCCGTTTGCCCCAGGGTAAAGCGAAACACAAAATGTGGCTTGCGAAAATCAAACATGCCGTAATTGAATACCGCGTCAATATTCTTCGAAACATTCCTATACCGAATAGCCGTATGACCAAAAAGATTATAGATCTCCGCTCCAGGCGAACAAGTAATCAAGCTCACCTGAACACTATCTTCCGTATTCTTTTGCTCTACAGGTAAAGCCTTTACCAGCAGTGGCAAAAGCAGAAAAAGAATAAAAGTAATTATTATTTTTTTCATTTCTCCCTTAGTCTATGAGTCTGTATATCCTGCCTATTACTTTCTACATCAGGAAAAGAATCCAGGCCTACAACATGCCCATCATAAAAATTTATCAATACAATAATGCGCTCATTATTTGTATTATACCGACGATATTCCCATTGTTCTCTACCACTCACAAAACGGCGATAGTCGGGACTACCTTTCATCACCGCATTCACTTCTTGCGGAGTCATGCCGTTTTGAATATTCTGTAGCGATCTAGACGTCACAAATCCCAGTGACGAACACGAGACACACAGAAACGATATCAATAAAAGCGAGATAATATTTTTCTTCATTTCATATCTTTCTATAATTCGCATACAAAGATAGTTCAAGTTATAGAGATTATAAAATTATCGGACTAAAAAAAGCGCACCGTAATATTTAAATTACGCTGCGCTTTCTATCTCATTTAATCTCTATTTCCTCTTTCATATCCATTTCTTCCCCGTGCGAATCGTAAAATACGTATTCCAGAAAAGCCAGACTCTGATTAGGAATGATTTTGATACCCCAGCCGTATTTCATTTGCCATTTACGCTTCAGCGACCACAGTCCCTGATTAATAAAAGAAGCAACATACGGGTGGACATGCAATGAGAATGATTTCATTTTCATTTTATGGACCAAATAATCAATTTTACTTTCGAGTGTATCGGTAAACAAAATTGACGAACGGATTTTGCCCTTACCAAAACAAGTAGGGCATGTTTCCATCACATTGAACTCCATTGCCGGACGAACCCGCTGACGGGTTATTTGCATTAATCCGAACTTGCTGAGAGGAAGAATATTGTG
>JAAYUD010000058.1 GCA_012517855.1 Bacteroidales bacterium
AAAATTGAAATCGTCTTCATTGGGACATTCTACATTGACCCAACAGTTTGGCGCCCATTCTTTTATCTCCACAAAACCGGTAGCTGATTTGCAAGAGAGATACTTTCTCATCTATTTGTCTCCTATACATTAGTACGAACAGAGGCAATCGATGAATCGGCCTGCTCTGTTCAAAGTTAATAATTAAAACGGCATAATCGAGGGTTCGAATCGTCCATATATTCTTAAAAATTTGTTTGACAATGCAAATTTATAAATTATTAGCCGAAAAGGAACCCCCTTTACTCGTTTTTTTGCTTCGCCTATATACTTTTTAATGCAGTTTATCTATCAGGCTCTATAGTTTTTTGTAACTTTGCAGCCGAAAAGAGATGATGCCAAAAGTGGTTTATTTATTACTTCACTCCCAATAAGAAAAGGACTTAGATGTTTTGTTATTAAACACCACATTTGATATGGACTCCTTCTAAACCAGACAATATTAATTTAAAAAATATTATGATGAGTAAAAAAGCTCTTTTAATGATTCTCGATGGTTGGGGTATGGGCGACCACAAAAAAGATGATGTCATCTTCAATACTCCGACTCCTTACTTAGACCAATTGTTTGCAACTTATCCTCATTCGCAACTTATGGCTTGCGGTGAAGACGTAGGACTTCCCGACGGGCAGATGGGTAACTCAGAAGTAGGACATCTTAATATTGGTGCCGGACGTGTGGTTTACCAAGATTTAGTGAAGATTAATCGTGCTTGCAAAGACGGCAGTATTATGCAAAACAAAGAAGTTGTTGCAGCATTTTCTTACGCAAAAGAGACAGGAAAGAACGTTCACTTTATGGGGCTGACCTCTAATGGAGGCGTGCATAGTTCTTTTGATCACCTATTCAAGCTTTGCGATATAGCTAAAGAATATGATATAAAAAACACTTTCATCCATTGTTTCATGGATGGCCGTGATACTGACCCTAAAAGCGGTATCGGTTTCATTCGCCAACTTGAAGATCATTGTGCAAAATCTGAAGGCAAAATTGCTTCTATCATAGGACGCTATTATGCTATGGATCGCGATAAACGTTGGGAGCGTGTCAAAGAGGCGTATGACCTTCTGGTTAAAGGCATTGGTAAAAAATCGAATGATATGGTAAAAGCCATGCAGGAATCGTACGACGGAGGTGTGACTGATGAATTTATCAAGCCTATTGTCAATTCTACCTTTGATGGAACGATCAAAGAAGGGGATGTTGTTATCTTCATCAATTACCGTAACGACCGTGCAAAAGAGTTGACTGCTGTTTTGACACAAAAAGACGAGCCCGACTTTGGAATGCATACCATACCAAACTTGCAATATTATTGCATGACACCTTACGATTCAACGTTCAAGGGAGTACATATCTTGTTTGATAAAGAAAACGTAGAAAACACTCTCGGTGAGTTTGTATCATCTAAAGGCCTTCGCCAATTGCATATTGCCGAGACAGAGAAATATGCTCATGTCACTTTCTTTTTCAATGGAGGTCGTGAAAAGCCCTATGAGAATGAAGATCGTATATTGGTGCCTTCTCCCAAAGTCGCAACTTATGACCTGAAACCCGAGATGAGCGCTTATGAAGTAAAAGACAAGCTCGTTGAGGCGATTAATAAGAATATTTACGACTTTATCGTAGTGAATTATGCCAATGGCGATATGGTAGGTCATACCGGCATTTATGATGCTATAGCCAAAGCTGTAGTTGCTGTTGATGCTTGCGTGAAAGAAACGATTGAAGCAGCAAAGGCTCAAGGTTATGAGGCTATTATTATTGCCGATCATGGCAATGCAGACCATGCGTTGAATGCCGACGGTACTCCCAATACGGCTCACTCGTTGAATCCGGTTCCTTGTATTTATGTTACCGAAAACAAGTCGGCTCAAGTGGAAGATGGACGTCTGGCGGATGTTGCTCCTTCGATTCTCAAAATTATGGGACTTGATGCTCCCAAAGAAATGACAGGGAAAGTGTTGTTGAAATAACTTCAAATCAAATAAAAGAAAAGGAACGCTCGCATATTGCATGCAGCGTTCCTTTTCTTTTGAAATAGTATCTAAGCAAGTCGGCTTCTTTTATGAAATAGCGGCTTGCCCGTCAATTAAAATTTATAACCGACGTTAAGGCTGAAATTAGAATTGTATAATTTATAGCTACCTACCGGTTTAACTAATCCCAATTCATAGCTACCGCCGACAATATATTTCCCGAATTCTAATCCCAATTCAAAGTTCAAACCTGCGTCAAATCTTCTGAGTCCTCCTTCGCCACCGAATGTGTCGACACTTACTGTAATTTCATTTTCTGTTGCATCTTGTTTTCCAAAAATGCCATAGGCAATATAAGGACCGGCCGCAACGATAAAATTAGTTTTATCAGACACATTAAAACGTAACTGAACATCAAGAGGCATGTCTAGGTACCAAGCATTTACATGTGCATCTTGTCCTTTAACAGCTGCTCCTTTATGAGATAAATATAAAGTTGGCTGCAACGAAACCATGTCATTAATTTGATATTCTAGACCTCCGCCTAAACGAATGCCCAAAAGAGTTTTAAAGTTGCTAGAATCGTCGCCATAGTAGTTACTCAAATTCACTCCTCCTTTTATAACTGGAGTAACTTGTGCAAATGAAACGACAGAAATAAGTGTGAAAAGTGCTAGTAAAATTGATTTTTTCATCTTCAAAAAAATTTAAGTTAGTAAAACTATGGCAAAGATAATAAATATTTATACAATAAAGTCTATACTCAGATTTTTATATCTGTATGGAATGATTTGTAACAAAGAAAAGTTCAATTATTACTTTACTCGATAAATAGATCATAAAGAGGCATGAAATCTATTATATTGGCAAATCAAAGTTTTCTTCCTTATGTTTTTTCCGACTCACGGGCGTGAGTCGGAAAAAACATAAGGAAGAAACTTGCGACTCACGCCCGTGAGTCGCAAGCAGCATCAGTATATAAATGATGACTCGCCAACATGTTTTCTGAAATAATCGAGAATATTTTTTGTATTGCTATTGAGTTGCACTAACTTTGCAAACTGTTAGTTGAAGTAAATGTATGGTACAGATTGGTAATGTGATCGTTTCATTCGATGTATTGAAACAAAAGTTTTATTGTGATCTTGAAGCGTGCAAGGGACAGTGTTGTGTAGAAGGCGATTCTGGAGCGCCTATAACGCAAGAAGAAAAGGCTAAACTGGATGAAGTTTTACCCACAGTGTGGAACGAGTTATCAGCACAAGCCAAAGAAATAATAAATAAGCAAGGCACCTCCTTTGTAGACTGTGAAGGTGATCTAGTAACTTCCATTGTTAATGGTAAGGACTGCGTTTTCACTTGCTACGATAAAAAAGGATGTTGTTATTGTGCCATAGAAAAAGCATTTAGAGAAGGCAAAATCGATTTTTACAAACCTATATCATGTCATCTTTATCCCATACGTATCAGTAAAATAGGAAGTTATGATGCTGCCAATTACAATAGATGGGATGTTTGCAAAGCTGCCATACTCAAAGGGGAGAAAGAAAACATTTCTATTTACCAATTCCTAAAGCAACCCCTTATTCGGAAATATGGTGCGGAATGGTACAAAGAATTAGAAGAAACTGCCGCAGAATTGCAAAAACAACACATTATTTAAGCGCAAAAGTGGCGCTTTACTCACCTATTAATAATTAGTTGATAATTTTTTTGGAAATAGAGTGGGGAATTGTGGGGAATTGTTTAATTTTACGGCTGATATTTTACATGTAAAAAAATGATGCGTTTTTGGGGCAATATGGAAGCCAAGGCTGATGTAAAAGGAAGAATCTTTTTGCCGGCCGTGTTTAGGAAGCAGTTGCAATCTGTCTCCGAGGATGGGCTTATCATGCGCAAAGACGTATTTCAAGATTGTCTAGTACTATATCCCGAAAGCGTTTGGAATATGGAATTGGACGAACTTCGCAAACATCTCAATCCTTGGAATTCTCGACATCAACTTATATTTAGACAATATGTAAGCGACGTAGAAATTTTAGCGCTGGACAGTAGTGGAAGAATTCTTATACCAAAGCGCTATCTGCAAGTGGCTGGCATTCATAGCGATGTCCGCTTCGTAGGTATGGATAATCGTATTGAGATATGGGCGAAAGAACAAACTGAAAAGCCTTTTATGGATTTAAAAGAGTTTGGCAATGCATTGGAGGAAGTAATGAAAGAAAGGGGGGAAGAATGAGCGAATCAGAAATGATATATCATGTTCCGGTACTGCTAAAACCAAGCGTAGATGGACTTAATATTCATTCGGATGGTACGTATGTGGATGTTACTTTTGGGGGAGGAGGACACTCTAGGGAAATTCTTTCTCGTCTGGGCGCTAACGGTAGACTCTTGGGGTTTGACCAAGACGAAGACGCTGAGCGCAACATTCTTGACGACAAACGCTTTACTTTTGTTCGCAGCAACTTCCGTTTTTTAAGCAATTTTCTTCGCTATTACAATGCTGAACCTGTGGATGGAATATTGGCTGATTTAGGTGTTTCATGGCATCATTTTGATGATAGTGAACGGGGATTCTCGTTTCGCTTTGATTCTGCTTTGGATATGCGTATGAACAAACAAGCTTCTTTAAAGGCTTCGGACGTTATAAATGATTATGAAGAAGAAAAGCTGGCCGATGTGTTTTATCTTTATGGAGAATTCAAAGAAAGTAGACGAATGGCTGCAGCTATCGCCAGGTCCCGCCAAAGGAAAACAATCAATACAGTACAAGAATTACTTGATACGATGAAGCCGCTATTTCCCCGTTCTGCCGGAAAGAAAGAGATGGCCCGATTGTTTCAGGCTCTCCGAATAGAAGTGAATCACGAAATGGAGGCTCTACAAGAAATGCTTACCGCTACTATTGACGTCTTAAAGCCGGGAGGTCGATTAGTTGTTATTACTTACCATTCTCTTGAGGACCGAATGGTAAAAAATATAATGAAATCGGGAAATCTCAAAGGTGATAATGGAAAAGATTTCTTTGGCAATGTGATATCGCCATTCAAATTGATAAACAATAAAGTAATTGCCCCTGGCGAAGAAGAAATAAAGAACAATCCACGCTCGAGAAGTGCAAAATTGCGCATTGCAGAAAGAATTGGAGGGATAAACAATGGCTAATAAAGAAAAAAAGAAAAAAAGAAATTTTTTAGGCTCATTGATCGGAGGAGATATGTTTGTGTCTGGAGCAATGCTAAGAAAACAAATAGGGATGATTGTGCTTGTTGTTGCATTCACCATATTTTATATTGATAACCGATATACCGTACAACAGCAACAATTAAAGATTGACAGACTAAAAAGAGAATTGGTAAAATGGAAATACATTGATTTAACTCGTAGTTCAGAGCTCATGGAAATAAGCAGGCAGAGCAAAATCGAAGAATATGTACAAAAGAGCAATAGCGATCTACAAACGTCGACAGAGCCACCGTTTGTAATCGTTCAATATAAAAATGAAAAATAGAATTGGCAACAAAAGGAGCAAATAGAAAGATTATTCTCGGACGCTATACGTTTTTCACAGCCATTCTGGTCATTGTAGGATGTATTGTGATATGTAGGGCCGGTTATATGATGTTCTTCGAACGTCATTATTGGGAAACTGTGGCTTCACGTTTCATCAAAGAGAACATACCCATAAAACCGACGAGGGGGAATATTATATCTGCCGACGGTAAATTAATGGCCAGTTCTTTACCCGAATATCGAATATATTTGGACTGTACAGCCAATAAAGATGACGACGACCCCGAATTCGACACCCACAAACTTTTGCTAAAGAATTTATTCAAAATAAGCGAAGGGCTTCATCAGATATTTCCCGATAAAAGTGCTCGTGACTTTCGCCTGCACTTGGAAAAAGGGATTTGGAAAAACAGTAAAAGCTGGCTTATCTATCCAACTCGAATTTCTTTCATGCAGTTGCAAGAAGTAAAACAATTGCCGGTGTTCAACCTGCCTTCCCGAATTGGAGGACTATACCAGATTATATACAACAGAAGACAGAAACCATTTGGTTCACTTGCATCTCGAACTTTAGGCAGTCTTTATCCTGATGCATCCAAAGGGGCAAAAAACGGCATAGAGTTATCTTTCGATTCCATATTGCGGGGCAAAGATGGTAAAGCCCACTGGCAAAAGGTGATGAACCGATTTATGAATATTGTTGATATTCCACCAGAAGACGGTTGTGATGTAATAACAACAATCGACGTAGACATGCAAGATATTTGCGAAAAAGCGTTAGTTGACGAGTTGAAAAAAATCAATGCTTCTTCGGGCGTGGTCGTCTTGATGGAAGTGAAAACAGGTAATGTAAAAGCAATCGTCAACATGACAAAGTCTCCAAAAGGAGAATACCAAGAAACAAAAAATGATGCCATCAGCAGTATGATGGAACCCGGATCTACATTTAAGACAGCTAGTATTATGGTTGCAATGGAAGATGGTTATATTACACCCAATTACATGGTCGATACCGGTTCTGGAGTTCGAAAGATGTATGGACGAGAGATGAGAGACTGGAGTTGGGACACAAGAGGAGGATTTGGCCCCATTGACGTAACGCATGTATTGATGTATTCCTCGAACGTAGGAGTCTCAACTATCATTGATAAGTTTTATCACAACAATCCTCAAAAATATATTGACGGCCTAAAAAGGATGAGTTTGGACAAGCCGTTGCATTTACAAATAAAAGGAGAAGGCATACCAAACATAAAAGGTCCGCATGAAAGATATTTTTCTAAAACGACATTACCGTGGATGAGTATAGGCTACGAGACGCAAGTTCCACCACTCAATATTCTGACTTTTTATAATGCGGTTGCCAATAATGGTGTCATGGTCCGCCCTAAATTTGTAAGTGACATTGTGCGAAAAGGAGAAATAGTCAAGAATTATTCTACAGAAATTATCAATCCGAAAATTTGCTCCGATCATACGTTAAGTGAGATACACATGATATTGAAACGAGTTGTAATGGATCCGCATGGACTGGGCAAACCAGCGAAATCGAAACACTTCTCTGTATCGGGAAAAACAGGTACAGCCCAGATATCACAGGGCACCGCAGGTTATCGAAAGGGATTCGCCTATTTGGTAAGTTTTTGTGGATACTTCCCGTCAAATAATCCAAAATATAGTTGTATCGTTTCCATTCAAAAACCGGGAGCCCCCGCTTCGGGTGGTTTAATGGCTGGTTCTGTATTTGGTAAAATTGCAGAGCAAGTATATGCCAAAGACTTGAGGTTACCAGCTGCAAATGCACGAGACACGATCAACAGCATGACACCTCGATTAATGGATGGTGATTGGTATGAGACAAAACAAGTATTGGATGCCTTAAAAATCCAATCACGTCCTCAATTTGCAGGCAACTTTTTACATATATGGTGCAAAGAAAGAAACTCAACAAATGCCATACTCATGGACAGGAAAAAACAATTATCCGGCGTTCCCTCTGTTATTGGTATGGGAGCAAAAGACGCGGTTTACTTACTTGAGAGTAAAGGACTAAGAGTGGGCATAAGTGGAATAGGAAAAGTATTTTCACAATCTCAACAACCGGGAACCAGAATAGCCAAAGGAAGCCGAATTTATTTGATAATGAAATAACAAACAATATTTAGATATGAAATTAACAGATTTACTTAAGGCAATTCAACCGATAAAGATTATCGGTGATACCGAGAAGGAAATTACGGGAGTAAACATTGATTCCCGTTTGGTAAAGGAGGGACATCTGTTTATGGCTATGAGAGGTACTCAAGCTGACGGACACGCCTATATTTCTTCGGCAATAGCCAAAGGCGCCACGGCAATCTTGTGTGAAGAACTTCCCGAAAAAATAGAAAAAGAAATACCATATATTGTAGTAAACGATTCGGAAGAAGCCGTTGGCAAAATAGCAACAACGTTCTATGGCAACCCAACATCGCGGATGAAATTGGTAGGAGTGACCGGCACAAATGGAAAAACAACAATTGCTACGTTATTATATAATATGTTTCGCAAGTTCGGACATAAAGTAGGGCTTGTTTCAACAGTATGCAACTATATTGACGACAAACCTATTCCGACAGAACATACAACTCCAGATCCTATAACACTCAATGAGCTATTGGGAAAAATGGCAGATGCAGGATGCGAATATGCGTTCATGGAAGTCAGTTCTCATTCTATCGCTCAAAAGAGAATCAGCGGATTAAAGTATGTAGGAGGAATATTTACTAACCTTACTCGCGATCATCTGGATTATCACAAAACGGTGGAGAACTATTTGAGAGCAAAGAAAAAGTTTTTTGACGATATGCCAAAGAATGCATTCAGCCTAACAAACCTTGACGATAAAAATGGGAAAGTGATGGTTCAAAACACCAAATCAAAAATATATACCTATTCACTAACAAACTTAAGCGATTTTAAAGGAAGAGTTCTCGAATCACATTTTGAAGGTATGCTGCTAAATTTCAACAATCACGAAGTAGCAGTTCCTTTCGTCGGCAAATTTAATGCGTCTAACTTATTAGCAGTCTTTGGCGCAGCAGTCTTACTTGGTAAAGAAGAAGAAGAAGTCTTAAGAGTTCTCAGTACACTTCATCCTGTATCGGGACGTTTCGAAGCAATAAGGTCGTTAAAGGGGTATACTGCAATTATTGATTATGCTCATACCCCAGATGCTTTGGCCAATGTACTGAGGGCCATTCATGGAGTGTTGGAAGGAAGAGGTAAAGTAATCACGGTATTCGGAGCCGGAGGAAACAGAGACAAAGGCAAACGTCCTCTGATGGCTAAAGAAGCCGCTAAAGGCAGCGATAAAATTATTGTAACCTCAGACAATCCCCGCTTCGAAGACCCGCAGGCCATAATCAATGATGTACTAGCAGGACTTACTGACGACGATATGAAAAAGACCATAAGCATCGAAGACAGACGTGAAGCTATCCGTACAGCCTGTATGTTGGCACAGCCTGACGATGTTATTTTAGTAGCTGGTAAAGGGCACGAAGATTATCAAGAAATAAAGGGAGTAAAACATCATTTCGACGATCACGAAGTTGTTAGGGAAGCAATGAAATAACAACCGTTAAAATATAAGACAATGCTATATTATTTATTCAGTTGGCTACATAAATTAGGATTTCCAGGTGCCGGAATGTTTGGCTATACTTCATTCAGGGCACTTTTATCGATTATTCTGGCTCTTCTTATTTCAAGTATCTGGGGTAGTAAGTTTATTGATTTGATGAAAAAGAAACAGATCACGGAAACACAACGAGATGCTAAAATAGATCCCTTTGGTGTTAATAAAGTGGGAGTCCCGAGTATGGGAGGTATTATTATCATCATCGCAATCTTGATTCCGTGTTTGCTACTAGGTAAATTAGATAACGTCTATATGATACTGATGCTTGTTACGACAGTATGGTTGGGCACATTAGGATTTATTGACGATTATATCAAGATATTCAAAAAGGATAAAGAAGGCTTGCATGGCAAGTTCAAGATTATTGGTCAAGTAGGCCTTGGTCTGATTGTTGGGTTGACGCTATACTTAAGTCCTTCTGTTGTTATTCGTGAGAATGTTGAGGTGCATAGAGCTGGTTCTAAGATTGAAGTGGTACACAAGACAAATAATATTAAATCGACAAAGACAACTATACCTTTCTTTAAAGCAAATAACCTTGACTATGCAGACTTTGTCGCTTTTATGGGTCGAAATGCTCAGACAGCAGGCTGGATATTGTTTGTCATCGTGACCATCTTTGTCGTAACAGCCGTGTCAAATGGCGCAAATTTGAATGACGGCATGGATGGTATGGCGGCGGGAAATTCGGCAATAATCGGAATAACTCTAGGTATATTAGCCTACGTTTCCAGTCATATAGAATTTGCAAGCTATCTAAATATAATGTACATACCAGGCACTGAAGAATTAGTAATTTTCATCTGTGCTTTCATAGGTGCGCTAATAGGTTTCTTATGGTATAATGCCTACCCTGCCCAAATATTTATGGGTGATATGGGTAGTCTGACAATAGGTGGTATTATTGCTGTATTTGCTATTATTATACACAAAGAGTTATTGATTCCTATCCTTTGTGGCGTTTTTTTGATTGAGAATCTATCAGTTATCATGCAAGTAAATTATTTCAAAGCAGGCAAAAAGAAAGGAATACGAAGAAGGATATTTAAACGTACTCCAATTCACGACCATTTTCGTACTACTCTCGACCAGCTTGATCCGACATGCACCTATATCTTCACCAAACCGAAGAATGTTTTTCACGAAGCGAAAATAACTATCCGTTTTTGGATTGTTACCATCTTGTTGGCTGCAATAACCATCATTACCTTAAAAATCAGATAAAAACATAAATAACGTGCGATTTATAAATAATAAATAAAATGAAAAGAATAGTCGTTTTGGGTGCAGGTGAAAGTGGAACTGGTGCCGCAGTTCTTGCCAAAGTAAAAGGCTTCGATGTATTTGTTTCTGATATGAAAACTATCGGAAGCAATTATAAAGCACTGCTTGATCAATATGATATTTCTTTTGAAGAAGATCATCCGCACACCGAAGAACTTATATTGAATGCAGATGAGGTAATCAAAAGCCCGGGTATACCAAATAACGCGCCAATGATTCTAAAAATAAATGAGAAAAACATACCTGTTATCTCGGAAATAGAATTCGCAGGACGCTATACAAATGCGAAAATGATTTGTATAACAGGTTCAAACGGCAAAACGACAACGACATCGCTTATTTACCATATATTTAAAAGCGCAGGAAAAAACGTGGGACTAGCCGGGAATATAGGGAAAAGTCTAGCTCACCAAGTAGCCACAGAGCGACACGACTATTATATAATAGAACTAAGTTCTTTTCAATTGGACAATATGTATAATTTCCGTGCCGATATTGCAGTGCTGATGAATATAACTCCCGACCATCTTGATCGCTATGATTTCAAGATGCAGAACTATATCAACGCCAAATTCAGAATTACTCAAAACCAGACACCGAACGATGCTTTCATCTTCTGGAACGACGATCCTATCATCAAACGAGAATTGGACAAACACGGTATCAAGGCGCATCTATATCCTTTTTCTGCTACAAAAGAAGATCACTCTATTGCATATGTCGATAACGGAGAAGTAATAATAGATGAGCCGATCACATTTAATATGGAACAAGAAGAACTAGCTTTAACTGGTCAACATAATCTATATAACTCGCTAGCGGCAGGAATATCGGCTAACGTCTCTGGCATTTCGAAAGAGTATATCCGCAAAGCTTTAGCCGACTTCAAGGGAGTAGAACACCGCTTGGAGAAAGTGGCTTCCATTGCTGGCATTACTTTTATCAACGATTCCAAAGCTACAAATGTCAATTCTTGTTGGTATGCCCTTCAAAGCATGACTACCAAAACAGTATTAATACTAGGAGGAAAAGATAAAGGCAATGATTATACAGAAATAGAAAATCTGGTTCGAGAAAAATGCGTCGGCCTTGTTTACCTGGGACTGCACAACGAAAAGTTACATACTTTTTTTGATCCTATGGGACTGCCCGTCACCGACATCCAAACGAATATGAAAGATGCAGTAAATGCTGCTTATAAGATGGCTCAGAAAGGACAAACAGTTTTATTGAGTCCTTGTTGTGCATCGTTTGATCTATTCAAAAGTTATGAAGATCGAGGCGACCAATTCAAAGTATGCGTAAGGGCTTTATAGAAAATATTAATATTTTGATATCAATAAAACAATAACAAAAACGATTGAATAAGATACTAAAAATATTTAAAGGAGATAGAGTTATCTGGTTTATATTCCTCTTCCTCTGTCTCATTTCGCTGATTGAAGTGTTCAGCGCAGGTAGTCGATTAACTTATCAAAGCGGCAACTATTGGGCACCGTTACGTCAACATGCTTGTTTTTTAATAGTTGGACTTATTGTTGTTATCTGTATCATGAATATGCCTTACAAGTGGTTCCAATTGTTGGGTATCATTTTAATACCAATATCAATTATATTGCTGCTATTTACTTTAACGCATGGACATGGTATCAATGGCGCAGCCCGCTGGCTCAGTCTCTTCGGTATTAAGTTTCAGCCTTCAGAATTGGCCAAAATGGCAATGATTATTTATACCGCATCTGTTTTATCGAAAGGACAAACTCCTGAAGGGGCAAGTCCTGAAGCATTTAAGTTTATTACACCACTACTTGTAATACTTTGTATTTTAATTTTTCCGGAAAACTTTTCAACCTCAGCCTTATTGTTCATTGTCATAATGACAATGATGATCATAGGACGAGTTCCGATGAAAAAACTAATGATGATAGTATTACCGATAATAGGTCTAGTCGCTATTGTCTTAGTATATGCTGCAGCAAAACCTAAGGCGAATACAGAAGATAAATCATTTCTCCATCGTGTTGATGTATGGGTGACACGTATTGACAAATTTACTCAAGGACATGATGAAGTTCCGGCAACCCAATACGACTTCAAGCAAAACGAACAAGTAGGACATGCCAATATTGCCGTAGCAACAAGTAGTGTATTAGGCAAAGGACCTGGCAACTCTGTAGAGCGAGATTTTCTCAGCGAAGCAGCTTCCGACTTTATATTTGCTATAATTATTGAAGAAATGGGATTAGTAGGCGGTATTTTTGTAGTATTCCTGTATATTTGCTTATTGATTAGAGCTGGACGAATAGCCAGACAATGCGACAAGACATTCCCTGCTTTATTAGTCATCGGCATAGGATTATTGATGGTTTCTCAAGCTCTCGTCAACATGTTGGTCGCTGTAGGACTATTTCCTGTAACAGGTCAACCTTTACCTTTAATTAGTAAAGGAGGAACAAGTACTTTAATAAACTGTGTATATATAGGTATGTTGCTAAGCGTAAGTAATTACACCAGAAAATTACAACTTAAAAAAAGTAAGAAATCTGAGCAAGAAACAATGATTCAACCAGCCGAACCTACAGCTGTATTGTTAAACGAAGATTCAAAAATGAGATAAGAATATGGAAGATATTAGAATCATTATTAGCGGAGGAGGAACAGGAGGTCACATTTTCCCAGCTGTTTCCATAGCAAATGCCATTAAAGAACTAAAACCGACGGCAAAAATCTTATTTGTCGGAGCTGAAAATAGAATGGAAATGCAACGAGTTCCTGACGCTGGATATGAGATAAAAGGACTCCCAGTCGCCGGATTCGATCGTAAGCATCTATTTAAAAATATAAGCGTCATCATCAAGTTGCTGAAAAGCCAGCGCATGGCAAAAAGGATAATTAAAGAATTCAATCCACAAGTCGCAGTAGGCGTAGGTGGATATGCTAGCGGACCTACGCTAAAAACTGCGGGAATGCTAGGGATTCCGACACTCATCCAAGAGCAAAATTCATACGCTGGAGTCACAAATAAACTACTAGCAAAAAAAGCTGCCAAAATTTGTGTTGCTTACGAGGGGATGGAACGTTTCTTTCCGCAAGAGAAAATCATTATGACGGGCAATCCTATTCGTCAAGGACTATTGAAACAAGTATCTCATGAGGAAGCGGTGAAAACGTTCAATTTAGATCCAGAGAAAAAAGTCATATTAATATTAGGAGGCAGTTTGGGAGCAAAAACAATTAACAACACAATAATAGCTAATTTATCATTTATAAAAGAAAATCCCGATATTCAATTCATTTGGCAAACAGGAAAAATTTACTATCAGCAAGTAATACTAGAGTTACAAAAAGTAGGAGATATAACCAACTTGTATGTCAACGACTTCATCAAAGATATGGCAACAGCCTATGCGGCAGCCGATCTAGTCATTTCGCGTGCCGGTGCCGGTTCTATATCCGAATTCTGCATGTTGCACAAGCCTGTAATATTAGTTCCATCGCCTAATGTAGCTGAAGATCATCAAACAAAAAACGCACTTGCTCTTGTCAAAAAAACAGCAGCAGTCTACGTAAAAGATGCAGAAGCTCAAGAAAAACTTCTGCCCGAAGCCATGAAAGTAATTACTAACGAGAATAAATTAAAAGAACTAAGTCAAAATATAGCACAATTGGCACTTCCTAATGCTGCGGAAGTAATAGCAAAGGAAGTTCTGAAATTAATTAAAAAATAAAAATACAATGGAATTTAAATCTGTCAAATCAGTATATTTTGTAGGTGCAGGTGGTATTGGAATGAGCGCTATAGCTCGCTATTTCCTCTCAAAAGATATTTACGTTGCTGGATACGACCGTACTCCAACTCATCTAACCCAGCAATTGGTGGCAGAAGGAGCCCATATTCACTATGAAGAAAATATTGATCTCATTCCTTTAGAATGTCGCGATAACAAAACGACACTAGTCATTTATACAGCCGCCATACCAGAAACCCACAAAGAACTGGTCTATTTCCGAGAAAATAGATTTACCATTGAAAAGCGAGCTCAGGTATTGGGCGAACTGACCTGCACGACAAAAGGGCTTTGTATTGCCGGCACTCACGGTAAGACGACGACCTCTGCAATAACTGCCCACTTACTGAAAGAATCCCATGTAGATTGCACCGCTTTCTTAGGTGGAATATCAAAGAACTATGGCACAAACCTTTTGCTTTCGAAGACAAGTCCCTATATTGTTATCGAAGCAGATGAATTTGACCGTTCTTTTCATTGGCTAAGACCTTACATGAGCGTTATTACAGCTACAGATGCCGACCATCTGGATATATATGGCACCTATGAAGCATATTTGGAAAGTTTTGCCCACTACACAGAACTTATCCAACCGGGCGGTGCCCTCATTATTCATGAAGATCTACAACTTAAACCTCGCGTACAAGACGGAGTGAGAACATTTACCTACTCGCGAGATAAAGGAGATTTTCACGCAGAGAATGTGCGCATAGGTAATGGTGAAATCTTTTTTGATTTCATCGCCCCCGACACACAAATCAATGATGTCCAACTCGGTGTCCCTATGAGCATCAATATCGAAAATGGTATTGCGGCTATGGCACTTGCTCATCTTAACGGAGCCACTGATATAGAAATAAAAAAAGGCATGCTTTCGTTCCATGGAGTAGACCGACGTTTCGATTTTAAAATAAAAAATGATAAAATCGTTTTCTTAAGCGATTACGCACATCATCCGGCCGAAATCAAACAAAGCATCCTTTCTATCCGAGAGTTATACAAAGATAAAAAGATAACAGCTATCTTTCAACCTCATTTATATACTCGGACACGAGATTTCTACAAAGAATTTGCCAATAGCCTTTCACTACTCGATGAAGTAATCTTGACAGATATTTATCCTGCTCGCGAAAAGCCGATACCAGGCGTCACCAGTCAACTCATTTATGATAAACTTCGTCCTGGAATCGAAAAGACAATATGCAAGAAAGAAGACATTCTGAATATTTTGAAAGACAAAGACATAGAAGTACTAATTATTTTAGGTGCCGGTGACATCGACAATTATGTTCCGGCTATCAACCAATTACTTCTTAAAAGAAGTCTATAACAATAGTGTGCCTCATGAAAAAGAACGTTTTTATAATCATTTCAATATTGCTTGTTGCTTCTTATCTTATAGTAGCAGTAACGCAATTTAATTTGCAGCCCAATGATTTCCGTTGCAAAAAAGTTGAAGTTATTATAAAAGACACTTCAGACGTAAATCTAATAACAAAA
This sequence comes from Bacteroidales bacterium, assembly GCA_012517855.1. Lineage (GTDB taxonomy): Bacteria > Bacteroidota > Bacteroidia > Bacteroidales > Bacteroidaceae > JAAYUD01. The sequence continues at coordinate 15,790 of JAAYUD010000058.1, forward strand.
AGCGGTGTAGTGGAAATGCTAAAATCAAGAGGCATTCAGTTAATCGGTAAAAGAATGAATGAAATAGACACCCGACATCTGGAAAAAGAAGCTTGCCGATATCCTTTGGTAAGAAATGTAGAATGTTATAAAACGTTGGGAGGAAAAATTTGTTTTGAAGTTTCTCAACGTATTCCAATTTTACATATCATGAATCAATACGGAGACGATTATTACATAGATAATATTGGACAAATTATTCCAGCATTACCTTCTGCTATAGCCTATCGCCCCATAGTGACGGGGTGTGCAGACAAGTGGTATACAACAAACTTTTTATACAAACTTGGAGTGTATATTTATTATAACAACTTTTGGCGAGCTGCTATCCAGCAAATTAATATATTGCCTGGGCGAAATATAGAATTAATTCCTCGAATAGGGAACCATATTATCTACTTGGGAGGTATTAACCATTATGATGAAAAACTAAACCGCTTGTTTGTCTTCTATCAACAAGGATTAAGTAAAGTAGGCTGGAACAAATATTCACGCATTAGCTTAGAGTTTAATAATCAGATTATATGTACGAAAAGAGCGGATGTTATGGCAGCCGACTCCATCAAATAGAAAAAAGTATCGTTTACAAACAATAAAAGAATAAGGAATTATGACAACAAAAGAATCTATTGCAGCAATTGAAATCGGATCTTCCAAGATCGCTGGCATGGTAGGAAGGAGAGATTCGGGAGGAAATTTGGAAGTGTTGGCTTATGCAACCGAAAATTCTTCATCTTTTATTCGTAAAGGAATTATTTTCAATATAGATAAGGCTGTCATAGGCCTGAAATCTATCATCGACAACTTAGAAAAGTCACTGGAAGGACTGACCATTTCTAAAGTATATGTCAGCATTTGTGGTCAATCATTCCGATCTTTAAAGAATGTAGTCTCCCGTGACTTACCAGAGAATGTCAGCATCACCGAAGAGATGGTTGATTCCATTTGCGAAGAAAATAGAGCCATAAAGCTGACCGATATGGACATCTTCGATGTAATTCCTCAGGGGTATCATATCGGAACAATTAGCGAGATGGATCCGGTTGGAGTTATCGGCAATCGCATAGAAGGTTGTTTTCTCAATATTGTAGGACGTTCTATCGTTCGCAAGAATCTAGAACGTTGTTTCTCGGACGCGAGAATTAAAATTGCCGACGACCCTGATATCACCTCAACGGTCACTGCCAAATATGTACTGACCGAAAGCGAACGGCGCTTGGGATGCGCACTTATCGATTTTGGGGCAGATACCACAACGGTTTCTATTTATCACAAAAACATTCTACGCTTTTTGTCAGTCATTCCAATAGGAAGTTCAAGCATCACCCACGATCTAATGTCACTCAATATCGATGAAAATGAAGCAGAAGAATTAAAAGTACATTATGGGAGTGCCACTTTAGAAATTAGCAAAGATGAAGAGGAAATCATTCACTTGAACGAAGAGAACCACTCTGTTAAGCTAAGTGAGATAAACAATATTGTAGAGGCACGCGCCATGGAGATTATTGCTAATGTTTGGAATCAAATTCAGCTTTCGGGATATACCAACCGGCTAGGATCAGGACTAATTTTTACAGGCGGCGGTTCCAATTTGCGTAACCTAAGTACAGCATTCTGCAAATACATCAAACGCAATCCCAAAATCCGCACCGCTTCTTTAGTTTACGAACCATCTATTTCGGGACTCACTATCCCAAGTGATGGAACTATCAATGCATTAATAGGGTTGACGCTCGGTGGCAGAGAAAATTGTTGTGAAAGGATTTTCAACCAGCCGATACCAAATCCTGATCAAGAAGTAAAAATAGACCACCCATCTGAGGAAATCGATGAAGGAGGATTGAGTGTGAGTTATGATAATAATGACAAATATGATACTAAACCAGATAGACCAGAAACTGAAGATATGCCATTACCCTCTGACGAGGAAAATAAAAAGATCGGCATTAAGGTTCCTTTTTGGGATAAAATTAGGAAGCCGAAAAAAGAAGAGATTGAAATAGAAGATCCGGAAGCTGTGGCACAAAGAGAATACGAAAGAGAACAACAACAAATACGCAAAGACCGTGATAGAGCAGAAAGAGAAGCCCAACATGAAGTAGAGACCTTGCGGAGAGCTGAACAAAAGAAAAAGCAAGATGTTCTAAAAGCGCAACAACAAGAAAAGGAAAGAATCCTTCGGGAGAAAAGGAAAGAGCAAGAAAGAATAGAAAAGCTAGCTAAGAAAAAAGACAATAAATTTAATAAAGCACTCAATCATCTCACCGATATCTTCTTTAACGAAGACCAAATGAAAGATGATAATGATTAAAGTGTCTAACGAAGAATAAAAAATAAATAGATATGGACTTAGATTTTGAATTAAAGAAAAATTGTCCCAATGTTATTAAAGTCATCGGCGTAGGCGGTGGCGGTAGTAATGCTGTGAACCACATGTTTGTTCAAGGTGACATCCAGGACGTTTCGTTTGTTCTTTGCAACACAGACAGTCAGGCCCTAATACAGTCGAAGATCCCTGTCAAAATACAACTGGGAGATGAAGGTTTGGGAGCAGGTGCTATACCCGAAGTAGCAAAAAACGCTGCCGAAGAAAGTAAAGAACGAATCAAAAAGATGCTGTCCGACGGCACAAAGATGGTATTCATCACCGCAGGAATGGGAGGTGGAACCGGAACAGGTGCTGCGCCGGTAGTTGCCAAAATTGCCAAAGAAATGGGCATTTTGACCGTAGGTATCGTTACTATACCTTTTCTTTTTGAAGGTGAACAGAAAATACTCAAAGCACTAAGTGGAGTAGATGAAATTGCTAAAAATGTAGATGCGTTATTGGTCATCAACAACGAACGTCTTCGCTCTATCTATTCGGATCTCACCCTAACCAATGCCTTTGCAAAGGCTGATGACACACTATTAATAGCAGTAAAAGGCATCGCAGAAATCATCACACTACCTAAAAAAATAAACCTTGACTTTGCCGATGTCCGTACAACGCTGCAAAATGGCGGTGTAGCTATCATGGCTACAGGCGAAGCAGTTGGCGAAAACCGCATCACAGAAGCCATCAACAAAGCTTTGCTTTCGCCGTTACTAAGCAACAAAGACATCACCAACTCAAAACGCATTTTGCTTTGTGTAACTTTTAGCCCCAATTCAGAACTCATCGTAGAAGAGCTTGATGAAATTCATGACTTTATGAAAAGTATCGAAAAAAATGTTGAAGTTATCTGGGGAGGCGGTCCCGATGAGAAACTGAAAGATGGCGTAAGAATTACCATTTTGGCTACCGGATTCGGTGTAAAAGATGTTGCTGATAAGAGGGATATATTGGGCGAAGATATTGCCGAACTAATTGATGAAGAAGAACAGAACCGCCGAAACCGTTTAATTAAACAATATTATGGAGAAGGCATTCAGGACCTGGGCCGTTCAAGGCGTCACGAAACATTCTTGTTTGATCCATCAACACTCGATAACGATGATATTATCTCAAGAGTAGAATCATCACCAACTTTTGAGCGTACCAGACAACAGCTCAAAAAAATTAAAGCCCTAGCAGCTTCTGACAGTGCTCAAACTGAAAAAGAAAAAGAGTCAGGGGAGAATAAGAATGATGCAGTAGCAGATGGCGTCATCAATTTTGGATAAATAAAGACAGAATACTTATAAACAATAAAATAAGATGAGTTTATTTGATAAAGTCAGCGAAGACATTAAAAACGCAATGAAAGCCCACGACAAAGTGGCACTCGATACTTTAAGAAACATAAAGAAATGTTTTTTGGAAGCAAAAACAGCAGAAGGAGCCAACGGCGAATTAAATGATGCCGATGCAACAAAAATCATTCAGAAACTGGTTAAACAAGGAAAAGACTCGGCAGAACAGTATATGGCCGCCAATCGTCAAGATCTTGCAGATGGAGAATTGGAACAAGTCAAAGTAATGGAAACATATCTTCCAAAACAACTCTCGTCTGAAGAGCTTGAAATCCGCTTGAAAGCAATTATTGCCGAAGTCGGTGCAACCGGTGCCAAAGACATGGGAAAAGTGATGGGAGCCGCTTCTAAACAATTAGCGGGTTTGGCAGAAGGCCGCATCATTTCAACTAAAGTAAAAGAACTCCTCGCAGCTCTTTAATCAAACACCTCGCGCAAGACCTCTACAGACTTCAACTCCGGGAACTCGGGAAGATGAATTCTGTAATACGACAAAAGGACTTCTATGCACCTGTTACGCTGATCACGATTCATAGCGAACAGGTGCATATTATTATAATTCATTCGCATCAAAGTATTGATACGATGGGCTTCATCAGGTTTCAAAAAAGGTTGCCCAGTCAGAGGCAAAGAAGTGTAACAGCTATTCTGCAAATCAAAATAATCGCCTTTCCTATATCCGGTTAGATTGGGATAGAATCCTAAGAACCAAGACAAATGCATCATAAACACCAAATGAAAATTCGAAAAATTGGCAGAACAATTGTCTAGCCACAAAATAGAATTTTTAAGATACCCGAACAAAAGTTGGTTTTCGGCTTCTTCACGCAAAGAATAAAGCATAAATTCTGCCAAGAAAAAAGCGATTGTGGTTTTTGACCTGTCAAAAGGTATAGAGGCAAAAGGATAACTCAATTTAGCATTCTTAATACGATTCAATGAACGATTAGAACGAAAGTCCGCCTCAATATCGACTAGCGCCAACGGCTGGAATAAAGAAGCTTTAAAGATTGAACGGCGAGATTTTGGGATAGAAACCAATAAAGTAGTTCTACCATAAAGAGAAGTATATACATCGACGATATTTGATGTATCACTATATTTTATTTGATGTAGAACAATTGCCTCCGATTTCTGCAACATACACTTCCTTATAATTATGCTCAAAAGTAAATAAAAATAAGTCGCCGTACAAACGAGTACACAAATTAATTATCACAGTGCGCATTATCAATGCAATTTTCCTGCTTTGCCTTATCCCAAAAATTCACTAACAGTACTATACTAATATCGTCCCTTTTTGCTTTTTGAATTACAAAAATCAAAAAGAGATGTTCTCTTCCTTATGTTTTTTACGACTCACGAGCGTGAGTCGCAAGCTATATATAGACGGAAAAAACTTTGGCTCACCAGTAAAAGTAGGGGAATTAAGCATGATGGCATTCGGGTACTTAGATCCGAGACAGAGAATAGATTTATATTAATAAGTTGTTGCAGAGGACGTGAAATATTTATCTATTTTGCAGAAAAAAATTGTATAAACAGCCACATAGATGTTGTCTTACTCTATGTAAATCGTTGGAGTGCACACCCCATTGACACAGAAACAAGTTATGATACAACACTTTGCCTACAATCCATTTTTCAGAACGTATTTCAATGTGAACATTCCCCGACATTCTGATACTTTCTTATCCGAACAGGGGTAATAGGCCATTACAGGGCACTATTTTCGTACTCATTTCACCACCCTAATATAAATCGAATCAGAACAAGACATGAAGAGATAACGTGCAAGAGACTGATATACAGCGACAAATTCATAAGGACGAAAATAAATGTTTATACTTACAAACATTTATATTCGTCCTTATCATTTTTCGAAAGCAAAGGTTCATTTTGTATATCAAGAAATAGCATTTCAGTGTAGTTAAAAAAGTATCAGAATGTCGAGGAGTATTCACCTTCCAAAACGCTCTGAAAACTGGCACCAATATTACTACTTTAGATTAACACAATCTTGCGTCAACGAGGATGTACGTCTTGGACTCATCAGTAAAAAACAGGAAGCTAAGTGGCACGAAGTACTCGATAGATGAGATACACTCGTCTATGTGCAAAACGGTTCCTCAGGTATCTGTAAGCCATCGTTTAGAATCGTTCTAAGCAGAGGTCCGCTGAAAATAAGGAATCTACAGTATACTCTAGGGCCGATTTTCGGACCTTTTTCCGCTGGCGTTGTATATGGTGCATCGTTAACATGTTGTATGGCAGTGCCGTATGGTGTCATACGGAGGTGGCAAAGGTTGTTATGAAGATAGAATTTGATGCATATTCCCGACTTTACTGGTGAGCTTTTACACACCCAAAACCACGTATGTACCTAAATTTGTTGACGTCCATACGTTTTCAAAAAAACTTAAGGACGTCACCGAAAAAACTAACATACGACACTTTCGACTCATAGTTATGAGTCGAAAGTGTTTTATTTTTAGAGTATACATACCCCATTTATGCAATAACGTGTTTATTTATAGTGGGTTATTTTCAGACCGTTTTTCAAAACGTTTTTCGAGATGAATATTTATCGCAGCACTGGTACTTTTTTATCCCATACCTAGTTCGTTTAATACGCTTCATATCTTTGTCGTCGTGTATCAGCGTATGAGCGTCCTCTGAGCTTCCTCTATTAGCTTATTTCGTTTTCTCTTTAATGAAACCGTGTCGATAAGCGTAAAGCAATTGTCTTATTTCTTGAATTTGGTGGCGTAATTCTTTGCCTTTGTCTGTATCGTTTACTAACATGCGGTGGCGGCTAAGCTCTACTATTTGCGTGGAACTTTTAATATCCGACCCAGTACGAATCGATTCTTCGGCAGAAGAAAACGGTTCATGTTGTACAAGTTCGAAACCACGACTATGAAAAACGAGTGTATAGCCTGCTATGCCTGTCGTGTTGTGATAGGCACGGGAGAAACCTCCATCGATGACTAACAATTTGCCGTTGGCTTTTACCGGTTGTTCTCCGCTAGATGCATGAACCGGTACATGCCCGTTGATAATGTGACGGGCTTTGCCTTCTACGCCGAAAGAATCGAGAATATAGTCACATATCTTTTCGTCGTCACGAAGTTTATAATAATAGCCGTTTTCTTCTTTCCACGTGGCTTTGTCTTTCAAAAAATAGCGCTCGAATGTGGCCATTTTTGATTTATCGAATAGTGGGGAGTCTGTTCCGCACCAAAGATACCAAAAGTAATCGACAGCAAATTGGAGTTCACTCTCTTCGGTGTCAGAATTAAATGCCTTGCGGATGGTAAGTCCTATTTGTGTAAGAAGTTCTTTGCCGGCATATTTCTTTTTATCGATCAATACTTCTTTTAAAGTTCCATCAGAATTGAGAGGTACTGATGCATGAAACAATAGATTGGAATTATAAATATTGTAGATGCATCCGTGGCTTAGTAAACAACGGATGTGTTTCTTTAGTCTGTCTCGCATAACGAAAGAATGCCGCAAGTTATTGATGACCTCTGCCTCTTCTGGCGTCAACTTATAAGGATGTTCGGGATCTATTGTCGGAAAGTTGTTGTCTTTCATTTCATACTCCTTCCCATTAATTAGCAATACCCCTTTCTCCTTGTCTATGAGGTGCAATAGCTTACGGTTGCTCATATTCCATTCGGGATGACGATCGATCATATCGCCTTCTAGCTTGAATTGAATAATGCTGATGGCTTTGTGCATCTTGCTGAGCTGAACAATTTCTTTGGGGCTGAATCCCGTATTCATTTTTTCTAGCTTGGGAATGAATTCTGTGCAGGGGTCGTCTGCATAGACATCCATCGCAAGAGTAGCAAGTGGAAGCAGATTAATGCCGTAGCCGTCTTGTAGCGTTTCCATATTGCCATAGCGTAATGATATTCGAAGGACATTGCAGATGCAACACTCATTTCCTGCCGCTGCACCCATCCAAAGAATATCGTGATTGCCCCATTGGATATCGAAGCTATGGTAATGTCGTAGAGTCTCCATTATGATATGTGCTCCGGGCCCGCGGTCGTAGACGTCACCAAGCACGTGAAGTTGGTCGATGGCTAGTTGCTGAATAAGTTTGCACATGTCAATAATGAAATCGTCAGCTCTTTCGGTAGAGATAATTGTTTCTGTAATGACGTTAACGTATGCTTGTTTGTTATGGTCGTCTGCATTTTCGTGAAGTAGCTCTTCTATAATATAAGCAAAATCTTTGGGTAGGGCTTTGCGAACTTTGGAACGAGTATATTTGGAAGAAACACTCCGGCAGACTCTGACTAGTTGATGAATGGTTACTGTGTACCAATTGTCTAAGTCGGGTTCGGCGGCTTTCACCAATTCCAATTTTTGTTCGGGATAATAGATTAAAGTACAAAGATCACGAATTTCTGCCTCACGAAGGTTGTTGCCGAATATTTCTTTTACTTTTCTTTTAATATTACCCGAAGCGTTTTTCAATACATGTTGAAAAGCTTCGTATTCTCCGTGAATATCGGCGAGATAATGTTCAGTTCCTTTAGGCAAATTAAGAATCGCTTCCAAATTGATGATTTCAGTACTTGCTGCAGCTACTGTTGGAAAAATATGAGCCAATAATTGTAAATAACTCATATTCTTTTCAATCATGTCAGGAGTAATGATTTCTTCCTTTTTCATAATGATCGATTGATGGCTTTTATTTTTGCAAATGTAGGTACTCTGTGTAATAAAAACAAATTTTTGTGACAACATTATTCGGCTATTGTCCTTATTTTAGTTATCTTTGGAGGCAGATTAACCTTCTGATGCTATGTTGAAAGACTTTTTTTATTATACAAAAACAGAAAGACGAGGAATAATTTTTATTATTGTAATTATTATACTTTGTTTGTTTGGATCGTTTCTCATCAGTGATGTAGTGAGATCGCCTCGTGGAGGTGGCGATAAGAGTTTCAATAAAGAATATGAAGCATTTGTCCATTCTATCGAAGTGCTTAATCGAAAGGAGTATAGTAAATTTCATCATACCCAGTTTAATCAAGATGTGGTATTGGCTTCTTTTAATCCAAATACAGTAGATTCTCTTACTTTCTTGCGTTTAGGTTTGCCTCGATGGATGGTTCATAATATATTAAAGTATCGGGCAAAAGGGGGTAAGTTCCGTAAACCTCAAGATTTTCGTAAAATATATGGTATGACCGACGAACGTTTTGCTCTTCTTCTGCCCTATATAGATATTCCGACGGTCAACCGTGATACTGTTCGAATGGCGGTTACACGAGATTCTCTCCCTCTTGCTAAATATCCCATAAAGTATGCTTCTGCCATAAAATTGGAATTGAATGCGGTTGATACTACCGAATTGCGAAAGATACCAGGAGTGGGCAGTGGCATCGCCCGAATGATAGTGCGCTATCGGCAGCAATTAGGAGGCTATTATTCTGTTCAGCAATTAGAAGAGATACATCTTATAAGTAGTAGGCTGAGCAAGTGGTTTACTGTTGATCCGGCTTTGATACATCGATTGAATGTAAACAAAGACGGACTACAAAGACTTAATGCTCATCCTTATATCAATTTCTATCAGGCCAAGGCCATAGTAGAATACCGACGTAAGCGTGGTACAATTAAAAATCTTAATCAGCTTGCTTTTTATGAAGAGTTTACTTCAGCCGATTTTGAACGAATGAGTCATTATATAGCGTTTGACTGAGACTCTTCTGATGATTGAATTGTAGTATCTTCTTGAAGTATGTCCACTTTTGTATTGTTATTAGCTTCTGTCTCTAATTCCAATTTAGCTTCGGGATTATCAATCATAAGTCCATCAACCATGTGAAGTGTACGATCGGTGATTTTGGCAAGCTTCTCATCATGTGTGACAATGACAAATGTTTGACCGAATTGTTTGCGAAGTTCGAAGAACAATTGGTGCAGCTCTTCTTTATTGTGAGAGTCTAAGCTTCCGGATGGTTCGTCGGCAAGAATTATATTCGGATGGTTAATAAGCGCGCGAGCTACTGCAACACGTTGTTTCTCACCGCCGGACAGCTCGTTAGGCTTGTGGGTAGCACGATCTTCGAGCCCCATGAACTTTAGTATCTCCAATGCTTCGCTACGAGATTCTTTACGAGATTTTCCAGCAATATAAGCAGGGATAAGCACATTCTCTACTGCCGTAAATTCAGGAAGTAATTGGTGAAATTGGAATACAAAACCAATGTGTTTGTTGCGGAAAGCCGAAAGTGCTTTCTCTTTATATTTATTAATATTGACGCCGTCGAAGAGTACTGTGCCTGAGTCAGGTTTGTCAAGCGTTCCCATGATCTGAAGTAACGTTGTTTTGCCGGCACCGCTCGGTCCTACGATGCTGACAATCTCTCCTTCGTTTATCCTTAAGTCGATTCCTTTCAAAACCTGCAAGGAACCGAAATTCTTAGTGATGCCTTGTAATTCTATCATAGTTGTTATATTATAAATGTTTTTATTACATATTTAGTTTTCTACTTGCATTTTCAGACTTTCTTTAGCTGATTGTTAATCCATTTGATTATCTGATTATATAGTCGAGTATTGACCTTTTTGGTACGCTCGGGATGATTAGAAGCTAGAAATGATGATGGGGGCGTCTCGAGTGGGTCACCGTTTTGTTCTGGATATATCATCATCAGACTGTTGTTGTTGAAATATCTGGCAATTTGATGAGGTAAATTTTCAAACGAAGAATCATAAGAGATGAATCCAGGGCGTGCACTGACAATAACTAATAAACAGTCGTAGTTTACTTCTCCCGTTAGTAATAATAGATCTTCCCATTTGTCAAGCTCACTATACTCTGCATTAATGTTGTCGAATTTATGTGCAACAAAGCCTTCTAAATATTTTAGAGTGTGGGGATGAGCGTAAAAATGCAATCGGCATCCTAACATAGAGGTTATGCGGCAAAGGTGTCTAGCCCATTTGTAAAAACCTACCTCATATTCAGCTTTTGGTGGTACCGCTACGACAATACGTCGAAATGTATTGGGAGGAATAAGGCATTTGACTATCATTATTTGTCGGTGTGTACCTTTTAATAGAGTATCCCCGATGGCTCCAAAGAAAGAATCCGTAATATTCATTTTTCGATGCAATCCAAGCATCAGTTCAGATGCATCATATTCTTTCATGGTATGAATGATACCCGTAATGATATTGGTGCTGACCCGTTCAATCGGCGTTAATGTTACATTTGCACTCGAAGCTATTTTTGCTGCTTGCGTAAGACACTTGCGCCCTATAGCTTTGTGGCGGGCCACGTTAGGAGAATCGGCTATCACATTCAACCCCAAGAAGGTGTTTTGCTTATGCTCATGGTGCATCATGATAGCTATTTGGGTCAACATTGAGACATTCTCGGGATTAGAATAAGAAATTATACATGGTCCGCGGTCGGGTAGTTTGTCTTCGTTGTTGATTTTGACATCGGAAAGTGCCATTTTTCGTGCGGCATATTCGGTGGTGAAAGAACTAAAAATGCATGTTACTAAAATGAGCAGTATGGTTCCGTTAAGGATCTCATCATTTAATAGATGGGTGTGGTTTGGTAAAATGATATTATATCCCACTAAAACGGCAGCAAGAGTAGCGGCTGCTTGTGCATTACTTAAACCATATATCAAATCGCGCTCTATGCGCTTCATTTTGAAGATCTTTTGAGTGGCATAAGAGGCCAGCCATTTACTGGATAGGGCCACGGTAATCATAACGGCCGATACTTTTAGTGTGTTAATGCCACTGAATAGTATTTTTATGTTCACCATCATTCCTACGCTGATTAAGAAATAAGGAATGAAGAGAGCATTTCCTACAAATTCGAGGTGAGCCATTAAAGGAGATACTTGTGGAATATAACGGTTTAATACCAATCCTGCCAAAAAAGCTCCTAAAATACCTTCCATTCCTATGAATTCCATCAGTCCGGCCCCTAAGAAAACCATTGCCAATACAAAAATAAATTGCGTTACATTGTCTTCATAACGTTTGAAGAAGGCACGTGCAATACGGGGAAAGAAAAAAATGATAGAGAAGAATAAAACGATAGTCTTTATAATCATCCATATCCAGAAATGTCCAGATATATCTCCTTTAAACATGCCTCCTACAATAGCTAATACTAATAATGTCAGTGTGTCTGTTATTGCAGTCGCTCCGACTGCAATCCCTACACTTCGTTGGCGTGATAATCCGTAACGTAATGCTATAGGATAAGCAATAAGAGTATGAGAGGCATACATGCTGGCCAATAATATGGAGGTAAGAATGCCGTATTGAAGAAGAGTAATATTAGTGATTAAACCAAGAATCATTGGAATAATGAACGCTAATATTCCATGCGTAAATGTTTTGGTTTGATTCTTTCGAAAATCGCCCATATTCATTTCAAGGCCTGCAAGAAACATGATATAATACAAACCCACTTTCCCAAAAAGTTTGAAACTGCTGTCTTCTGCCAAAAGGTTAAGCCCATGTTCTCCAACGATAATTCCGGCGATGATAAGTCCGATAATAGAAGGAATACGCAGCTTGTCGAAGAGTAGGGGCGCGAATAAGATGATGGACAAGACAAGGAAGAATATCCATGTCGGGTCACTTATTGGAAGACTTATGATAAAAGCTTTGAACATCGTCTATTATTCTTTTCTCTCTATTTCTCTGCAAAATAACGAAAAAAAATAATTGTATTCGCATAAAACGTGTAATTTTGCAGCTGTATTATTTATAAACTAAAAAAAAGAAAAATGAAAGTCGCAATTGTTGGCGCAAGCGGTGCTGTTGGACAAGAGTTCCTGCGCGTCTTAAACGAGAGAAATTTCCCTGTGGACGAATTAGTCCTTTTTGGTTCGTCACGTAGTGCCGGACGAAAATATACCTTTATGGGTAAACAGATAGAAGTGAAACTTTTGCAACATAACGACGATTTCAAAGGTGTGGATATCGCATTTACTTCTGCCGGGGCTGGAACTTCTAAAGAATTTGTTGAAACTATTACCAAATACGGAGCAGTGATGATTGATAACTCCAGTGCATTCCGTATGGAGAATGATGTACCTTTGGTAGTCCCGGAGGTAAATTCTGATGATGCTTTGAAACGTCCGCGTGGTATTATTGCCAATCCGAATTGCACAACCATTCAGATGGTTGTTGCACTAAAAGCAATTGAAAAGCTTGCTCACATAAAAAGGATTCATGTTTCGACTTATCAGGCTGCTAGTGGTGCAGGTGCTGCTGCAATGGATGAATTGCTCAATCAATATAAGCAAATTATAAATGGCGACCCCGTCACTGTGGAGAAGTTCGTTTATCAGTTAGCATATAATGTAATTCCTCAGGTTGATGTCTTTACTGATAATGATTACACAAAAGAAGAAATGAAAATGTATAATGAAACACAGAAGATAATGCATTCTGATGTTAAGGTCAGTGCCACTTGTGTTCGTGTTCCGACTCTTCGTTCTCATTCTCAGAGTGTGTGGATTGAAACAGAACGCCCCGTATCTGTAGATGAGGCTCGTAAAGCTTTTGCTGAGGGTGAGGGTCTTGTGCTTGATGACAATCCTGCAAAGAATGAGTATCCGATGCCATTGTTTTTGGCTGGCAAAGATCCTGTCTATGTAGGTCGGGTTCGCAAAGATTTGAGCAATGAAAATGGATTGGTTTTTTGGATTGTGGGTGATCAAATAAAGAAAGGGGCTGCTCTCAATGCTGTTCAGATTGCTGAATATCTTATTAAAGTGGGTGACGTTAAGCAATAAAATATAGCTTTTTTAACAAGTGGTAGGCCTAATAAGCCTACCATTTGTTTGTATATGTCAATAGTGGCATAAAGTGTTTTCTGTCTCATTAGGGGTCCCTAAAAAGTAATATTGCATGTTCTTCAGTATAGGAGCTTGATAGTCTAAGCTCTACCCTCACTGCTTGTCTGGTTGATTTTTGAACTTATATTCAAAGCTTATGCTTTCGTTTACGATCTACAAGTAAAAATCTAATGTGCTGGTAGTGTGTGAATTTAAGAATGCACCCAAGGTGATTGCCCTTTTTGATATGAGTTGCTGTTTTGTCTCTTTATTTTGCTAGGTCTCTTTAATATTTCACCTATAACAGTAATAAAGTTTCTAAATAATAGAAATAAATTAAAAAAAAATTATATTTTTGCAAAACAATACAAGAAAATATTACGTCATGAAACTAATAGCCGAAAGTGGTTCTAATCGTACAGAATGGTCGTTAATAGAAGATGGTGAACTTATAGAACATTTCAATACAGAAGGAATTAATCCATTTTTTCAAACGAGACGTGAAATAAGTCGAAGCATACGCTTGGGGCTTCCTGAACATTTTTTCAAAAAGAAAATAGAAACAATCTATTATTATGGTGCTGGTTGCTCTTCGGAAGAGAAAAAACAAACAGTTGGTGCATCTTTTATTACTCAATTTAGAACTCGCACAGAAGTCGAGAGCGACTTGCTGGGTGCGGCGCGTGGCTTATTTTTTCATGAATCGGGGATCGCTTGTATTTTGGGGACTGGTTCCAATTCTTGTTTCTATGATGGCGAGAAGATTATGAATAATGTGACGGCAGGTGGATATATTTTGGGAGATGAAGGTAGCGGTGCATCAGTAGGAAAAGAATTTTTGTCGGACGTATTGAAAGGATTGGCTCCTGGAGGTCTTACAAACGATTTTTTGAATAAAAATCGTATTACTGTGGAAGATATAATGAATGCGGTCTATAATCAACCTTTGCCAAACAAATTTCTGAGTTCTGTATCGTTTTTTTTCAAAGACTATAAAAACGAAGAATATGTAGCTGAGGTCGTGACTCGCAATTTTAAACGTTTTTTTACTCGCTGCGTTTTCCAATATAATTATAAGAACTATCCGATTCGTTTTGTTGGTTCTATGGCTAGTAATTTTCAAGAATTTCTTGTTGATGTAGCTAAAAGCTACGATATTGAAATTTCTGCTATAGAAGAGACTCCGATGGCTGGACTTATCAAGTATCATTCGTCTGAATTGGATGCAAAAAATAAATAATTAAGTCACTTAGTCTGCTCTTCTGGGTAATTGATGAGGTATAGGGTGCCCGTGGCTCGAGTGAAAGCTGTATATAACCATCGAAAATACTCTGGTGTTATATAGTTTGGTGGAATATAGGCCTGATCTAAGAAAACATTTTTCCATTGCCCTCCTTGTGCTTTATGACAAGTTATGGCATAGGCATATTTTACTTGTAGAGCGTTGTAATAGGGATCCGCCTTTATTTTTTTCATTTTGTCGTGTTTCAAAGGAATTTCGGAATAATCCTCGAAAACGGCCTTGAAAAGTCGTTCGCTATTCTCTGTGGAAAGGGCCGGCGTTTCGGAATGGAGGGTATCTAGCAGTAGTGTCGCATCTATCTCCAAATCGTCATAATTGGGAAATAACAATGTGACATCTACAAAGTGAAAACCGTATATTTCTCTACTATGACGTACTCTTCTGACAATGGCATTCTCTCCATTGGCGATAAAATCTGTATCTTTGTAATGTTCTGTCCAAAAATAATTGTTTTTGGCAATCATTAATACATCTCCTGTTTCAAGCTCTTCCTCTCTATACAAAATTTGTGTCCTTATGCCATTGTTATATAGATTGGCTCTTTTATTGGAGCGGCAAATTACAACAGTTTCGTCTAATCCGTCATTGTCGTAGCAGTTTGACAACGTTGGTATTAAATCTTCTCCGGATAGTCGCTGAATATCGCGAAATCCTTTTAATGTAATTTTGGGTAACAGATTGTATTTGTTGTGCTGAATACTTGTTCGTATTGTGGAAGAATTGAAGAGAATGCCCGATTTTTGTTTTTGACGCACTACTTGAACCAAGTCTTTTTCTACGAGGTGCATGCCATAGCTTAATAACTCGATTCGGGATAGAGCAGGACTTTCGTTTTCGCCAATAGGAGGTAGCTGTGCCGTGTCTCCAATGAGTATTAGTTTACAATTGTTTCCATTGTATACAAATTGGATCAGATCATCGAGCAAGCGTCCTGAACCGAAAAGATGTCCGGATAATCCACTATTGGAGATCATTGAGGCTTCGTCAACAATAAAGAGTGTGTCTTTCGAAAGATTTATATTCAAAGTAAAGTCATCGACGTCTGAAGAAAATCTTTTCTGCCTATAGATGTATTTATGAATAGTGAATGCCGGATGAGAGGCATAGGACGAAAAAACTTTTGCAGCTCTACCTGTGGGTGCTAATAATACGGTTTTGCGAGTAAACTTTTGCATTGTTTTTACCAATGCGGCGACCAATAATGTTTTTCCGGTTCCGGCATAGCCCCTCAAGACAAACAATGATTCTGTATCTGTTGATGATACAAATGATGCTATTCCCTTCATTGCATCAGCTTGCTCCTCTGTTGGTTCATAAGGAAAATTTTGTCTAATCTGTTGCGCTATATAATTATTAATGTTTGTTTCCATTCAGTTTAGAGTAATGGGGATAGTAGTCTGGTAATTGATTCGGCTACTTTATAATACCATTTACGTTTTTCCCAGATGCTAAGGACTACTTGATTGCAGTTACGTTGATCCGTTAAGAATATTTCACGCATCTTTAAGGCCATATTTCTGTCGTAGATAAATGCATTAATTTCAAAGTTATGTTCGAAACTGCGAAAATCAACATTGGTAGAACCTACGGTAGAAAACAAATCGTCGGATACCATTAATTTAGAATGCAGGAACCCTTTATTATAGAAAAGAACTTTTACTCCAGCTTCTAGCAGAAATTTTAAATAGGAAGAACAAGCTAATTGGGATAGCCAACTATCATTTTTTGCCGGTAGCATTAAACGTACATCCACTCCGGCAAGCGCTGCGGTTTGCATTGCAGACAGTATCGTATCTGTAGGCAGAAAATATGGTGTTTGAATGAAAAAATAGCGTTTTGCACTCAATATGGCTTGTGTCAATCCTAGCATTATTTCTCGCCAAGGTCCGATTGGCGAGCTGGATACTATTTGTATAATGGAACTGCCACAAATAGCCGAAGAATCAAAATAACTTTCGGAAGTGATTAATGTGCGATCTACAAAATACCAATCGAGAAGAAAGATAGTCTGAAGTCCATGTACCGCTTTTCCTTCTATCAATAGGTGGGTATCACGCCATACACCGTTAGAAACTCCTTTTAGATACCGTAATGCTAGATTCATACCTCCAATAAATCCTATTCGTCCGTCAATAACGACAATCTTTCGATGATTACGGTAGTTTACACGGCTTGTGAAAAGAGGAAAACGTACTTTTAGGAAGCTCTTTACTTCAATTCCTGACTCAAGCATTTTTTCAAAAAACTCGTGTGGCACTTGCCAACAACCTACATCATCGTATATAATTCGTATTTCGACCCCAGCTTTTGCCCGATCTATCAATACGTCGCGTATCAAACGGCCTACAGCGTCGTCTTCGAATATATAATATTCTAAATGAATATGATGTTTGGCTTTCATCAGCTCTCTGATGAGTCCTTGTAACATTGAGTATCCGTCTGTATATATTTCACAGCGGTTGCCTCCTAAAGGAAAAGCTTGTTCCGTCTGACGGAAAAAACTGATGAGCCTGCTATATTCGGGTACATTTACTGTCGGCTCTTGTGCCATATATTCTGAAATAGGCATTCGTAGCAACTTGTTGTAGCTCTTTTTATTAATAATGCGCTCTCGGCGAACATTGCGTCCGAAGAAAAAGTACAAAATGAGTCCGACAAAGGGAAGAAAGAGCAGAATAAGTATCCACGCAATTGTATGGACTGGGTTTCGGTTATCTAGTACGATAATAATAATGGTACTGATAATCGATCCGAAATAAAGGATGTCGAATAGAACTTTCCAAGCAATACCTAATATTTGAGACCATTCCATAAGAATAATGCGTATTTTAATTTATCGTCCTGATAACGAAAACAAAAATACGTATTATTCTTTACTATTCACAATTTATAATGGGATAAATTAAAAACGCCCACCACCAAAACCTCCTCCATGAGGAGGACCGAATCCTCCACCATGACGACCGAATCCTCCGTGTGGGCCATCTCTATGCATGTCTTTACCTCCCAAAGTATTGATACGATAAACGAAATGTACCATAAAATAACTTCCTAATGTGTTGTATTCCGTATCTGTCATCATCGTTTCACTAATGCTACGGCTTAAATTGCTTCTCTGACGCAGAATATCGTAAATTTTGAATCGCAATGTTGCTTTATTGTTTAGTAGTGTCTTTGCTATTTGTGCATTCCATATATATGTGTTTTCGTTCAAGCCTGATGAGTAGCCTTCTTTGAAGAGGCAATTTAGATCGGTAGAAATCGAAATATTCCATGGTAGATTAAGGTCAGTGTTGAAACCTGTTGTATAGTCGAATGTTTCTCGATTGCTGTTCACCTGTTTATTGTTTTTAGTCAGGTTGTAGATCATACCGCCGTTGAGAGTGATATCGAATACATCTGAACGGAAACTGCTTGATAAACGTTGGTTTAGAATCAAGTTGCGGGTGTTGCTCAGTGTTGCCTCTGTATTGGCATTTACTGTCGTATAGCTTACTGCATTGCTAAAGTTGGCACTTGAATTTGATGAAATAGTGAATTTCTTATTTTTCAAAGGCGTGTTCAATGAAAAGAAACCACTGGCGTTCCAATTGCCGTTCACATTAGTCATCCGATAGATTCTACCGCCGGTTGTCGTGTCGTAGGTCATTTTACTTGCTATTGAATTAATCGTATTATTATAGAAGGCATTGGCATTCATGCTTAATTGCGATTTTGGAAAGTAGTGATTGTAAAACAACCGAAAGCGGTTAGTAAACGAAGGCTTCAAATCGGGATTACCGTAACGTTGATTTAGTGGGTCAGAAATATCAATTACTGTTTGTAGTGATTGAATATCGGGTGCACTACTTCTTCCATCATATCGGAAGAAAAGAAAATGTTGCTTATTGAACATAAATCTGAATGTTACATTTGGAGCGTAATTTATTACATCTTGTTTTAGCGTTCCTTGACGTTTTATTGGGATGTCAGTGACACTTTTCGATGATTGGGGTATTATGCTGAGTCCCACTCCATACATCATTTTGGTATAGACTCCTCGCAGTGATAATCCAATGGTCTGAGAATTATAATAGTTGGTTAGTTTTGAACTTAGACTATCTGAATATTCGCCTAAATCGGTATGGTCAAGATAGGTATTCGGATTGTTGTAAACGTAAGATTTGCTAATTTGGTTGTTGTGAGAGAAGTCATATCTGACCTGTAAATAATGTTTTTTGAATATTGGTTCCGTATATGAAACGGAGATTCCCCAATTTTTACTATTATTGTTCTTATCGTTATATCTATTTATAAGTGTACTGTCTCCTAATTGATTGAATTTAGTATTTGAATAAGAGTCATTATCAGCGTCGGTATTTGTATAGCCCAGATTAGCACCTACCATAAAATTTCGGCCCTTATTATTTAAACGCCGGAATATCATTACTCGACCGCTTAGCGAGACATTGTTGTCTTTATTGTATCCCTTTGCTGTTCTACTATTTATTAATGATGAAAAGTCGCTCGTCGAGGCAGTGGTTGAAGAAGACTGACTATTGGAATGCGTTTTGGAATAACTGGTCGTTGGCATGAATACAATATTGGTCAATGTGTCTGGTTGCCATACCATGTGCATATCCAGTCTAATATCATCTCTTATGCGGTTTGAAAAGCTATTACTTTTTCCATAAGTTGAACTTTGACCTAAAAAGGTTTCCGAATCTGATTTGAGTCTGGCATCGTTATTGGTATGTCCATATTCAATGTTGCCTTCTACTTTCAGTTTCTTTTTTTCGGAACCAAGATTGAATCCTACTTGTTTGGCTGCTGTAATGCCGGAGCCACTACTTCCGTCTCTTCCTGCCCCTGAGTCTCCGAACTCTGAAAAACCTTGGTTGTTCGTGTTGTTGGCTGATGTGATCAAAGTTCTGCTTGCATTGTCATTAAAATTGCTTAACATACCTTGCACTTCATAACGGCTTTTATTTCCTGTCCCGCCTATAAAGTTACCTATGAATCCTTGTTTCATCTCTTTTTTGACAGATAAATCGAGAACAGATTCGTCGTCTCCGTCATCAATACCGGTATAACGTGCGTTATCACTCTTCTTTTCGTACGCTTTTACCTTATCGACCATATTGGCGGGTAGATTTTTCATGGCGACAGCAGGGTCGTCTGAGAAGAATTCTTTTCCGTCTACTAAAATCTTAGTTATTTGTTTCCCATTGTGTGTGATTTTTCCATCAGAGGATACTTCAACGCCGGGGATCTTTTTTACTAAATCTTCGAGCATTGAACCTTGGGCTACTCGATAGGCTGAAGCGGCATATTCAATTGTATCGCCTTTTACGGTGGCAGGGGGAGCCTGGCCTACTACAATGGCTTCTTTTAAGAGAACAGCATCGGGTGATAGTGAAATGATTCCCGCATTGTAGCTGGGTCGCGACGATGTGAGTTTCATGGCTATCTTCTTTGTTCTATAACCCACATAAGATAGTTTTAGAACATAAGAGCCATCTTTTACCTTTGGTAGCATGAACGTACCGTCGCTTTTACTTACACTTCCCGCAATATAAGTACTGTCGGGTAGATGAAGGAGTTGAACGCCTGCCTGAATAACAGGTGATTTATCGCTCGCATCAATAATTTTGCCGGAAACGGTGATAATTTTGTTTTGTGCAAAAGATGAAATAATTCCTATCATCAGGAATAGAATACCGGTAGCAATCCTTTTCATTTGTTACTTATTATAGACTTTTTGTATTAAGACGAAGAAAAGGGGAAAAGGTTTAATGAGAAAATGCCGAGTTAAGATTATTTTGTTTTTCTTTAAAATAAATTAGTCCAATTAGGCTGTATTAAAGCTAATTGGACTAATGGCTAATAAGGTATGCAATTACTTACTTACCTCGAAATGATAATTTGAGCGAATATCTTGTGATGAAGCTCCTGCAAAAGCTTGGAAGCTGCCTGAATCTACCATCCACGTTTGCTTTTGATCGTCATAATAACTCAGAGCATCTTTGCCGATTGTTATAGATGCTTCTTTTGTTTCTCCTGGTTGCAAATAGACTTTGGTAAAGCCTTTCAACTCTTTTTGGGGACGGACCAATAGAGGCTTGTTCTCTCCTATATAGAGTTGTATTACTTCAGCCCCTGCGCATTTCCCCGTATTTGTAATGTTGATGTGGAATGTAATGCTATCACCTATTTGGAGATTTTTTTTGTCGGCTGTGAGTTTCCCATATTTAAATGTTGTGTAGCTCAGCCCAAATCCAAAGGGGAATAAAGGTTTCAATTTCTTTTGATCTATGTAGCGATATCCTACAAAAAGACCTTCTTTATATGTCTCGTTTTTACCGTCTCCGGGATAATCACCAAGTTTGTTTGCCGAACATTGATTGAGATTGGCGTAAAAAGTAAAAGGTAGTTTGCCTGATGGATTGACATCGCCGAACAGAATATCCGCTATTCCGTTTCCGGCTGCCGAACCACCATACCAAGCTTCTAATACCGCAGGAACTTTTTGTAACCAAGGCATTGTTACGCAGCTTCCTGTGAGCAATACTACAGATAAACGAGGATTTACTTCGGCAAGGCCTGCTATTAATTTGTCTTGTCCATAGGGTAGACTTAGCGTGAGGCGGTCGTCACCTTCGCAATCCTGTTTCTCGTTTTTATTCAATCCTCCTATAAAAATGACAGCGTCAGCTTTGCGAGCTTCATCTATAGCGGTTTGTAACAGACTATCGGAGTTGATAACCTTCTCTTCAGGACGTTGGGCTCCTTTTAAGTCTTGTTCAGCTACGGCTGGTGATTCATAACCTTTTGTGTAGCTGACCGTGATTTTTTCTTGTGCCGCACGAGTGAGAATCCCTTCCAAAGGCGATATCTCATGTCTTACTTTTAGGGATGACGAACCACCACCTATTGTCAGTTTTTTTGTAGCGTTTTCGCCTACAATTAATAAATGTTTTATAGAGTGTGTGTTGAGGGGTAATACATTTTTATCATTTTTCAGTAAGACCGCTCCTTCTTGAATGATCTTTCTACCAGCCTCTATATGTTCGTCTGATCCAAACGAACCGAAAGGGCGATTACGGTTCATGTTTGTTCGGAATTCTAATCTTAAAATACGGCGTACTTTATCATCCAACTCTTTTTCGGAGAGCTCACCCTTTTGAATCATATTTAGATAGGGCGCTGCCAAGTAGTAATTGTCATAAGCATTGCTGGCACTCCAATTGAGTCCGTTTGTCCATGTACCGAATTCCATGTCTAATCCATTTAGAGCAGCTTGTTTGGTTTCGTGTGTGCCGCCCCAATCGGATATAACCACTCCGTCAAATTTCCAGTCTCCTTTTAGTATATTGTTAAGTAAGTATTCGTTATGACAGCAATGCTGGTTTTTGTATTGGTTGTATGAGCCCATCAAAGCCCATGCGTGTCCCTGTTCTACTGCTGCTTTGAAAGCTGGCAGATATATTTCGTGTAAAGTCCGGTCGTCAACGTTTACGTTTATTTCCCCACGATATTTTTCTTGATTGTTCAATGCATAATGTTTAACACAGGCTGCAACTCCATTTTCTTGAACGCCTTTTATGTAAGGTACTACCATTTCTGAAGTCAGATAAGGATCTTCACCAAAGTATTCGAAGTTCCTTCCATTCAGCGGTGTACGGCAGATATTCACGCCTGGGCCCAATAGTACATTCTTATTGCGAAAGCGGGCTTCTTCGCCGATACTTTTTCCATAAAGAAATGACATCTGTGGGTTCCATGTGGCGGATAAACAAGTTAAGGCTGGAAATGCTGTGCATGAATCGTTAGTCCATCCTGCACCATACCATTCATCCCAAAGTACTTCGTTACGTATTCCATGAGGTCCGTCACTCATCCAATTGTCCGGAATACCTAGACGAGGTACGCCGGCTGAGCTGAACTTGGACTGAGCATGTACCATCGCTACTTTTTCTTTGAGAGTCATTCGAGAAAGAGCATCTTCCACACGTTGCTCAATAGGTTTGGAATCGTCAAGATAGATGGGACGATTTTGTGCAATGACAACCGGTGAGGTTAGAACCAAGCCTGTCATCATTATTTTAAAAAGCTTTATCATAAGTAATATTCTTATTAGATTTTGTTTCAAAATTATAATAAAATAATGGAAAGATAAAGATACTTTGTGTAAATAGTGGATGCAACCTATACTAAAGCGCTAAAAATTAGTATCGTAATAGAAAAAAGCAGCCTGAAAAAGTGGATAAATATTTGAACTAAATAGTTGAAAGATTGTTGATTCTTCATAACTTTGTTGTTATGAAAGCATTAAATGAAAATATTCAGATTGTTGTGGGCGATATTACAAAATATTGCGGTGATGCTATAGTCAATGCTGCCAATACCTCTCTTCTTGGCGGTGGTGGTGTGGATGGTGCTATTCATCGTGCAGCCGGTCCTGAATTATTAAAGGAATGTACTGCTCTGGGTGGATGTCGTGTGGGGCATAGCAAAATAACTGATGCCTACAATTTGCCTTGCAAAAAGGTTATTCATACTGTAGGTCCTATATGGTATGGTGGCAGTTTTCATGAAAGAGAAATGCTCATTTCTTGCTATAAAACCTCTCTGCAATTGGCTGTGGATAATCATTTGGCTTCTATTGCTTTTCCTTGTATTAGTACCGGAGTTTATCGTTTCCCGAAAAGTGAAGCATCACAGATAGCTCTTAAAACTATTTCAGACTTTCTGGCTCAGTCTTGTGATCAATTTTTAAAAATCACCATTGTTTGTTTTGATAAAGATTCGGCCAGTTATTATAGCTAAAATTCTTTTGTGTATTTTCTATTTTTTGTTTTTTTAAATAACGTTTGTGTGTAAAATCAAAATTTCTCTGGTGTATTTTGAGACAGTATCGTTCCATTTATGTCATTTATGCTCAAAAAAGAAGGGGCGTGCATGCCTATGTGTTGACAAAAAATGCTCTTTCCCCTAAATAAAATGTGACATTTATTGCGTCTTGTAGCTGTTTTTTTGCAATGACGGATAAAAAAAATTAATTTATTCGAATAACCGTGGAAACTTAATTTATACGTTTGGTTTTATATTTACCTTTGTATATTATTAGAATGATAATCGACCTGATAATTATGATATGATAAGGGTAAAAGATACAAATGAACACACCGATGCTATTAAGTTGAAAGTAGTAAAATTAGCTTCCAAAATGTTTAGATCGCGTGGTGTCAAAGATGTAAAGATGGATGAAATCGCTTCGGCTTTGTCAATGTCGAAACGGACGATATATGAATTGTTCAATGACAAAGAGTCATTGTTGATAGATTGTATGCAATATCGTCATGAGAAAAAATCGAAGGAAACCTGCGTGATCGTTAAATCTGCATCCAATGTGCTCGAAGTCATATTATTGGTATATGCTCATAGTCTCCAAGAATTGCACGAAACGAATTTGAAATTCTTTCAAGATGTAAGGTTGTATCCCAGAGCTTATGCTCTAATAGGAAAGCGTAATAAGCAAGATTTTGAAGATGCGGTAAATTTCTTCAAACAAGGTGTTGATCAGGGTATCTTTAGGTCGGATATTAATTTTGAAATATTTATCGTTATCCTTCACAAGCAGATAGATACGTTACTTAATGGAGGGGTTAGTAAGAATTTTTCTTTTTTTGATGTTTATGAATTTATAATGTTTACCTTCCTAAGGGGGGTATCTACGCGAAAAGGGCAAGACATTATTGAAAATTTTATAGAGAACTTTAAGAAGAAATCTTTATACATAAAAGGCGAATAATACTACGCGCTCCACCTTAAAGGCTTTTGTCGAACCTCACAGCTTCTTTATGTTATCCAAACGACGTATGCCCTTAAAAATATTTTCGTCCATACGTTTTCAAAAAAATTGAGAACGTCACCGGAAAAAACGATCTATATCTTGTTATGTACTACTTGTCTTTCCGAAATAGACGGTTTAATTGGCTTATCTGCAAAAGTTAGGGGGCTAACCAATATGTAATGAATAAGTTGCCTGAAACTTGCTCGGAACGCTACTGCTTTTGTAGATATAAAAGAAGTATCACACGTGTGATACATATGTCGCACACGTGTGATACTTCCAGACTTTAATTATAAACTTAATTTTAAATGACCAACTTGTGAGAATAGTTAATTACAGTTGATACGATGCGCTTCCTTTAAAAGAAGCGTAGAAACCTTATTATATGGTGAATGTCGAACGTGGCAACGATGAAGTTTGAGGAAGTATACGAGGAATTTGAAAAGACATCGATGCCGACCAGAGGCAGATGTAAAAACGATTGTCGAGGAGTTGTCGCCTTTGCTTGCCTACCACCTTTCATCGGGCATGAGGTCCTTATCAAAAAGGCTGGAGTACACTTCTCTGTGTACAAAGCGGCTCCACAGTTATCTGTAGGCTGTCGTTTAGAATCATTCTAAACAAAGGTCCGCTGAAAATAACGGTTCCACAACATACCCTCAATGCGATTTTAAGGCTTTTTTTCGCTGACGTTGTATATGGTGCATCGTTAACCTGCTGTGAGGCAGCTCCGTATGGTGTCATACGGGAGTGGTAAAGGATATTATGAAGATGGAACTTTATGCATATTTCCCCCTGATTTTGCCAGTGAGCCGTTTAATTCGCAGTAGCATGTCGGTGATATAAAAAGAGTGGAAGACTGTTCGTTGATTATATCGTGACGATTCAGTCTTCCACTCTTTTTCATAGAAAAGCCGTGGGGCTTTAATAAATAAATTTATTGCATTCTCAATACGGGCTCGTTTGGGGTTATTCGATTGTTATTTCGTCAATGAATAAGAATGCCGGTTTGCCTTCCGAATAGTGCCCCTTGGGAAGTGCGCTGCTCGGTTTGATCGTTACTTTCACATAACGTGCGTCAGTAGGTGCAAAAGCAACGTCATAGTGGGCTATGTCTATTTTATTTAAATCGGTATCTTCCGGATATTCCATGTTACCTACTTCGGTGAAGTTTACTCCGTCTTCGGATACGGCAACGGAAACATAGGAGGCTCCCATGATGAAAGCGGGCAAATTGACAATGGCTTCGCTGCTTACTTGATTGATTTCTTGAGTAGTTCCCATGTCTATGGTTGCTTCAACTATTTGGTTATAGAATCCCAACCAAAGTCCACTGGCATAGTTACTGTTGCCTTTTAATCCATCATTGAGTGCGGGAGCGCCATTGAAGGCATAGCGTCCTTTTGGATCGTCTTTCAACTTGATGGGGCATAAGGTAGCTTTATTGAAAAAGAATTCTTTCGACAGGACGTTCGATCGGTGGTTAGGACGTATAGCTACGGCTTTCAATGCACACGATTTGTTTATCTTGATCGGTTCGGTGTATCGCGTTGAAGAAGCTGTAGGTTCTGTTCCGTCTGTTGTATAATATATAGGAGCGTTGTCGATTGTAGACATCTTTTCGAAAATGCATTTCTTTGTTGTGTCTGTCTGACATTCGTCTGTGATGTCATAAACATGTTTTGCATAATTCAGTCCATCACGTTGGAAAATGTCGAGCAGGCGAGGTAGACGTGAGGCAAAATCTTTGTAATCTTTCTTTTCCTGATTGCTCCATTGAACTTCCGCCAAAGCCGACATACGAGGCAGTACCATATATTCTACTTGTTTGGTTGTAGGAATGTATTCTGACCATACATTGGCTTGTGCCCCTATTATATATGGTTTCACATCTGCAGCAAGCGAATCGGGTGCGGGTTCGAAGTTGTACACGTCTTTAACTGGTAGATAACCACCAATAGCAAGAGGTTCGTTGGCTATGTCGGTCGATTGATAATAGTCGAAGTAAACATAAGTATTGGGTGTCATCACAACGTTGTGGTGTAAATGTGCTGCTTCAATGCCTCCGGACATGCCACGCCACGACATCACTGTTGCATTGGGAGCTACATCGCCTTCGAGTATTTCGTCCCAGCCTATAATTTGGCGACCTTTGCTGTTCAGAAACTTTTCGATGCGGCTCATGAAATAAGATTGTAGACGGTCTTCTGCCGAATGTTTGCTATCGCTCTTTAATCCTTCATCTTGAATTCGCTTTTGACACAGCGGGCATGCTTTCCAGCGAACCCGTGGTGTCTCATCGCCACCGATATGGATATATTTGGAAGGGAAGAGCGATATGACTTCTGATAGAACGTCTTCAATGAATGTAAATGTAGATTCTTTGCCGATACAAAGAATATCGTCGAAAACGCCCCACTCTTCCTGTACCTTGTAGGGGCCTCCTGTACATCCCAAATAAGGATAGGCAGCCAATGCCGCGCTCATGTGTCCCGGCATGTCTATTTCGGGAATAATAGTGATGTGGCGGGCTTTGGCGTAGGCTACTATTTCTTTTATCTCAGCTTGAGTGTAAAAGCCACCATAAGGTTGTCCGTCGTATTTACCGGAATTATGTCCAATAACAGTTTGGGCACGTTTCGAACCTATTTCAGTAAGTTTCGGATATTTCTTTATTTCAATGCGCCAGCCTTGGTCTTCGGTGAGATGCCAATGGAAGTAGTTCATGTTGTGCAGTGCGAGCAAGTCTATATATTCTTTGATGAACTTGGCGGGGAAGAAATGGCGACCACAGTCGAGCATCATGCCCCGATAGGCAAAACGGGGATAATCATTAATAGTAACACAGGGAAAAGCAATATTGTTGCCTTTGGCTATTGCAGGCATTGATTTGCGCAAGGTCTGAATGCCATAAAACACGCCGTTCTCATCTTTTCCGGTTATGGTGATTTGTTGCTCTTCTACTTTGAGTTCATATCCTTCATTATGAGCGAATGATTTGTCGATTTTCAACAAGATGACATTCTTTTCTTTTGCGGTTTTTATTGTGATAGGAGAGATTGGTACCGATCGTCCGGTAGTCTCTTTAATATAATTGGAGAGAAATACGGCATCGCTTTTTAGCATTTCGCTGTTGGTAGCGTACTTTATTTTGCTTTGCGCATTCAAAATGAAAGGCCTACCATGCTGCAAATCTATTTGTTGTGGCAGTGGTATTACTTGATAATTGGCTTCTTTCTGCTGAGCAAATCCTGAGAATCCGCAGAAAGTAACGAAACAAGATATTAAAAGGTTTAATCGCATAATAAAGATCTATATAAATATGTTATTAATTAATGCAAATATAACAAAGATACTTGATAATTAGTATCGTTTTTACGCAAAATATTGTTCAATATGAGTTTTTATTATTTTTTTCTATTTTGACATGTACAGAATAAATTTTTGATAACTTATTCAGTACATGTCACATTTTTAATGATAGTCTTTGCCTTTTGATATAAATTAAATTTAATTATATTGTGTTTAACATTAAATAATAATATATATATATATTATTGCAATAACAAATTATTAATTATTATGGAAAAAATTGCTAAAATTATCAATGACGAAATGGAAAGATACTCTATCGTTTGGATTAAGAGATCAACCTCTTGGGGAAAATGTTATTGGTGTTTACATAATGGTTTTCTTATTATATCATGGATATGTTCATTAGGCGTTATTTCTGTAATACCGATCTTTTATATGTATAAAAACCAATCCTCAAATTTGTGTGATACTATTATTATTAGTGCTACTGGCTTAGGGTTAATTTTACAATTATTAGATTCTATCCTTTTTTTTAAAGATAGAGCAACTCGGGCAAGGAAAATGGCTTCTGAGCTGAAGTTGGCATTATTAAAATATCAAAACGGATTCCTCTCGAGAAAAGAAATGTCAGATGCTATTGGTCAGTATCTAAATAAAGACTGGGATGAAGAATGCGCTTGAATATCTAGACGAAATTTTGAAATATGGATACTACTAGCTACCTCGATAAATTGGTTCTTTAGTTGAAAAATAACGTTTAAACGATAATGGAAATAGCAGGAGTGACAATTATAGCCCTTTTGTAGGAATTGGTTATCGCGGAAAACCAGAAAAATAAAGCGATTAATACTACTATTTTGTTTTTTAAGATGAAACGCAACGATTAAAAAGTTAGAAATATCTCATTTTATGGATTATAAAAACTCACGCGTACATTGCCGAAATTCTTTTTGGAACACATACAAGCGCCGATCGAGCTTTTTGCAAGTCCTAATTTTCGACCATCGGCCGAAAATAAACGTTTCAATTTGCTCTGGAGTGTGCTTTGCAATTTGATGAAACTTCCATTATATATCAAAAGTATGCTCTTCATTCGTCGGCGTATTAGTCACACTCAGCCTGATATGGTTATTAACTTTTATGAGGTGCTTACTGGATTGACTTATCTTTTTTTGTGGCCATCGAGTCCATATATCTGTATCGGGCATCAATATATGTTTTTACATCCTGATTTTCGTTTTCCGCCTTATAAGAATCATTTACAGCTCAATATGCTACGTTTCTTTACTTGGCTGACTAGCATCCGGACTAAAAGGCGTTTGGCTCTTTCTTTTTACGGCATGTCGGCAGTAGAAGATCGCCGATTGGTTGCGGTTCCTCCTCTGCTTCGTAAAGAAATAGCTTTTCTTCGTCCCCGAAAAGGTGAGTATATTCATGGCTATTTACTGAATAGTGGGTTTGCAACCGAAGTGCAAGAATATCATCAATTACATCCTGAAGTGTCGCTTCGTTTCTTCTGGGATAAGAAAGGTGCAGACGAAAAAACACGTATTGACAATACGTTGTCGTTTTATCAATTGGACGATGCTAGATTTCTGCAAAGTTTGGCGGGATGCAAAGCTTATGCTACAACTGCCGGGTTCGAATCTATTTGCGAGGCTCTTTATTTGGGTAAACCAGTTATGATGGTACCGGTTCATATTGAACAAGATTGCAATGCTTTTGATGCCGTTAGAGCTGGAGCGGGCATCGTATGTCCTAATTTTGACATCAATCGCCTTTTACGTTTTACTTTCTCTCATTTCTCTCATAATGAATTTATCTGTTGGGCGTCGAGTAGTGAGATTCGTATCATTAGAGAAATTGAAAGAGCAGGAACGGATCATAAAAGAAATGTCACTCGAAAGGATATTGATATGGTGCCTGGATGTGCTTGAACTTAAAGGACCGTTTGCAAACGTTTGCATTGATTTTTGTTCAAATAAGATTTTATTTTCGTATTTTTGATGCGCTAAACCCTTTATATTTGTAATAGAGTATATTAACCTTATAAAGGAATAGCGCATGTCATGAAAGGCCCCCTTACAATAAAAGATATTGCCCAGGCATTGGGTATTTCTGTCTCTACCGTCTCACGGGCGTTGAAAGACAGTCCCAATATCAGTGTGGATATGCGGCGGCAAATTAGAGATTATGCCATTGCACACCATTATCAACCTAATACTGCGGCGGCCAATTTGCGTACACGTCAATCCAAAATTATAGGTGTTATATTACCCGAATTTGTCCACTTCTTTTTTTCGAGTGTACTAAGTGGCATTGAAGATGTGGCGTGGCAACGGGGCTATAATCTCATGATAGCTCGAAGCGACGACAAGTACGAGCGTGAAGTAAATGCTGTAAACAGATTCATGGAGAATCGGGTTTGCGGAGTGATTGCTTCATTGGCTAAAGAAACTCAACTTTTCGAACACTATCAGCGATTGATAGATAACGACATCCCGGTAATCTTCTTTGATCGTATCTGTACCGAGATACAGACAGAGCGAGTTGTTGTTGATGACTATATGGGAGCCTTTGCTGCGGTTGAGTATTTGATAAAAACTGGTTGCAAGCGTATTTTCTTTTATAATTCTCCTCTTCATCTTGAAATTTCGAAGAATCGTCGTAATGGTTACCTGGATGCGATGAGAAAATATGGTATGCCTATTGAGAATGATATGATGAAGATATGCGATTCTCGAGAAGAGGCAATGATTATCACACCCGATATTCTTAAATCGGAAAACAGACCTGACGCTTTTTTTGCTGTCAATGATGAAACTGCAGCGGGAATATTGACTGTCTGTAAAGACTTACATTTAAAAGTTCCTGATGAGATTTCTATATGTGGCTTCTCGAACGGTGCAGTGGCCATGTCGACAGATCCTAAGCTTACTACTGTCGAGCAGAAAGGTGTGGAAGTGGGAGAGTGTGCGATTAAAATATTGTTAGATAAACTGGAAGGAAATTCCGATATGCCGCGAAAGAATAGAATAGTCCGTACGAATCTGGTAGTGAGGGGAACAACAAGAAAAATATAAAGTAAAGATACCATGAAGACAAAGCCCGACTTAAGTTTTTGGAAACTATGGAATATTAGTTTCGGTTTCTTTGGCGTGCAAATAGCATATGCTTTGCAAAGTGCCAATATTAGCAGGATCTTCTCCACGTTGGGTGCCGATCCTCATAATCTAAGTTATTTCTGGATTCTTCCTCCTTTAATGGGGATTATAGTTCAACCCATTGTGGGCTATTTTAGTGACAAAACATGGACTCGTTTCGGTCGGCGCATACCTTATCTGTTTATCGGAGCAACTGTCGCAGTTTTTATTATGTGCATGTTGCCCAATGCCGGAAGTCTTGGGATAGGAGCTAGTGCTGCAATGGTCTTCGGACTTGTGTTCTTAATGCTTTTAGACACTTCCATCAATATGGCAATGCAGCCTTTTAAAATGTTGGTAGGCGATATGGTTAATGAGAAGCAAAAAGGCCTGGCCTATTCGATACAAAGTTTTCTTTGCAACGCCGGTAGCTTGGTTGGCTATTTGTTCCCATTTGTGTTGGCTGTGTTTGGTATTAGCAATACAGCTCAAAAGGGGGTTGTTCCCAATTCGGTTATTTATGCTTTTTACATTGGTGCCGCCATCTTGATTCTTTGTGTCATATTTACGACACTGAAAGTAAAAGAGATGCCGCCTAAGGAATATGCCGAATATCATGGACTGAGCGAAGAGAAAGAAAAGGAGAAAATAAATATGTTCAGGTTGCTTGTCAAAGCACCGAAAGTGTTTTGGACTGTCGGACTTGTACAGTTCTTCTGCTGGGGGGCTTATATGTATATGTGGACCTATACCAATGGCACTGTAGCTTATCATTTCTTTGGTACTCCGGTTTTGGATACCGTCGTAGGCGGGATTCATAAAGTGGTGCTCAATACACAGTCCGTACAATATCAGAATGCGGCCAATTGGGTGGGCGTTGCTTATGCGGTTCAAGCTATAGGGGCAGTGATATGGGCAATGATCATTCCTCTATTCAAGAATCGCCGATTTATTTATTCGTTCAGTTTGTTGTTGGGGGCTTTGGGCTTTATTCTTATGTCCTTCTCGACAGAACTTTATATGTTGTTTGTCTCTTTTGCTCTTATCGGCTGTGCCTGGGCTGCAACGTTGGCGTTGCCTTTCACTCTATTGACGAATGCTCTCAACGGTTCTCACATGGGTACTTATTTGGGCCTGTTCAACGGAACAATATGTGTGCCTCAAATCATTGCTGCTTCTTTGGGAGGAGTTATACTTTCGCTTATCTCTCCTGTAGGAGCAGTTCCTTCCGAATGGCTGATGATGTTTATTGCAGGTCTGATGTTGTTTGTCGGAGCATGCTTTGTGTGGATGATTAAAGAACAATATGGTGAAGTTCAACCGGCAGATTGAGTCAGCGCTGAGAATTTTACCTAAAAACAAAATGACGATGAGGCTAGCGAATAGATTTCAAACAATATTATTGTCAGTTATATTTAGTTGTTCGGCCTACGCTGTCGGAGTAGGGCAATATAGTAGTTATCCTATGCCAACGGGGCAATGGGAGGAGTGTCGTTACACCGTTCGGAATACTTCATTTTCTTTGTGGGCACCTACGGCGAGTCATGTTAGACTTAATATCTATTCATCTGGAACCGGTAATAATATTTTGCAGACCTTCCTAATGCAATACAACAAAGAAGAAGGTTTGTGGAAGACTACTGTCAATAAAGATTTGAATGGTGAGTTCTACACTTTTCAGATACAAGCGAATGGGCATTGGCTTGCTGAAACTCCCGGTTTGTGGGCTAAGGCTGTCGGCATTAATGGTGAGCGGGCCGCCATTCTGAATCTTACTACAACTAATCCGACCAATTGGGAAAAGGATCGTCGTCCGCCGTTGAAAAGCTTCTCGGATATCGCAATATATGAAATGCATTATCGGGATTTCTCGGCAAGCAGAAGTTCGGGAATCAAGCATCGTGGGAAGTTCTTGGCACTGACAGAAGAAAAAACTCATACTTCTGACGGATTGTCTACCGGTATTGATCATTTAAAGGAACTGGGTATTACTCATGTTCACTTGCTGCCTTCTTTCGACTTTGCCTCTATCGATGAGAGAGATAGCAATCGATACAACTGGGGGTACGATCCTCAGAACTATAATGTTCCGGATGGCACTTATTCCACCGATCCTTACGATCCTAAGATCCGCAT
The DNA here is from genome assembly GCA_012517855.1 of Bacteroidales bacterium. GTDB lineage: Bacteria > Bacteroidota > Bacteroidia > Bacteroidales > Bacteroidaceae > JAAYUD01. Next base: position 49,129 of record JAAYUD010000058.1, read on the forward strand.
TATGGAATTCAAGAAGATGGTAATGGCTTTGCACCTTTCGGGCATTCGCGTTGTTCTTGATGTTGTTTACAATCATACATCGAAAATGGATGAAAGTAATTTTCAGCTTACCGTACCCGGTTATTTTTATCGGACTGATGATAAGGGAACCCCTTCCAATGCTTCGGGGTGTGGTAATGAAACAGCTTCGGAACGACCGATGATGCGTCGTTACATGATTCAATCGGTGTTGTATTGGGCGAAGGAATATCATATAGATGGTTTCCGTTTTGATTTGATGGGTGTACATGATATCGAGACCATGAATGGAATAAGAAAAGCGTTGGATGCTTACGATCCTTCCATCTTTGTTTATGGCGAAGGTTGGGCAGCTGGTGCGCCTGCTTATCCAGCAGACAAGTTGGCTATGAAAGCCAATATTATTGATATGCCTCGTATTGCGGCTTTTGGCGACGAAATGCGTGATGCTCTCCGCGGTCCTTTTAGTGATGATAGCAAAGCAGCTTTCCTTGGGGCCGTATCGGGTAATGAAATGAGTGTCAAGTTCGGTATCGTAGGTGCTATTAGTCATCCTCAGATACTATACAATAAAGTAAACTACAGTACCAAGCCATGGGCTTTGCAGCCCACACAAGCTATTAATTATGTGTCATGTCACGACGATATGTGCTTGGCCGATCGCTTAAAGGCTTCTATCCCCAATGCTACTGAATCAGAACTTCTTCGACTCGACAAACTGGCTCAAACAATAGTCTTTACGTCTCAAGGAGTGCCTTTTATGTTTAATGGAGAAGAAGTGTTTCGAAACAAAAGGGGAGTACACAATAGCTTTGATAGTCCAGACAGTATCAATGCCATTGATTGGTCGTTGAAAAGCAAATATAAAGATCTGTTTGAATATTATAAGGGGCTTATTGCTTTGCGTAAAGCACATCCTGCTTTTCGGATAGGCCATGCCGATGTTATTCGAGAAAAGTTAAAGTTCCTGCCGACGACGAGAGATAATGTCATCGCCTACGTTTTGAATAATCATGCCGGAGGTGATCAGGCAGAACAGATTGTAGTAGTGTTTAACTCGAATAGAGAAGAGGTCAAACAAACAATAGATAGCGGGAAATATAAAGTGCTGTGTCGAAACGGTGAAATCAAACTAAGTGGATTGGGTACAGTAGATGGTGGAGAGATAACTGTACCGAAACAGTCTGCCCTTATATTGTCTAAATAAAAAATACATAAATGATGAAAGTTTATTTTCAAATTAATTATTGTACGGCTTGGGGCGAAGAGGTTAGAATAAAATTGATTCAAGCCAATGGGAAAGAAACTGTTTATCCTCTTATTACTACCGACGGTAAAGTATGGAGTGGGAGTCTTTCTATTTCTGATGATATTCGTTATCAGTATTGCATCTATGCCAATGGCGAATTTTCACGTTCCGAATGGGATGTGAACATGCGTTGCATCTGCTATGGTGGAAATGAAAGAGTGATTCATACAATAGATGCTTGGCGTGACAAACCCGAAATGTCTTTTTACTATAGTTCGGCTTTTACCGATTGTATCAGACGCGAAGAGAAGTCCAATAAAAAGGCACAGAAAAAGAAAATCCTCTCTAAAGCAATACGTCTCCATGTAATTGCTCCTCAGATTACTCGTGATCAGGTTCTTTTCCTTTCCGGTAATCAAAACTTTCTAGGCAAATGGGATACAACAAAGGGCATCCCTTTGGAGAGAGGTGCGGGATTGCTTGAATGGCAGGCGCAGTTGGATGCATCAACATTAATCCTTCCATTGGAATATAAGTTTTACGTTGTCGATCGTACAACAGGAGAAGTTGAGTGGGAAATAGGTATGAACCGTTCTATTGATGATTTGAGTATCCAAGAAAATGAAATGTATGTATTCTCGGATATAACGGCCTATTTCTCTTGTCCTAGTTGGAAGGGCGCAGGAGTTGCTATTCCTGTCTTTTCGTTGCGTAGTAAAAAGAGTTTTGGCGTAGGAGACTTCGGCGATTTGAAAAAGATGATTGATTGGGCTGTGCTTACTCACCAAAGCGTTGTTCAGATTCTCCCGATCAACGATACCACCATCACTCATACGTGGGTAGATTCTTATCCTTATAAGAGTATTTCAATATATGCGCTTCATCCCATGTATATGGATCTTAATGCCCTAGGCAAACTTAAAGACGCGAAGAAAAGTGCTGCTTTTGCCAAGAGACAAAAGGAACTGAACGCTCTGTCTCAGATAGATTACGAAGCAGTCAATAGTACCAAGCTCAAATATATGAAGCAGAAGTTTGATGAGGAAGGAGAGGACGTTCTTAAGTCTGATAAATATAAGATATTCTTTGCAGACAATGAGTCGTGGCTAATGCCTTATGCTGCCTTTTCTTATTTGCGTGATAAGTTCGGTACGGCCGATTTCGATCTTTGGGGCGATTACCGGAAGTTTGATCGGCAGAAGATTGCTCAGCTTTGTTCGCCAGAGGGGGCGATATATAAGGAGATAGCTTTCTGCTATTATATTCAATTCAATCTTCATCTTCAGCTTTCCGAGGCTGGCGCTTATGCTCGTACACATCACATTATTTTGAAAGGTGATATTCCAATAGGGGTTAGTCGTCATAGTGTTGAGGCTTGGACTGAACCTCATTATTTCAATCTTGACGGTCAGGCAGGGGCTCCACCCGACGACTTTTCTGTTAAGGGGCAAAATTGGGGATTCCCTACTTACAATTGGGATGAAATGGCTAAAGATGGTTATGCTTGGTGGAGGCGTCGTTTCAAGCAAATGGCACAGTACTTCGATGCTTATCGCATAGATCATATTTTGGGCTTTTTCCGTATTTGGGAAATTCCTATAGATGCTGTTCATGGGTTATTGGGACAATTCTCGCCGGCATTGCCGATGTCTGTTGGCGAAATACAACGTTACGGTTTGTGGTTCCGTCCCGATGTCTTCACTAAACCGTTCATTAACGATCATGTTCTGGATAAAATATTTGGAGAGCATGCTCAAGAAGTCAGACTCAACTATTTGCAATCCATCCACGACGAGCGCTATCAAATGTTGCCGCAGTATGATACTCAACGTAAGGTAGAAGAAGCTTTTGCAGGGAAGACTGATGAAAAGAGCAACTGGCTTCGTGAGGGATTGTATTCGCTTATCAGTGATGTGCTTTTCATTCCCGATCGGAAGAATCCCAATATGTATCATCCGCGTATCGCCGTTCAATTCGATTTCGTTTACGAAGCGCTGTCGTGGGAAGAGAAAGAGGCATTCAATCGGTTGTATAACGACTATTATTACCGTAGGCACAACGATTTTTGGTATCATGAGGCTATGAAGAAGTTGCCTTGCCTCATTGGTGCTACTCGGATGTTGGTGTGCGGAGAAGATCTCGGAATGGTGCCCGATTGCGTGGAAGCTGTTATGAAGCAGCTTCAGATATTGAGCTTGGAGTTGCAGCGTATGCCCAAAAGTCCGAATGCCGAGTTCGGGCATGTTGCAGAGTATCCTTATTTGTCGGTTTGCACCTTTTCTTCGCACGATACTTCTACTATTCGCGAGTGGTGGGAAGAAGATTATGGCAAGACAGCACGTTATTTTCAAAACGAATTGCATCGGCAAGATGACATACCACCGCATGCTGCCGCTTGGATTTGCAAATTGATAGTCGATATGCAACTCAACAGCAATTCGATGCTTACTATTCTATCGTTTCAAGATTGGTTGTCCATCAATGAATCTGTTCGTCTTGCCGATGCCTCGGCCGAACGCATAAATATTCCTGCTGATCCGCAGCATTATTGGCGTTATCGTATGCATCTGACCCTTGAAGAATTAATGAAAAGTGATGAATTGAATGAAGAAATAAAGAGTATGATAGGCAATAGCGGCAGAAATCAGAAATAAGTAAAAAATAGTATGTACTTATGTATCTTGCGACTCACGCCCGTGAGTCGCAAGTTTCGTCCTTACGTTTTTTCCGACTCACGGGCGTGAGTCGCAAGCGTCATAAGGACGAAAAGTTTTTCTTCTCTTTTAGTATTTACAAAAAACACTATGTCTGGAGTAAAAGGATGAAGAGAGTATCGTTTCTGAACTTTTATAGAATGCTGGCGAGGCTATACTACTTTGGCATAAAACGTCAGAAGCCCCGCCATATCACATGGGGAGACTTCTTTATTTAAAACCTTAACACTAACACAAAAATTGATAATATGTATGTTTTTGTCCGCCTTTTATATGTTGCGAGTCGGCTTATTGCATCATCGATACTTATGATATGATGATTGCGTTATTCTTTTTCGAGAATACTCATGGCAAAGCCACCGCTTCGTGCAAGCTTTACATTGATTTTCGTTTTGTTTGTTACTGTCATTTTCTTTATCTGATACGATTCGGGATTGGTCAGGTAGTCGGCATCCTTTCCGTCGCAATAAAGTGTAGCGGTGTATTTTTTGCCCGGATCTAAGAAGCTTAATGTAAAAGAGGAGGTGCGAGTATTGTCGCCTGTTATTCCTCCGATAAACCAATTGCCGGTGCCTTTGGCCTTGCGGGCTACTGTAATGTAACGTCCCGGCTCTGCCTCGAGATATTTAGTATCGTCCCAATCTATCGCCACATCTTTGATGAACTGAAAAGCATCCATGTGCTTCTCATAATTCTCGGGCATATCGGCAGCCATTTGTAGCGGACTATACATGGTGCAGTAGAGAGCCAACTGCTTGCACAATGTGGTATGAACAAAAGAGTGGTTTCCCTGGAGGAATGTCAATTTTAGATTGAAGATACCTGGGGTATAGTCCATAGGTCCGCCCATGAGGCGAGTGAATGGAAGAATGGTCAGATGGAAAGGTTTGTTGCCTCCAAAAGCTTCGTATTCCGTACCACGAGCCGACTCGTTACCTATTAAGTTGGGATATGTACGGCATAGACCCGTGGGGCGTACAGCTTCATGAGCATTGACGCAAATATGATATTCGGCGGCTTTTTTTACAGCATATAGATAATGATTGTTCATCCATTGACCGTAATGATGTTCGCCGCGGGGGATAATGTTTCCTACGTAGCCGCTCTTTACAGCATTGTAGCCATTGTCTCTCATGAACTTGTAGGCCGCGTCAAGATGTCGTTCGTAATTTCTGACGGAAGCGGAAGTTTCGTGATGCATCATCAATCGCATGCCTCGTTCATTGGCATAGGCTTGCAATTCTTTGATGTTGAAGTCAGGGTATGGGGTCAAGAAGTCAAAAACTTCGTCTTTCGATTTACCGAACCAGTCTTCCCAACCTATATTCCAACCTTCGATCAGCAATTGACTGAATCCATTTTTAGATGCAAAGTCGATGTAGCGCTTTACATTTTCGTTGTTTGCTCCGTGGCGTCCGTTGGGCTTCACTTTAGTGTAATCTGTCTCTCCCAGCTTCACTGACAATAAGTCGTCTGTATATGCCCATGTGCTCTTTCCGGTAATCATTTCCCACCATACACCCATGTATTTGACGGGCTTAATCCACGAAACATCTTTGTAAGCGCACGGTTCGTTCAGATTAAGTGTAAGGTGAGATGCCAATATGTTGCGTGCATCATCACTGACCATTATTGTTCGCCATGGAGATTTGCATGGAGCTTGCATGTATCCTTTATCACCTTGCGCATCTGGGGTAAGCCATGATTCGAAAACAAAGTTCTTGTCGTCCAAGTTGAGGCTCATGCACGAATAATCTACCAATGCGGCTTCGTGCAAGTTGATATATAAACCATCGGCGGTTTTCAGTTGCAATGCTGTCTGAACTCCGGTTGGTGAGAATGGAGTCTGTGAAGCATTTGGGGTAATGGCGCCCTTCATCAGGTTGCGAATCTCGGAAAGTTTTGATTCTGTATAATCGTATTCTTGAGTGTCATAATCTCCCGGGATCCAAAACGCCGTATGGTCTCCGGTCATGGCAAATTGGGTGTGCTCTTCTTTTATTACGAAATAATTTAGATTCTTCTGCAATGGAAATTCATAACGGAATCCTAGTCCATCGTCGAAAAGGCGAAAACGTATGATGATGTCTCTATCTTCTTTCTCTTGTTTTAAAGTAATGGCTAATTCGTTATAATGATTGCGTATCTGTTTTACCTCACCCCAAACAGGTGTCCATGTTTCATCAAAACTCGATGTTTGTATGTTCTCAACCGAGAAACCTCTCATCAGATCAGGAGCATCTTTAAGTTCGAGTCCTAGATGAGAAGGTTTGATAACTTGTTTGTTTTTATAAGACAATTCGTATGTAGGTGTTCCTGTGTTGCTTAACGAGAAAGTCATTTTTAACTGTCCATTGGGCGAGCGTAACTCTTGTCCCGTTACTCGTATGCTCGAGAATGTGGCTAGTAATGATATACAAATGATATAAAAAAAATGTTTTTGTGGAATAAAACTTTTCATGCCTTTCTAATTATGTTAACAATATACGTTTTTTGTAGAATATTGATTACTAAGAATCTTTGTATTCTATTGGTTCCAAAATTACTATTAATATATTAGAGGGGTTGGCAATGTTAGTAAAAAAGTAGTAGCTTGCATTATTTAATTTTATTGACAATCAGTCTGTTGTGAATATCTGTAAAGTGTAAAAAAGTAGTGGCTATATGCTGTTTGTTATCCTAAATCGTTAAGTTGTGCTATCTTCATTATTTCTTTCTCGAGTGCATTGCGATCACCTTTTGCTGCATTTCTTATTTTTACTCTATAATTATAGATAGTGGTGACCGAGTATCTTAAGAACTTTGCAATCTTCGCACTATCAGATATACCTAATCGGATTAATGCGAAGATGCGCAACTCTACATTAAGTTGTCCTTTCTCCTTAGGATAAATTCTACCTTCGGGTATTAACATCTTGTTGAATTCTTCTACAAATGTGGGGAAAAGCTCTAGGAATGTTTTGTCGAAGTTCAAGTAGAAGTCTTTTAATTCTTCTTCTATGAATTCTGACGAACGTAATGCTCTATACAAAGCTTCGACTTTCTCGTTGGAGGCGATCTTTATAAGTGAATGTTGGTATTCGTTCATCTTTTCGATATAGAAAGAACACAATTCCATGTATCGACTTAAGCTTGCTTCTTTGATATTATTTGCTTCGACAAGCGACACATTGGCTGTTGTCAGCTTTTTATTTGAATGCTTGAGTGCTTCATTCAAGTCGATTAAGTTACGTTTGAATAGAGAGAGTTTATTTTTCTGTTTGTTCAGATAGAACAACACAATGGCCAATACGATCGCCAATATTGTAATGCAGGCAAAGGCAATAGTGCGTTGTTGTTCTTTCTTCTGTAGCTTTAGTTGATAGCTCTTCTCTACAATGGGATATATCTGAGAAATCTCAACGGTGCGAAGTCGTGCATTGCAATAAGAGGCATCTTCCATTGCGCATTTCATATAGTTGTATGCTCTATTCAGGTCTCCTCTTTTATATAAAAGCTTGGATAGCTCTAGTAGCGAAAGGTATTCTTTTGTGGCCGACTGCAAGTCTGCAATGGCTGATGTAGCTAAATAGAACTCTTCTCTTTCCTTATTGCCGGCTTGTCGATAAGCCATAGCTATAGTATAACCTAAGTACCTCATCATATCCATATTCGATTTTTTCACCCAAGGGAGCATTAGAGCGAGAGCTTCTTTGTAATTCTCTTTGTCTAAAAGTTTTTCTGATTTTGAGATAGCATACGAGGAAGTGTTCTTGCCTTGATAGAGCATCAGAGAGTCTCTATAAAGACTTACTTGGCGAACATACTCGTTATGGAACGATTTCTTTGAAGAATAGTCGGCCATGAAACCATACATCATGCGATAAACGTGATAACAATATTTCAGATTGTCTGCATTGAGAGAATGTCTATTAACCGAATTGGCTAGATTAAGAGCTTCCAGATATAGTCCTTCTGTAGCATATACTTCGGCCAATGTTAATATCGAATGATTGATATATTCCGTATTATTTAGTGCTTTGGCCAATGTCAGTTGCTTGGAAGCAAAAACTTCGGCCGAGTCGAGGTTAAAGACTCGGTACTCTTCGTAAATCTCATCAATCAATTTGTATTGACGCTCTTTACTTTTGGCCATGTTGAATTGTTCTTTTGTCTTTGCAATCAAATCCAATTTTGTTTGGGTAATTTGTTGCTTCTCTTTTACAACTCTATCGAGTATGGCTAATGCTTCTGGTGCGGTCGATTGGGCAGAGCAAACGGCTGGTAAGAATATTAGAACAATAAGGCGTAATAAATTTTTCATGTAAGTGTTAGTGCTATTTTTGGTAGGTTTCTCTCTTCTCTCTATACAATCTCAAAAATATACATTTTATTTGATTTACAAAGTATAATCAAGGGAAAATATGCTAATTTTAATGTGCAACCGTTTTACTTGCTCTAAAAGTTTCTTTATCCTTTTGAGATCGTGGGATGTTAGCATCAGACTTGATCATTGTTATATAGATTGATAATATAATCATCACAAGATAAATTGTGTCATTCAATATCTTCTTATGTGTATAATATATTTGATTTTTATTAATTTTCGGCTTTGTTCTTAATAAAGAAGAGGATGTATACGATGCGATTAATAAATATTATTTATATTTACGTCGTTCTAATTAACCTTTTTATTATCTAGCGTATGTCGAATAGAAGAAATTTCTTTAAAACTCTTATCGCAGGGTCTTCGTTACTAATAAGCCATAAGGTGATGGCTTCGAGTCAGAATTTTGAAAGCGTAATCGCTTCGGATACTAAATCTCCCGGAAGCCGATTGAATAATTTTGCTACTCCCGGTGTATTTAAAGGTATGCCAATAAAAGCAACTTTTCTAGACGAGATTAGTTGGGATATTCCTCATCAAAATTGGGGAGTTCGCGAGTGGGATAATGATTTTAAGGCAATGGCAAAGATGGGCATTAATACTGTGGTGATGATTCGTGCCGGTCTGGGACGTTGGATTGTTGCTCCTTTTCAATCATTGCTGAAACAAGAAGAAGTCTATTATCCTCCAGTAGATCTGGTAGAAATGTTTTTAACTTTGTCAGATAAGTATGGACTGAATTTTTATTTTGGAATGTATGATTCAGGTAAGTATTGGCAAGAAGGTCTTTTCCAAAAGGAGATAGATTTGAATCTACAGCTAATTGATGAAGTATGGGCCAAATATGGGCATCATAAGTCGTTTAAGGGTTGGTATCTGTCGCAAGAGATAAGCCGCAGAACTAAGAATATGTCCAAAATATATGCTTCAGTAGGTAAGCATGCCAAAGAAATATCAGGCAATCTAACCACGATGATTTCTCCATATATACATGGAGTAAAGACTGATCAGGTAATGGCTGGAGACAAGCCTCTCTCGGTGAAAGAACACGAGGAAGAGTGGAATGAGATATTGGATAATATACATGGTGCAGTTGATATATTGGCTTTTCAAGACGGACAAGTGGATTACCAGGAGCTTTATGATTATCTTGTTGTGAATAAAAAATTAGCCGACAGATATGGAATGAAATGTTGGACAAATATCGAGTCTTTCGATCGGGATATGCCTATTCGTTTTCTTCCGATAAAGTGGGAGAAGCTTTTATTGAAGCTTGAGGCTGCACGTAAAGCTGGTATGGAAAATGCCATCACTTTTGAATTCTCTCATTTTATGAGTCCCAATTCAAGTTATTCACAAGCAGGACATTTATATAATCGCTACCTTGAACATTTCAATATTAAAAGAGGGTAAAATAAATATTAGTATTTTCCTACTTGTCTAGGATCGACTAATCGCGTAGGCTTCTTATGGGCATGCAATTAATTGATTATTTCCTTTGAGGATGCAATTAATTGTATGCCTCATTTTATTTTATGTGTATTTTTTTTAGAGAATAAGTTTTGCAATTTATTTATTTCTGTAACTTTGTTTATCAGAAACGCTTCAGGAGTCTTTGTTGCTTTCTGGAGTATTTGGCGAATTGTCCGGTGTTATCATCATGTTCTATTGTTTCGTGAGAGAGATCTTTTGTCTTTACGATTATATGACATTGAATTAATGTAGAATTGTTATTATTAATTGCTTATGAATCATATGAAGAAGTATTTGTGCTTTGCGTTTTTTTTATGCTTGCCCTCTTTTTGCTTTTCTCAACTAAATCTTTCGCAAGTATTGAACCAACTAGATAGAGTTATTCTTGATAGGCAGCAAATAACAAATCTGAAACTTGATAGTATTCAAAAATTGAAGGAGCAGTTTAGATACACTCGAAGTACTTTGCAAAAGTACCTATTGTCAGACAAAATATATAAGGCTTATAGTAAATTTGAAACAGATTCGGCAGGAGCTTATGCTCGATATAAGTTGGCATTAGCTTATGAAATGAATAATGCTTCATGTATTGAATATGCTAAATTAAATATAGCTGAAGTCTATCATATTCAGGGCATGTATATAGAAGCCCTGAAAACAGTAAGCGATGTGAGAAAAGAGTATTTGGATAAAGAAGGGCTAAAGTATTATTTTAATATATATCGTACTCTCTATGGATATATGGCAGACTATGCATCTGATAAAACGTGCAAACGTCTTTATACTGATAAAACAGATGTTTATAGAGATTCTTTATTGGCTGTTCAAAATAGAGGATCGTTTAATGAAGTTATTATTAAAACAGATGGGCTCTTACGTAGAGGATATTATAGGAAAACACTTGCTTTATTATTTCCATGGTTTCATAAGAGCGATATTGATATGATGCGTTCGCTTTGTTATACATTTGCGATGGCTTATCGTCAGGCGGGAGATATGGAGAAAGAAGAATATTATTTTGCTCTTTCGGCTATAGCCGATTTAAAAACAGGTACTAAGGAATATTTGTCTTTATTGGAATTATCGAAGATATTATTCAAAAAGGGAGATTTGGATAGAGCCTATACTTATATGAAAACGACAATGGAGGATGCTGCTTTTTGTAATGCGCGACTTCGTACTATTGAAGCTTCTGAAATTTATCCAATAGTAGTAAAGGCATATCAGCATAAACTAAAGAAGAAAGAGTTGCAGCGCACTTTAGCTCTTTCGTGTGTAAGTCTTTTAGCAGTTCTTTTAGCTGCATTGCTATTCTTCTTGAATAAACAGAAAAATAAATTGAGTGCTTTTCGGAAAGACCTTATAAATTTAAACAAAGCATTAAAAACATCTAATGGAGCTTTAAAAGACTCTAACGTAGCTTTAAAGGCATCTAATGCTTTGCTCGTAGAGGCAAATTGTATCAAGGAGGCAAGTGTCAGTCAATATATGGAATTATGTTCTCTCTATATTCAGAAGATGGGAGAATATCAGCATTCGTTAATTCGAATTGCTTCTAATGAAAAAATAGAGGCCCTTTATCAAGCGCTGAAGTCTTCTTCTTTTATTGATAAAGAACTGAAAGATTTTTATTCTCATTTTGACAGAACATTCTTGCAATTGTTTCCTACTTTTGTAGATGATTTCAATAATCTTCTTGTTCCCGAAGGGAAAATTCAGCCTAAAGTAAAAGGACAACTCAATGTTGAATTACGCATCTTTGCATTAATTCGGTTAGGTATATCAGATAGTGCAAAGATTGCAAGCTTTCTTAGATATTCTATTATTACGATTTATAATTATAGAGTAAAAATAAGGAATGCGGCAAAAGGCGATCGTAATTTGCTTGAAAAGGAAATAATGAACATTGGTTGTTTTAAGAATACCACGGATTAATTCTTATTTATTTACTACTTATTTGTTAATTGCAATTAAGCTTAATCGTCTGTTTTATAGCTTAATTGTAACAGATATTTTACTACTTATTTAATACGTATCTTATTTTGTTCTCTTATTTAAGATTACATTTGAATTGAAAAACGAGTAACACCTTGGAACCTGTTTTTCTGAGAACATTTTGTTAACGATTAATATTATTGAAAAATGGAACAAAAAAAATTGTTACGACGAATTCTATTTGTTTGTATAGGATTTTTATTTTCCGTCTGTGCTCTTGCACAGCAAATCACGGTTACCGGTCATGTGAAAGATAATACTGGCGAACCGATTATTGGAGTAAATATTTCGATTCAGGGAACAAAAACAGGAACAGTTACCGATGTTAATGGTAATTATGTTTTGAAGAGTGTGAATCCGAATGCTAATTTGTTGTTTACTTTTGTAGGTTATTCTAACAAGAGTGTTGCTGTAGGAAATAGGAAAATAATAAATGTTGTTCTGTCCGAAGATTCGAAGGTCCTCAACGAAGTAATGGTAGTAGGTTATGCTATTGGCAGCAAACATACTGTATCTGGCTCAGTTGAGAACCTTAAGCGTGAGGATATGAATAAAGGCGTTGTTACGAGTCCGCTTGAAGCATTGAAAGGTAAAATAGCAGGAGTCATTATAAGCCAATCGGGTGGTGATCCAATGGGAACAGTAAATATTCGTATCCGCGGTACATCTTCTCTTTCTGGAGGTAACGAGCCATTGGTTATTATAGATGGTGTATTTGGTGATATGTCTATGTTGAATGCGATAGCTCCAAATGATATTGCTTCTATGACCATATTGAAAGATGCATCAGAAACGGCTCAATACGGTTCTCGTGGTGCCGCTGGAGTTATCGTTGTTACTACTGCCAAAGGCCATTCCGGTCAGAATTATACAAATATCGAATATAGTGGCCAATTTGGTGTAAATAGTGTATTCAAGAATCTAAAGATGCTTTCTGCCGATCAATATCGCTCTACAGCAAAATCGTTGGGTCTCTCTTTCACCGATATGAATGGTAATACTAATTGGCTAGACGAGATTGAACGTAGTAATGGCTTGACTCAGAATCATAACTTTTCTTTCACATCGGGTAGTGAATATTCAAATATGAGAGCTTCTATTGGAGTTATTGAACGCCAGGGAGCTTTGAAGAATTCGGATATGATGAACTATACAGCCAAATTCGATGCTACTCAATATGCATTCAATAAGAAATTAAAACTGGAGCTTGGAGTCTTTGGTTCTCAACGTGATGGCAATATTCAGTATGACATGCAAAAGATGTTTTATTCGGCTGCAGCTTTTAATCCTACTTATCCCAATGCAAGAAACAGTAGTGGAGCTTATGATGAGGATTTGTTAGCTAACGAAATCTATAATCCATTGGGGCAATTGGAAATAACAAATAAGTATAGCGTAGCTTCGGCGAATGTCCATGGGCGCTTGACGTATACCATTCTCCCAGGATTGAATTTAAGCGGATTCGGATCTTATTCATATAGAGATGCTCAAAACAAACGGTATATCCCAAATGATATCCGTCAAGGCAAATTGAATGGTAATGGATGGGCTTATATAGCCGATGATAATCATAAAGACTTGATGGGCAATATAGAGTTGAATTATACAAAAGATTTTGGTAAACATCATATTGATGCATTGGCTTTGATAGAAGGACAAGATTATAAAACTTTCACTTGGAGTACTCAAGCTAAGGGATTTGAAACAAATTATTTTAAATATAATAATTTGAAGGCCGGAGCCAATATTGCATGGGGTGATAATACTTCTTATTCTTCCGAATATAAACTGATGTCATACATGGGCCGTATTAACTATATGTTTAACGATCGTTATATTGTTACCGGCAATCTTCGTGCCGATGGATCTTCAAAATTAGGGCAAGGTAACAAATGGGGTTACTTTCCATCAGCTTCGGCGGCATGGATTGTAAGTAGTGAATCCTTCTTTAAGGGGCTACTTCCTATTGTCAATAACTTTAAATTGCGTGTGGGCTATGGCGTTACAGGTAATCAGGATGCCATAGATCCTTATAATTCATTGTCTTTAATGGAACCTAATGGAACAACGTTGGTCAATGGAAGCAAGACGACTACTTTTGCTGTAACTTCCAATAGTAATTCTGATTTGAAATGGGAAACTAAATATACTTTTGATGTCGGTGCCGATTTGTCTTTTTGCTCTAATAGGTACAATTTGACTGTAGATTACTATCGTTCGAAGACAAAGAATCTATTATATAATTATACTGTTCCTGTTCCTCCTTTTACTTATACCAGCTTGTTGGCAAATGTCGGCGAAATGACTAATAATGGATTGGAGTTTGCTTTTAGTGGTGATATTGTTAAGATGAAAGACTTCTCATTCAATGCTTCGGTCAACTTCTCATATCAGAAAAATAAGCTAGTATCTTTGCATGGTACATACAACGGGCAAGATTTAACGACGAGCCAACATATTGCTGTTGCAAATATAAATGCAGCTGGCTTAACTCAGAATACTGGCGTGACATATTTGATGGAGGGACAGCCCATAGGAGTCTTTTATTTGCCTCATTTCATTGGGTTCAGTGATAAAAATCAGTACGAATTTCAAGATTTGAATGGCGATAAAACAATTGATACGGGTGATAGTGGTGACCGTCAGGTTTGTGGTCAGTCATTACCTAAATATTATTTGTCCATGAATTATACCTTTAAGTATAAGAATTGGGATCTGACAACTCAGTTCAATGGTGCTTTTGGTCATAAGATTTATAACGGTACTTCTATGACATATAGCAATATGAGCTCTTTCCCAACTTATAATGTATTGAAGAATGCTTTGAATGAAAATAATGGCAAAGGAATTTATGATATACAAATATCTGACTATTGGTTGCAAAAGGGGGATTATTTGAACTTCGAATATTTGCAATTAGGCTATACTTTTACACCTAAGCAGCTTAAGGCGCTCCATATTATAAATAATCTCCACGTAGGTTTCTCTGTCAATAATATTTGTACGTTTACCAGTTACAAGGGTTTGACTCCTATGATCAATTCTGCCAGCTTGAGTCGACAGAATGAGGGTACTACAAATTATGGTACAATGGGTGTGGATGATAAGCGTATTTATCCGTTGACACGTACTTATATGTTGTCATTATCCGTTAAATTCTAATGTCACACAATTATTAAAAGGAAACAACAATGAAAAAAATTATATTTGGCTGTTTATGTTTGATGAGTATGTTTGTTACATCATGCTCGTTGGATGAAAATCCTGAAAGTAAATTTAGTGAAGAAGAGGCTTATAAAACTTCTACATTGATTTATGTGAATACGGTAGCTAATATCTATTCGGCAATTGGTAGTGGCATATATGGTGGTACAGACTGTATACATACACTTCAGGAGTTTACTTCTGATGCAACAATGCTTCCGGGTCGTCAAGGTGACTGGGTAGATGGTGGTAAGTGGCAGAATATGTTTCTGCACAATTTCAAATCGTCTGTCGACTTGTATGCTACCGTTTGGAATCACTTGTATCAAATTATAGGGTTATGCAATTCGTCTATTGATAAATTGACGGCATTGTCCGCTACCAATGAAGAGGCCAAACCTTATATTTACGAAGTCCGTACTCTTCGTGCTATCTATTATTATTATGCAATGGATTTGTTTGCCGAAGTGCCTCTTGTTACTTCAAGTACCGCTTCTATTTCGAGTGTTGCACAATCTAAACGTCCCGAGGTCTTTGCCTTTGTGACAAAAGAGTTGGCAGAATGCATTCCTAATCTTTCCGAAAGTGCTTCTCAGAAATCAGGTTTATATTATGGTCGGATAACAAAAGCCATTGCTTATATGTGCATGGCTAAGTGTGCTCTTAATGCTGCCGTTTATAATATCGATGATGCGTCGGCAACTAGCTACCAATCGTTTGTAGGCAATGATTTGTCTGGGGCTTGTACAGCTAGCGAAACGTTGGGCGCAGCTGTTACTACTAAGGGTAGTGCCATTAATATATCGCTTGACGGAACTACAAGAAATGCTTGGCAAACCGTTATCTATTGCGTAGATAAACTGGCTTCGTTAGGCTATTCGCTGCAAGCCAAATATGCTGATAACTTTGTCACTGCAAACAATTCTTCTGTAGAGAATATATTTACTCGCCCCAATGATGATGTGACCTACAAAATTGTAGATTACAATTTGATACGTTCAATACACTACAATCATGCAGGAGCTATGGGGTACTCCGGCTGGAATGGTGCATGTTCTACTGTTCATCAAATGATCGTTTTGGGGTATGGTACGGCAAACCAAGATCCTCGTGTTGCTATCAATTTCTATACAGGGACCGATTATACTGCCGATACCAATGGCAAATTAGTGAAAGACGGAGCTACGGATCAAGACCTTTCCTATGAACCGATGAAAGCGATAATTGATTTTAAAACCGGTTCGGATGCTCATGATGTTAAGTGTGCAGGGGCACGTTTTAAGAAATACCAATATGATACATCCAGCAGTATACAGGGTTGTATGAATAATGATTTGGTTATCTGGCGTTATGGAGATGCACTCTTGATGAAAGCCGAAGCCGAATATCGGTTGGGCAATACAGCAGAGGCACTAGACGAAATAAATCAGATTCGTAATCGTGTTGGCGCCATTCCTGCAACATCTGTTTCGCTCAATAGTCTTTTAAATGAACGTATGGCAGAACTTTCATGGGAAGGTGTCAGACGGCAAGATCAAATTCGTTTTTGTACATTTACACAACCTACCGAAGATCGATATGTAGGCGTTTGGCATAACGCTTCGGCAGGCGATTACAATAACGATACTCAAGGATATACTTGTGTTTATCCTATTCCTTATTCGGTTATTAATTTGAATAAAAACCTGAAGCAAAATCCCGGCTATAGCAATTAATATTGCATAGCAAATCGTTTAGAAGGAGAGACTGTGTGAATTTAATTTATTCAGTCTCTTTTTCTTAAAAGATGATAAAGCTATTGCGCTTCATCCATAAAATATAGATTTTTGTACAATAAATTATGAATATGTATGTTTAGTAAAAGCTCTCTTAGAAAAGTTTTATTTGCGGCGTCGGTCGCATGTTTGTTGCCTGCGTCGGTTATGGCGCAAAAGGGCCCTCAGTGGCTCAACAAAGCAGTGTTCTATCAAATATATCCTTCTTCGTATATGGATACCGATGGCAATGGCATTGGCGACCTACCCGGTATTATTTCTCGGTTGGATTATATTAAGTCTGTCGGTGTGAATGCTATTTGGCTCAATCCGATCTTTGAATCGGGATGGTTTGACGGAGGTTATGACGTGATAGATTTCTACAAGGTAGATCCTCGCTTCGGTACGAATACGGATTTAGTGCGGTTGGTCGACGAAGCGCACAAACGTGGTATTAAAGTTTGTCTTGATCTCGTTGCAGGGCATACCAGCGACAAGTGCGCATGGTTTAAAGAATCGAGCGAAGCCGATCCGAATCAACGTTATAGCGACTACTATATATGGACCAATGAAATATCGCAGGCTGACAAGAATGAGATACTGAAGCGTCATCAACAACCCAATCCTCAATCGAGTACCATTGGACGATATGTTGAGGCTGATGCTCCTCGTGCCAAATATTATGAAAAGAATTTCTTCGAATGCCAGCCGGCATTGAATTACGGTTTCGCCACTCCAGATCCTGCTCATCCGTGGGAACAGACGGTCAATGCACCCGGCCCTAGAGCTACTCGACAAGAGTTGAAGAATATCATGTCGTTTTGGATGGACAAAGGGGTCGATGGTTTCAGAGTGGATATGGCTGCCAGTTTGGTCAAAAACGATCCGGATAAAAAAGAAACTATAAAATTGTGGAACGAAATGCGTAGTTGGATGAATAATAATTATCCGCAGTGCATCTTGATTTCCGAGTGGTCCAATCCTGCTCAGGCTATTCCCGCAGGATTTAATATCGATTTTTTTATACAGTTTGGCATTAAAGGTTATCCTTCGCTATTCTTTGCCAAGAATACTCCGTGGGGAGAACGTAACAGCCATCCTTATTGCTATTTTGATAGATCGGGAAAAGGGGAACTCAAAGAATTTGTAGACAATTTCTCGGATGCTTATAGCCGGACTAAAGACTTGGGCTATATAGCCCTTCCATCGGCAAATCATGATTTTCAACGCCCCAATATCGGGACACGCAATTCTATTGACCAGCTAAAGGTGGCAATGACTTTCTTCCTCTCCATGCCGGGTGTCCCTTTTATTTACTATGGCGACGAGATCGGGATGAAATACGAGGTGGGTCTTCCGAGCAAAGAAGGAAGCAATGAACGTGCCGGCGCGCGTACGCCGATGCAATGGGACAATAATGCTACGGCCGGATTCTCCACATGTACTCCTGACAAACTTTACTTTCCGGTAGATACCGAGAATGGCAAGCTTACTGTTGCCACACAGGAGAAAGACAAAAATTCATTACTCAATTATGTCCGAAGCCTGATTCGCTTGCGCCAGTCGTCCGAGGCATTGGGCAATGAGGGCGATTGGACTTTGGTGAGCGATGTGAACAAACCTTACCCAATGGTATACAAACGTAGTAAGGGCAATGAAACATACATAGTGGCATTAAATCCGAGCGAGAAGAAAGTCGAAGCGGATATTGCCAATCAAGGCTTCCAATCAGCCAAGATTGTTTCCGCCACAGGTAAAGGACGCTATAATGTCAATAAGAATGGCAAAGATAAAGTACAATTGAATGCTTTTTCGGCTATTATTGTCAGAGTCAATTAATAGAAAAACATCTGGAAAGGTTGTATTGATGTAAAAGTTACCAGACGGGGAATTGATGCCCAACTATATATCTGATTAAAGTCACTACACTGTTAGTGTACCGCTTGGATATGGATCTTCAATCTTTTTCGTCCTTTACGCTCAACCTTTTTATTCAAGCGTTTCAATGTTTTTCTACTTATCTTTCATTCGTTTGGTGGGCAGCATACAATCGTTTTCTGCCCACCAAATGATTGTATGCTGCGCAGCAGACAATCATATGCTGCGCAGAAAACGAATGGCGGTAACAGACGAAAACAATGTGTGCTCTTTGTTTTGCTGATGAAACTAACTGATTGTAAGGTTTCTGCGTACCAATCTACAATCTGCCTCTTCGTTTTCTTCTTATTTATTGTGGCACGTGTTGAAACGGCGAACCAATTTCATTCATAAAACGAAATTGGTTCGCCGTTTATTTTTGTTTTTAATGTTTATCGGATGATATTAAGATTGGCATCCAGACGGTATGCTTTTCCTTTTACTGTTCTAAACGATTGTGTCTTGTTTTTATATCTGACGTGGCACATTCCGCCCGAATTCGATACGATCGTAGCTTCCTTTAGTTCGTTGTCGGCCCACTTCATGTTGACCTGAAAGTTTCCTCTTGCGCAAAGTCCCTTTACCAAGCCGTCTTTCCATGCGTCGGGTAGTGCCGGTAGCAGTTGTATGAAACCCAAATGACTCTGAAGCAACATTTCTGTCATACCCGCAGTGCCACCGAAGTTTCCGTCAATCTGAAATGGCGGGTGGGTATCCCATAAGTTATCCATTGTACCATTCTTTAGCAGATTGCCCAATAGCATATAGGCATGATTGCCATCTTCGAGTCTCGCCCATTGATTGAGCTTCCATCCCATGCTCCATCCGGTAGCACCGTCGCCCCGATGTTCTAAAACTACTTTGGCTGCCTGGGCTAGGGTAGGGGTAGTAATGGGAGAGATGGTGTGTCCGGGATGTAATCCGAACAAGTGGTTTACGTGACGATGATGGTCGTTAGGGTCATCAATATCTTTCGACCATTCCATGAGTTGTCCATAACGTCCTATTTTGTATGGTGCCAAGTGTTTGAGTGCATCTTCCCAATCCTTTCTGTCCTTGTTGTCTAGTCCTAACGTTCGGGATGCAGATACCGCATCCAAGAGTATCTCGCGAATGACGGCATGGGCAAAAGTAGCTCCTTCGTCTATCGGCCCGTGCTCGGGAGACGTTGATGGCGCGGCGGTATAAGTTCCGTCGGGTTTATGCCATAGATAGTCGGCGGCAAAGTCGGCAGCTCCTTTGATAATGGGATAACCGGTTTCCTTTAGAAACTTTACGTCGCGAGTGTAGTCGTAGCAGTCCCAAATATGCGTTGCCAGCCACGGGCCTGCCATTGGAGAAAAGTTCCACGACATGTCTTCGCTTTGCAATGGGGTAGTGAAGCCGAAGATGTTGGCCGAGATTGATACCGTCCAGCCGCGTGTACCAAAATAATCTTTTGCTGTTTCTTTGCCGGGTTTAATCAAGGTTCGTATGAAGTCTACGAGCGGTTTGTTACATTCGCTCAGATTGGTGGAGAGTGCCGGCCAATAGTTCATCTGTATATTGATGTTGTTATGGTAGTCTACATTCCACGGTCCTTCTACATTGTTGTGCCATATTCCTTGCAGATTGGCGGGCATATTGCCGGGCCGCGAACTGGCGATGAGCAGATAGCGTCCGTATTGATAGTACAGAGATTCCAAATAAAAGTCTGCTGTGCCTTTGCGATAATTTTCCAATCGTTTGTCGGTAGGCAGGTCTGCGGTGGCTTTGTCCGGATTCAGGTTGAGGCTGACTCTGTCGAATAAGCTGGAGTAGTCTTTGTAATGTTCGGCAAGTAGTGCGTCGTAACCTTTGCTTTCGGCCGATTGTATCCATTTGTTTGTTGTCTCAACGGGATTAGTACCAACGTATGTTTTAGGATCTTTGAAGTCGGGGTTGAAATTCATCTTATAATCCGTGTCGGCAGTTACATAGAATACAACTTCATCGGCATTTTCAGCTGTTAGTTTAGTACCGTCGTTGGACAGGTTTCCCCCTTTCACTTCTGCTCTAATGCGAACTACAAATTGCATGTTATTATTGTCTAAGCGCGAAACGAAGACTAGCCCGTTGTTACCGTCGGCTCTCATCTTACCTGTGAGCAAAGGATTTGGTGCATAACTAAATGTTAGATTCTGCATACCTCGTTTGTTGGCTTTGAAGCGAATGACCATTACGTTGGCGGGATAAGAAATAAAATAGTTGCGCAGGTAAGCAACTCCTTCTTTCTGGAAAGAAATGTTTACTAATGCCGAGTCGAGCGATAGCGAGCGGCGATAATTACTCATACCGGCGCTGTTGAGTCCTGTTGCAATATAAAACTCTCCGGCAGTAGTGAAATTGCCAAAGCGGAAAGGCTTTTCTTCGTTTGAACTGTAAGCCACTTCGCTATTGAAATTCTTTCGTGTAAGCGAATCGACACGCTTGTCGTCTCCTTGTGCAAAGGCTTCTCTGATATTGGTCAGTATAGATGCCGATCTTTTGTTGACATTCCAATAATAAGCTGCCCCTTTGGCCGTATTGGGACCGCCTCGCCACAATGTCTTTTCATTGAATGTGATTCGTTCGGATTCAATGGATCCTAATATATTCGCCCCAATACTACCGTTGCCTATAGGTAGCGAGCGCATCTCCCAACTTTTGTCTGTATTTCCATTATCCCATGGGGCTTTGCCTTGAAGCGTATAGGGGGTATCAAACCATATAGTCAGTGCATAGCTGCTCTGGTGTACAGATTGTGCCTTTAGTGGCTGCCAAGTGGCGATAATTGATAGTATATACAAGAGACCTAAGCCTAGGCATGTAGGTGTGAGTGATTTTTTCATTGAAGTAAGATTAGTCTAAAAATGATTTCAAAGGTAATGGATATTACAGAATGATCAAAATTTATTTTCTACTTCTAAAGGCGTTTTATTCATTCTACAGTGGCATGGCGGCTTTGGTAGATGTAAGCATGGCGGTATATAAACAAAAGGAGGAAGCATAATGGCCTCCCCCTTTTAGTCTATTCGGTGATCAATCTATTCGTATGTTCAGTTTATATCCCATATCCCGGCGCTTTTCTCTAAATTTATTAAGGCGGAATCATAATCGAATACCGCTTGGTAATATTGTCCTTGCACTTCGTTGTAAGTGCGTTGGGCATTGAGAACTTCGAGTAGGGAAGTGTCGCCTCTGCTGTAACTATAGATTTTGCCTTTCAGTACCTCCAGAGCTTGTCTAAGTAGCCCGTTCTCGAAGTGGAGCACTTGTTTGGCAGCCGATTCGTAATCGTAATAAGCCTTCATTATCTCGTTCTGAACCTGTAGTGCCGCTTGGTCGTACTCCAACGAAGCTTGCCTTACTCGTTGCTTGGCGGCATTAATACTACCTCTGTTCATTTTTGAGAATGGAATAGGAAGTGATATTCCTGCCGTCAGGCTATTGTATGAGGGAGCCGGTGCAATCTCATTCTTTACTTCTGCATTGTGACCCAACTCCAATGAAACCGTAACATCACTATTCTTCTCTCGCTGTGCTACCTTTAAGGCTTTGTTGGCAACGTCTATGTTTTGCATAGCTGCAACCAAGTCAGTTCTTTGGGTTTTGCCTTGTTCTATCAAATCTGCCAACCGATACGAACGGTAGGTCAGCTTTATTGCCGATTCGGGTTGATAGAGTAGGGTTGCTTTCGTCGTTCCTGTGTAGAGAGACAATTCGGTGAATGCTTTCTTCTGTTCAGTTTCGGACTGAAGCAGCTCGTTGTACGCCAAACCTGCTTCAACTTTACTTTGTATGGCATCTATCTCCATTATTTTACCTTTGGCAAAACGTATGCTATCCGACTTGGCTAAATCGGATATGTTTTGATACGCCTCTTTTTTTATCTCATAGAGCTTCTTCTGCCTTAGAGACTCGAAGAAAGAAACCGTAGCATCTGCATGAAGATTCCTCAGATAGTCGGCAAGTAATGATTTAGAGAGTTCTGTCTCGCTTTTGGCTAAACCAATGGCTGCTGAACGTTTGCCAAAGGTAAAGGTTTGCGAGACGGAGATCGAACCACCATATCCCATTTTCTTCTTGGCTTGCTCGTTGTTGAAATAGTTGAATCCAAGTTGGGGATCATTCCTTACTTTTGCTGCGATAACTTGTGCCTCGGCTATGCTGACATTAAGTTTCTGCGCCGCATATTCCAAGTTTCCCGAGTCTACCTTTTGCAGATAAGTAGAAAATGTGATAGGCTTTATGGCCGTCTGCGAATATCCCAACGACCAAAGGACTATGCTGACCATAGTCAGCAGTAGCCTTTTATTGATGAATGTTTTCATTGTCTGCAATTTCCAAATGATTCTTTTTCTCCTCTTTGTCTTCATGTTTCTTTTCGATCATGAAGTAAAGAGCCGGAAGTATATATAATGTAATAACTGTAGAGAACAGTAATCCGTAGACAATAACCGTAGCAAGCGGACGTTGCACATCCGACCCGATTCCTGTTGTAACAGATGCCGGGAATAGACCGAGGATGGCTACTGTTGCCGTCATAATGATGGGGCGGAACCGATGCATGCTGCCTTCGGTAACGGCATCGTATAAACTCTTTCCTTTCTTGCGAAGATTATTGATATGAGATACCATAATGACACCATTCTGAATGGCTACTCCGACTAAAGCGATGAATCCAACGGCAGACGACACATTGAGCGTCATCCCTCTCAGGTTGAGTGCGAGCATTCCTCCAAAGAGCGCCAATGGAATGATACACATCTGTAGGACGGCCTGTCGGAACTTGCCGAATGCAGCAAACAACAGAAGTAACATAATACCCAATGTTAACGGAATGACAACTCCCAATTTGGCATAAGCCCGCTGCTGATTCTCGAATTGACCTCCCCATCGCAAGTGGATGTTTTGTTTGTTGAAGTGAACATTCTTGTTTATTTGTCTGTTCGCTTCTTGCAGGAAAGAAGTCAAGTCGTTGCCTCGAAGATTTACTCTCACAGTGAGGTGACGCTTGTTCATCTCACGCGATATGCAACTTGCTCCGGTTGTCAGTTTGATGGTCGCTACTTGCGAAAGAGGAATCTTTACACCCGAATTGGTTGTCAACATTAAGTTACCAATCTTCTCGGGAGTGTCTCTGCTGTCTTGATTCAATTTGCAAGTTACGTCGTACGATTTGCTGCCTACAAATATTTCTGAGATAGGCGTACCCCCGATAGCCATTTCGATGACATCTGCTACGTCTGATATATTTAGTCCGTATAATGCAATCTTGTCTCGGTCGGCAATGATTTGCAGTTGTGGTAGCGGAGGTTCTTCATCAATCGTTACGTCGGCTGCACCTTTTATTTTATTCAGAGTGTTCACTATTTGCTCGCCAACGTTTCGTATCTCTTTCAAATCATCTCCATATATCTTGACTGCAAGATCACTATGTGCTCCGGCTATCTGATCCATTACCATATCTAGTATGGGCTGCGAAAATCCGACGGTATATCCCGGCATTTTGCTTAGTGTACCAGACATCTTCTCTATTAGTTGAGCTTTGGTCAGTCCACTCTTCCATGTATTGTATGGCTTCAATCCGACGCAGCATTCTACGTGAGAAAGAGAGAATGCGTCAGTTCCTTCGTCGTCTCGTCCTACTTGTGTCATAACGTAAGAGACTTCATCAAAGCCTTTGATGACCTTTCTGAAGTCGGCTGCCATTTGCTTAGACTTCTCTTGAGATATTCCCGGAGGTAATTGCATCTGTACCCAAATGGAACCTTCGTCAAGCGGAGGAAGAAAATCTTTTCCTACCATCCAGCTTAGTCCGATGGCAAGAATCAATATGACAACCAGCGGGGTCAGAACTTTTTTAGGATGTTGGAGAATCTTTATAGTCTGCTTGTGGTAACCGTTGGAGAGCTTTTCGAGCCATTTGTTCTGGCGCATTTTGGTCGGCTTATGATAGATGATGTACGATAAGGCCGGCGTAAGTAAAAACGAAACGCACATGGCACCAATTAATGCATACCCTACGGTATATGCCATTGGGGTGAAGAGTTTCTTCTCTATATGCTCGAAAGTGAAGAGAGGTAGATAGGCCGTAATGATAATCAGGGTAGAGAATAGAATGGGACGTGCAACTTCCAGTGTTCGTTTCAACGTCGATTCTTCTTCTAAAGGGGCAAGTGGGTGGCTTTCTCTCTTCTTTAATATGGTTTCCATCATCACGATGGAACCGTCCACGAGTATACCGAAGTCGATAGCTCCCAATGAGAGTAAATTGGCCGGAATACCAGTGAGGTGCATCAAGATGAAGGCAATGAGTAGAGAAAGAGGAATGGTCAATGCAACGACTGCTGCCCCTCTCCAATTGCCCAAGAAGATGAATAAGACAAGCAATACCAATATCATACCTTCTAATAGCGTGTGAGATACGGTATGCAATGTGGTATCCACTAAATTGGTGCGGTCTACAAAGGGATGGATAGAAACTCCTTTAGGTAATCCGCCGTGGTTGAGTTCTTCGACAGACTGATGTATTCCATCCAATACTTTTGAGGGGTTTTGAAAACGAAGCATCTGTACGATACCTTCTACTCCGTCTGAAAGATTGGTCGAGTCGGAAGAAAAACCTAAAACACCTTTTCGTTCGAGATTACCATATTTGAGTGTTCCTATATCGTTGATGTAAACAGGTACTCCATCCTTGGAACTTATCACTATTTTACCTATATCGTCAAGGTTCTTTACTAGGCCAATGCCTCGAATGACATAACTTAAATCCCCTTGTTGTAGAATACTTCCGCCTGCGTTTACATTGTTTTTCTCTATCTTGTCTTTGATGTCGGACAGAGTAATGTCGTACTGCTCCATCTTATGCGGATCTATTTCTATCTGATACTGTGTGGTGATTCCTCCGAAATTACTAACGTCGGCAACTCCTATCACTTGTTTCAGGCGTGGGATGACTACCCATTTGTTTATATCGGTAAGCTCCCTTAGGTCATGGTTCTTGCTTTCGAGTACATAACGATAAATCTCTCCGATGGGAGATGTCAATGGATTGAGCGAAGGAGTAGCGCTATAGGGTAACTCTACATCCGTGAGCCGCTCTTGTACTCGCTGCCTTGCCCAGTAATCATCTACTCCGTCTTGAAACACCAATATAATTGTCGAGATTCCAAACGAACTGCGGCTACGCATGACGGTCGTTCCCGGCAATCCGTTCAGTGCACGTTCTATCGGAATAGTGATCTGCTGTTCTATTTCTTCGGCGGCAAGACCGGGAACTTGAGTTATGACTTGAACGGTAACGTCGGCAATGTCGGGGTATGCATCGATCGCTAATTGCTTCCATGAATAATATCCAATGGCGGCAATAAAGCAAAAAACAACGATCATCAGTCCTCGCCGATGAAAAGCTAAAGAAATTAATTTTTTCATAGGACTTAAAATACGTTGTTGAGATAGAAAGCGCCTTCGGTAATAATTTCTTCACCCTGATTCAGTCCATATATGATAGCTACTTGTCCGGCAGATGCGGTTGTGGTGTGTACTGCTCGTTTTAAGTATTTATTTTTTCCTACTTTTACAAGGACATAAGTGGAATTCTCTTCTTGCAGAATGGCTGAAGAGGGTATCATTATTTTTTGAGTTGGTCTATCAATCAATTTGACATAGCCATACATCCCAGGTTTCATTAATCGATTGACATTGTTGCATTCGATGATGACTTCTACCGAGTGAGTATCTTGATCCATTATTTGGCTGATGTGGTATATCTTGCCTTCTATCTCTTTGTTGGGCATAGAAACCAATGCAATCTTGACCGTTGATAAACTCCTTATTAAACTAATGTCCTTCTCTTTGACGTGAGCTACAACCCAAACTTTGTTCAGATTGGCTACTGTTGCTACCGGATCGGCATCTTCTTTCAGGTATTGGCCTATAACGATATCACTATTCACTACTTCTCCGGATAGAGGAGAACGGACAATGAGTGGTTGGCCTAGCTTCATTTGTTTCGGTGATATATGATAGATGGATAAAGCGGCTTTGGCATTTTCTACTTCTTTTTTCTTCAGCGTGTAGTTGAGTTCGGCATCTTCTTCTTCTTTTTTTACGCCGACTTTATTTTTTACCAAGTCCTTTTCTCTTCTCATATTTATATAGGCCACTTTCAATTCTTGTTGTGCCTGGTAGTAATCTTTTATAGATTCGTAGAAATCTGCTGAGCTAATCTCGAATAACGGACTTCCTGCTCTGACTTTTTGTCCTAAACGAACGAACGATTTTGTGATACGTCCGGCAAATGGGGAAGCTATTTTTGCAAAATTGTTAGGGATAGCTTCAACAACTCCTGAAGCCGTGAATGTCTCATTGTATGGCTGTAGAGTTGCCGATTCTGCCTTGATCTTTTTTAGTAATGACGATTGTGGCGGAATACATATAGTATCACCATGAGTGAAATAATCTTGTTGGTTATTTGATTCTTTTCCACTTTTACAAGATGACATGGCAATAACTAGTACAAGAAAGTAATAGTAAATTCTCATATTTCTTACGTTAATAATTTATGTTATTGGTGGGTGTTATTTCTTTGTCGTTAGAATGGTTCAATTGCCAAAGGAGGACCCCGTAAGAAAATATGTTGTAAATGTTTGAGTGTATGTAATAAATGAATTGTAACAGTGAGCTTTCCTATAATACATAGGAAAATGGCGGCGAAAGCTGTGAAAGTTGTAAAAAAGAGAGCTTTTGTTAGAAGAGAGATTGTAACATAGGCCGAAGTAGTATGAGAATGTGCACCTTTGAACGGGTGAGAGTGAGTGATCGGACCGAAAGGAGTCTGGTGAGTATGCATAAAAAAGGTTGAGCATCCATAATAGTTCATGAAAAGAACTATTAGGAATAATCCCGATAATAATCGTAACCTTTTGGCTCTCATATTGAAATCCTTAAAACTTCTTTGTATGTAATTTTTCTTTTTGCAAACTTACGTAAAATATCTGAATAATGTGATGCAGTTTAATGACAAAAGGCATTTTTCTCATTATAAATGAAAAAAATGCCTTTCGTTTTATTGGAGTTATATGGCAAATTTAAAGATTTGCCAGTTCTATTATTTTATTTACAGCCTCACGAAGTCCATCCTTGTTTTTGCCGCCAGCTTGGGCAAAGTGTGGTTGTCCGCCGCCACCACCTTGAATCAGTTTGGCAGCTTCTTTTACCATCATACCTGCTTTCAGTCCTTTGGCAACCAATTCGTCGCTAATGGCGACAGTCAACATTGGTCTCTCGTTGTCTTCTGTACCTGCAACGAACAATGAATTCGGAACTTCACTACGAATCTGGAAAGCTAAGTTCTTCACCATTTCGGCTGGCATTGTACTACAGATGCTAATAAGTTTTACCCCATTGACATTTGTTGCGTTTTCTATCAATTTAGTCTTCAAGGAGGCTTCTTTCTCATGCATGAATTCTTCGATCTGTTTCTTTAGAGCAGCATTCTCTTCAATAGATTTCGAAATAGCCCCTTTTAGGTCGGGTACGTTATTGAAAAGCTCCTTCATTCCTTTAATTAGGTCTTCATATCGCTCCATCAATTCTTCTGCTTTTACCCCTGTAACAGCCTCTATACGTCTTACGCCAGCGGCAACACTGCTTTCGGAAATAATCTTGAACATGCCAATCTTACCAGTCGCACTGACGTGTGTACCTCCGCAGAATTCAATGGATTGTCCAAACTGAACAACACGAACCTTGTCTCCATATTTCTCGCCAAACAGTGCGATGGCTCCTAATTCTTTGGCTTTCTCTATGGGGTAATCACGTTTCTCTTGTAAAGGAATGTCTTCTCGAATATGTTCATTAACGATGTGTTCCACTTGGCGCAATTCTTCGTCAGTCACCTTCTGGAAGTGCGAAAAGTCGAAACGTAAACCTTCTGAATTGACGAGTGAACCTTTTTGCTCTACGTGGTTACCTAATACTTGGCGTAATGCTTGATCGAGTAAATGGGTAGCAGAGTGATTGGCTGCAGAGGCATTGCGTTTCTCCACATCGACACATGCCATAAATTCTGCTGACGGATCGTTCGGACATTTGGCAGAAAGGTGGATCGTTAAGTTATTTTCTTTTTTGGTGTTAATGATGTCGATAGTTTCACCTTCGCAAACTAATACGCCGGTATCACCTACTTGCCCGCCCGATTCGGCATAGAATGGAGTGTTGTCGAGAACAATCTCGTAAAAAGTGTTCTTCTTTTGAGTGACTTCACGGTAGCGGAGTATATGAACGTTGTATTCGGTATAATCATAACCTACAAAGTTCGATACACCTGGTTTCAGTTCGATCCAATCGCCTGTTTCTACTGCCGCCGCATTGCGTGCGCGTTGTTTCTGTTTGTCCATTTCCGCTTTGAACTCGTCTTCGTTGAGCGACAAATTATTCTCGCGGAGAATTAATTCGGTTAAGTCAAGAGGAAAACCGAATGTATCATATAGAGTGAAAGCGTTTTTACCGCTAATTTCTTTCGTCCCAGCCTCTTTTGCGCGTTCCATTACATTATCGAGTAATCCGATGCCATTATCAAGAGTACGTAGAAAAGCTTCTTCTTCATCTTTGGTTACTTTCATGATGAGTTCCTTTTGGGCAACGAGCTCTGGATAAGCTTCGCCCATTTCTGCATTCAGTACTGGAACCAACTTGTACATGAAAGGAGCTTTTTGATCGAGGAAAGTATAACCATAGCGAATAGCACGACGCAGAATGCGGCGAATGACATAGCCGGCTTTTGCATTTGACGGTAATTGGCCATCGGCGATCGAAAATGCTATCGTACGAACGTGATCTGCAATAACTCGCATGGCTATGTCTTTTTGTCCGTCTTTGCCATATTCCACCTTCGAAAGACTTGAAATCTCTTTGATGAGCGGTTGAAATATGTCTGTGTCGTAATTGGACGTTTTCCCTTGTAGAGCCATGCAGAGACGCTCAAATCCCATACCGGTATCGATTACTTTGTTTGGAAGTGATTCGAGCGATCCGTCAGCTTTGCGGTTATATTGCATAAACACCAAATTCCAAATTTCAATAACTTGCGGATGGTCTTTATTGACAAGTGATTTGCCGTTTATTTTTTTGCGTTCTTCTTCAGGTCGCAAATCAATATGGATTTCCGAGCAAGGGCCACAAGGACCTGTTTCGCCCATTTCCCAAAAGTTATCGTGTTTATTGCCGTTGATAATACGGTCGGGTGAAATAAATTGTTCCCAATATTCGGCAGCTTCATTATCACGTTCCAATTTATCAGCTGGCGAACCTTCAAATACTGTCACATATAGTAAATCAGGATTAATCTTTACGACATCTATTAGAAACTCCCACGCATATTCTATAGCTTCTTTCTTAAAGTAATCACCGAACGACCAATTGCCCAACATTTCGAACATCGTTTGATGATATGTATCGTGGCCAACTTCTTCAAGATCATTATGCTTTCCGCTCACACGTAAACATTTCTGAGAGTCAGTCGCCCGTTTGAATTTTGCCGGTTGGTTACCTAAAATAATATCTTTAAATTGATTCATCCCGGCATTAGTAAACATCAATGTCGGGTCGTCTTTTATTACCATTGGTGCAGAAGGAACAATCTGATGTCCTTTCGATTGAAAGAAATTTTTAAACGAATCTCTAATTTGATTAGCAGTCAACATACCTAATTATTAACTAATTTTGAAATTTATCTTCACGAATTATTGTGCAAAGATACTTTCTTTTTAGTATTTTTGCTTCACAAAACTCTAATTAATTTTCAATAAACTCTTAAAAAAGAATGAATCAGGTGGTAGAAAAAGGGGATAAAATGTTTTATCGTATTAGCGAACTGGCTGAGATGTTCGATGTAAACGAGTCGTTACTTCGTTATTGGGAGAAAGAGTTTCCGCAAATTTCACCTAAAACGAATAATCGCGGTGTACGTTTGTATCGTAAAGAAGATATTGAAGTGATAGGATTAATTTATCATTTGGTTAAAGAAAGAGGAATGACTCTGCAAGGGGCTCGTCAGAAATTGAAAGAAAATAAAGAAGATACTGCTCGCAATTATGAGGTAGTGCGTCGCCTTCAAGGTGTTAAAGAACAGTTGATAGCTTTAAGTAAAGAATTGGAGGGGTAGTTCTATTACAAAGATTTTATATGATTTATTTGAGCTCGGGATAAGAAATCAAAAGAAGGCGAATCGTTTGTCTTAACGGAATCATCTCCGATAAGTGCTTTCGGCTTGTTTTTAAAGAAGCAGATCGCGGCAATCACTAAAATGGAGCAAAACAAGAAAAGGCATTATTTCACTCTCTGATATAATGCCTTTTCTATTTGAATAGCTTTTTACTTTTCTTCTTATCTCGAACTAAAAATGAATTATTCAAGCTAATATTTCGCAAAAAAAAAGTTTTAAGACTCTTTCCGTCACATTATCTCATTGACTATGAGTGATATATATGGATATGATTTGTTTTTGGGACTCTAAAATGGTGTTATCTTGTTTATTGTTAGTGCGTTATGAAATACGGATCGTCCGTTTCGTATGTCAACCGATTAAGTCATTACTCGTTATCTGTGGTGTGTGCACCGTGTAGCAATTCCCGTGCTTATCATTTATGTATGGAAGAGCTCCGGTTCTTTTCATCTAGAAGAAGATTTTTGTACATATCTTATTGAATCATAGTTGTCGTATTTAAAGCATTTTTGTCGGCTCATTAATGTTTTGTCGTTCCACATATGTGATTCGATCAACTCACATATATGGAACGATCGAATCACATATGTGAGTTGATCGAAT
>JAAYUD010000004.1 GCA_012517855.1 Bacteroidales bacterium
AGTTATATCGCCTTCATGAGATATGCCGATGATCGTGAGCTACGGCGGCAGATGTACATGGCCTACAACACACAAGGTATAAAAGACAATGGGAGCAGCAATATAGGAATCGTAAAAGAGATTGTGAACCATCGAATGCAAATAGCCCAGCTATTGGGCTATAAAGACTTTGCTTCGTATGTTCTTAAAAAGCGAATGGCCGAAGACGAAGCACACGTATACGGCCTACTCAACGAATTGCTCAACGCATATATGCCGACCGCGCATAAAGAAATAAAAGAGTTAACCGAGTTTGCCAAAGAATGGCAAGGCGACGCAGACTTTGCATTAATGCCTTGGGACGTGAGCTATTATTCGAACAAGCTGAAAGAAAAGAAGTTTCATATTGATGCTGAATTGCTTCGCCCCTATTTCGAGCTAGACAAAGTAAAAGCCGGAATATTCGGACTTGCCAACAGATTATACGGCATCAAATTTGAACGAAATACAGAGATCTCTGTCTATCAAAAAGATGTTGAAGTTTACGAAGTGTTCGACGCAGACGAAAGTTTTCTGGGAATACTCTATTTGGACTTCTTTCCACGAGACGGCAAACAGTCCGGAGCTTGGACATCTTCTTTCACAGACCAATGGATAGACCGCAAAACCGGTGAAGACCACCGCCCACAAATTTTGATTTCAACCAATTTCAATAAACCAACGACAACAAAACCAGCACTGCTTACTTTCGAAGAAATGAGAACATTTCTTCACGAATTTGGGCATAGTTTGCATGGAATGTTGTCAAAGGTAACTTATCAAAGTCAAAGCGGCACTAGTGTCTATTGGGATTTTGTCGAACTTCCTTCTCAATTTATGGAAAATTATGCCATCGAGAAAGATTTTCTACATACCTTTGCCAAGCATTATGAAACAGGAAAGACTATTCCGAACGAAGACGTTCAGCATATCATCGATGCCGATAATTTCAACGTTGCATATGCCTGTCTAAGACAAGTAGGCTTCGGGCTTATAGACATGGCATGGTACACTCGCAAGACTATATTCGAAGGCGATGTCATTAAATTCGAAAAAGAAGCCGAAAAAGATGTATTACTGATGCCTGATGCAGAAAACACCTGTATGAGCACACAGTTCTCTCATATATTCTGCGGAGGATATGCGGCAGGATACTATAGCTACAAATGGGCAGAAGTAATAGAAACAGATGCCTTTTCGTTGTTCAAACAGAGAGGAATATTCGACTCTGCTACAGCCCAGTCTTTCCGAGACAATATTTTGTCGAAAGGCGGTACGGAAGAGCCCATGTTGCTTTACAAACGATTTCGTGGACAAGAGCCCAGCATCGATGCACTGTTAATAAAAGACGGTATAAAACATAAATGAACAAAGAATGAGAAAAAACATTATATTTGCACTGCTTTGCCTGCTGCCACTACTGATAGGATGTAGCAGCAGAGACGATGTATCGGACATATTTGTCGGAAAGACATGGCGTTTCAACTACATTGCCAAAGGAGGTAAAAATACAACTTGGTACAATTTCCCTGATGTAACGCAAGATAACATACAACAATATGCTGATCGTACCAAAACGTTTACCGTCTCTTTCTCAGGGCTCCAGTCGGGCGACATCATCAGCGGTACATTCAGTGGATCAGGTTCTCTGTCTGCCGGAGGAAAATGGTCAGGCAACGGACATAGCGGAACGTTTATTACATCAGAAGTTTGGGGAGAACCGGCTGATACCGGCGATATGGTGGCACAAAAAATTACATACGGACTGACAAATGCCAAATCGTATTCGGGAGATACTAACGGCAATTTATTTATCTACTTCGATTATGAGGGCACGACATTGCTTATGGCATTCAGTCAATACACTACTAATAATTAAGAGACATGGACGAAGAAATCATAAAGCAGAAAAATCTTGATAAGCGCTACATACGCATGGCATGTATATGGGCAGAGAACTCATACTGCAAACGTAGACAAGTAGGAGCATTGATCGTAAAAGACAAAATGATTATTTCGGATGGGTATAATGGTACACCATCAGGCTTTGAGAATATATGCGAAGACGAAAACAATGTGACCAAGCCTTATGTACTTCATGCCGAAGCGAACGCCATTACCAAGATAGCCCGTTCGAGCAACAGCAGCGACGGTGCAACGCTTTATGTAACAGCTGCGCCTTGTATAGAATGCGCCAAACTCATTATTCAAGCCGGTATTAAAAGAGTTGTATATTCTTCTCACTACCGCCTCGAAGAAGGCATCGAATTGCTAAAACGTGCCGAAATCGAGGTTTTGTTCATACCGATTGAAGAAAATAATAAAGAAGAATAATATATATCATTACAAATATAAGGAAGGAATAAATATGATGGAACCGAAAAACAACAATACCCGCTTTACACCGCTCATCATTGCAGTAAGTATTATATTGGGTATCCTCATCGGTACGTTCTACGCCAACCACTTTTCCAATAACAGACTGGGTATTATCAACAGTTCGTCAAACAAATTAAACAGTTTGCTCCGCATTATTGATGATCAATATGTAGACACTGTGAATATGAAAGATCTGATAGAACAGGCTTTACCCCAGATTCTGGCAGAATTAGACCCACACTCTATTTACATTCCGGCCAAAGACGCAGCTGATATGAGTTCGGATTTGGAAGGTAGTTTTAGCGGAATCGGAGTACAGTTCAGTATAGAGAATGATACCATTCACGTAAACAATATCATCCCTGGCGGGCCTGCAGAAAAAGCAGGAGTCATTGCGGGAGACCGCATCGTAATGGCTAACGATACACTTATTGTTGGTCCGAAACTGACAAACGAAATGGCCCAGCATACGCTAAAAGGCCCGAAAGGCTCGAAAGTAAAAATTAAAGTAATGCGTAACGGAGAGAAGAAACTTCTTCCCTTTACGATTACCAGAGGAGATATTCCTCAAAATACGATCGATGCTGCCTATATGCTCGATAATAATTACGGATATGTTGAAATAAGCAAATTTGCTCGCACTACTCATGCCGAATTGCTCAATGCTTTAGCCCAACTCGGTCATAAGGGCATGAAAGGTCTGGTTATTGATCTCAGAGGAAACTTAGGCGGATATATGGAAACAGCTATCCAAATGGCCAATGAATTTCTACCTGCCGGAAAATTAATTGTCTTTGCCCAAGGGCGCAAGTATCCGCGCACAGAAGAATATGCCAACGGAAGTGGCAGTTGCCAAAAACTCCCACTCATCGTACTTATCGACGAAGGTTCAGCTTCATCAAGCGAGATTTTCTCGGGAGCTATTCAAGATAATGACCGCGGTATGATAGTAGGGCGGCGCTCATTCGGTAAAGGACTGGTGCAACAGCCCATCAGCTTTAGCGACGGTTCAATGATTCGTCTGACAATAGCACGTTACTATACACCTTCCGGACGTTGCATACAACGGCCTTACACCAGAGGTAACGACGAAAAATATGAGATGGACTTACTGACCCGTTATCAGCATGGCGAATTTTTCTCGCGTGACAGCATTAAGTTAAACAAGTCGCAACGCTATCACACTAAATTGGGACGTATCGTATATGGAGGTGGAGGTATTATGCCAGACGTTTTTGTTCCGGAAGACACAACAGGTGCTACATCTTATCTAACAGAGGCGATCAACCGAGGCCTGGTTCTTCAATATACATTCCAATATACAGACAACAACCGCGCCAAACTAACTAAGTTTAAGACATCTGAAGCATTGGCAAACTACTTGCATAGCCAAAGATTAGTAGAACAGTTTGTACGCTTTGCCGATAAAAAAGGAATCAAGCGCCGCAATATCTTGATAATGAAATCGCATAAGCTATTGGATAAAAACATCAATGCCAGTATCATATATAATATGTTGGGCAAGGAGGCTTACCTCAGATACATCAACAAAACCGATGTCACCGTACAAAAGGCATTGCTATTGCTGCGCCGAGGAGAAGCTTTTCCTAAAGCACCCTCCAAAAAGCTTAGTAACATCAATGGAAAAAGAAAAGCAACAACTGCGCAGGTTTATTGCGTCCCGAAAAAGAGACTACAGTTCGTCAACGCTTGACGAACTATCAAAAGCGATATTGAAGAAACTCGAAGTAGATCCGCTATTCAAAAGAGCTCATACCATATTAATGTACTATTCGCTAAAAGATGAAGTACAGACACACGAATTTATAGATAAGTGGAGCAACCGAAAGACCATATTGTTGCCGGTTGTCGTCGAAGACGATATTGAACTCCGCATCTATACAGGCAAAGAGTATCTCGCCGAAGGAGCTTTTCACATCAACGAACCGACAGGCCAAGCCTATACAAACTACGACACTATCGATTTGGCGATAGTGCCGGGAGTAGCTTTTGACGAGGATGGTAACCGTTTGGGACGGGGCAAAGGATATTATGACCGCTTGCTGCCACACATAGAAGCTACAAAGATAGGAATCTGTTTTCCTTTTCAATTACTGAAAAAAATTCCGACAGAACCTTTCGATAAAAAGATGGACAAAATAATAACATTATGAAAACGAATTATCATACGCACACCACTCGCTGCCACCATGCTCAAGGAAGCGACGAGGATTATGTTTTGAGTGCAATTAAAGGCGGATACGAAGAACTTGGATTCTCTGACCACACACCCTGGAAATATAGGAGCGACTTCATATCTCCTATCCGGATGACGACCGACGAACTACCCGATTATGTAAAGAGTGTTCACTCTCTGGCCGACAAATACAAAAGCCAAATAAAAGTACACCTTGGACTGGAATGTGAATACTTTCCCGACTATATCTATTGGCTAAGAAATATGCTGAAAGAATATAGCATAGAATATGCCATATTTGGTAACCATTATTACAACTCGGATGAGAAATTCCGCTATTTCGCCACTCACTGCGACTCTCGTGACATGCTCGACCTTTACGAAGAGAGTTCTGTTGAAGGGATAGAAAGCGGATTATTTGCCTATATGGCTCACCCCGACCTATTCATGAATTCTTATCCCCAGTTCGATCATCACTGCACCATGATTAGCCGACACATTTGCCGCGCAGCCTTACGCCAACATTTACCGCTAGAATACAACCTTAGTATTCGTGCTCGAAACGATGCTTTGGGGCAACCTTCGTATGTTCCATCACCCGATTTTTGGCGAATAGCCACCAATGAAGGTTGTACCGCCATCATAGGTATTGATGCACATAGTAATTATGATTTGGAGAAAGCTCAATACTACAATCAAGCAGCAAAAGAACTAAAAGAACTAGGAATAAAGACTATCGACAAATTGGATTTTCAACGATAGACAAGAAACTATCGAAAGACAATATCACTAATGACGCTTGCCCCGACCTTCTCGTTAAGGCGCTGGACAAGCTTTTTTCTTTCCATCATCAACTCTTGCCGAACAACAGCCGAAGTAAAGTGCACATACAGCACCTGATTTTTGATATACAAACTTTGAGTATAACGTCCGATAACCGGTCCCAGCAACTCATACCATTCATTGAGAAGCCGTTGTTCGTTTAGCGGCGATTCCAGACTCTGCTGACGCAAATACCGCCGTATCAAATTTCCTACAGGTTCAACATCTTTCTTCCTCATTTGCCATCCTCCAATTCACTAATCTGCCCCTTATCAACCATAAACATCTTATAATCACTTCCCATCTGTGGCAAAATATGGGCTAACCTTTCACGGTCGGTATCGGTAATAAAGATCTGACCGAAATTATCGTCCGACACCAATTTCACAATCTGCTGCACACGAGAGATATCCAATTTATCGAAAATATCATCGAGCAGCAACAAAGGTACAGTATGTCCATGTTTCTTCAGAAAATCGAATTGAGCTAATTTAAGTGATACCAAATAGGATTTACTCTGGCCCTGAGAGCCTTCTCGCTTAATGGGAAAGCCACCCAAACGCATATCCAAATCATCTTTATGGATTCCACAAAGAGAAAAGCCCACAATACGGTCGCGTTCTCTACTTTGACGAATACTATTTAGCAACACACCCTCTTGCCCATGAGAACGATAACAAAGCTCAACTTCTTCCCTATCCGACGAAATAGACGAATAGAACTGAGCAAAAATAGGATTAAAAACATCGATATAAGCTGTTCTCTTTTGGTAGACAACAGTACCGTAATCGGCCATTTGCTGTTCAAATACGTCAAACAATCCTTCGTCAACCGGAGTATCGCTACGCAAAAGAGAATTGCGTTGAGACAAAGCTTGATTGTAACGGATAAGCGCATTTAGATATTCTTTGTCAAACTGCGAAATCGTCACGTCCATAAAACGGCGACGTTCTGCGCTGCCTCCCAAAATCAATTCCGTATCGGCAGGCGATACCATAACCAACGGAATAAAACCGATATGATCTGCTAATCGGTGATATTCTTTCTTATTGCGTTTGAACGATTTCTTAGAATGAATTTTCAACCCACTATATATTTCTTCGGATGTCCCGTCATCTTGTTCATAAAATCCCTGCAGCACAAAGAACTCTGCCCCATGAAGAATATTTTGCGAATCTACCGGATTGCCCAAACTCTTGCAAAAAGAAAGATAATACAAGGCATCAAGCAAGTTGGTTTTACCCATTCCGTTCAACCCGAAAAAACAATTCAATTTAGAGGAGAACAAGAGCTCTACCTGTTCTAAATTTTTATAATTTAATATAGATATTCGTTTCAGTATCATGCACATTCAGTGAGTTGAGTACAAAAGTATGAATATTTTGCCGTTTTTTCGCCTCCATAACAAAAAAAGATGCCGCCAAATTTCATTAATAAGTAGAAATATCCTACTTTTGCTGTCCGAAAGCATAGATATCGAAAAACAAAAAACAAAACATACAAATGGCAGAAAATAAAAAGGAACAACTGAATGTTGGAGATGCCCTGACCCAGTCGGAAGCATTTATCATGAAGTATCAAAAACAAATTATCGGTATTGTCGTAGCAGCAGCAATTCTTGTTGCCGGATATTTCCTTTACCAACGCTTCTATGCAGATCCACACGAAGCAAAAGCACAAGCAGCCCTCTTCCCCGGACAGAAATACTTTGAAGTAGACGACTATGCATCGGCTCTAAACGGTGATAAAAACGGATATATCGGATTTCTTAAACTTGAAGATGAATATAGCGGCACTAAAGCTGCCAATCTAGCCAAAGCTTATGCAGGTATCTGCTATGCCAATCTAGGCAAATTCGACTTGGCTGCTAAACAGCTTGACGAATTTGACGGAAGCGATGCAATGGTAAGCCCTGCCATCAAAGGCGCCCTTGGCAACTGTTATGCGCATCTAGGCAAAATGGATAAAGCCACCGAATGTTTGATGTCTGCTGCCAAAGAAGCAGAGAGTCCCTCTTTAAGTCCTATTTTCTTGGTACAAGCAGGTCAGATTTACGAGAGCATCGGTAAATACGACAAAGCTATCGAAGCATATCAGACAGTGAAAGACAAATACTTCCAATCATACCAAGCAATGGACATTGACAAATACATAGAAAGAGCAACACTCGAAAAGAAATAATTTTCAACAACCCATAAATCGTATGGCAACAACTTATCACAATTTGTCCCAATACGATGCAACACAAGTACCGGATGCCCATAATATGACATTCGGTATTGTTGTATCAGAATGGAACCCTAAAGTAACCGACTCATTGCTCAACGGATGTGTCGAAACGCTAACCAAACAAGGAGCGCAAGAAAAGAATATTTTAGTAGAACATGTTCCGGGAAGTTTTGAACTCACGTTCGGAGCACAACAATTTGTCAAACAAGGCAATGTAGACGCTGTTATTATCCTAGGATGTGTCGTCAAAGGTGAAACTCCCCATTTCGACTACGTTTGCATGGGCGTAACACAAGGAGTTACTTATTTGAATGCAACAACAGATACTCCCGTCATTTATGGACTTATCACAGCAAACGATATGGAACAGGCAATAGCCCGCTCAGGTGGTTCATTAGGCAATAAAGGAGTAGAATGTGCAATTGCAGCAATTAAAATGATCAATTTAGTTGCGCATTTAAAAAAGAATTAATACCTTTGCATCGCTTTTCAAGAGAAAAGTTAAAAAAGGAAGGGCAAATACCAGAGTGGCCAAATGGGGCAGACTGTAAATCTGCTGGCTTCGCCTTCGGTGGTTCGAATCCATCTTTGCCCACCACAATATTTTTCAGTACAATGCGGAAGTAGCTCAGTTGATAGAGCATTAGCCTTCCAAGCTGAGGGTCGCGGGTTTGAGTCCCGTCTTCCGCTCTCTAATAAAAGACGCCAATGGCGTCTTTTATTGTTATCAGAACGATAAAAAGCAACAATCCAATCGGACCTCAACCCCATTATTGTAGCATACTTTTGTAGTCTACTGCAACCTTAAATAAAATATATCTTAGAATATTCAACGCAAAATAATTACCAATAAATTTGTTTAGAATTAAAAAATAATTTACTTTTGAAAATATAATAAAAATAAATGGTTATTCACGTATCCTTTTCATAGTTATTGAATTATGCTTAATATCTTGTTCCAATAAGATTGATGATAACTTATTCGGAACTTGTAATGATGTACCGGGTATGAATGAAATTCATATCATTCATTACCCGCCTGTTAATAAAATTATAGAAGTGTCAGGAATAAGATTATCGATGGATAAAGCATGGACAAAAATGAATGAGAATGCAACAAAATCAGGTAGATGCGAATAGGGCTTTTATATATGCTGAGAATGATGGTAGTATTCACGCAGGCGATATGGTTAGAGGAGATGTAGTATGGTATTGTGAAGATTCTTTTGCTACAATTAATTTAGGAATCCCTGTAAGTAATATAACGGTCTGTGCCTTTTTTCATTGCCATTCGACATAAAACACTGCCCTACAACAGTAAGCAGAATCACAGGTCCTTCTGGTAATGATGAGAGCTATGCTATCGAATATCAGATTCCTGGTATTTTAATGGACTATTCAGCTACAGTCATAAAAGGCACAGAAGACGACCCATTCTCAGAGTACACGCATAAAATATATACTTTTGGGCCTTCGCAACGTCCAGATTTGATTATTGGTCAATAAATAAAAGCTAAAAGCCATGAAGAAATTATCTATTCTATTATTAATTCTATCATACGGTATTATGACGTATGCAGCCAATGATGACTTAGGCAAAATGAGTCAAGAACAACGAAATGAGTATTTAATTAAGCTTAGCAAGAAAGTGATCATAATATTTGGGCCCGGATATTATAGGGAAAATTCTATACCAATCATTTCTGATTATAAAAAGTTTCAGGCCTCAGGTACGAGTCCTGAAGAGGTAAAATGTACAGGTCGGGAATATTATACGGTTACTTTTCCTTATGATAAGACAAAAGAGTGTTTAGATTTTGATTTTGCTGCAAGAGTAGATATATGGAAAGATACAGGTGAGCCAATGGAAGTTCTTTTTGGTAATGGATATGGTCGAAATTTCTTCTCTCTTAGCTTTGAAGAGCAAACAGCAAACAATGCTATTATTGAAACTGTTCCCTATCGGCAAGTACAAAAAATAAAAAAAGAATGGTAATTTCATTCTGGTTTCTCGAAATACTGTTATCACACATAATAGCATACGATCGATTCGAAAAAACAGACGTATGTCACTGCCATAACTTCCGTTAGTTACTGCGGTAACTAACGGAAGTTATCATGATAAGTAACGTTAGTTTCTTCAACAACATACGTTAGTTACCGCTGCGACATACGTTTGATTTTTTGCGAAGTTGTCGTATGTTAGTTTTTCCGGTGACGTCCTTAAGTTTTTCTGAAAACGTATGGACGTCAACAAATTTAGGGGCATATGTGGTTTTAGGAAGGTAAGTACGATACTCGATTTGTTGAAAGAATCGTAATCCACGAGCTATTTAAAAAGGGTCGTACCAGTATGAATCATTCCGATGTCTTCCTATAATATTTTTTTGTATTCATATCCGTCATGGTTATTAGCTGTATATCAGTTAGATACTGTGATACGGCAGCAAAACGGGACCTGAAAAGAGCATCTTATATCTGATAATCAATGAATTATGAACTCTACGAAAGGGCACCGATGATGAGTGATATAAGCAGCTTTTAAAGATTCGCGTGCAAGAATTGTTATTTCTGATACTCGATCTGTATTTTGCGAGGTACACACCCCGTTGACGCAAGATGGTGCTTACCGACAATCCGTTATCTCGAAGTCGTTTTTCAAAACGTTTTAGGAGGTGAATATTGGGAGCGATACTGATACTATTTTAACCATACCGAAGTGGCACTTCTCGATTACGAAATTTGAACTTATGTTATCAAAAAATGATAAGGACGAACATAAAAATTCATAAGGACGAACATAAAAGTTTATACTTACAAACATTTATTTTCG
>JAAYUD010000059.1 GCA_012517855.1 Bacteroidales bacterium
AAACTCGAGAAATGCACCAAAAAGAGGCCAAAAGAATTCGAAACAGTTTTATAGGCACACCAGTAAAAGTTGGGGGAGTGCAAATTAAATAATATCTTTGCATCAATTAGAAAAGAAAATAAGATGCAAGAGAATGCCCTTTTATTAGAGATTGTCCGTTTAATGCTCCCGGCAGAGTTACTAACTTACTTCAAGATAACCAATGTGGAATCTACTTCTGATAGGGTCTTGATCAGTTTGGATGAATTTGATAATCCTCCATCGACAAAT
This sequence comes from Bacteroidales bacterium, assembly GCA_012517855.1. Classification (GTDB taxonomy): domain Bacteria; phylum Bacteroidota; class Bacteroidia; order Bacteroidales; family Bacteroidaceae; genus JAAYUD01. The sequence continues at coordinate 271 of JAAYUD010000059.1, forward strand.
ACCGAACATAAGTTTGAATCGAAAGGCTTTCAGGACGCGGTCGATATCCGTGACTTTCCAATAAGAGACAAGAAGGTCACTTTCAATGTACGACGTCGTAAGTGGCTGGATAAAACGAGCGGTAAATATGTTTCAAACCGCTTTGATTTGGTAGCAGAAGGGACCCGCCACTCGAAAGAGTTCGCGGCTTTTTTAAAAGGGTTGCTTGGAGAAATACCCGATTACGGCCCGCTCTCTTGAACCATACTATCACATAGATGGAGATCAGTTTGAACGACAATACAAAGATCATTTGAGCGACTACCGTACTTGGTCGGATAAAGACCACGCTGAAGACTGGCTGATTTTTCCGGATAATATAGGTCCCAGCATTTGCATAGATGAGACGTCAATGAGTAATGGCGACCTCTATACGCTGGTCACCAACCGTAAAAGTCGTGGAAGAAAAGGCACTATTATAGCGATTGCCAAAGGTGTTCGTTCGGAAGATATTATCGCTGTATTAAAAAGAATATCCAAGGCCAAAAGAAAAGAAGTCAGAGAGGTTACGATGGATATGTCCAACAGTATGAATAAAATCATACGTTCCTGTTTTCCCTCAGCCATCAGAGTAATAGATCGCTCCACGTACAGAAACTTACCTGTGAGGCCATTCAGGAGATACGCATAAAGCACAGATGGGATGCCATTCAGGAAGAAACGGATGAAATGGAGGATGCCAGATGGCGAAAAGAAGAATACAAACCGCTTGTTTTCAGTAATGGAGACACGAAGAAACAGCTGCTTGCCCGTAGCAGATATCTGTTATACAAATCTTGCAACAAGTGGACACAGAAACAAAAAGGAAGAGCCAAAATACTGTTTGCACAATATCCTGATTTAAGAGAAGCCTATTCACTTGCTCATTCTCTAAGGATGATATTTGCAAAAAACTCTACAAAAGATGGAGCCAGACTGGCTCTTGCCAGATGGTATAACAAAGTGGATATATTAAAATTCAGAAGTTTCAATGTCATATCCGCTACAATCTACGAACATTACGATGAAGTGCTAAACTTCTTCGTCAACCGTTCTACTAATGCTTTTGCTGAAGCATTCAATGCCAAAATCAAAGCTTTTAGAGCACAACTTAGGGGAGTGACAGACATTAAGTTTTTTCTCTTTAGACTTATTACTATCTATGCTTAACTTCCTCCCCCTAGATTTTACTGGTGAGCCCACTAGCCAGTCAAATTCGGGGACTAAACATAAGTCTTATTGATAACACATCACATAAATAAAATATCAACCAAATACACTACGCCACAGCGACTTTCGAGTCTGTGACATGAACAAAATCGTCGTATGTTCCTTTTTTCGGTGACGTCCTTAAGTTTTCCAGAAAACGTATGGACATCAACAAATTTAGGTCCATACGTGGTTGGGTGATAAGAGTTCACCGGTAAAAGTCGCGAATATGCCTCAAACTCTATTCTCATAATAACCTTTGCCACCTCCGTATGACACCATACGGCGCTACAATACAGCAGATTAATGGTGAACCGTATACAACGCTAGCGAAAAAAGGTCCGAAAATCGCACTAAGAATATATTGTGGACACGTTATTTTCAGCGGACCTCTGCTTAGAACAAATCTAAACGATGGCCTACAGATAGCTGATGGAGCGTTTTGCACATAGACAAGTGTGCCCCATCCCATTTAGTTCCTTATGTCACTTAACTCCTGATTTTTACTAATGAGCCCGAGATACACATTCCCATTGACACAAGATTACGTTGATCTAAAGTAGTGATGTTGATGCCGCTTTCCTGAACTTTTTGGAAGGTGAACATTAGGGGTAATACTGATACTATTTTAACCATTCGGAAGTGATACTTATTGACTTTCTTAATCGCCCCTGTGTACTCAAAAAATGATAAGGACGAACAT
>JAAYUD010000060.1 GCA_012517855.1 Bacteroidales bacterium
AGTTAAGCCCCGCTACGCCGATGGTACTGCCCGCAAAGTGGGAGAGTAGGTCGCCGCCGTTTTAAGAGGAAGGGTTCCGGTAATGCCGATCAGGCTGCCGGAGCCCTTTCCTTCTTTTTAGGCTATTTAGACTTTCATCCTTTTCCTCCTTTTCATTATATCCATCTTCTTTATCCTTATCATTTTATATTCCTCTTTTCTGTATCCTTCTATTCTGTTTAGGCTTTTTTCTCTTTTCCTTATTCCTGTCTTCTTTGGAACTCAAGTAAAAGTCTGATTCATACGTATTTCCTTTCTCTTCTTTGCTTCATATCCATTTTATTCTTTCTCCATCGGCTTTAATCCGATTCAAATGTCTGGATATTCTTCTGGGCGGGCACGGTTGTTTATATACTAAATTTTATGGAAAATAAATACATATATTTAGTTACTTCAATTTATTTTTTTATTACATTTACAGTAATTTAATTAAGTCCGGTTATATAAATCTAATTATAATATTATGAAATTTATTCCAGAAAGTAAGCTTAAAAGTCTATTAAGTGACAAGCTTGATCCTTTATTCATATTGAATATGGATGGTAATATTATTGAGACAAATGCAGCAGTAAATTCTATTCTTGGATATAGTTCAGAAGACTTATATAATGAAAACCTTCTGGCTGTATATTCTTCTCGTTATAGAGAAAAAATATCTACTATTGTGCAATTGGTCATAAAAGGGGATGTTTTCTCTTGCCCATATCCTTTCATTACAAAAAATGGGGAAGTAGTTCCTGTTAATACTAAATTTTATATTGGATGGTGGAAAGAACAGAATGTTATTGTGGCTGTCAGTACAAACTTATCTGCTAAATATTTTTCGCAGGAAATATTTTTTAATATCTTCAATAGCTCTCAGGTAATGATGGCTATAACAACGATTGATTCTAATATTATTTTCAATGTAAATAAAGCTTTTATAGAAACGTTAGGATATCCTTTGGAAGAAATCTCTGGCAAGACAGTCCGCGAATTGGACATTTATGATAATTATTCTCAGAGAGAGGCCATGCTTAAAGAATTTGCTAGTAAAGGAAGGGCTGAGGGAGAGGCTACGATAAGAACGAAATCTGGGGAAGTACTAGAATGTTTGTTTTCTTTTGAACGGATAAAAATACAAAAGGAGCATTACATGATTGCGGCTATCACAAATATTAGTCAGAGAAAGCAGATGGAGGAAAAGCTAAAGTATTTTATTAATCAGCAGAAATTATTGGTAGATGTTGCACAGCTTCTTAATAAGCCCGGTGATTTTGATGATATAATTAATACAGTCTTAAGATTAATAGGCCAACATTCCAATGTCAGTCGTGTTTTTGTATTTAAGAATACGGATGATGAACAATTTACAAGCAATACTCACGAGTGGTGTAACGAAGGAATCGATGGTAAGAAAGATGAGTTTCAAATGTTTCCTTTTGCGAAAGTTCCTTCATGGAAAAAAATGCTATTAGAGGAAGGTCGTATCTTTTCAGAGAATGTTACAGAATTACCTCAGGATATAATTGATTTATTTGAACCATTGAGTGTTAAATCGGTATTGGCATACCCTATTAATATTCAGAATCATTTTTGGGGATTTGTAGGGTTTGATGAGTGTTTGCGGAGTAAAAAATGGCCGGAAGATGAGATCGATTTACTTCTAACAGTCACTAATAATATAACTAACGCTTTAGAGCGAAAACTTTATTTGAATCAATATAAAGAAAGTGAATTACGGCTCAGACTTGCATTGAATGGGGCAAAAGAAGGTATGTGGGATTGGAATTTTCAGACGAATGAAATTTATTTTTCTGATACTTGTTACACAATGCTTGGATATGAAATCGATGAATTATCAAAAAATGGACGTAAGTGGCAAGATCTTATTCATCCTGAAGATTGGACTAGAGTATCACAGATTTTTGAGAATCATTTAAAAAGTAATGCAGATTATTACGAGAGTGTTTTCCGAGTAAAAGATAAAGCTGGTGAGTGGAGGTGGATATTGGATCATGGAAAAGTTATTGAAAGAGATAAAGAAGGTAAACCCATTCGGGCTGTTGGAACTCATATTGATATAAGTAAGCAGAAAAAATTTGAGCAACAATTACAGGAACTGCTTCTTACCAAAGACAAACTCTTTTCAATTATTGCTCATGATCTTCGTGGTCCGGTAGGGAGCTTTATGCAAATAATAGAGCTTTTAACGGATGATTTAAATATTACTTCTGATTTGAGGGACAGTTTTTTGAATGAGCTAAAAGTTATGTCAAAGAATACCTATTATTTATTAGAAAATTTATTGAATTGGTCTCGATCTCAACGTAATGAAATCGTTTGCAGCCCTAAAATGATTATCTTGAATGAATTAATCATCCAAAACATGTCTTTACTCTCGGTGGAGGCAAATAAGAAATCAATAGAAATGCAGTTCAATGAGAAAGTCAATTATGAAGTCTATGCAGATTATGATATGATCAATTTGGTGGTTCGAAATTTACTCTCCAATGCAATAAAATTTACTCGTCCTCAAGGATTAATAAAAATTACTCTTTACCAACTAAATGATTTTGTTGAAGTTATGGTTGAGGATAATGGTGTTGGAATGTCACAAGAAATTGCTGACAACTTATTTATCGATAATAAATTCCGTTCTACATATGGTACTAATAAGGAAAAAGGTTCGGGCTTAGGGCTTGTGCTATGCAAAGACTTTGTTATTAGGAATGGAGGAACGATAAGGGTTGAAAGTCTATTGGGCGCGGGAAGTAAATTTATTTTTTCTGTCCCGCAAAATGCTAAGTGAATATTTTATTAAATTAGTTTCCTAAAAGTTTGTTTCTGGGTTATATACAATTTTTATATAGGGATATATAATGGATTATTCACAAATGAATGCAATTCTTTTTGTTGATATAAATATTTTCGGATACACTCTTATTCTGTATTTTTTCAAGTTTTGTAAGGACTAGAAGGAATATATAAGCGAGCATATACTGTCTTTGTTATTTATCAGAAGTTGCATTGAGTTCTTGTGAAGGCTTGTAAATTGTCCTTAAATTAGTATCTTTGTCTTTAGAAAATAGAGATGATGGTTCGTAAAAAACAAATAGCTGATATTTATTCGTTGCATTATAATAAGAAGTTTGCACTGCAATTGGATGATTTTGTCGTTGACGTTGAGCGTAAGTGGATAAAGACAATTAGATTGTCGATATCAAAAGAAAATGCTCATGCTCATCTTTCGGCTCCAGCAATCATGACCGATAAACAGATAAAAGATTTTTTGACTAGCAAGATAGATTGGATCAGAGAAAATAAGGTGAAAATGGAGAAACTGATCCTGGCTGATGAAAAACAGTATTGGACGGGAGACACCATTTATTTCTTAGGAAATCCATATACACTCTGTATTATCAATAGGGACAAACCACCCAAAATTGAAGTTGAAGACGATAAAATTAATGTCTATTGTCGACCTCAATATACTGTTGAAATGCGAAAAACATTGATCCGCGAGTGGTATCGTCGGCAACTGTATGTTATACTTCCTCCATTCGTTGCTAAATGGGAAAATATATTGAAGGTTAAAACGACTGGTATTCAAGTCAACCAGGCTCAAACGCTGTGGGGCAGTTGCAACGTGCGCACCCACCATGTACATTTCAGTATTAATTTAGCTAGAAAGCCCTTGCGCTGTATTGAGTATGTAGTTGCTCACGAACTGACACATCTCATTGTAAGAGGGCATAACGATAAGTTCTACAGCATACTTGATGGTTCTTTTGAAGATGCTGCAGAAGTAAAACGAATGCTTAAGCAGAAAGAAGGATATTAAATATGCTTGTGCACCAAATGTCCTTCGACATAAATAGCACTGAAAGGGCGTGCAGGACAAACCGATTCGCACATGCCGCAACCGATGCAACGAGTTGTGTCGACGACGGGTATTTTAGGAGAATAATCGTCAGTAGGGTTTTTTACCATCATTTGGATAGCTCCGTTAGGACAGTGGCGTGCACAGTTTCCACAGGTAATACCATCGGTATTAATTAAACAGTTCTTGCTTATCCATACGGCATGTCCTAGTTGGATAGAAGATTTTTCGGCACGTGTTATCGGGCGTATCGCCCCGGTAGGGCATACGTGGGAGCATCTCGTACATTCGGGACGGCAAGCACCTTCTTGAAATTGCATTTCGGGTTGCATCAGGGTAGACAATCCACTTGATGGGTGCAACACTTGATTGGGACATTCTGTGATACAGAGTTGGCAAGCCGTACAATGCTGGGCTAGATGAGCGGCACTTAGTGCTCCCGGAGGAACGAGTTTCGTTTTACGTCGGGGTATTTCTTTGTTTTTTATCGCAGCCAAACCGCCGTCGACATTCTTTTTTTGAGCTTTTATCGTGGCAGCGACGGCTACCGTACCTGCCATAGTCAGGAATGTGCGGCGAGAAGCTTCTGCATCGGTCTTTATTTTTTCTTCGAGTGTCGTTTTCTTTTTCTCTATTTTTGTTTTCTTTATTAATGGCATGAATTTGTATTGAATAGCATTCTTGTGACATTTTCCGGTGCAATTCATGCAAACGACGCATCGGCTATAGTCTATTTCGTGCGTATCGCTATTGATGCACGATGATTTACAGTTCTTAGCGCAAAGTTTACAACTGTTGCACTTTGTAGTATCAATACTTATTTTGAAAAGAGAGAAACGGGAAACAAAGCCGAGGAGCGTTCCTACAGGGCAAACAGTGTTGCAGTAAGTACGCCCGTTTCGGACAGCCAAGAGCCCTACAACGATGGTTGTTAGTATAGCAACTGAAAGGGTTATGACACTCTTCAGCCATACGTAATGGGTATGGTAGAAAGCATAGCTGTTTAATCTCTCGGCAATATAGGCCAAGAAGTCGTTTCCCAATTGATAGACTGGTGCGAAGATGTTAGATGCTATTCTGCCGTATGCACTGTAAGGTTCTATAAGTCCCGCAATGGAGCCAAAACCTGCGACTAATAATATAATGAAAGCAACGAGAACAATGCAGCGCAATATCCTCTTCTCCGGTGAAAAATGGAAACGGTTTTGTTTGAACTTTCCACGAATGTGGGAAATCGCGTCTTGAAAAGCACCCAAAGGACAAACGATGGAACAATAAATGCGCCCAAATAAGAATGTTAATAGCAAAAGAGCTATCACAACAACAACATTCACCGCTAAGATAGCAGGCAAAAGTTGAATCTTTGCCATCCAAGCGAAATAGGTCTTTATGATTCCTGTGAAATCAAGAAATAACAACGTAATAAATACAAAAAAGATGATTTCCAGTGCGATTCTTATCTTTCGTAACATATCTGCTTTTTTTAGAGTTCTGTACTTTGTAATTTCAGTTTATTGGTAAACTGGTCTATTTTTTCCATTTCGGTAGGTATCTCTATGTGTTGTGGACATTTGGGCAGGCAGGCACCACAGTTGACACAATTTTGAGGTTGTCGTTGGCGTGGCACGGCACGATCCAAGCCCAATAAGAAAGCGCGTCGGGCTTTTCGGTATTCTTTGTCTTGAATGTTTGTAGGGTAGTTGCCTTCGTCAAGGCATTTATTGTACTGTGCAAATATACCGGGTATATCGAGTCCGTATGGACAAGGCATGCAATACTTGCAGCCTGTACAACTGATGTATGGAAACTTGCTGATTCCATCGACAATATCATTGAGTGCGCTTTTCTCTTTATCGGTTACAGGATGAAGAGGGGAATAAGTCTTAATATTTTCTTGAAGATTTTCCATATAAGTCATACCGCTTAATACTGTCAGCACATCCGGATAAGAGCCTGCATACCGAAAAGCCCATGCAGCGGCAGAATCGTCCGGACGCATTTGTTTCAATTTCTCGAATAAATGAAATTCAATTTTCGCCAAACGGCCTCCACGGAGTGGTTCCATAATGACGGACTGAATATTATACTTTTTCAACTGTCCGTATAGATAATTGGCATTGACATCGTCTTTGGAAGCATGTTCCCAATCAAAGTAGTTAAGTTGAATCTGAACGAAATCCCAATGTACCTTATTGTGCATGGACAAAGCATAGTCGAATACCTGTGGGTTGCCATGGAATGAGAATCCTAAATTTCTAATGCGTCCGCCCTTGCGTTCTTCGATTAAGAAATCGAGCATACCATTATTTATAAAACGCTTTTGGTAATCTTCTATGCTTCGCCCAATAGCATGTAGCAAATAATAATCCAGATGATCGACTTGCAGTTTTTTGAAAGAATCGTGATACATTTCCATCGATGCTTCTCGAGTTGCTGGTGCTTCATCATCGTCAATGAAGTTCGATAACTTGGTTGCTACAAGAAACTTATTGCGGGGATGTTTTTTCAAGGCAATGCCTACAGCTTCTTCGGATTTGCCTTGGCAATAGCGTGGTGATGTATCAAAATAATTCACCCCATGTGTTATTGCATAATCAGTAAGTTTATTGACCATGTCTTGATCGATAACGTCATCATCATCTTCATGGATCTTTGGTTTAGTAGGGAGGCGCATACAGCCATACCCCAATATGGATACTTTATCGCCCGAATTTCGATTGGTTCGATAAGTCATTTTCCCTATAGGGACGTCTCCATTACTTTCTTTGGTATTGCAACCATAAATGGCAGCGGTTGTGATAACAGAACCCACTCCTATGGTCTTAAGAAAATCACGTCGATTGATATGTTTTCTGTTCATCTTATATTCGTTTTGCTAATATTATGTTCTGATTTCATACAAAAATAGAGAAAATAATCCATTATTAGCTAAAGTAAATGACTTAAATAAAGTCTATTTTTGCATAATTTGTGAGTCACATATTTAAATGACATTGAAAAAGCCCCGTATTGAGTATACAAATAAAAGAAATAATCTTTTACTTTGCATAGCGATCGCATATTATAGAAATAGGTTATATCCATCAATTGAATGTATAATGAAAATAGTTCTTGCTATTGATTCTTTTAAGGGATGTTTATCGTCCATCGAAGTGGAAAAGGCTGCTAGAGAAGGCATTTTGAAAATCTATCCATCGGCGGTAGTCGTTTCATTACCGATTGCTGATGGGGGCGAAGGAACACTTGAGGCGATGTTGAGTGTGAATGAAGCAATAAAAACAGTATCGATTGTAGCACACGATCCATTGATGCGTCCCATAGAGACTTTTTACGGCATGTCTCCTGATGGCAAGATTGCTATATTGGAGATGGCCAAAACATGTGGCTTGACTTTGTTATCGGATACAGAACGCAATCCGTTGTTGACTACTTCTTTTGGATTGGGCGAACAAATAGCAGATGCTATAGATAAAGGGTGTAAGCAAATAATAATAGCAGTGGGTGGCAGTGCTACCAATGATGCAGGAATCGGTATGTTGCAGGCATTGGGTTATCGTTTTTATGATAAGTCGGGGAAGCCTGTAGCCAATAATGCAAAGGCTTTGATGCAAACAGAACATATTGATTTGACATTTGCTAAGAAGTTTCCGCTCGATTGTTCTATTACTGTTGCCGTTGACGTAGCAAATCCTCTGTTTGGAGAGAATGGAGCAGCCTTTGTCTTTGCTCCACAGAAGGGAGCATCACCTAGAATGGTCGAAAACCTAGATAAAGCACTTCGTCATTTTGCTGAAATTGTAGCCCAGTGTTTTGGTCAAGATTATTCTCACTTACCGGGAATGGGAGCGGCAGGCGGTGTGGGTTTTGCTCTGAAAAGCTTTATGAATGCCAACTTTGAATCGGGGATTGATTTGCTACTCGATTATGTTAACTTTGACCGATTGATAATCGATTCAGATCTTATTATAACAGGTGAGGGGGCTATGGATCGTCAGACGTTGATGGGAAAAGTTCCGTTTGGTATTGTGAAGCGTTCGGCGGCATATCGTAAGGACGTGATTGCCATAGCAGGAAAAGTTACCGACAAAAGCCTACTCATAACCAACGGCTTTAAAGATATTTTTTGCATTAATAGTCCCGACGTAGAATCGACATTGGCCTTAAAAGCTGATTACGCTTATGGACAGGTGATGAAGACAGTCGAAAAAATTATGAAGTCTTTCCGACCTCATCCCGTCCTATAGCTCTGATAGGAATATAAAATCTGAAACATGCTCCTTTATCGTAATCCGGATCCACCCAAATTTTACCACCTAAACGCTCTACTGCTATTTTACAGATAGAAAGTCCTAGCCCGAAACCTTGGGCATAAGCATTTAGTTTGGTAAAACGCTCGAATATGGTACCTCGCTTTTCGGGAGGTATTCCGCAACCGGTATCTTTCACAGCAAACAGCAGACGTTTCTTTTTGTTGTCTACATTGAACGATAGCATAATGCTTCCTCCTTTTGTGAATTTGTTTGCATTGGTCAGTAAGTTAATTAAAATTTGCTGCATGCACTTCATGTCAATTGGTGCAACATATTCTGTTAGTGGTGATTCAAATATATATTCCAAGTTAGAAGGATGAGCCGTTTGCTCAGTAAGTAGGAGCGATTTACATAGTCCCACAATATCTTCATTTTCAAAATTGAATTTTATGTAGTTTACTTCGAGTCTTGAAAGGTCCAATACATCGTTGATAAGATTCAATAAGAGGTTTGAATTTTGTTGGATGATTGTTTTAAACTCTTCTTTCTGATCATCCGGAATATCCGAAGTCGTGAGCAGATTGGTAAAACCTACGATTGCATTGAGTGGGGTTCGTATTTCGTGGCTCATATTGGCAACGAAAGCTTTTTCCAACTTGGCCGACTCTTCCGCTTTTTCTTTCGCTTCCATCAGTTCCTTTTGCGAAGTAAGAAGGGCATTCTTCAATGCATTTGTCTTGATAAGGAAATAGATAAGAATTAAAATAATACCGGCTAGAATAATAAAAGCAATCGATATGCTGATCATTAGTTTCTCATACTTCTTCCAAAAGCTTTCTGGCTGATTGATATATGTCGCATTCTTGGGCAATAGTTTAGTTTTAATATGATTTTGTGCTACTACCCGCGCATCGAAAAGGTAATTGAGCGGTAGTATGTTGATGTTCACATTGCCATGATTTTTCATATTGACATAGCGGTATGCATCATTTGCCAGATCTTTACCTGTATTGCGATAACAGGGCGTATAGCCTCCTATAGCCCAATTTCCCACTCCGATAGTAGATATAGAGAATACTGGCAATTTTGAATTTACATCTTTCATCAGATAGACGGTATTGTGTAAGAAGAATCCTTCATTTTTGTCCATTCGCCAACTGCCCAATACCAATACTGTTTTGTCTCGTAACTTAGCCAATTGGCTTATCATCGAATAAACTGTATACTTGCGTCCGTCCAATGCCAGATATTCGTATTCGGGATGTTTCTTTATTTCCTGATTAATGAAAGCATGCTGGCATATACCACCGCAACTATTGTCTGTGAGAAATGCTATCTTTTTTGTCTTTGGATATAATTGTTTGATGAGTTGAATATTCTTATCTATATTATATTCGTAAAGATACCCGCCCACGATATTAAATTGTTTGGCAAGATTCATGACGTCTTCGCACTTGATTTCGATATTTGCAGGATCAAACTTGCCGCTTGGGAACCTTAGCGTATTGCGACTGACCATTGCAACCATGATAGGTATATGAGGCAATTTGTGCGTGGGTTGAGATAAATATGCGGTAAATGCCTCTTGTCCCAAAAGAATGATAAGCGATGGTTTAGGTCGATATGAAATATATTTGTCCAAAATATCTTTCATCATTTGGCTCCATCTGGGTGATTCAGAGAGCGCCTTACAATTCATGTTTTCTATGATAATATCCCGATCACTTTCTTTCTTTTTGTATTCAGTAAAGAAACTAGATATATAGGATGACATGCTTTGTGCATCCGGATTGTATGAGCTAACGATAACAATGGGTGCTTTTTCGTTATTCTGTGCGCAAACATTGCTTGTTAGGAACAAGTACGATGATAATAGAAGGAACAATAATTTTGCATTGCACAAGTATGATGGATTTTTATGTTTCATTCGTTTAAAATCGCTATTTAATGAGGCAAAGATATGATTATATTTTATTTATTGGAAAGAATATACAAAGATTTTTATGTTGCTCCGGCATAAATTCACAGCTAACTGGTTAAGGGAACATTAAAGAAAAGGTTGTTAGGTGTTTGTCTGTATCACTTCGAAGTATGATATTGCCTCCGCTCAAACGCATAATCTGCTTGGCAAGCGATAGGCCGATGCCGCTTCCATCGGTTTTGGTAGTAAAGAAAGGTACAAATATATGCTCCATTTCTTCGATAGGGATAAGGGGGCCGTTATTGGATATATCTATAAACACAGATTCTTTGTTGTCACAATAGGATCTTATCCATATCATCCCGTTCGGTTGTTCAGCGCCAATGGCCTGAATTGCATTTTTTAATAAATTGAGTACCACCCTTGTGATCAAATTTTCGTCAGCAAAAACTATTAAGTCGTTAGGCTCTACATCGATTGTTATTGAAATATTGGGCGATGGTATTTGGCACTCCATCAGTTCTTTCATCCGCAGAGCGAAGCTCTTCACATAGAATAGGGAAGGAGAGGGCGTCGGGATATGTGTGAATTTGCGATAGTTCTCTACAAAATCTATCAATCCATTTCCCGTTTTATAGATAACATTTAATCCGTTACGAATGTCATTTTCTTTATCTCCGATCTTTGTCAACATCGTTTCAGTTAACGACGTAATGGGAGTTACGGCATTCATTATCTCATGCGTCAATACACGTGTAAGCTTAATCCAAGAGTCCAATTCATTCTCGTCTAGTTCGCTGTTGATATCATTGATGGCTAGGATACGTACGTTTATACCTTTCAATTGGGTTGCCGAAGCACGTATGGACAAATGGGTGATGCCGCGTTCGTTTGGAAATGATATTTGCTGTTTCTCGCCGGGTTTAATGTTTTGTATGATGTTCTTTAGTCCTTTGTCTATCCGAAGTAGTTGTGCGGTATGAGTGAAAATAGAAAGTCCTAATAGATGCAGGGCTTCATGGTTGGTTTGGTATATATTGCCTTTTGCATCTACGACAATGATTCCCGTATCTACCGAATTGATGATGAGTTCGTAGTATTTTTCACGCTGTTGGGCTTCATTACGTGCTTGCCATAATATTTGAGTGATGCGATTGAGCGACTCATTGACCAAATAGTCGTCTTTTGAAATGTTTTCGGTAGCATACTTAAATGAATAATCGGAATTATCGATAGCATCGAACATGAAAGCTATTTTTTTTATATTACGTCGATACTGGATGTAGATATTTCGGAACAAATATCCTTCTAAAAACAGACAGGCTATAAAGAAACTCCATAAGTGGTATACAGCCAGAAGCGTTATTCCGATTGTCAGAATAACACCGCCTGTCAAACTGATAATAATTTTAAAACGACCACTTATCATTTTCTTCTTCATATTCCGTACTTCTTTATTTTATTATATAAGGTCTGTCTCGAAATACCCAGTTGGGTGGCAACCAATGACAAATTGCCCTCAAATTTATCAATCGTATTGCGTATGAGTTGGCATTCCATATCTTCGAGCGTAGTGATCTCGGTTGTCGGTCTGTCTTGTTTAGGCTGCCTACAGTCTATTTCGTTGGCCGAAATATGTCTGTTTTCGTTGATAATCACTGTTTTCTCTATCGTATGTTCCAATTCGCGTATATTACCGTACCATGATTGTTCCTTCAATTTGGTTTGCGCATCGGGCTGCAATGTCAATGCGGGCTTTCCATAAATGTCGGCATATTTTGCCAGAAAAATATCGGCAAGGGGTACGATGTCTTCACGTCTTTCTCTCAATGCCGGTATGTGTACCTGAATGGTGTTGATACGATACAATAGGTCTTCACGAAACAGCTCTTTGTCGACCATCTCTTGCAGATTGCGGTTCGTAGCACATATTAGTCTTACATTTATGGGGATAGGCTCGTTGCTTCCTACTCTGACAATTCTGCGGTTTTGCAAAGCTGTCAGTAACTTCGCTTGCAGATGATATGACAAGTTTCCGATCTCATCGAGAAAAAGAGTACCATTCTCCGCCATTTCGAATTTCCCTGCACGATCTGTGTGCGCATCGGTAAAGGCACCTTTGGTATGTCCGAAGAGTTCGCTTTCGAATAAGGTTTCGGTAATAGCTCCCATATCTATAGGTACCATTGGTCCGCTTTCTCTGTTGGATAGACGATGTATTTCGTTGGCAAGCATTTCTTTGCCTGTACCATTCTCTCCGGTTATTAAAATATTGGCATCTGTTTTAGAAACCTTTTCTATTAGCGAGCGAAGTTGTTTCATGCCTTCGCTTTCGCCCCAAAACATTTTATGACGGTTGTCGGTCGTTTCTGTTTTGTTTGTTTTAGGATGCCTTGTCTGATTATAAGCCATCAAAAGTGTTTCTACAATTTTGGCATTATTCCACGGTTTTACGATAAAATCGGAGGCACCTTCTTTGATACCTTTCACTGCAAGTTCAATATCGGCATAAGCCGTAAATAGTACAACCTGCGTTTCTGGCCTTATGTTTTTTATTTGTTGAAGCCAAAAGAGGCCTTCGTTTCCACTATTGATGCCACTGGTAAAATTCATATCAAGCAATACTACATCCGGAGTATGTTCTCGAAACGTGGCAGGGATAAGATTGGGATTTGAGAGTGTGAAAATATTCTTAAACGTATTTTCGAGCAGCATCTGTACCGCAGTTAAAATGTTGCGGTTGTCATCGACAATTAAAAGTGTACCTTGTTTTGACATATATGAGGATAATGATATGATGTAGCAAAAATAGTTTATTTCTTTTTTATTTCCTAACCAGTGTCCAACTATTGGACACTATTAATGTCTAAAATTTATGTCTAGCTTGAAGAGGGAGAATCTCTGCCGCATAAGTTGTTGCTTAAGCATCAGTGTTGAAAGGGTTATTGCTTAAAATAGCGACAAGAGGGATGTACCTACTCATGAACCGAATGTTATAGAAACAAGATACCATACTTATTGGCTTCACATAAGGATGTTTTCCATAAAACAATAAACACTTACAAGCGTCTCACAGCTGTGATACAGATGTCTCACAATTGTGATACAACTGTCGCACAAGAGTGATACAAGTGTCTCACAACTGTGATACAACAACATAAACAGTATGTTATTCTGAAATCAATTGTTTGGATTCTGTAATACAAAAAAAAGTGTGCCTCGGATGAAGCACACTTTTATAGAATATGATTAACGTCTTTTATTCGAACTTGCCATACATTGTAGGCAATAGATGACGATCGCCAAGCGTATTGTCCACACGTGCAACGTTTATCCAAAACTTGTTATCGCGAACACTTTCGATAGGATATGCTGCTTTTTCTCTGCCATAAGAGTGTGACCAATTGTCACTGACAATTTCGTATTCGGGATGAGGTGCATTAAGTAGCACGTTGTCTTCTTTGTCGGCCACACCGTTTTTCACTTCTTCTATTTCGGCATAAATGGTTTCCATCACTTTCACAAAGTTATCGAGTTCCGATAGACTTTCGCTTTCGGTGGGCTCTACCATTAAAGTGCCATGAACAGGGAAAGATAGAGTAGGGGCATGGTAGCCGTAATCCATCAGACGTTTGGCAATATCATTCTCCGATATACCGGTTTCTTTTGCTATATTGCGGCATTCCAGAATCATCTCATGACCTACAAAACCGTTTACTCCACGATAAACGATGCCATAAGTATCTTGCAGGCAAGCTGCCAAATAATTGGCATTGAGTATTGCTGCTTTTGTAGCAAACGTAAGACCTTCGATTCCCATCATGCAAATATAACCGTATGCAATAGGCAGAATACCGGCACTACCGAATGGTGCAGATGATACTTCATTGTCTGAAGAGCCAAACAAATCGTGTCCAGGGAGGAATGGAAGCAAGTGTGGGGCAACACAAACAGGGCCTACTCCAGGACCGCCACCACCATGAGGAGAGGAGAATGTCTTGTGTAGGTTGAGGTGACATACATCGGCACCGATGGTTCCGGGATTGGTAATGCCTAATTGGGCATTCATGTTGGCACCATCCATATATACTTGAGCACCACAGGCATGAATAATTTCACATATTTCTTTGATATCTGTTTCGAAGATACCATGGGTCGATGGATATGTGATCATTAAAGCTGCCAATTCTTCTTTGTTTTCTTCGGTTTTCTTTCGTAGATCGTCCATATCTACATTGCCATGATCGTCGCATGCACATATCACGGGAGTGAAACCTGCTTGAACAGACGATGCCGGATTAGTGCCGTGGGCAGATGCCGGTATAAGGACTTTGTGACGATTGCCTTGACCGATGCTTTCGAGATAAGAACGAATAATGCGGAGCCCCGTATATTCGCCTGCTGCTCCCGAATTGGGCTGAAATGTTACACCTGCAAAGCCTGTGAGAACTTCTAGCTGATGAGTCAAATTGTCGATGAGTTCTTTGTAGCCTTTAGCTTGATCTTCGGGCACTAATGGGTGGATACTCATGAACTCCGGACAACTTAATGGAATCATTGTAGATGCCGGATTCAACTTCATTGTACAAGAACCGAGTGAGATCATCGAATGAGTCAAACTGATATCTTTTCTGTCAAGGCGTTTGATGAAACGCATCATCTCGGTCTCTGTGTGGTATTTGCAGAATACTTCGTGAGTAAGATAGGAAGATGTGCGGCGCAATGTCTCGGGAATGTTATATTGTTCGCTGAACGGACATTTTCCCTCTTCTTTGATTTGTTTGCCGGCTGCTACTTCAAATACATGGAGCAGTTGATGTACTTTCTCGGCATTGGTCGTTTCGTCAATGCTATATCCTACATCACCATTCTTGTAGTAATGTAAATTGATTTTGTTTTCGAGAGCTACGGTGCGAATGAACTCTGTCGTAATAGATTCGGGCAAAGCAATACGAACGGTGTCGAACCAACTATTATTTCGGGTAGTGTAGCCGATAGATTGGAGCGATTGAGTTAATGTTGTTGTGATGGCTGCTATACGAGTTGCAATTTCTCGAATACCTTCTTGTCCATGGTAAACGGTATAAAAGCCCGCCATGATGGCCAATAGCGCTTGAGCCGTACAGATGTTGGATGTTGCTTTCTCGCGTTTAATATGTTGTTCGCGTGTCTGCAATGCCATGCGGAAACAAAGTTTACCATACTTGTCTTTGGACCAACCGATAATACGGCCCGGCATATTGCGTTTATATTCATCGCGCGTTGCAAAGTAAGCGGCCGAAGGTCCACCATAGAACATGGGTACACCCAAACGTTGGGTACTACCAAACACAATATCGGCATCCCATTCTCCCGGAGGAGTAATCAAAGCTAAACTCAAGATATCGGCATCTACTGCAACTTTGCATCCACTTTCGTGAGCCTTCTGGACAAACTCGCGATAATCTTCTACACTACCGTCTGCATTGGGGTATTGTACAATACAACCGAATACATCGGGAGTAAAATTGAAGTCTTTGTAGTTTCCGATGCGAATTTCGATCTCTTGAGGATAAGCACGAGTTTTCATCACAGCTAGTGTCTCCGGAAATACTTTTTCATCGACAAATAATACATTAGCTTCACTCTTTTGTTTGTCGCGTGGGCGAAGGCCGTGCATCATAGTCATTGCTTCGGCTGCTGCCGTACCTTCGTCAAGTAACGAACAGTTTGCCAACGGCATACCCGTCAGATCGCAAATAGCTGTTTGAAAAACGAGTAAGGCTTCAAGACGACCTTGCGAAACTTCCGTTTGATAAGGCGTATAAGATGTATACCATACCGGATTCTCAAAAACGTTGCGCTGAATAACCGCCGGCGTTATGGTGTTGTACCATCCTTCGCCGATATAACTGTCGTAAATCTTGTTTTTGGAAGCTAACGAGGCAATATGTTCTGCGAACTCATGTTCTGTCATTGCAGGATCCAGTGTCAGTGGAGCCTTTAAACGAATATTGGCAGGGATAGTTTTGTCTATCAGTTCGTCGATAGAACTTACACCTACCTTTTTTACCATTTTATTGATATCACTTTCGTTGATACCAACATGACGATTTTGTAATAAATCTTTTTTCATAGGTAAGGAACTAAGAATATTTAATAATTTGTTGAATTTCTAAAGAACGGATTCTCGGCTTTTTCAATTCCGATAGTTGTTGGAGCACCGTGCCCCGGATATACAATGGTATCATTGGAAACGACAAAAAGTTTGTTTTGTATATTTTCAATAAGTTCATCGAAGTTACCTCCCGTTAAATCGGCTCGTCCAACGCTTCCTTGGAAGAGAACATCACCGGAAAACATACATTTGTGTAGTTTGCTATAAAAAACAAGTCCACCAGGAGAGTGACCCGGAACCAGTAAACACGTTAATTCCGTATTTCCAAATTTAATAACATCACCTTCCTGAAGATAAGTTCCAATATGAATGGGGTCGTCTTTGTATTCCAATCCTAAAGACCGACTTTGTCCGGGCATTGACTCCAGCCAAAACTCGTCGGCTTTATTCGCTTCTGTTTGCACGTTGAATTCTCTTTCTACAAATGCGTTACCCAATACATGATCAGGGTGTAAATGCGTATTCAGCAAGTGTTTCAAATGCAAATTATTATTAATAATAAAGTCCTTCAAAGCCTGCTTCTCTGAATTGTAGTAACATCCCGGGTCAATCACAACGGCGTCATTCGTTTCGTCCCACAATATATAGCAATTGACAGGAAGAGGATTGAATTCGAATTTCTTTATCTTCATTTTCATATTTATATATAGTATTACTTTTTACTTTTATTGATCACTACATGTACTACCTTTTTTGTTTCGAAAAACTCTTCTTCAAAAATATCTGATAAGTTGAAGACTGTAGTAAGGTTGTTAAATGATTTTATTTCTTCGTCCAAATCACCGCCTTTTAAGCAAATAATTCCATTGGGTAAAGCATTGCGTTGCTCAGGAGAAATGTTTTTTCTCACAATCTTGATTAAACTATCTAAACGCATAACGGCTCTGCTGATTACAAAATCATACAAGGCTTTCTCTTGTTCGGCGCGTTCGTGGCAAAACGAGATATTCTTTAATCCGATAGCCGCAGCGACTTCTGTTGCTACTTGTATCTTTTTGCCGATACTGTCTATCAAATGGAATTTGACATTTGGGAAAAGTATAGCCAACGGAATGCCGGGGAAGCCTCCACCTGTTCCTACATCGAGTACACTAGAATGATCTTTAAAACTGATGATTTTGGCTATACCTAGCGAGTGAAGTATATGCCGTTCATAAATATTCTCTATATCTTTGCGAGAAATAACGTTGATTTTAGTATTCCAATCGGCATACAATTCTCCTAATCGGGAAAATTGTTGCTTTTGAGTATCAGACAGGTTGGGGAAGTATTTGTTGATAATATCCATATTAAATAGTTTTGAACTATATCAGTCCTAATGATTCAAAAGTTTTTTCTTCCATGATATTTTTCAGCTTATCAAAATCTACATGGACTGTAATAATACCAACATTATAAGGGGCTATTTCATAAATGTTATAGACGAATATCATGCCTTTATTGTCGAAATAAAAGTTTTCGGTAGGCGAGATGTTGCCTGTTGCACCATATCCTTTGTCCGCAAGTTCGTCCGCCGAGTGAACTTTCTGATTGGACATTAATTGATTGACGATGATAGCAGTCAACTCGTTTTGATAATTTGGTTTAAACAGATCGGCCAATTTTATAATTCGCATTCGCTTTAAATCGAAATTTTCATAAGTTGTAGCATACATATTATGTGCTCCACCGGTATATTCATTAAATTTCATTGCATAGGTCAACAGATCATTATGCTGATACTTTACTTTCCCTATAATAGAACGATAATAATTGTACCATTGGTAAACCGAACTATCTGTCTCTTGTTTGAAGTTTGGCTCAAGTTCTTTGCGATAATTATTGAGATAATCGTTGATATATTTTCGAATAGCGTTTTGAGGGCTTAATGACGAATATCCATTTCCTAAGCAAAATGCAAAGATTGATTTGGTAAGTGTATCTTTCAAAGATGCATTATCGCACAAATTGGGATATGCAATATTTATAATCAAATTGCAATAAGGCTTTTGCTTATCACCGAACAGATGCTCTATGCGAGCAATTTTGATACTATCAAAAGCTATGCGCTTTTTATTGCTCATCTTGCTACTACAAGACGAAAACAAAAATGCACTTGTTATGATTATGACTATTATACTGACATAATGCTTCTTCATCTGTTCTTTATCTTTAAAATATTCTATTGCCTATAAAGAAATATGGAACAAATATAGTACTTATTCATGATATTTTTATTGAGATTTCCATAAAAATAATTAGCTTTGTTCAATTGAAAAGTTAATCTGAGTAATGAATTTGAGATCTATGTCTGTCATTATGGGGATTTTAATATTATTGCTATCCCTTTGCTCTTGTGAAGATTTGCCTTCTTCACGTGAGGTTCATTACGTTGATTCGCTTAATAGTATATCATATAAAGAAAGGTATATAAATATTATAGAATCTTCAAATAAGGCTCTGCAAGCATATAACGCGTGCGATCTGTATAGCCGTGGTAAAGCTGAAGCGTATAATAATCTTGCTTTCACCTATTTTATGAAGATGAATTTTGAGAAAGCAGAACAGCTATATAATAAGGTAGGAAGTCTTTCGAAAAATGAAATAGAATTGCTGATTGCCGATATTGGGCTTATGAAAATCTATCAACGTACGGCAATGAATGAAGCCTTTTATGAAAAGCATAACGATGCAAAGAAAAGGATGCGCCGTATAGACCAAGATGCATACATCAATATGAGACCGCATGATGTTGTAAGATATAATTATGCTTGCTCTGAGTTTTATATTACTTCGGCTATCTATTATTATTATCTTCAGCAACGTGAAGAGGCTATTTCATCCATAAATTCCGTCAATTCCAAATGGTTGGCAACCGATTCTTGTCAATGGATGTATTATCATTATCTAAAAGGTTCTGCATTTCTTTGTTCAGGTTCTAATGTTGATGAGCAAAATCTGAGTTGTTTTGATGAACTGTACATGGCATGGAAAGCTGCTTCTCTACAAAAAGTGATTTATTTTGAAGCAAATGGATTGCAAAGTATATCTGATATGTTGGCTGCAAAAAATTCGTATCAGTTCTTTGTAGGAAGGAGAGGTTATCGATTGGCGGAATTGGATATTTCGGTTGATTCACTAATGCCTCTTCGTATGGCCCAACGATCGCTTGATATGTTCAACAAATACCAAGATCCTTATCAAGTAGCGGGTTCATTGGTCACAATCGCCAAGTATTACAATATTCATGGTCTATATGCTAATGCTTATCAGGTGTTGGTAAAAGCTTTACGGTTGGTTAATCAGCATCATCAAAAATATTATCACCACAAGAAATCTTCGGAGCAACTTCTTCCATTCGCACCCAATGATACTGTTAATAGAGAATTGCACTGGATTAATTCCGAGCGTTCTAAGACGGTGCCTGAATGGTTGCTGTCAATAAGAGAACAGTTAAGTGTTACTTATGCAGGAATGGGAAACAAAGTAGCATCTGATTATAATAGAAATGCATACTTGGATATTTTGAATTATACTCGGCAAGATAAGCAACTCGAAAACCGTTATAAAGCCTTAAGAGAAGAACTGCATAAATTGAATGTTGTTTTTATTGTTACATTGCTTAGTACCGCTTTGGTCATTTTATTGCTCTGGCGTTTTAATAAATACGCTCGAGAGAAAGATACTCAGCATAATGTCTTGCTTAAATATTTGTTGGATGAATGCAGGCACATTACAACCTATTCGGCAGAAGAAGCCTCTAATAAAATGGAAGCTTTACTTCAAGCAGATCATAAAAATAAAGATGATATAACTATTCGCCGCATACAAATGCCATATGTAGCATGGGTTCTTGATAACAGAAAGGCGTTGATGCAACTATCTGAGGAGCAAAATCGATTAGATAAAGAAAAATACCTGTCACAACAGCACATTATTGAAAACAAACGTCAAAATATCACCAAGAAAACTTGTCTATCCATCGTCAATTCTATTAATCCATATATTGATAGAATTGTAAACGAAGTCCATAAGTTGAAATCAGACCAATATGGTGGTGATCCGGAAGGAATTAGACAGGCACGGTTGCAGTATATTGACGAATTGGTAACGACAATCAATGATTATAATGATATTTTGACTCAATGGATAAAAATGAGGCAAGGCTCCATCAGCTTGACTATCGAAAACTTTGAGTTAAATGAACTGTTCATTCTCATAAAGAAGGGGAGGCGTACATTTGAAATGAAATCCCAAAATTTGATAATTGACGAAACTGATACTATAGTAAAAGCTGATAAATCGTTGACTCTCTTTATGATAAATACGTTGACAGAGAATGCTCGAAAATATACGCCAGAAGGTGGTAATATTCATGTTTGTGCCAAGTCGATGGATAAATATGTAGAAATTTCTGTCGAAGATACTGGACGTGGATTATCTTCTGATGATATTAACAGGATATTGGGAAAGAAGGTCTATGATTCGAGTGTGATAGGTCTGAAAGATGGAGAAGATACCGATTTATTAAGAAAAGCAAAAGGAAGCGGTTTTGGATTGATGAATTGCAAGGGTATCATAGAAAAATACCGTAAGACAAATCCTCTTTTCGATGTTTGTCTTTTTGGAATAGAAAGCACACTCGGTAAAGGTAGTCGATTTTTTTTCCGTATACCGAAAGGTATAAAGAGAACTTTAATAATATTCTGTTGTTTGTTTTTCTCTTTTGCTTTGCAAAGCTGTCATCATGAAGATGAAATGAAAGAGAAAGATGCTACGATTGATTCTATCGCAAAAATAGAAAAACAACCGGGCTTCGAGTTCTTATTAAACAAAGCTTCTCGTTATGCTGATTTGACCTATTTCAGTAATGTCTATAGGCATCATAAACAGGCACTGTTGTATGCCGACTCGGCAATTGCATGCCTGAATGCTCATTATAAGAAATATTCAAGGCATCCTAAATATTTCATGAAATTGGTAGGCGATGGTACACCTGCCGAAATAGAGTGGTGGAATAGGATGTACGATTCAGACTTTCATGTCATTTTAGATGTCCGCAATGAAGCGGCCATCGCTTGCTTGGCTTTGAAAGAACTCGATGGATACAAGTATAACAATGATGCTTATACGTCACTTTATAAATTGCTTGGTGAAGATAAATCAATAGGAGAATATTGTCGTCATTTACAGCGCTCTACAACTAATAAAACGGTCGAGCTGTTTATCTGTTTTGTTCTTATCATTGTTTCTTTTGTAGCTTATTATTTCTTTTTCGTTAGAAAAAGATTAGTCAATAGAATGAACATGGAACAAGTATTCACTATCAATGAGCTGATATTGAAGACTACTTTGCAGTCTTTTCCAAATACTATCGATAATCAGGAAGAAGCTAAAACGGGAAAGTTCAAAAATGTGGAAGAAAGAGTGATGAGCATTCCCAAAAGGATAGTCAATACAATCTTCGATGCCATGAATGAATTGGTGCCTATTGAGAGGATAGGAATTGCCATATTCAATAATATGATGAAAGAACCGGCTTTTGTCTGCAATCCCGAATTGGCAGAAATGCCTGATGGTATTAAGGATGTATATAAAAATCATCGGTTATTATTTGAAGGCAATAAGCTTTTCTTGCCTTTGTTGGTTGATGTGGTGGATGGGCAGAATTGTGTCGGTGCTCTTTATCTGGAGTTAAGACCAGGAATAAATATAGGAACAGATATTCTCTTGGTGCAATTGGTCGCTGAATATATGGCCATTGTTGTGATGAATTCCATACTAAATGTTTCTTCCGATTATCAGAATATTGAATGGGTTAAAGAAGATATTAATAAATCGGAATATGAAGAAAGCCTGCTTCACGTCCAGAATATGGTTCTTGATAATTGCCTTTCGACCATTAAACATGAAACGATCTACTATCCTAATAAAATAAAACAAATTGTAGTGCAGCTAATAAATAGCGATGGTTTGGACATAAAACAGGTAAGTCTTGATACCATTGGCGAATTGACAGATTATTATAGAGGCATTTTTACTATACTCTATTCTTGTGCCGCTCGTCAATTAGATGAAGTTACCTTTAGACGGTCGGTGATAAATGTTGCCGAGTTGTCGAATTATGCCTTAAAATACTTTCAGAAAAAAAATAGAAATGGAAATGATGTGAGATTTCGTGTTGAAGCTATCGAAGGAGAAATTATAGGCGATATTATCTTGTTGCATTTTATGTTAGAAAATCTTATTAATGAATCTCTGCAACATGAATTGCAAGGCAATCTTATCCTCCATATAAAAGATGATGGGGATTATATCCGTTTTGAATTTATAGATACTCGCCGTTCTTTCAGCATTAGCGAATTGAACAAAATGTTTTATCCTCAGATAGATCGGATAGAATATCTAATATGTCGTCAGATTATTAGAGAACACGATGAATATGCTGGTCGCAGAGGATGTCGAATTAATGCTGAACCGTATACTGGAGGGGGATTTACAATATATTTTACGCTAATAAAAAGTACTATTAAATATGGAAGAAAGAAAATTTAAGGTCATCATCGTTGAAGATGTAAAATTGGAACTTAAAGGAACTGAAGAGATCTTTCGTCATGAAATTCCTAATGTTGAAGTGATAGGCACCGCTATGACTGAAACTGAATTTTGGCCGTTAATGGAAAAACAAAAACCTGATATGGTACTGCTTGATTTAGGTTTAGGAGGCTCTACTACTATCGGAGTCGATATTTGTCGTCATATTTTTATGAAATATGAAGGAGTTAAAGTACTTATCTTTACCGGTGAAACGTCTAATGAAAAGCTTTGGATTGATGTGCTCAAAGCCGGAGCGGACGGAATTGTACTGAAGACTGGTGAATTATTAACGAAAACCGAAGTACAGGCCGTTATGGATGGTAAACATTTTGTATTCAATGAACCGATACTCGAAAAAATTATAGAACGTTATACACGCTCTGTTGAGAATGAATACAAACGTCAAGAAGCTGTTATTGATTATGATATTGATGAATATGATGAACGCTTTTTACGTCATTTGGCACTGGGATACACTAAGGAAATGATTTCTAATTTGAAGACCATGCCATTGGGAGTAAAGTCTCTTGAAAAGCGTCAGAATGAACTGATAAACCGTTTATTTACGTCAGAAGAGCGGTTAGAAGGAGTAAATGCTACAAGACTTGTTGTTAAGGCATTGCAGTTGGGTATTATAGATATAAACAACTTGCATCCCGATGAAGAATAAATGGCAGATGCCGCATCCGGCAACAATGTTTTTACTGTTGACATTAGCAGTAATTATTGTTTCATGGGTTTGTGATATATATGGTTTAAGTATTACGCTATCGCCATCTGGAGAAGAAATCCGCGTACAAAACCTATTGAACGCCGACGGCATGCGCTGGATGTTACAAAATTTGATAACCAATTTCACTAATTTTACACCATTGGGTATGGCTGTCATTGCCATATTTGGGCTTGGGCTTGCCAATCATTCCGGATTTATTGATGCTTGCATTCGATATAGTGTAAGGAATCATAAAAGCTTTTCTCGGAATATCATTATATGTGTAATTGCTCTTGGATTATTATCTAATATGGTGGGAGATGCCGGATATATTATCTTGTTGCCTATTGCAGCCACTATGTTTAGATCTGCAGGACTTAGTCCTGTTGCAGGGATTATTACTGCGTATATTTCAGTAGCCTGTGGATACAGTGCCAATTTTTTTCTATCCATTATTGATTCTATTCTTTCTATTAATACAGAAAAAGCTGCATTTGCAGCCAATATATGGGATAGTGATATTGGGCCAATGTGTAATTACTACTTTTTCTTTGCATCTACTATTGTTATCGGTTTTCTGATTTATTATATAACCAATAAATCATTGTTGCCTTCTATACAGCGGGGGCAAGAAAAAATTTCAAAAGTAGATTACAAACCTTTATCACATAAAGAGCGTCGGGCATTCTATTTATCATTAATAATCGGAGCTATTTATTTCATTGTGTTTTTGCTTGTTGCAACTCTTCCCTTCGGCTTTCTAAGAGGGGTTGACGGAGGATTATTATATTCCCCTTTCACAATGAATATCCTTTCGATCTTATCTTTTGGAATAGCAATTATCGGAACAGTCTACGGATTTTCTTCTGGACGTTATCGTAATGATCGCGATGTGGTTAATGGTTTGAACTCTGCTGTGGGTATGTTGAGTGTGTTTTTTGTAATAGCTTTCTTCGCTTCTCAGCTTTATGCTTGTTTTAACTATTCGCATCTTGACAAATACATTGCTGTCAATTTTGCCTCATTGCTCACCTCTATGTCAGTCAGTCCTCTTATAACTCTTATTTTATTCATCTTATTTACGGCTCTTATAAATCTGGTGTTGTGTTCGGCAACTGGTAAATGGGCTTTCATGTCGTTTATTTTTATTCCATACTTTGCTAAGATAGGTGTTTCTCCTGATGTAGTTCAATGTGCTTTTCGCATTGGTGACAGCTCCACAAATGCCATAACGCCATTCTTGCTATATATGCCACTAGTGTTAACCTATATGCAGCAATATAATAAACGGGTAACTTATGGTACTTTGTTTCGATACACATGGCGTTATACTTTATATATATTAATAGTTTGGATTATTCTATTTGCCTTTTGGTATTTATGTGGGATACCTTTTGGTCGATAAAAATATATATTATGGCAAATTCTTATTTCCAATTCAAAAAGTTTACGGTATATCAAGATAGGTGTGCTATGAAAGTTGGTACCGATAGTGTTTTGCTTGGTGCTATGGCTCCGATAGAAGGTGCAAATAATATTCTCGATATTGGGACAGGGACTGGAATAATTGCGTTGATGTTGGCTCAACGCAATGACACAGCAAAGATTACTTCGATCGAAATAGATAAAGAAGCTTCGATGCAAGCAGTAGAGAATGTCGTGGCATCTCCATGGGAAAATAGAATTAACATTGTAACGGGAGATTTTAATCACTATCAATTTCCACAGAAGTTTGATAGCATTGTATCAAATCCACCATTCTTTACAGAAGATCTGAAATGTTATGATCCTCTTCGAAATATGGCACGACATACTGATTTATTGACCTTTGATGCATTGCTTAGGGGAGTTCATCTTTTGTTGTTGGATACAGGATTGTTTACGGTCATTATTCCAAGTTCTCAAGTTCAATCTTTTGTCGATACAGCATACGTATACGAATTATATTTGTCTTCTCAAATAACAATATATTCCAAACCACAAAAGGTATCTAAACGTTCTATCCTTGTTTTTTCTGCTACTAAACAACCTCTTCTACAAGAGGCTTTCGTTATTCATTCAGATTATGGAACATATACTGATGAATTTAAAGTTTTAATGCATGATTTTTATTTGAGGCTTGTTTGAAAATGGTTAAATGAATATTGATAGAGTCTCTTTCTGTTCACCATCGTTGTTTGTTTTGAAATGACTAAATAAAAAAACAAAAAGTCTCCGTGATAATAATTGTAGGCTATTTTTTTATATTAAAGTATGACAGAGAGTCTAAATGCATTTTTATTGTTTAAGTTGCTTTTATTGAAAGTCTCCTTTTTTATATAAAAACTAAAGGAATATATTAAAGCTACTCTGTTTATTTCTGTTTTTCACACTTGCGTCTTACTAAGTGACTCGGGAACTACTGCCTATCCCTGTTTTAGGGAAAATATTCCATATAGGGATAAAGAGTTATTATTGTTTGATAAAATAGAAGAAAAGCAAAAATAATATTTAATAATAAAATCCAAAGAGAGGCTCTTGATCGTTTTTTTATTTATCCCTCAAAAACCTAAATAAGTACGTATTTATAACGTGAGGCATTAAAAGTTTATGCAGAAATCTTTTTGTATTTCAAGGAAAAGCAGTAATTTTACACAATAATTTGAAATCAATTTGTATAATTTATAATTAGTTTTTAAATGCTTGAAGAAGATAAAATAATAAAGGTAAACATCGA
Source organism: Bacteroidales bacterium (assembly GCA_012517855.1). GTDB lineage: Bacteria > Bacteroidota > Bacteroidia > Bacteroidales > Bacteroidaceae > JAAYUD01. The sequence continues at coordinate 26,234 of JAAYUD010000060.1, forward strand.
GGATGAGATGAAATCATCATACATTGATTATTCGATGTCTGTCATTGTTGCACGTGCTTTACCTGATGTTAGAGACGGATTCAAGCCGGTTCATCGCAGAATTCTGTATGGAATGATGGAACTGGGTAATACATCCGATAGACCAACAAAAAAATCAGCAAGAATTGTAGGTGAGGTATTAGGTAAATATCATCCTCACGGTGATTCATCTGTATATTATGCGATGGTTCGTATGGCTCAGAGTTGGTCAATGCGTTATCCGTTAGTTGATGGACAAGGAAACTTTGGTTCGGTTGATGCCGATCCTCCAGCTGCAATGCGTTATACCGAAGCTCGCTTGAATAAGATGGGTGAAGAGATGATGCAGGATCTCTACAAAGAGACTGTTGATATGGTACCCAACTTTGATAATACTTTGGTAGAACCTTCTGTGATGCCTACGCGTATTCCAAATTTGTTGGTCAACGGCGCATCTGGTATTGCTGTCGGTATGGCAACTAATATGCCGACTCATAATTTGTCGGAAGTTATAGATGCTTGTATCGCTTATATTGAAAATAACGATATCTCTGTTGATGAGCTAATGAAGTATGTCAAGGCTCCGGATTTTCCAACTGGAGGATATATTTATGGCATGAGCGGGGTTCGTGAAGCTTATGAAACAGGCCGTGGTAGAGTTGTCATGCGTGCTAGAGCAGAAATCGAGACGGATGATTCTCATGATAAGATTATTATTACAGAGATACCTTATAATGTAGTAAAATCTGATTTAGTGAAATATATCGCTGATTTGGTGAAAGAAGGAAAAATCACGGGAATTTCTGATATAAAAGATGAATCTTCAAAGCGTGACGGTATGCGAATCGTCATTTATGTGAAGCGTGATGCCAATGCGAATGTATTGCTGAACAAATTATATAAGATGACCGCTCTTCAATCGTCTTTTAGTGTGAATAATGTCGCTTTGGTCAATGGACGTCCGCAATTGTTGAATCTGCATGATATGATTAAATATTTTGTGGAGCATCGTCATGAAGTGGTTATTCGTCGCACGAAGTTTGATTTAAGGAAAGCTCAAGAAAGGGCTCATATTTTAGAAGGTTTGATTATTGCTTCGGATAACATTGACGAAGTAGTACATATCATAAAGGGCTCAAAGACGCCTAGCCAGGCAATAGAGCGTTTGATGGACCGCTTTTCGCTGGATGAAATTCAGGCAAAAGCTATTACCGATATGAGGTTGATTCAGTTGAATGGCTTGAATCAGGATAAACTTCATCAAGAATATGACGATATAGAGAAGCAAATCGCTTATTTGGAGCAAATACTTTCAGATCATTATCTTTGTATGAAAATCGTTACTGATGAGTTACTTGAAGTAAAGGATAAATATGGTGATGCCCGTCGTTCTGAGATTGTTTATTCTTCTGAAGAATTCAATGCGGAAGATTTTTATGCGGACGACGATGTCGTGATCACTATTTCTCATTTAGGCTATATCAAACGTACACCTTTGGTTGATTTTCATGCTCAAAATAGGGGAGGGGTTGGCTCTAAAGGCTCTCAAACTCGTGATGCAGATTTTGTAGAACATATATACCCTGCTACAATGCATAACACGATGATGTTTTTCACTCAGAAGGGTAAATGCTATTGGCTGAAAGTTTATGAAATTCCGGAAGGAACGAAGACTTCCAAAGGACGTGCCATTCAAAATCTACTTAATATCGAATCAGACGATAATGTCAATGCCTATTTGAGAGTGAAAGATCTGAATGATGAAGAATTTATCAGTAGTCACTACATCGTATTTTGTACGAAAAAAGGTATTGTAAAAAAGACATTGTTGGAACAGTATTCTCGTCCACGTGCCAATGGTATTAATGCTATTAATATACGAGAAGATGACAAGGTGATCGAAGTGCGTATGACAGATGGTACAAACGAAATAATTATTGCTGACTACAACGGACGTGCTATTCGTTTTAATGAGGGCAAGATTCGAACAATGGGGCGTACGGCAACGGGAGTTAGAGGTATGTCGATTCCGGCTAATGATGAAGTCGTTGGTATGATTTGTATTAAAGATTTAAACGAGAACGTTATGGTCATTTCTGAACAAGGTTATGGGAAACGTTCGAATGTCGAAGATTATCGTGTTACCAATCGAGGTGGAAAAGGAGTGAAGACGATGAATATTACCGATAAAACGGGAAAACTTATCTCTATTAAGTCGGTAACTGATGATAGTGATTTGATGATCATCAATAAATCTGGTATTGTAATTCGGGTTCATGTGGCTGATTTTAGAATAATGGGAAGAGCTACTCAAGGTGTTCGTCTCATTAATTTGGATAAACGTGGTGATGAAATAGCATCTGTTTGTAAGGTTAATGCCGAAGAAGAACTCGATTTAGATCAAACAACACCGGAAAATACTTCTGATGCACCTCTTAATGATGTGGGCAGCGATATAGATGCTAACGATAATTTATCAAATGACAATAATTAATTATTAACTAATAAAACAACGATTATGAAAAAGGTGATTTTAACTGTTTCCTTGTTCGTTGCATCTGTTTCTGTCTTTGCACAACAGAGTAACGTGAAAGAAGCAAAAAGTATTATCGAGGGTACTAACCCTGATTTTGCTAAAGCCGAGCAGTTGATTAGCGCTGCTTTAAAAGACCCTTCGACAATGAATGATCCTGCAGCTTGGAATATTGCTGGCCAAATTCAGTCAAAGGTTAACGAAAAGGAAAATACAAAACTCTATTTAAAACAACCTTTTGATACAACTAAAATGTATAATAGTATATTAGAGATGTATCAATATTTTCTGAAATGTGATGAGTTAGCCCAAGTTCCTAATGAAAAGGGTAAAATTAAAAACAAGTTCAGAAAAGAAAATGCTGATATCATGCTTAAATCTCGTTCTAATTTGTTGAATGGTTTTGTTCAGTATTTGAATAGTGGTGATAGTAAGAAGGCTTTGGATTTTTTCAAAACTTATGCTGATTCGCGTGATTATCCGATATTGGCAGATGCTAAATTGGCTCAGCAAAATGATACTATCCTTAATCAGTATGCGTATTATGCAATAGCAGCTGCTTATAGAGATAGCGATTATGAGCTTGTAAAAAAGTACGCACCTGAGGGTATGAAATATGAAAAGAACGCTTCTAATTGTTTGCAGATATTAGCTGAAGTTTATAAAGCTCAGAAGGACTCTATTGAATTCTTGAAAACTGTACAGGAAGGTGTAGCTAAATATCCTTCTGAAAAGTATTTCTTGGGTAGTGTAATCGACTATTATTCGTCTCATAATCAGAATGAGAAAGCGATGGAATTCGCTGATAATCAATTAAAAAACGATCCGAATAATAAGTTTATGGTATTTGTAAAGGCATACCTTTATCAGATGATGAAAGATTACGATAATGCTATAACTTACTACGATAAGGCTATTCAACTAGATCCGGCATACGTTGATGCTCTTTCTAATTTGGGTTTGACTTATGTGCTTAAAGCTCAATCTGTGTCAGACAAGGCTACGACTAATGTAAATAGTCCTAAGTACAAACAAGATCAGGCTGCTATTAAGGCTCTGTATGAAAAAGCAAGACCTTATTATGAAAAAGCTCGTCAATTGAAACCTGATAATAAAGATCTTTGGGCACGTGGCTTGTATAGAGTTTATTATTGTTTGAATATGGCTCCTCAATTTGAAGAAATGGAGAAGATTCTTGGTATCGATAGCACTAAAAAATAAATACTAAAAAATAGTTTTTTAGTTATATATACCATTAAAAATAAATATATTCAGTCCGTTACTTATTAAGTAACGGACTTTTTTGTCCCTCTAAAGTGTGAAAGGAGTAATAAGGTTATTAAAGCCAATAATGATATTAAACATAATGTTGATTATAAAATAAATATAAGGATGTAATAATAGTTTGATCTTTATGTGTTGTTGGAAACTAAAAGAGGATAAATGACAATGATACGGAGGTTATAAAATTCCTGCTTTAAAGAAAGAATTATATTTTTAGTATAAACCTCATGTTTTTGTTTCCTAAATCAGGTGATATATTGCGAACTTATATCTATTTTTGTAATAGATTTAAAGAAATAACTGAGAAGATTTAAAGAAATTGCAGATGAATAAAAGATTTATTATATTGTTTCCATTCATTATGTTGATTGCAGTGTCAACATTGGTGTCGTGTGTTGGAGAAGATCGTTGGGCCGAATATAAGCCGTTGACAGCTATGGACGAATGGATGGACAGTGTGATGCGTGTGAATTATTATTGGGCGTCCGATATGCCTTCTTTTAAAAAGCTTAATTATTTTAATACGCCGACAACATTCTTATCGTCTGCAAAATTTAGCTCAGATAAGGTCTCTCACATTGATTCTATTTATAATTCTACAAATAGTTATGGAATAAATGCTTCTCTTGAGGCCTCTGCCGATAATGATACGATCTACAATGCTGTTGTTACATATGTTGATACCGATTCTCCGGCTTACCGAGCTGGTCTAAAGCGTGGTGATTGGATTATGAAGGTTGGAGATCATAATATTACAACTTCTAATAAATCGACAATCCTTGTCAATGGAAATGCTACAACTTTATCGCTTGGTACGCTACAGACCACAAAAACCGATGGAACAACTACTTATTCTGTCGTTTCGAATGGCACAGTGCTTTCGATGGACGCATCTAAAGTTGTTTCGGATAATCCCGTACATTATTATACGACTATTACATCCGGTAGTAAGAAAATTGGATATTTAGTTTATAGTAGCTTTGATGCCGGTACATCTGGCGCATATTTAAATAATTTACGTAGTGTCTTTGCCTCATTCAGTTCGAACGGAGTGACAGATTTTGTTCTTGATCTGCGTTATAATGCTACAGGCAATGATATAGAATGTGCGCGTTTGTTAGCTTCCATGTTGGTGCCGTCCGGCAAATTAGGTAGTACTTTTGTTACTTTAAAAAAGGCTGATCCCAGTAAAAATGATACTTTAACACTTTCTAGTGAACTGATAGGTAGTGGTGCTAATCTCAATCTTTCTAATATTTATATTTTGACGACTTCTGCGACAGCCCAACTATCCGAGCTCCTTATTGCTTCACTGGCACCCTATCTTAAAGTGTATACGGTAGGTAGCACAACAAAAGGAGCTCTAGGCCTTACAACTGGCTATACTAATCCGGCTTTCAACTATAAATTTTATCTGGTTACGAGTATTCCTGTCGATGCATCTAATAAAAGTTCTTACACGACTTCGGGTATTGCGGCAAGTAAATCGGCTTCAGACACTAATTTATCTACACTATTAGATTTTGGAAATACTAACGAAACGATGTTAGCTGTTGCTATCGCTCTCATTACTGCTAAGTGAAAAAGTATTTCAACATATAAATTAAATAATTTATCGTCTTTTGATTTGGTTGTTTCAACAATTTAATATATATTTGATGCAAAAGAAAAATCTCTGGATGTTCTAAAATAAAAGGCTTATGGAAAATCAACAATTAATTAATCAGGTAACAGCAAAAGCCAAAAGATGGCTGGCTCCTGCCTATGATGCAGAAACACAGGCAGAAGTAAAACGTATGCTAGAGAATGAAGATAAAACAGAACTTGTAGATTCTTTTTATAAAGATTTAGAGTTCGGTACAGGTGGTTTGCGTGGTATCATGGGAGCCGGAACAAACCGTATGAATATTTACACTGTGGGTGCTGCGACTCAAGGACTTTCGAATTATCTGAATGCTAATTTCAAAGAATTGAAACAGATTTCGGTTGTTGTGGGCCATGACTGTCGTAACAACAGTCGCAAGTTTGCTGAAATTTCTGCAAATATCTTTTCTGCAAACGGCATTAAGGTGTATCTTTTTGAAGATATGCGTCCTACTCCCGAAATATCTTTTGCTATTCGTCATTTAGGATGTCAGAGTGGCATTATTCTGACTGCTTCTCACAATCCGAAAGAATACAATGGATATAAGGCATATTGGGATGATGGTGCTCAGGTACTGGCTCCTCATGATAAAGGTATCATTACCGAGGTTACAAAGATAACTGATGTCTCCGGAATTAAGTTCGATGGCAATCAAAGCTTAATCCAGATTGTAGGCAAAGATATCGATGATATTTATCTGGAGAAGATCAAATCCATATCTATAGAACCCGAAGTGATCAAACATCATAGCGACATGAAGATTGTCTACACTCCTATTCATGGCACCGGTATGATGCTCATCCCGCGTTCTCTTAAGATGTGGGGATTTGACAATGTTACTTGCGTGCCCGAGCAAATGATAAAGGATGGTAACTTCCCTACAGTCGTTTCTCCCAATCCCGAGAATGCCGAAGCGTTATCAATGGCAGTAGCTCTTGCCAAGAAGATTGATGCCGATTTAGTCATGGCGAGTGATCCTGATGCCGATCGGGTTGGTATCGCTTGTAAAGACGACAAAGGTGAGTGGATACTCATGAATGGTAATCAAACGTGTTTGCTCTTTTTGTACTACATCATTACCCAATATACCAAGTTGGGCAAGATGACAGGAAAAGAATATGTTGTTAAGACGATCGTAACCACCGAGCTGATAAAAAACATTGCGCAGAAGAATCATCTTGAAATGATGGATTGCTACACCGGTTTCAAATGGATTGCTCGCGAAGTTCGTCTCAACGAAGGCAAGAAAGCATATATCGGTGGCGGTGAAGAAAGCTATGGCTTTATGGCCGAAGATTTTGTTCGCGACAAAGATGCCGTATCGGCCTGCTGCCTTATAGGTGAGGTTGCCGCTTGGGCAAAAGAACAAGGCAAGTCGCTTTACGAATTGTTGCTCGATATCTATGTGGAATATGGATTTAGCAAGAATGCCACAGTCAATGTTGTTAAGCCAGGTAAGTCTGGAGCCGAAGAAATTAAGAACATGATGAATGATTTTCGTAAAAATCCTCCTCATTCTCTTGGTGGACATAAAGTGACACTCTGGAAAGACTATAAGACGCTAAAACAAATTGATATCGCAGGACGTATTACCCGATTGGATATGCCTGAACCATCCAATGTGCTGCAATATTTCACATCAGATGGTGCTAAAGTTTCTGTTCGTCCTTCCGGTACGGAACCCAAAATTAAATTTTACTTAGAGGTTCCGGCTCCGATGAATGTTCGTGAAGATTATCTTAAGGCCAATGAAATAGCTGATAAAGAGATCGAGAAGCTAAAGGCATCGTTGGGAATATAGTATGTCTTGATATTATATGAAGAAACAAGTAAGAAGGGGAGAAAGTTCAAAAGGGCTTCTCCCCTATCTTGTATCTCCCTAACGTAAGCTAATAGAAGATTTTTTCAAAAAAAAGATAGATTTTGTTTGTTTTTCGTGTAAAAAGTGTAATTTTGCAACGTCTTTCATTAAAAGAAAAGGCAAAAAGTCGAGAATATATGAATATGATAACTTATACATTTACTAGTTTCTTTTATTACTTTTACTTTAGCAACAGAGTAAGAGCGGGACTTCGTATATGTTAAGTAAGACATGAAAAAGATAGAAATAAAATAAGAATATCGAATCCCGCTCTTGTACAAGATGCGGGATTTTTTTTATCATGCAAGTAGAATAAGGAAAATGAAGAAAGTAGCTATACAAGGAGGTCTAGGGTCGTTTCATGATATTGCGGCTCACCAGTATTTTGAAGGAAGCGATATTCAGTTGGAATGTTGCATTCAGTTCGAGGATATTTTCAAGACGATGAGTCACGATACTGACGTCTTTGGCATGCTCGCTATCGAGAATACCATTGCCGGAAGTCTTTTGCACAACAATGAGTTGCTTCGGCTGAGTGGAACGCAAATTATCGGAGAACATAAGCTTCGCATTTCGCATTGCTTTGTTTGTCTGCCCGACGACGACTGGACTACCATTACCGAAGTCAATTCGCATCCTATTGCTCTGATGCAGTGTCGCGAATTTTTGAGCCATCACCCGCAGTACAAAGTAGTAGAGTGCGAAGACACGGCTATGAGTGCCCAGAATATTATGGAGAACAACCTTCATGGTCACGCTGCTATTTGTTCCGAGGCAGCAGCCAATCTATTTGGCATGAAGATTCTTTCTAAGGGCATCGAGACCAATAAGCACAACTTCACCCGCTTCTTGGTTGTTGCCAATCCGTCATTGGTAGACAAAATCCATCCGGATATGGCTTCGACTAATAAATCGAGCATGGTTTTCACTTTATCTCATACCGAAGGCAGTCTTTCGCAAGTGCTTTCCATCTTTTCTTTTTATCGAATCAATTTAACCAAAATACAGTCTTTGCCCATCATCGGGCACGAATGGGAATATCAGTTTTATGTCGACATTGTTTTCGACGATTATACTCGTTACAAGCAGTCGGTAGCCGCTGTTGTTCCATTGACCAAACAATTCAAAATATTAGGCGAATATGCAGAAGGAAAACAAAGTTTATAATATTCAGCCGGCAGACCGATTGTCTGAGGTACGCGAATATTATTTCTCGGTGAAACTCAAAGAAGTAGCCCGGATGAATGCCGAAGGCAAAGATGTGATTAGTCTGGCGATTGGCAGTCCCGATATGCCTCCCAGCGACGCAACGATAAAGCAATTGTGCGAGAGTGCTCACAATCCAGACGGACACGGTTATCAGCCTTATGTCGGAATACCCGAACTGAGAGAGGCTTTTGCCCGTTGGTATCAACGTTGGTATGGCGTCGCACTCGATCCGAATACCGAAATACAACCGCTCATAGGCTCCAAAGAAGGTATTCTGCATGTCACGTTGGCTTTTGTCAATCCCGGCGATCAAGTATTGGTTCCCAATCCTGGTTATCCTACTTATACTTCTCTGAGCAAACTGCTTGGCGCCGAGATCGTCAGTTACAATCTGCGAGAAGAAAATGCTTGGATGCCCGATTTCGATGAATTGGAAAGAATGGATACTTCGCGTGTCAAACTGATGTGGGTCAATTATCCCAATATGCCTACAGGAGCCAATGCCACTCCCCTACTCTATGAACGATTGGTAGATTTTGCACGCCGCAAGAACATTGTTATCGTCAACGACAATCCCTATAGTTTTATCTTAAACGACAAACCTATCAGTATTCTGGCTGTTCCGGGAGCCAAAGATTGTTGCATCGAATTCAATTCGATGAGCAAAAGTCACAATATGCCCGGATGGCGTGTAGCTATGTTGGCCTCCAATGCTCAGTTTGTGCAGTGGGTGCTCAAGGTCAAGAGCAATATAGACAGTGGCATGTTTCGTGCCGTTCAGCTTGCCGCAGCTACGGCACTTGCGGCCGATACCGATTGGTACGAAGGCAATAACGCCAACTATCGTAAGCGTCGCTCGCTAGCCGCAGAGATAATGAACGCACTGCATTGCACTTACGACGAAAACCAGGTGGGCATGTTCCTTTGGGGCAAGATCCCTGCCAGTTATCAGAAGGTAGAAGACCTCACGGAAAAAGTGCTTCAGCAGGCTCGCGTATTTATTACGCCGGGATTCATCTTCGGAAGCAATGGCGAACGCTATATCCGTATTTCTCTTTGCTGCAAAGACGATAAGTTGGCCGAGGCGTTACGGCGTATCAAAGCGCTTGGACTCTGATGTGATGTGTTTGCTCTGCCTCTGCGCAGTGCTTATTAATTTGAACAGTTAATTTAGAAATAAAACAAAAATAGTATAACGATGGAATTAGAACCAATTATTCTTCCCGGGGTACCTCAGCAACGCCCTTTAGTAATTGCCGGCCCCTGTAGCGCAGAGACCGAAGAACAAGTCATGAATACAGCTCGCGATCTCTCTGCCAAAGGCATTAAGATATTGCGTGCCGGTATCTGGAAACCGCGCACCAAGCCCGGCGGTTTCGAAGGTGTAGGCACCGAAGGATTGCAGTGGCTCAAGAAAGCCAAAGCCGAATATGGCATGTACACCGCTACCGAGGTGGCCACTGGCAAGCACGTTTTCGAAGCGTTGAAGGCGGGTATTGATATTTTGTGGATTGGCGCCCGTACATCTGCCAATCCCTTTGCCGTGCAAGAGATTGCCGACGCATTGAAAGGCGTTGATATTCCGGTATACATTAAGAATCCGGTCAATCCCGATCTCGAATTGTGGATCGGTGCATTGCAGCGTGTCTACAATGCGGGCATCAAACGTTTGGGAGCTATCCATCGCGGATTCAGTACTTACGATAAGACCATCTATCGCAACACGCCTCAATGGCAGGTACCTATCGAACTACGCCGACGCATTCCGGGACTGCCTATTCTTTGCGACCCCAGCCATATAGGTGGTAAACGCGAACTTATCGCACCGATTTGCCAACAGGCTATGGATTTGAATTTCGACGGACTGATTATCGAATCGCATTGCGACCCCGATAAAGCGTGGAGCGATGCCAAACAGCAGGTAACACCCGAGGTGCTCGATTATATTATCAATATGCTCGTCATTCGAAAAGAAACACAGTCTACCGAGAACCTTACCGAATTGCGTCGCCAGATAGATGAGTGCGACGATAGTATCATCGAGATATTGGCCAAACGAATGCGTATATGCCGCGAGATAGGTACTTACAAAAAAGAACACGACATTACCGTATTGCAAACGGCCCGTTACCGCGAAATCATCGAAAAACGTGGTTTGCAGGGTGCACAATGTTGCATGGATGCGAAGTTTGTAGAAGAGGTGTTCGAAGCGATTCATGCCGAATCGGTTCGCGAACAAATGGAAATAATCAATAAATAGAATATAACAATGAAAATATTGATATTGGGAGCCGGAAAGATGGGATCGTTTTTTAACGATGTGTTGAGCTTTGATCACGAAACGGCTGTCTACGACACCAATCCCCAACAACTGCGCTTCGTATACAATACTTACCGCTTCACCACACTCGACGAAATCAAAGAGTTTCAGCCCGAGCTTCTCATCAATGCCGTAACGGTGAAATATACGCTGCAAGCCTTTCGCGACGTATTGCCCTACCTGCCCAAAGATTGTATCATCAGCGATATTGCTTCGGTCAAAAGCGGACTGAAACGCTTCTATAAAGAAAGCGGTTTCCGTTTTGTGTCTACTCACCCTATGTTTGGCCCCACGTTCGCTTCGCTCAACAATCTAGGCACGGAGAATGCCATTGTTATAAGCGAGAGCGACCATCTGGGCAAGATTTTCTTTAAAGATCTGTACCAGCAGCTCAATCTCAATATATTCGAATACTCTTTCGAACAGCACGATGAGACGGTAGCTTATTCGCTTTCTATTCCGTTTGTATCCACATTCGTCTTTTCGGCGGTAATGCAGCATCAAGATGCACCTGGCACGACATTCAAAAAGCACATGGCTATAGCCAAAGGACTATTGAGCGAAGACGATTATCTGTTGCAAGAAATTCTTTTCAATCCCCGTACTCCGGTGCAGGTCGAAAAGATTCGTACCGAGCTGAAGATACTGCTCGACATCATCACTCGCAAAGATCCCGAGGGAATGAAACAATACTTAAAAAAGATACGCACCAATATCAAAGAGCATTAATAAGCATTATCTTTGTCTTTCAGTTAGAAACAAGTGAAACGTATAGAGAGGAAAATAAAGGATGAAAAAAGTATATGTACTTTTGGCTCAAGGCTTTGAAACAGTCGAAGCTCTGGCACAAGTAGATGTTTGCCGTCGTTGCAAATTGGAGGTTGCGACGGTATCTGTTGATAACAATTATACTGTCGTATCTTCTCATGGAGTTGCAGTCACAGCCGATCAGCTTATTCGAGATACCAACTTCGATGATGGCGATGCTCTGGTGTTGCCCGGTGGCTTTCCCGGTTATATGAACTTGGCAAACTCCAAAGAGGTAGGCGAAGCTGTGAAGCAGTACTATCAATCGGGCAAATATGTTGCCGCTATATGTGGCGCTCCTTATGTATTGGCGGCAAATGGCATAGCTAGGGACCGTCGTGTCACCTACCATTTCAGTATCAAAGACAAAATGGAAGGCTACACATATACGGGCGATAAAGCTATTGTCGACGGCAATCTTATTACCGGCCGTGGGGCAGGTTGTTCGTTCGATTTTGGTATTGCTCTCATGAATTTACTTACAGACGAAGAGACTGTAGCACATCTTAAAAAAGGCTTGGAGTGGTCTTAAAAGAGGCCACTTCATTACTCTTAGATAAAGACTCTTTATCCTCTGCATGCAAGATAAAGGGCCTTTATTGCTTTTTTACAAACACCAAGTGGGGTGCCTTTCCTTCAGTATCGAGTTTCCCTTCGTCTACAAGCGCATGAAGTTCGCGTAGCGCTTTATTGCGCAATAGTCCCGTAAGGTCGCAATAGATGGAAGCCGTGACGAACGGGTGAGCTCCCAAATAGTTGTCGAGCAAGGCTACGTGTTCTTTGCGCGATGAAGAGCTCGATCGGTTGAATTGCCATAACGCACGTTCGACCCTCGTATCTACTTTCTTGCGCAGCCATGCCGACGAGCGGAAATTTACATTTGTTACCCGTATCGAGCCCGATCGTATTTCGTTGCGATCTGCTACGGCACGTGCTTTCAGTTTGGGCGAGAAATAACCTATATTACCCAGTTGCACGCTACATCCTTCTTGCAACGATCTCACCAACTCTTCTTCCAACATTGCCATCACCCCGATGACATCGCCTTTGGATAAGCCCGAACTACTCACTATGCGGTTTGTAAGCATGTCGAAATCTATTTTGCCATTCGATTTCCATCGCACATATAGCCGCTCATCGTCTTTGCCGCCATTGGCAGGCGGTCGTTTGCCAAAATCGTAAGTTACTCCCATGTTTTTATTTCTTTCTTTAGTTGCTTTGTTTTTCTTCTGTTAGGCCAAGCTATATGATGCTTAAGTCTAAGCTACAGCGTATTGAAGATTAATAATTTGGATGCTAATATACAACATATTTTTCATATATGCAATATGTATTTCACATATATATTCTTTATATTGTACATATAAAATATATAGGTATCACGTATGTGAAATATAAAAATATTTAGTATCAAAATTGTTATACGTACTTATCCGAGCGAATAATGTTACCTTTGATGTGTGTTAGACAAAAGAATGAAAATGTAATATTCGTTTTTTTAAAAAAAAGTTCACTCTTTTTGCAACTTTTTCTCATTTCATCCGTCTAATAAGAAAGAGAGTATTTATTCAAAAACTAATAAGGCAATTTTATTATGGGAAAAGTAATTACTGCATTGGTTATATTGGTATCTATTTGCATTATCATTTTATAATCAACTACTGGAGAGCAGTCTGAAGTTTACGAAACTTTCAGACACAGTGCCCCTTGCGTCTCACACCTTTCAGCGTATTAGTGGTTTCTAAACCATTAATAATATCGTTTTACACGCAATTTCGAAGAAGATGATTTCCAAAAAGTTACTATTCAGTGCTGTATTTCTATCCGTTTTCAGTGCGGTAGGGCATAGCACAAGGTCGGTTGATTGTACCCAAAGGAAACATACTACTGCGGCTTTCGAGAAATATGCGGGTATGGAAGACAAACCGGCATTGATTACTTCTTCTTTCTATCTGGATTCGCGCATTTATTTCTACCTGAATTATGGCAAAGCCGAACAGGCCTTGCGAATGCTCGAAACGGAATTGGGCGCGGACGTCTTTCAGAAATGTCTGCTTACGTTTATGGATAGTTGGAAATACAAACATCCTACTCCTATCCACTTCTTCAATACATTCAATACGGTATCGAAGCGAAACCTCAATTGGTTTTGGAACGCTTGGTATTATCAAAACGGCGGAATACCCGATATGGCTATTAAGGAAGTAAACAAAGATCACGCACATTACAAAATCATTGTCGTCAATCGTGGAGATCTGCCTCTTCCCATCGTATTATCTCTGTATAATGATCAGAAATTGGTTCGCACCATCACTCGGTCGGCAAGCAATTGGATAGAACATCCCGATGGCATTCTTATAGATTTCGATTCTGCTCAGAAAATTACAAAGGTGGTGTTGGGTACTGACTATATACCCGATGCGAACCGGACCGATAATCTATACTTGCTTAAATAAATGGACGTCCGCTTGTGTCGCTCGGTTATTGAATTTGAGAGTAAGAATGGACACTTTGCTGAGAAGTGGAAAGATACGAGAACCCATACCAACACATCTGAAGTCCCAAGAAACCGATAATGACTAATAAGCAGGCGGTCTTGTGCCACGAAGCGTGAGTCTGCCTGATGTGAATATATATCATATAAATGGCCCATGTGATTGCCGCCCATGTCTCCTTAGGGTCCCAACTCCAATAGTCGCCCCACGCTTGCTTGGCCCAAACAGCTCCCGAAAGTATTCCAAAAGTGATGAGCGCAACACCTATATAGATTAGATTGTCCGTTGTGTGCAAAAGTGCTGTCTGCTGTTTGATCAGACTTGCTACGGCGGTAATGACGGCACAGCCCATAATGGCGTAGGCCAACATATATACGGCTACGTGCGGCACAAACCATGCGCTTTGCAGAGCGGGCATCATGCTTCGGTCGTGCAATTCGGGATGAATGATATTGATGATGCAGAAGACGGCCGATAAGACGGTAGTGAAAGACAATATCCATCTGAAATGCCAATGGCGGTAAATGATGAGTCCCACAATGATACTGAAGAGCGAGTACCACAATCGGGTTTCGCCCATCGTACGGAGTGGCGGACGTTGAAGCGAAAACCATAAGGCACCTACGAACGAAACCAATACGGCGATAGCACCCAATGTCAGTACGGTAGACCAGCAACGTTTGCTGCGAGGACGCCACGCAAGGGCTGCACCGACTGCCGATAACAGCATGGCAACTATGGCAAACAAATAAAAATTATTCCACAACATCGTTCACCTCCTCTCCTGCTCTATGTTTGTTCGAGCCATGAATGAACAGCAACAATGCCCCCAATGCCATGCCTACGATACCTAGTAAAATAAGATAGTTCCAAGGCTGCACCACACTTTCGAAAATGCAATAAGGAGATTGGTTGCCGCTCTCTACATCGTATCCTACCAAGTATATCTTTTCTTTCCACGAAACGGTATACGGTGTGTTTACTTCGATAGTGGCCGGCGAATGGTTGACCATTACTTCGGCCTTATAAGACGATGGAGTGCCATTGCGATAATAATCGACATGAAAAGAACGCAGGGTCAATCCGAAATCGAGTAATGCAGGTTGTGCGTCTACATCGTATCCCATTCGTTCGGGAATGTTTTTGTAGGCCATTATCCGATACTTATGTGTATCGGGTGCTCCAAAGAATAGAGCGAACAGCACAAGCCACAGTCCTATATGATTGAGAAGGAAGCGATATTGACACCATTTGTCTGTGGAGCGATGGCGCAGCACAACGAGTGTGAGGTTGGTCATTAACAGCAGTAAAATAGCAATGAATATCCACGATGTCGTAAAATGAAAGACTCCCAATCTGCTCCATAAGCTGTAAGTGTCGGTAGATTGTTGCGGTACGAATCCGAGTACCAGACATCCGACAATGAAAAGGACGAGCGCCAGTATGCTACAGTCTCCTCCCGCCAATACTTTCATCCATTCGGTGTCTCCCCTTTTATGGTGCAGCAAATAAAGTATTCCCGTCCACACCATAGCAGCGGCTATATTGACAGGGAAAGCCAGAGCGTGCATTGGAAATCCACCGCTAGTAAGCTGTATGATAGCCGAAACGATGATGTATGCTCCGATATAGGTAAAGACTTTAAATTTCATAGTCTCTCTAGTAAGTTCTTTTAGTTACGACGCAAAAGTACATGAAATATCTGAGAGTTCGATGCTTTTTGCGGTTGTTGTTTCTGTCTCTTATACTTTGCACTTCTTTGTTTGAAAATATAATAATATCAATCCGATATATGAAATTTTATTATTATACACTTCATTTGCATTTCAATTCATTATAAAAAGAGCTGTTTTTTCTTTAGATTGTTACTTGGTGAAATTTGAACAATAATCTTTTTGATAATTATTTATCTTTTATAACGCTTGTTTCATTTATTATTTATATCTTGCACCACCTTAAATAATGTCTGCCTTATGACAGTTTGATAGTTTGAGTCCTTAAAGTATAATTGTATGATAAACATAACGTTAGAAAACACACTGCCCGAATATCCTTCTTTCGTAGAGGGCATTCGTCGCGCTCCCGATCGTGGTTATACACTCAATTCGACACAGACCGTTACTGCTTTGAAGAACGCTTTGCGCTACATTCCTACTGAATTGCATGAGAAAATAGCTCCCGAATTTTTGGAAGAACTTCGTACTCGAGGAAGAATATATGGTTATCGCTTTCGTCCGCAAGGCGATTTGAAAGCGAAATCGATAGACGAATATCCCGGCAAATGTATCGAAGGAAAGGCTTTTCAGGTGATGATTGACAATAATCTATGTTTTGATATAGCCCTCTATCCTTACGAGCTCGTCACTTATGGCGAGACGGGACAAGTGTGTCAAAACTGGATGCAGTATCGCCTTATAAAGAAATACTTGCAGGAACTGACTCAAGACCAAACGTTGGTTGTGGAGTCCGGTCATCCGTTGGGACTCTTTAAGTCGCGTCCCGAAGCTCCGAGAGTTATTATCACTAATGCATTAATGGTCGGTATGTTCGACAATCAGAAAGATTGGCATACGGCGATGCAGATGGGGGTGGCAAATTATGGGCAGATGACGGCGGGCGGATGGATGTATATTGGTCCGCAAGGAATTGTGCATGGGACTTTCAATACCTTATTAAATGCCGGTAGACTGAAATTGGGCATTCCTCAAAGTGGTGATCTGCGCGGGCATTTGTTTGTATCTTCCGGTCTAGGCGGTATGAGCGGCGCTCAACCTAAGGCTGCCGAAATAGCAGGCGCGGCCTGTATCATTGCCGAAGTAGACTTATCGCGTATAGAGACTCGCCACAAACAAGGATGGGTGAAACACATAACAGCCGACATGGCTGAGGCTTTCCGTTTGGCACACGAAGCGATGAAACGTGGCGAACCTTGCTCGGTAGCTTATCATGGTAATGTGGTGGACTTGTTGGAATATGCTGTGAAAGAAAACATCCGTATCGAACTCCTCTCCGACCAGACTTCGTGTCATGCTGTGTACGAAGGTGGTTATTGTCCGGTAGATCTGACTTTTGATGAACGCACTGCGATGCTTCATCAAGATCCGGAGCATTTCTGTAAACTGGTAGATAAGTCTTTGCGCCGTCATTTTGACGTGATAAAGCAATTGGTGGCGAAAGGAACCTATTTCTTCGATTATGGTAATTCTTTCATGAAAGCTATTTATGATGCCGGAGTGACAGAGATTTCGCGCAATGGAGAAGATGAGAAAGATGGGTTTATATGGCCTAGCTACGTGGAAGATATTATGGGACCGGAATTGTTTGATTATGGATACGGTCCGTTCCGCTGGGTTTGTCTGAGTGGTAAACATGAAGATTTGATAAAAACGGATCATGCTGCGATGGAATGTATTGATGTGAACCGTCGCGGACAAGATTTGGATAATTATAATTGGCTGCGGGATGCCGAAAAAAACAAGCTGGTGGTAGGTACTCAAGCTCGTATCTTATATCAAGATGCTGAGGGTAGAATGCGAATAGCGTTGCGTTTCAACGAAATGGTGCGCAAGGGCGAAGTCGGTCCTATTATGTTGGGGCGAGATCATCATGATGTGAGCGGCACCGACTCTCCTTTCAGAGAAACATCCAACATAAAAGATGGCAGTAATGTAATGGCCGATATGGCAGTACAATGTTTTGCCGGCAATTGTGCTCGCGGCATGAGTTTGGTTGCACTTCACAATGGCGGCGGCGTAGGTATTGGAAAAGCAATCAATGGCGGCTTCGGTATGGTGTGCGACGGCAGTCAGCGTGTAGATGATACACTGCGGTCGGCTATGCTTTGGGATGTGATGGGTGGCGTAGCCCGTCGTTCGTGGGCCAGAAATGAACATGCAATGGATACTAGTGCCGATTTTAATGAGACTCATGGCGATGTATATCATATAACGATGCCTTATGTTGCAGATGATGAGATGTTGAATAAAATGGTTGGTAAATAATATTTAATAACTTGTTCTACTATTATGAACTGGAATAAAATAGTTGAATGTGTCCCTAATTTCAGTGAAGGGCGCGATTTACAGAAAATAGATCAGATAGTTGCTCCTTTCCGTGCAAAAGAAGGCGTTAAACTGTTGGATTATAGCAACGACGCTAATCATAATCGTTTGGTCGTTACCGTTGTGGGCGAGCCCGAGGCTTTGCGCAATGCCGTATTGGAAGCAATAGGTGTTGCGGTAAAAATTATCGATTTAAATCATCATGAAGGGCAACATCCTAG
Organism: Bacteroidales bacterium; assembly: GCA_012517855.1. Taxonomy (GTDB): domain Bacteria; phylum Bacteroidota; class Bacteroidia; order Bacteroidales; family Bacteroidaceae; genus JAAYUD01. Next base: position 44,688 of record JAAYUD010000060.1, read on the forward strand.
AATGGGAGCCGTTGATGTAGTACCTTTTATTCCGATAAAGAATACTTCGATGGATGAGGCTATTGCATTGTCTAAAGAAGTTGGCGAAGAAGTTGCCCGAAGATACCAACTGCCCGTCTTTCTGTACGAAAAATCTGCTTCGGCCCCACATAGGGAAAATTTGGCGGCAATAAGGAAAGGTGAATTTGAGGGAATGGCAGAGAAAATAAAACAACCCGAATGGAAGCCCGACTTCGGTCCGGCAGAACGTCATCCGACAGCCGGTACGGTAGCTATCGGTGCCCGCATGCCGCTTGTGGCATATAATATTAATTTGAATACGCCAAGTTTGGATATTGCCCACGGAATAGCAAAAAAGATCCGTTTCATCGGAGGTGGACTCCGATACTGCAAGGCAATGGGTGTAGAATTGAAAGATCGTGGCATCACACAGGTATCGATTAATATGACCGATTATACTAAAACGGCTTTGTATAGAGCGTTTGAACTTGTTCGAATTGAAGCTCGCCGTTATGGTGTCAGTATTGTAGGCAGTGAAATAGTGGGGCTTGTTCCGATGGAAGCATTGATTGACACCGCTTCTTACTATTTGGGACTTGAAAATTTCTCTATGAAACAAGTGCTCGAAGCTCGAATGATGGAATAGCTTTGTGCTATTTCAAATAATGATTTCAATATTATTCATTAATTGTATTGTAAGATGAACAATCTCATAATAACCAATGCTCGAATTGTCACTCCTATCGGCCACTCTGCCCGCAAGGGAAAAGAGATGTCGAAATTGCTTCTTATCGAAAGAGGTACGATAGAAGTGAAAGATGGCATTATCGTATATGTGGGAGAAGAGAAAAAACATCTGGGAAATGATCAGATGAAAGATGTTCGTCACTATGATGCAAAAGGGCGTTGCCTACTTCCGGGGTTTGTAGATTCTCATACTCATTTTGTCTTTGGTGGCGAACGAGCTAAAGAATTTTCGTGGCGACTTGCAGGCGAAAGCTATATGTCTATCATGAATAAGGGAGGTGGCATTGTCAATACGGTGAAGGCTACTCGAGCAATGGACTTCGATACCATGTACGACCGGGCTAATAAACTTCTTCGCAGAATGAGCCGAATGGGTATTACCACGGTGGAAGGGAAAAGTGGCTATGGCTTGGATTGCGATACGGAGTTGAAGCAATTGGAAGTTATGAAGAAGTTGAATGAGAAGCTTGACAAAAGAGTGGATATATCGGCAACTTTCTTGGGGGCCCATGCCATACCTGAAGAATATAAAGGCAAGTCGGACGAATATATTGATTTCTTGATTGAAGAGATGCTTCCTATTATCAAAAGGAAGAAGTTGGCTCAGTTTTGTGATGTATTTTGTGAAGAAGGAGTATTCTCTGTAGAACAATCGAGAAAGCTACTTACAGCAGCTAAGGAAGTTGGATTCGCATTGAAGATTCATGCCGATGAAATAGTTTCTTTGGGTGGCGCGGAATTGGCTGCCGAATTGGGGGCTGTGTCTGCCGATCATCTTCTTCACGCTTCTGACGCAGGTATTAAAGCAATGGCAGATAAGAATGTGATTGCTACCCTACTTCCTCTTACGGCTTTTGCTTTAAAAGAACAATATGCTCGTGGCAGAGAAATGATTGATGCGGGATGTGCCGTAGCCTTGGCTACAGATTTAAATCCGGGCAGTTGCTTTTCGGGATCTATCCCATTAACGATTGATTTGGCCTGCATTTATATGAAACTTTCTATCGAAGAAGCTATTACCGCACTGACGCTAAATGGTGCGGCGGCGATCAATAGTGCAGATAAAATAGGAAGTGTCGAAGTTGGCAAACAAGCCGATTTTGTTATTCTGGATTCTTCGGACTATCGTTATCTACCTTATTATATAGGGATGAATTGCGTGGGAACCGTTGTAAAGAATGGTAGAATCTACGAAATTGAGAACTGACAGAAACAATTTCTGTATATAACAGCAGATAAGTTGGTAAAATACTTTTGAAAAGAGATGATGTTACTATTTTCGTAATAAATAGAAATAAGCTGATGGATTATATTTACTTTATTCAAAGAGTGGTTCGTACCCGATACGCATAAACCTTTAGGCGTCAATTTGTTTTGGAAGTCGAAATGCAAAGCATTTCTTCTTTCTTCTTTCGAATAGATTTATTCGAAGACATTAAGGAGTAAAATAGAGTTTATTTAATGACCCGTAAAACAAAAGTTTATGTTAGTAGATTTAAGTATCAAATCATTTTTAGATAAAGTAGCAGGTAAAGATCCTGTTCCCGGTGGAGGTAGTATAGCTGCATTAAACGGTGCTATTGCATCGTCGCTCGCTGCGATGGTAGCAGGACTCACTATAGGCAAGAAAGGATACGAAGAACAAACAGAGTTGATGAACGAAATCTCTTCTTTCATGCTAAAGTATCAATCCGAATTCGTTGCCGATATTGATCGTGACTCGGAGGCTTATGATAAAGTATTCGATTGTTTCAAAATGCCCAAGGCAACACCGGAAGAAAAAAGTATTCGCAGTACTGCCATTCAGGAAGCTACAAAACATGCTGCAATGGTACCTATGCAGGTAGCTCGGAATGCTTATCATTTGATGGACTATATAGCTCAAGTTGCCCGTAGAGGAAACAATAATGCTGTAACCGATGCTTGTGTAGCCATGATGTCTGCTCGTTCGGCAGCATTGGGTGCTCTGATGAATGTTCGTATTAATTTAGGTTCTCTGAAAGACAAAAAAGTTGTTGATAAGCTGCAAAACGAAGCAGATGATTTGGAGCAAAAGGTTTGTAGTAAAGAGAAAGAGCTTTTAGATGAAATTAATAAAACGTTACGGGTATGAGCAATGTATATATGGTGGGCTCTGATGCCCTTACTCTCGAAATAGTAGAGAAGATTATTAACGACAATATGCGTTTGGAGCTTTCTGCAGAAGCTAAGAAACGGATACAAAATTGTAGGGATTACCTTGATAAGCGAATTGCCGAATCGAAAGATCCTTTATATGGTATTACTACCGGATTTGGTTCTTTGTGTGGTAAAAACATATCTTTGGATGAATTGGGGACGCTACAAGAAAACCTGATTAAAAGCCATGCTTGCAGCGTGGGAACAGAAATAAGTCCGCTCGTTATAAAATTAATGATGCTCCTGAAAGCACATGCTTTATCTTTGGGACATAGTGGCGTACAGATTATCACTGTGCAGCGCATCCTCGATTTCTTCAATAATGACATATTGCCCATTGTTTATGATCGAGGCTCTCTTGGTGCGTCGGGAGATCTTGCTCCTCTGGCGAATCTTTTTTTACCGTTGATAGGTGTCGGAGATGTTTATTATAAGGGGAAAAAACGCGAAGCTATCAGTGTTCTCGACGAATTTGGCTGGGAACCCGTTAAATTGATGAGCAAAGAAGGACTGGCACTGCTTAATGGAACACAATTTATGAGTGCCAACGGTGTGTTTGGTGTATTGAGGGCTATGCATCTGTCTAAGAAAGCCGATCTGATTGCTGCTATATCATTAGAAGCTTTTGACGGACGTATCGAACCTTTCATGGATTGTATTCAACAGATTCGTCCTCATAAGGGACAAATAGAGACAGGCGACGCTTTTCGTGCTTTATTGAAAAACAGTGAAATGATTGCCCATCCAAAGACACACGTTCAGGATCCTTATTCATTCCGTTGCATTCCTCAGGTTCATGGAGCTATAAAAGATGCCATTCGATATGTTTCGTCAGTATTGCTTACAGAAATCAATTCAGTGACCGACAACCCCACTATTTTCCCGGAAGAGGATATTATTATATCCGGTGGGAACTTTCATGGTGAACCTTTGGCCTTGGTTTATGATTATTTAGCTATTGCCCTATCAGAACTCGGTAATATTTCAGAACGTCGTGTAGCCCAACTTATTATGGGACTTCGTGGGCTTCCCGAGTTTTTAGTAGCCAATCCAGGATTGAACTCTGGATTTATGATTCCGCAATATGCAGCAGCTTCGATGGTCAGTCAAAACAAGATGTATTGTTATTCGGCAGCCAGTGACTCTATTGTCTCGTCTAACGGACAAGAAGACCATGTAAGTATGGGAGCCAATGCTGCTACCAAGCTATATAAAGTGATGGACAATCTGGAATTTATTCTTTCGATAGAACTAATGAATGCCGCGCAGGCCATTGAATTCCGTCGTCCCGAGAAAACCTCACCTATATTAGAGAAGTTTTTGGCAAAGTATCGTAAGGAAGTTCCCTTTATAAAGGACGATATCGTAATGTATAAAGAAATAAATAAAACTGTGGCATTCTTGAAACGTACTCAAGTAGAATATTGAGAATTACCACACTAAGAGAGAGAGGAAGGCGGATATATGTGAATATATCCGCCAATTTATTCTTATTTATTCAGTTTTATTCTAAGCTTTTCGAGCATATCTTTTGTCATGCTATCCAAATCGTACGTCGGCTTCCAACCCCATTCGGCACGGGCACACGAGTCGTCCATCTTATCGGGCCAACTATTGGCGATACGTTGTTTTAATGGATCGACATCGTATGTCATTTCAAAAGTGGGCTCATATTTGCGTATAGCTTCATAAATGGTTTCGGGTGCAAAGCTCATGGATGCGATATTGAATGCATTGCGATGGATCAGTTTGGTGGGATCGGCTTCCATCAACATGATTGCTGCGTTTAAGGCATCAGGCATATACATCATATCCATTAGTGTACCAGCTTTGATAGGGCATACAAACTTCTCTCCTCTTACTGCATAATAAAAAATATCTACTGCATAGTCTGTAGTTCCACCTCCCGGAGGAGTCACGTTAGAAATGATGCCGGGAAAACGAACCGCTCTTGTATCTACACCATATTTGTTATGATAATAATCGCTTAATAATTCGGTCGTTACTTTTGTTACGCCGTACATCGTACGAGGACGTTGAATAGTATCTTGAGGTGTTAAGTTGTGTGGCGTATTTTCACCGAATGAACCGATAGAGCTGGGAGTAAACACTGCACAATGATTTTCACGAGCGACTTCGAGTATATTCCAAAGTCCATCAATACCTATTTTCCAAGCAAGTCTTGGCTTCGATTCGGCAACAACAGAAAGAAGCGCTGCCAAATTGTAAATGGTATCGATGCGATATTGTTTAACAACAGACGCAATCATCTCGACGTTAGTAACATCTGCTATCGCCGATGGTCCCGATTCTTTTAATTCACCTTTAGGCTCTGCCCCTACAATGTACCCAGCAACAACATGTTCGTTTCCATAACGCTCACGTAACTCCATAGTTAACTCCGAACCAATCTGTCCGGTAGCCCCAATTACCAAAATATTTTTCATTTTACGAATTAATAAGGTTTTTATATCTTTTGAGTCCGCAAAGTAACTACTTTTTTTTGAATATAATAGCAAAAAGATAGCGATAATTAAAAGAAAATTACTTCCTTTGTACTTATATAATATTAAAAACCTAAAGATATGTACGGAAAAATGAAAGAACACCTCAGCAAAACACTCGTTGAGATAAAAGAAGCAGGGTTGTATAAAGACGAACGTATCATTGAAAGTCCGCAACAAGCTGCTATTAAAGTTAAAGGTAAAGAAGTCCTGAACTTTTGTGCCAACAATTATCTTGGATTGTCTAACCATCCTCGATTGATAGAAGGTGCAAAGAAAATGATGGATCGTCGCGGTTTTGGAATGTCGTCTGTGCGTTTTATTTGTGGAACGCAAGATGTTCATAAAGAACTTGAGGCTGCTATATCCGATTATTTCAAGACAGAAGATACAATATTATATGCTGCGTGTTTTGATGCCAATGGTGGTGTGTTTGAACCTTTGTTTACCGAAGAAGATGCTATTATATCTGATGCATTGAATCATGCATCTATTATTGATGGCGTACGTCTTTGTAAAGCGAAAAGGTATCGCTATAATAATGCCGATATGGCTGATTTGGAACGTTGTTTGAAAGAAGCTCAAGCGCAACGTTTTCGTATTATTTGCACAGATGGTGTCTTTTCTATGGATGGCAATGTAGCCCCTATGGATAAAATTTGCGATTTGGCTGAAAAATACGATGCTTTGGTGATGGTTGATGAATCTCATTCTGCCGGCGTAGTAGGTGCTACCGGTCATGGTGTAAGTGAACTCTGCAAGACGTATGGAAGAGTAGATATTTATACCGGAACATTGGGAAAATCATTTGGTGGTGCTTTGGGTGGATTTACTACCGGTCGTAAAGAAATAATCGATTTGCTTCGTCAACGTAGTCGTCCGTATTTATTCTCTAATTCTTTGGCTCCTTGCATTATTGGTGCAAGTCTTGAAGTGTTCAAGATGCTGAAAGAAAGCAATGATATTCATGATAGTTTGGTAAAGAATGTTGGCTATTTCAGAGATAAAATGATTGCCGCAGGTTTCGATATCAAACCTACTCAGAGTGCTATTTGTGCCGTTATGTTGTATGATGCGAAACTTTCTCAGGTTTATGCCTCGAAAATGCTTGATGAAGGAATTTATGTCACAGGTTTCTATTATCCTGTAGTTCCTAAAGACCAAGCTCGTATTCGCGTACAAATATCTGCAGGTCACAACAAAGGACAGTTGGATAAGTGCATTGCAGCTTTTGTTAAAGTTGGGAAAGAACTTGGCGTTTTGAAATAGAGATCAATTAACGATATATAAAAAAGACCCGCTTCAATCGAAACGGGTCTTTTCGTATATATAATGATGCAATATTTGCGATTTACCGCTTCTTTAGAATTCGTAATTCACGCAAGCTCTCGATTCCTTGGTATCGGCCAACAGTTTGCCGGCAGCGACATGATCGGGATGTACTGAATAGAAGTTGACGTCATCCATATTGTCAAAAACACTATTTAAGGCAATATGCCATTTTTCGTTGGGATCCATGTTGAGCCCCACTTCTATTTCGCGTATGCAAGCTATTTTGGGAGGCAAGGCCTCAATAGCAACTTTGAAAGCTTTCATTACCCGCAGTTTCTCTTCTTCGGGAACATCATCCCGCAATTTAAATAATACAATGTGCCGTACCATAACTTTATTATTAAAATATTATTTGTATATTTGTTTGTTCTAAAAGTATTAGAGCTTTTGCAAAATTAGTAATTTATCGACAAATAGGTACATATATTTATGTTAATCATTGGTATTGCAGGTGGCACCGGTTCTGGAAAAACGACCGTAGCCAAGAAAATTATTAGTAATCTTCAAAAAGACAATGTGATACTTTTATCACAAGATTCTTACTATAAAGATAGTAGTAATGTCCCTCCCGAAGAACGACAAAGCATAAACTTTGATCACCCAGACGCATTTGATTGGGATTTACTTTATCGGCAGGTGTTACAATTGTTGAAAGGGAAAAGTATTGAGCAACCTGTATATGACTTTATTACTAGTACAAGGCTTTCCGAAACTATTCATGTAGAACCTTGTGAAGTACTTATCGTAGAAGGTATCATGGCTTTGTGGGATAAGAAATTGCGTGATTTAATGAACATCAAAATATATGTCGATGCCGATGCCGATGAGCGCCTTATTAGAGTGATTCGTCGTGATGTATTAGAACGTGGTAGAACTCCAGAAGCTGTTATTGAACGCTATCTTCGTGTATTGAAACCAATGCATAGAGAATTCATTGAACCCTGTAAGCGTTATGCCGATGTCATTATCCCCGAAGGTGGTGATAATATGCCGGCAATTGATATGATGAGTATGTTTATTTCTAAGCATCTTGATAAATAAAGTTGCCTATGAGAAAAAGTTCTTGGCTTTTACTATTTATATTTTTTCTGTTAGTTGCAGGTTGCGGGAGCAGGAAAAAATCTGTTGCTGGCAATATTGACTTGCCTCAGATAAAGAAAAATCGGGAACTTGTTGTGCTTACGATGAACCGTTCTACTTCTTATTTTATTTACCGTGGAGAGGAAATGGGATTTCAATACGAACTTGCCAATCAGTTTGCAACTAGTTTAGGATTGAAATTGAAGATAAAAACCGCACGCAACATGAAAGAAATGCTTGATAAACTTCATCGCGGTGAAGGGGATATTGTTGCTTTCAACGTGCCATATACGAAGGAAAATAAAAACAATTTGCTCTATTGTGGTGAACAAGTGGTGACTCATCAAGTGTTGGTGCAACGCAAAGGTGCTCATATTTCTCTTGTTACCAATGTGACGCAGTTAGTAGGCAAAGATATTTATGTAAAGCCGGGTCGTTATATGCAGCGGCTTGAGAACTTGAACAAGGAATTGGGAGGTGGTATTCATATACATGAAGTAAAAGCAGATAGCGTCACTACTGAAGATTTGATTTATCAGGTGTCTATGGGTCGAATCAATTACACTGTTGCCGATGACGAAGAAGCACTTTTAAATAAGACTTATTATGAGAATTTGAATTTGTCATTGGCAGTAAGTTTCGATCAACGTTCGTCATGGGTTGTCAGAAAGAGCTCTCCCCTATTGGCGCAAGCTGCGACCAAATGGTATAAAGAGAATATGTCGACGGCTGAATATAAGCTGAGTATGAAACGGTATTTCGATATCAGCAAACAACAGACTTATAATCGCCGCTATGCTTTTAGCAAAAATAAGCTTTCTGTTTATGATCATCTTTTTAAACGCTATGCCAAGCAGATTAATTGGGATTGGCGTTTATTGGCGGCTTTGGCGTATAAGGAGTCTAATTTCGAGCCTAATGTCGTATCGTGGGCAGGGGCTCGTGGCTTAATGCAATTGATGCCTCTAACAGCTCGAAGGCTTGGTGTGCCACGCGGTAAAGAACGTAATCCGGAGGAGAGCATAAAAGCTGCTGTAAAATACATTGATCTGACAGAAAAGCAGTTTAGCGATATTAAAAATGAGCATATAAAGCTTCAATTTGTTTTGGCTGCATATAATGCGGGCTATGGACATATTAGCGATGCGATGGCATTAGCTGCTAAGTATGGAAAAAATAAACATGTTTGGACTGCTAATGTCGAGAAATACATCTTGCTGAAAAGCAATGAAAAATACTATAACGATCCAGTTTGTAAGAATGGTTATTTTCGAGGCAGCGATACATATAGTTTTGTCCGAGACGTACTAACTTATTATAAAAATTTTCAGAAGAAAGCCAAAAGATAACATCTTGTAGGTAAAACATTTAATTATCTCGATTTAATCGATATAATTATTCGATCCCCAATTGGCTCATACATTCTTTTACTTCATCAATATTGCCGGTATGTTTTCCTAAATCATCGGATAATTTCACACAGTTACGCCATTCCTGATTTGAATTCATCTTGCAAGCTGTAAGTTTCATTACAATATTTTCGGGCTTATAGCCTGTATCGTTTGTTAGGTTAGTACCAATACCAAAGCTACATCTGATTTTTCCTTCACAATAATTCTTTATTTCAAGTACTTTGTCAAAATCAAGAGCATTGCTGAAAACGATTGTTTTTGTGGTAGGGTCAATACCAAATTCTTTGTAACGGGCAGTGAGCATATCTACAAATTCGTATTCATTACCAGAGTCACAACGTACACCATCGAATAGTTTGGCTTGTTTACGACTCAAGTTATTGAGAAAAATATCGAACGTGTATGTATCGGCAAGAGCAATACCCAGGTCTCCATCGTACACATTAACCCAATTCTCTAAAGCTAGATAGTTTGCGTGTTTGTATCCGAATTGGGCTCCATGAAACATAAACCATTCATGCGGATGGGTCCCCATCATTTTCATATCATATTTCATACCCAAGAGACAGTTCGATGAACCGGTACAATACTTGGCATGCTCTTTCAGGTAAGCTATCACTTCGTCTTGTACTTTAAGAGAGAAGCGACGCCTTGTTCCGAACTCAGAGAATATCAGTTGATTCTCGTTGGAGAGCTTCACTTTCTTTTTAAGCCTTTCCAGCACTAACTTTTCATCCACTTCATATCCGCTTAACGAATTGCGAAGTTCGGCAACAATTGCGAGAATAGGAACTTCGTATAATGTAGCTTTGTATAAGGCATCAGTTACTTCGATGTGCAAATGATGTTGTTCGCTTAGCCATATTTTTACCTTTTTGGGGTCGTAATGAAAAGATGAGAGCCATTCCAAATACATCCGAGGTAGAAAACGGTTATGAGATGCCATATAATCTATTTCTTCATCGGTAAGCTGTATCGTTGACATGGCGTCAAGTTCTTTATAAAGCCTTTCGACAAAATTTTCGTTGTATATGGTTTCATCCCTATCTATGAAACTAAATGTTCCGATAGCATAAGGAAAAAGTTTAATATAGGCATAAGATGTTGTAAACTTGTATAAGTCTGTATCCAGTAGCGAGGTTATTATCATATTCTGGAATTTTGATTGCAAATTGAAAGATGATGCAGTAATAATATTATTGCTGTATCATGCTGATGTATATTTATTATTGATGTTGCTCCCTCAGTAAATCATTTACATTTTTCACGGGATTGAAGGTCTCAAGCGGTACTTCTACAAATATGGTATTCCAATCGCTCATAGCTCCATTCCAAAGTCCGGGTAATTCGAGTGCTTTTAAATCACGCCCGCTCTTGGACTTTTGTGAGATAAATCCGGTAGACTTATCGATAAATTTAGTCAGATCGAATTTCTCTCCTTTATAGTCTCTAATGGCACAAACTAAATCTACGGGATTAAAATGAGTTCCTTGCGCAAACATTTCTTCTGCGCTCTTGTCTTTTTTGTTGATTTGCGAACTTTCTAGTATCTGCATCGAATATGAGCCGTCATTGTTATAGGCTAAAAACGGACCACCACCGGGTTCGCCTATGTTTCTTACCATCCCACATACCCGAAGAGGACGATTCAGTTTTTTCTTCAGATAAAGAACAAGGTCGGCATCTTCCATGTTCTTCGTTTCAGCATTACGACAACAAAGTTGACGTTGCACAAATTGAATAATTTCAACGATTTCATCGTGAGTATATTTTCCGCTGTCTATCAAATTCAGGTATTCGAAGATCTTTTTCTGGAGTGACACTAATATACCTGCAATAAGTTTTTTGTATTTTACGGTGGAATCTTTTAAACGGTCCGGTACTACGTTATCTATATTTTTGATAAAGATCACGTCTGTATCAAGATCATTTAAGTTTTCGATCAACGCTCCATGCCCTCCGGGCCGAAACAGTAATCTACCATCGTCAGTCCTGAACGGTTTATTATCCATGTCTACAGCAATGGTGTCTGTCGAAGCTTTTTGTTCCGAAAAACTAATGTGATATGTAACCCCAAATTCATTTTCATACTCAGCTTTTTTCTTTGCTATCAGATTTTCAAAGAGTTGACGATGATCGTGTGATACGGTGAAATGGATATTTACTTCATTTTTTGCGTTTTGAGCGTACAATGCCCCTTCCACTAAATGTTCTTCGACGGGGGTGCGCGCTTTTTCACCATAGCGGTGAAACAATAGCATACCTTTGGGTAGGGCGCCGTAGTTTAAGCCTTCTTTATTCAGTAGTGCCATGACTATTTCCTTGTATTTACCGCTATCTATAAGCGATGTAATATCTGTATTGTATAGATGTTGGCAAATACTATTTAGCTCTTTATAAAAGGCAAAGGCATTGATATGGTGAAAGAATATGTTCTCAAAATTTGTGCGAGGTTCGTTATAATCGGCATCAACAAATGCATATAGATCTTTAAACATGCGGCTGGCTGCTCCCGAAGCCGGAACAAATTTAAGTATATTGTGTCCCGAATTTTGAGTATAGCTATTCCATGCTGAAAGATAAAGTGTCTCTTCCTCTTTATTTGTCCTTATAATGCCGTTGTCCGTCGATGCAGCTGCGAACAGTTTTAGATAAGGAAATCCTTGTTCGAAAGATGATAATTGTCCGATAATTTGTTGTTCAGATATTCCTTTTGCATTCAATTGTTCTTTGTCTTGATTAGTCATCATCAAACCTAAGTTTTTATTATTAATGCTCAAAAATACAAAATGTTCTGTTCATTTGATAGCATTATCCCAAAAAAATACTACTTTTGAGACTGTTTTTAGGATTATGCTCATGGAGACAAATCTATTTTTCACCTCTGAAGAGAAGACCGAACTATTTTCACTCTATCGTAAGCTGATTGTATCGGCTGGTGACAGTGTGAGTAAAGGAGAAATCGATAAAGTAAAAAAGTACTTAATCGCGGCAACCCAAAAAGAGTGTTTGACTCGTGATGTATTTGGTAAAAATCCGGTGCTCTGCAATATGCAGACTGCTCTCATTGTTTCCGATGAAATCGGCATGAAAGGTTCTACTCTTATCAGTATCATGTTGCAAAATGTTGTAGAATGTGGCATTTTGTCGATGGAAGAAGTAAAAGATATTTTCGGTGAAGATGTAGGAACTATTGTTAATGGACTCATAAAGACTAATCAACTCTATTCCAAGACTCCAACGGTGGAATCGGAGAATTTTCATAGCTTACTTATCTCTTTTGCCGAAGATATGAGGGTTATTTTAATTATGATAGCCGAGAGAGTAAATATCATGCGGCAGATTCGTGATACCGAAAATGAAAAGGATCGTATAAAGGTAGCTAACGAGGCAACCTATCTTTATGCTCCGTTGGCTCACAAATTAGGCCTTTATCAGTTGAAATCGGAATTAGAAGACTTGTCGTTGAAATATACGAATCGAGAGATCTTCTATTTTATAAAAGATAAGCTGAACGCAACAAAGTCTGCCCGCGACTTGTATATCGATCATTTTATTGAACCTATTAAGAAGAAATTACAAGCTGCTGGATTGAAGTTCGACATTAAAGGACGTACTAAATCGATTCATTCTATTCATCATAAGATGGTGGTGCAAAAAACAACTTTCGAAAACATCTATGATTTATTTGCTATTCGAATTATTGTGGACTCGCCATTAGAAAAAGAAAAACAGTATTGTTGGCAGGTCTATTCTATCATCACCGATATGTATCCTCCAAATCCAAAGAGATTGCGCGACTGGCTCTCTATTCCTAAAAGCAATGGATATGAATCCCTTCATATTACAGTGATGGGCCCTGATGGCAAGTGGGTTGAAGTGCAAATCCGTACTCGTCGAATGGATGAAGTTGCGGAGCGAGGATTAGCAGCTCATTGGCGCTATAAAGGTATTAAAGGAGAAACCGGTTTGGACGACTGGCTCTCTTCTGTGCGCGAGGCACTCGAAAATCCGGATACTGATTCAATGAAAGTAATGGATCAGTTTAAGATGGATTTATACGAAGATGAGGTCTTTGTATTTACTCCCAAGGGAGATTTATTTAAATTACCCAAAGGAGCTACGGTACTCGATTATGCTTTTCATATTCACAGTAAATTAGGCTGTACTTGCATCGGGGCCAAAGTAAATGGTAAGGTCGCTCCTATTCGTCAAGTGCTGCATAGTGGCGATCAGGTAGAAATTATGACTTCCACTACTCAGTCGCCAAAGCAAGATTGGGTCAATATCGTGGTCACTTCCAAGGCTCGTACCAAGATTCGTCAGGCGTTGAAAGAAATTGTTTCTCGCCAACATTCCATAGCAAAAGAGGCTCTTGAACGTAAGTTCAAAAATCGTAAGATAGATTATGATGAAGGAAGTTTGATGCGACTCATCAAGCATTTGGGATATAAAAATATTACTACTTTCTATCAAGATATTGCCGATGAAGTGATTGATATAAACAATTTGCTTGATAAATACTTGGAGCAACAGAAAAGAGATACCGAAATGCGCGAGGATGTAGTGCATAGTGCGGAAAATTTCTCTATCGCTCCTATTGTAGAGGAAGAAGGCAATAGCGACGTGCTTATTATCGATCAGAATTTAAAGGGACTGGATTTTACTCTCGCTAAATGCTGTCATCCTATTTACGGTGATGATGTGTTTGGCTTTGTTACTGTCTCTGGGGGTATTAAGATACATCGCAAAGATTGCCCCAATGCTCAACAACTGATGGAGCGTTTTGGATATCGTATTGTTAAGGCACGTTGGGCCGGTAAGGGTCAAGGAACATCTTATCCCATTACACTTCATGTAGTCGGACAAGATGATATCGGTATTGTTACGAATCTTACTTCAATTATATCCAAAGAAACGGATGTGACACTTCGTTCTATCGGCATCAACTCAAAAGATGGACTTTTTTCAGGGAATATTACGATCATGATTGGCGATACTTCTCGATTGGAAGCGTTGCTCAAGAAACTTAGAACGATAAAAGGCGTCAAACAAATTTCTCGTTTATAATACGAGTAATGGAAAAAGCATGAATTTGTATAGTCAAATGGTACTTCATTAAAAAAGAGGCTAAAGATTTCTTTAGCCTCTTTTTATAAATGGGTTTAATACTCTTCTTTTTCGTTCGGGAAATCTTTGTTTTTCACATCTTTTATGTAGTTCCCTATTGCATCTGTCATTACCGAATGGATATCTGCATAGCGGCGTAGAAATCTTGGAGTAAAACCTTTATTCATACCAAGCATATCTTGTATCACTAGTATCTGTCCATCTGTTCCGTTGCCCGCGCCAATGCCTATTGTCGGGATGTTTAGTTCTTCGGATAGTCGAGTAGCCAAATGAGCTGGAATCTTTTCGAGCGTGATGGCAAAACATCCGGCTTCTTCAAGAGCGTGGGCATCGCTTATCAGCTTCTCTGCTTCGGCATCTTCTTTGGCGCGAACTGTATAAGTACCGAATTTATTAATAGATTGAGGGGTCAGCCCCAGATGTCCCATAACAGGAATTCCGGCTGCAACGATCTTTCTTACAGTTTCTATTATTTCGATGCCACCTTCTAGTTTTAGTGCGTCGCAACCGCTTTCTTTCATTATGCGTATGGCATTTGTGATTCCCTCGGTAGCGTTTACTTGATACGAGCCGAATGGCATATCACAAACTACCAGAGCACGTTTGACAGCTCTGACCACACACGAAGCATGGTAAATCATTTGGTCAATAGTGATAGGAAGTGTGGTAGAATGTCCTGCCATTACATTAGAAGCAGAGTCGCCTATCAGTATACCGTCTATTCCGGCACCATCAACGATGGTTGCTATGGTGTAATCGTATGAAGTCAACATGGAGATTTTTTCTCCGTTCTTTTTCATCTCTTTAAAACGTTGAGTTGTTACTTTACGTTTATCGTCTGTAATATAACCAGCCATTGTCTGTTATTTGTTTAAAATTGTATTTTTTAGCCATGTGGCATTTATATCGTTGAAATTGTCGATAATGTAATCCGCTTTCCCTTCTATTGTGTGACGGGGATTGGTTGTAGCGAGCCCTATGACAAAAGCTCCGGAACTCTTCCCTGCTTCCAGGCCGTGAAAAGAATCTTCGAATACTATAGAGTGAGCGGCATCACTTTGAAGTAGTTTCATACCTTTCAGAAAACATTCTGGGTCTGGCTTGGAATGAGCAAACATATCGGCAGTGATGATTACATCAAAAAGTTCTTTGAATTCAGAGTGAGTCCTATAGACATTTTCCATTTTGTTATTGTTAGAACTGGTGACAAGAGCAATATGCATTCCGTGTTTTTTGATATCTTTTATAAAATGATCGGCTCCGTCAATATAGTCGAACTTCATGTTTTGCTCATAATCGTCCAGTTCCTTTGTTATATCTATTCGGATCTTTTCGTCTGTCGGGAAATAACCGTCAAAAATTTGAGTAAGAGTTTGCCCCTTAATACGGCTACAGAAGTTGTCAATGTCCAATCGACGTTTGCCCTCATTGTCCCAAAAGATGGTATATTGCGGTTCCGTATTTAGTACCACTCCATCCAAATCGAACAATGCAATATAATTACTTAGCTCTGTCATCGTTTTCATTTTGCGTACAAAGTTCGCAAAAAAAGATGAGTTGGGCAAAAATAACGTTGAAATGAAAATTAAAATGACATATATTCACATGATTTTGATTGATTCGTATGAGTTTTAATTACGATCGACTGATCATTATTAATGACTGAGAAAAAGAGGCTTATTTATCGGAACTATAAAGGTCAATAATTATAATAAAAAACCTTGTAGATGGGGTGTCCTGGTTGTTGCATTTTTGATTGGTAAACTAGATGCTTTTTCATTGTTACATTAATTTAAGTAGTACAAATAGTTTTAAAGTGTGGCTATCTTTTGATATCATTTAGAATTAATATGATTACCTTTGTATTATGTGGATATTTTTCACATCTTATGGATACAAAAAATTGTTTCAAACTAATATATTATGAGGAAAACTAACTGTTTTTTAACGTATTGTCTATTCCTTTTATCCTTTTATGCTTTTACTTCGTGTAGTAATAATGATAGATCTTTTGTTGAAACAGGAGATCATATTGTAGTCCCTTTTGGAGGTGAAGCAAAAGCGATTCAACTAAATACTCCATATTGGAGTATCGTTAGTATTAATGATGCTGATGGGAAGCCTATGATAGGTACCATATCTTCAGGTTATGGTGACAATTTGAAAGAAGAACATAATGCTCTGCTGAAATATGATGGGACTGGTCCAGATAAGACACTTATCGTAGATTTGCCTTATCAAGGATTTACATTAGAGAAAGCCGGTACTAATACGATACAGCTTAGTATGAAGGAAAATTTTGCTCCTCAGCCTTTTGTCTTTTCGATTGTATTAAAATCGGGAAATGAAACGAAGGAAGTTAAAATCACTCAAGAAGGACAAAACCGATATAAGTTTAAGTCCATTGAATACTCTATAAACAAAGGCGACGGGGTTTCTGATTCTTATTGGTATGACGATCTTGATGAGCAACAAACATTTACTATTACTCCTGATATTGGTAGAACCATTAATGTGACATTGTTCCCATTCGATTATTCAAATTTAAGTTTCTCAAGTGCCAAATTTACTAGTGACGATAAAGGTGCTTTTGCGTGGATTAATGATGAAGATACTCCTTTGGAAGTAGCAATCCCTTGTAGTATTAATAACGGCACAATTGAATACCTCTCCAAAAAGCAACAATACGATAATTTTGAGAAGGGCTTTCTAAAAAATCTTAATGGAAGTATTTCGGTTGCCATGAATCCAGGGACCAACAAATATCATTTTAAATACGAGATGAAGAAAACCGTCATATCATATACGTTGACCATGACAGGCGCCAAAACGAATAAAGATAGAGTCTTTTGCGGCAAATGGATAATGATACAACCTACAGGAGCTTTCGAATATGTAAAGGATGAATAATAAATATCTAGGGATAGTAAATTTATGTTCTCTACCTTATATTATATCCTCCTCCGTATTTATTTCAATAAAGCCACCATAGTGGCTTTATTGAAATAAATATAGAAACTAATTTTTCCTATGGTTTCTGTCATGTTATCTTATTGATTATGAGCTATGTATACTGATGTAGCTTGTCTTTTGGACTCCGAAATGGTGTTATCTTACTTATTGTTAGTGTGTTATGAAATACGGATTGTCCATTTCGTATATCAACCGATTAAGTCATTATCTCGGTATCTGTGGTGTGTGCACCGTGTAGAAACTCCCGTGTATGGAAATGAAAATAGTTAGGCTCTTGTCTGAGAGAAGGTGCACTGTACACATCTTATTGAATCATGGCTATCGTATTTAAGACCTTTCTGTTGACTCATTTAGGTTTTGTCATTCCACATATGTGATTCGATCAACTCACATAT
The DNA here is from genome assembly GCA_012517855.1 of Bacteroidales bacterium. GTDB lineage: Bacteria > Bacteroidota > Bacteroidia > Bacteroidales > Bacteroidaceae > JAAYUD01. Next base: position 62,439 of record JAAYUD010000060.1, read on the forward strand.
GTGAGTCGATCGTTCCATATATGTGAGTTGATCGAATCACATATGTGGAACGACATTCTTCTTAGGACAAAACATAAAATCTTTCTGATATGAACCAACTTTCATCAGTATGTTTCATAGACTTCACCCTTTTAAGAAGGTATCATGGAAGGTTTTAAAGCATTTAGAGCATTGTGACTTTCGTTACAATATCGTGGTAGAGGCGTACGAATGTAGAGCGTGCAAATTGCAACATGATTCTATTGAAATAAACCGCCGTGTTCACAACGATATATCTGGATTCTTATCCCGAACTCTGATATTATTATGAGTCGAAATTGTCGTATGTTCCTTTTTTCGGTGACATCCTTAAGTTTTTCCGAAAACGTATGGACGAAAATATTTTTAGGGGCATACGTCATTTCAGAAGATTAAGGACCTTTGTGGTGTACTGAATTTGGTTGACAGTTAAACACTAGTAAACCTAAGGGAGTTGACAAGTTCAATCATGTATACCTAAAGGAGTTGTCAACTCTGCAAAGTGTGAAATAAAGGGAATAAACGAGAAGGGCTATTTACTAAACATTGCATTTTCTATTTCAAGTACTCGGGTAATTTCGAAATAGATTTCTTTGTTTGAGTATAATTCACTCGTCTTTTTTAAATCGATTTTATCGCAGTTTTTAAATAAAGATTGTTGCTTGTATTCCCATAAATTGAACCAGTATTGCATCAATAGGTATTCGTCGGGCACACTCGTTACATAAAAAGGATATTCTTTCGAGCCATCTCCTGTACGGCTAATGGCATATAAAATATTGGATAGCCTTTTTGTATAATAATCTTTTTCGTTGTCAGCCTTTTTGAGTGCTATACAAGCATACATCGCTGTACTTAAGGCAGTGCAGTTTAATGGATTCATTCTCAAGACTTCGTTCGATTTTAATAGCAAGTTTTCGTAATCTTTTTTATTTCGCAAATCGTAAAGGGCTCTTTCCATATTACTTGCTTTTAGATAATTTTGGGAATACGAAGAGCAGAAATAGGCCATTGCTATTTTCTCTACACTGAGTGTTGTGTCGAGCTTTGCAACCGATTCTATAAGCGTTGCAATATCTTCTGGATGACTGTTTACTTCTTCTTTGATCGTTTTAAAGTCTACATGAACAAAAGATTTTCCCTGTTGGGCCATTGCAGAGAGACTGTATAAAACGATAAAGATGAGGATAGATAGTTTTTTCATATTATGCTTTTTCTTGATTTCATCTTTCGGCAAAGGTATCTATAATAATTAAAATCTCATAGAATTTGAAGTGTTATTCTCCGTATATATTATCTTTGCACTATATTATAGCCCAAGTATATAATAGAATAAAATGCTTGATAAGAATAAAGGCTGTAATAAAAAGTATATTTACTGGAATAAAATAAATGTTTGATAATAAATTTATAAATGATGAAACGGATTTTATTTACTGTGTTGCTTTTTAGTGTTTGTTCCCTAGCTTCTACTCCTTCTTTATATGCACAGAGCAGGCATAAAGTCTATAGGGAAATATGGACGAAATCTAATTGTTTTAATACAATTCTATCTATGGAATTGGTGGGAAAAGAGGAGATTGATTTACTCAAAATAATGGATGAAAATGAGAATAGAATTAAATTTTCAAGTGCTTCTGATGCTATGACCTATTTAAATAAGTATGGGTGGAATTTGGAAAGCACTAGCACTACAACATACGATAAAGACTATCTTATGTCTTTTTGGGTTATTAGCAAAGAAGTCGAGAAAGATGATGAAATTATGGATGGGATAAACTTGATGCCTAAAAAGGGTTCAAAGAAGACTCTTCCTGTGCAAAAGCAGAAATAAAAATTGCTATTTTTAATATTTGAATAATACAAACGGAAATTATTTATTATTTGTATGGAACAACAACCTGTCTTGAATGAGCATAACAAAGAGGAATATCCTCCTATGCATACGGCAGAACATATTTTGAATGCCACAATGGTGAAAATGTTCGGCTGTACACGCTCACGTAACGCTCATATCGAAAGAAAGAAAAGTAAATGCGATTACCAGCTTCTATCCTGCCCTACGGATATTGAAATAAGGCAAATAGAAGACAAAGTAAATGAAATAATTGCTTTGAATCTACCGGTAAAAAAGGAATTTGTAACTAAAGATGAGGCTCTGGGGATTGAAGGGCTCGATTTATCGAAACTGCCCGATGACGCAAGTGAGACACTTCGAATTGTGAGGATTGGCGATTATGATGTCTGTGCCTGTATAGGGCAGCATGTTGATAATACATCAGAAGTAGGTGTCTTCAAAATAATAAGTTACGATTGGAATGAAGGTACACTTCGCTTGCGTTTTAAATTACTGAATAACCAAGGCTAAGGAAACTGATATTTTGTCAGTCCGGAATATCCATAATGTCTTATAAATAGGACATTATGTCATTAATTATCAGCTTGATAGCTTATTTTATAGTTGGCATGCCATTTGCCATTTATTAAGTGGTCGCGATGACGAATAGGAGTTGAGACCAATAATAAACAGAATGTCTAACTTAAAAATAGGAGATTAAAATTATGTTGACACCAGTAAGAAGAACTCAAAATTGGTTACCTAGTATTTTCAATGATTTTTTTGACACGGATTGGATGGAGAAAGCTAATTCTACAGCTCCTGCAATCAACGTTTTTGAAACAGAAAATTCTTATGAAGTAGAACTTGCTGCACCTGGATTGACAAAAGAAGACTTTAAGGTAAATGTAGATTCAGATGACAATCTGGTTATCTCTATAGAAAAGAAAACCGACAATAGTGAAAAGGATAAGAAAGGCCGTTATCTTCGTCGAGAATTTTCTTACCAGCAATTTGAACAATGCATGGTATTGCCCGATGACGCAGACAAAGAAAAGATTTCTGCTAAAGTAGAGAATGGTGTATTAAAGATTGATATGCCAAAGATTACTGAGGCTGAAATTAAAAAGAATCAACGGTTGATTACAGTGTCATAAAGCCTCTCGCATATAATGAACAGTTAGTTCATGATATACACATAAATGATTGATGAAAGAGAAGACTTTTCGGAAGAAAGTCTTCTCTTTTTTTGTTTCTGCATCAGGCTTGCCGTATCTTTGCAGCAGATATGGTAATCATTCTTATTATAGTGATTTATTTTTCACTTCTCATGCTGACTGCGTTTTTGACGGGGAGGAAGAATAAAGGTTCTGATGATGCTTTTTATCGTGGCGAGAAACGTTCACCATGGTATATTGTTGCTTTCGGTATGATTGGGGCATCCATTTCCGGTGTTACTTTTGTTTCTGTTCCCGGTATGGTGAAAAGCATGGGAATGACCTATATGCAGATGGTATTCGGATTTTTTTTCGGGTATCTTTTTGTGGCTCACATCTTGATGCCGATATATTACCGTCTCAATTTAACGAGTATTTATGGTTATCTCGGTGAGCGGTTAGGGCGTTGCTCCTACCTTACCGGATCGTCGTTTTTTTTACTTTCCCGAATGCTTGGTACGGCAGCTAAGCTCTATTTGGTTTGCCTTATACTTCATACTTATGTGTTTGCTTCGATGGGCATTCCCTTTTGGGCTATTGCTGCGGGTTCGGTCTTGTTGGTCTGGGTGTATACTCATAAAAGTGGTATAAAAACCATTGTTTGGACTGATACTTTGCAGACATTGTGTCTTGTTGCTGCGTTGATTTGTATTATTGTAATGGTTGTTGGTAAGTTGGACTTGAGTTTTAGCGACGTTATCGGTGCCATCAGCCACAATCCTCATAGTCGTATCTTTGTATTTGACGATTGGATTTCTACTCAAAACTTCTGGAAGCAATTTTTGAGTGGTATATTTATCGTTATCGTGATGACAGGACTTGATCAGGACATGATGCAGAAAAATCTGAGTTGCCGTAATCTTCGCGAAGCCCAAAAAAATATGTATTGCTACGGATTTGCCTTCATTCCGTTAAATCTGTTGTTTCTGTCGCTTGGAGTATTGTTGTTGATACTTGCGGCTAAAATGCAAATAGCTTTACCTGTCGTCAATGATGACATATTGCCACTGTTTGCCACACAGGGTTATCTGGGTAATGGCGTACTGATATTATTTACTATTGGTATTATTGCAGCAGCTTTCAGCAATTCCGATTCGGCATTGACGGCTATGACCACTATCGTTTGTGTCGATCTGTTGCAAACAGAGAGTCAATCCAAGCAGCAGGCATTTCGCAAAAGGCGCATTGTGCATCTTTTATTATCGGCAGTACTTGTGGGCAGTATCTGTCTGGTACATGCCATTAATGATAAAAGCGTAATAGACGCTATATATATCATCGCTTCATATACATACGGTCCGTTACTTGGAATGTTTGCTTTCGGATTGTTTACTCATCGAGCCACTTGTGATAGACTGGTACCATATATAGCCGTTATTTCACCCTTGATATGCTATGCAATCAATATTGTTGTTTCCAAAGTGTGGCATTATTCTTTTGGTTATGAGTTGTTAATGTTGAATGGTATGATTACCTTTGTAGGTATGTGGCTTTTTTCTTCTTCCAATAAAAATAAATAATAGAACACTCGGATATGGAAATCAAATCAGCAAAATTTATTATAAGTAATACTCAGGTAGAGAAGTGTCCTGATACGAAATTTAACGAGTATGCCTTTATCGGGCGATCCAATGTAGGCAAATCTAGTCTGATAAATATGCTTACAGGTCGACAGTCGTTGGCTATGACTTCGTCTACTCCAGGGAAAACTCTATTGATCAATCATTTTTTGATTAACGACAATTGGTATCTGGTAGATCTTCCCGGCTACGGCTTTGCAAAACGTAGCATCAAGGAACGTGTCAAGATTCAGGGTATCATTGAAGATTATCTATTGAAACGCCAGCAGTTGGCAAACGTATTTGTACTGATTGATATTCGTATTGAACCACAGGCTAATGACTTAAGTTTTATGGAGTGGCTCGGTGAGCACCAAATACCTTTTTCTATTGTTTTCACAAAAACAGATAAGTTGAAGGCCGGACAGCAAAAGATAAAGTTGCAAGTATATTTTGATCGTTTGAAAGAAAGTTGGAGTGAACTTCCCCCCTATTTTGTTACCTCTGCCGAGAAACGTTTGGGGCGTAAAGAACTGCTCGATTATATCGATAAGGTGAATAACAACTTGATTTAAGACAATTTCGCAGTCTTTTTTAACGACTCATTGGAAAATGCATTATCTTTGTCCCGATTTAATTATATAAAGAATCAATCCTAAATTGTAAGATATAATGAAGAAATTAGTTTTATCGATTGTTTTAGTCGTTTTGAGTATTGGCTTTGTTGCAGCACAAACCAAGCAGGCAGATATTAAGTTTAAGAATACTACATTCGATTTTGGGAAGTTTTCTGAAGACCATCCTATTGTAAGCTGCGACTTTGTGTTCACTAATACTGGTGATGCACCGTTGATTATCCATCAGGCTATTGCTTCATGCGGTTGTACTGTTCCTCAATATCCTAAACAACCGATAATGCCCGGTAAGTCGGCTGTAATTAAAGTAACCTACAACGGAACAGGGAGAGTACTCGGAGCAATACATAAGTCGGTAACTATTCGTACCAATGGAAAGACGGAAATTATTCGTCTATATATTGAAGGCGAAATGACTCCCAAAAAGTAGGATCTGATAAGGAACGTATATAAATTACTAATATAATCTGCATTGTTAATCTGAACTTGCAATGCAGATTTTTTTGTTTTTATACTATAGATTGAGTAATGGCAGAAATAGATAATGAACTTGATTTTCTATTTACTGTTTATCCAGTTAAGTAGATATCAAACAATAAATCAAATTAGAAATGAATAATTTAGCTGAGCTTTATTTAGCAGGAGGATGTTTCTGGGGAATGGAGCATTTCCTGAAACAAATCAATGGTGTGGAAAAAACTGCCGTCGGTTATGCAAATGGGCGAACGGCTAATCCCACTTATCGTGAAGTATGTGATAATGATACTGGGTATGCAGAAACAGTTCGTGTTTTTTATGATCCGCAAGTGCTGCCTTTAAGTTTCTTGTTGGAGCTCTATTTCAAGGCAATCGACCCCACTTCTGTGGAGCGTCAGGGAGGTGATTGCGGTAATCAGTACCGAACAGGAATCTATTATGTTTGTCAGGAAGATTTGCCTGTTATCGAAGCAGCTATGAGAAAAGTTGCAGAACAATATAGCGAACCTATAGTAGTAGAGGTTATGCATTTACAAAATTTTTATCTCGCAGAAGAATTTCATCAAGACTATCTGATTAATAATCCTACCGGCTATTGCCATATTGATCCTCAATTGTTCGAAATGGCACGTCGTGCAAATGCTTCTCCCAAAAAGTAAATGAACCAACAGATAAAGAATATTTATATGAAAGAAAAAGAATCGCAGATATTAATAGAAACAACGTTAGGAAATATCAAGATCAAACTTTATGATGATACACCTCGCCACCGTGACAATATATTAGAATTGGCAGGAAAAGGTTTTTATGACGGCACTTTGTTTCATCGCATTATAAAAGAGTTTATGATTCAAGGAGGCGATCCTGATTCAAAAAATGCACCTGCAGGGAAGAGCCTGGGGTCGGGTGATGCGGGTTATACTCTTCCAGCCGAAATAGTATCGGCTCACTACCATAAAAGAGGTGCTCTCGCTGCTGCTCGTCTAAGTGATCAGGTTAATCCAAAGAAGGACTCTAGCGGATGCCAATTTTATATTGTCACAGGAAAAGTTTATAAACCCGCGGCGCTTAATAAACTTGAACAAAGTATCAATATGGGCAGGGAGAATGTCGTTTTCGAACAATTGGTGAATAAAAAGATAGATACAATCAAAGAATATCGATTAGCGCGCAATCAGAAGGGTTTGATGGCGCTGCAAGAAGAGCTCATAGAACAAGCAAAGCAAATTGTGGCTACCGAACAACCATTTAAATTCACTCCCGAACAAACAGAAGCATATACGACTGTTGGCGGTGCTCCTTTTTTGGATAATGAATATACGGTGTATGGCGAAGTAATTGAAGGATTGGAAATTATTGATGCTATTGAGAAAGTAAAAACAGATGGACGTGATAGACCGATAGAAGACATTAATATGAAAGTTTCTGTATTATAATTTGTACTTATGTGCCCAACTGATGCTGAGCAAGAGTTTTTAATACTTACAATGAAGGTTGAATTTGTTTATGAATTCAGCCTTCATTGTTTAAATTTGGTTGGTAAGCAATAGATGAATTAAGCACAAAAAAAGAGGTTTAGACATCATCATCATATAATGTTGTCCAAACCTTAATAGTTTAATAATTTAGTATGTAAATCTTAGCCCTGCTTGAAGATTCATATTACATGGTCTTTCTTTTCTGATACTTTGTACGAAACTTCCGTCATCAAAGAAATATGCCACTCCTGCCTCTCCATAAATGCTAAGGTGATTTGTTAAGTTATAGGCAACGCCTGCACCTCCGTTTATTGAAAATTGAATGGCGTTGAGCTTTAGCTTTTTACCACCTAAGCGGGCATAGAAGCATTTTTCACCCATAGCGCCTGCTGTGAGATATAATTGGACTTGTTTTTGTCTGTAAAAGCTCCAATTGCCTTTTATAGGAATACCTATATAATATAATTGTTGTTTTTTGTCATAAGCATCTACATCCGAAATGAGCATGGTGAATACAAGTCCCGATTCGACTGAAAAACTTTTGTCGAGCGATTTGCATATCGTGAGTCCGAAGCTAATGGGTTGATGATGGTGGAATGAATAGTTGGGGTAATTCGTATCGGTATTTTTGTAGTAAACGTATTCGTAATTTAACATCCTTAAGCCTTCGGGATCATTAGATGCTGTCATACCATCACCATTAGTATTATTTTGAATCCCTCCACTTCCTAAAGATAAACCGAAGCTCCAGGGTTGCGAACTGTGGGATTCAGCAGATGCTGTTACCATCTCCGGCAAACGACGCTTTTTTGTTTCTTTAGCCGTACGTTTATCTGTGTGGTTTGTATTCTTGTCGATACTCTTATGAGTCGTTTCATCAACTGATTTTTGAGGTGATTCTGTTTTAGTCTCTTCATTCACTTCTTGGTGGCTTGGATAATCTGTCTTTTCTGGTAGGACTGATTGTGAATAACCCACTTGGTTGCGCAATTTATAATGCGCTGAAGAATTCTTTATGTTTGTGTTTCTACCGCCTATGATTGTTTGTGCTATGATTTTATCAATAGGAGCATTCTTATCATTAACTTGTTTTATTGTTTTGGTTGATGTTGTGTTATATCCAAATTTTTCAGTTATTGGTGAATAAATCAAGCTAAAGAAAACCGATAATCCTATTAAAACTACGATAGCAGCAGCCACGGCATAGCTGAATCTTTTGCCGCCGATGGTGTGTCGTGTATGAACAACAGGCAGTCTTTCTTCGATTTGCTTCCAAATCGTGTCTTCAACCGGCTCTTTATAGTTGCGCATCTTTTGCTGCAACGTCTTCAGCCAATCTTCTTGTTCTATTTTTTTGTTCATATTGTCATCCATTTGTCTTCATCCATTCATTAATGCGTTTAGCCAGTGTCACTTTTGCTCTATAAAATTGGGATGCAGAAGATTTTTCATTAATCCCGAGTATTTGAGCTATTTGTCGATGTGATTTCCCTTCAACGGCAAAAAGATTAAATACTGTACGGTATCCCTCGGGCAATTCTGCTATGAACTTCATCAGTACTTTTTCAGGAATACGTTCCACTTTTTCTGCATCTGGTATAGCGTAAACATCACTGATTTCTTCAATAGGAATATCGCTTTCTCTGATGTTTTTGTTGCGCCTTAAATATTGCAACGCCTCGTTGATCATTACTCGCTCTAACCATGCTCTTAACGAACCTTCACCACGCCAAACAAATTTATCAAACGATTGGTATATTTTAAGAAAGCCGTCCTGAAAAATGTCATAAGCCGTATCGCGATCGGATACATAACGTAGGCACAAGCCAAATAATCGGTCTGCATACCTATCATACAGCTCTTTTCTTGCTGTATTATTCCCCTGTCTGCAAAATTCCGACAGTGCTTGTTCTTCCATTCTGTTGCTTCCTGTTCTTTTCATTAAATGCAATATCCTTTAAAATACTGCTTCAGTTAATACTCTTTTTTTGTGGGAGCAATCCCGGTACAAAGATATATTTTATTGGCAAACTATTTATAAAAACGTATTCTTAATAAAAAGTTTATTTTTGTTTCCAAATTAAACATTATTGTTTATATTTGTGCTAATAAAAAAAGTTTTTAATGAGCGTTATTTCAATCATATTCTGGATGTTCTTGGTTATAGTCTTATATACCTTTTTGGGATATGGATTGTTGTTGTATGTTCTTGTAAAACTCAAGCAAATGTTTGCTAAACCAAAAGCCTGCCCTGTTGTACCTGAATATCCTGATGTAACTTTATTTATTACAGCTTACAATGAAGAAGCTGTTGTAGACGATAAAATGTCGAATTGTCGTCTGCTCGATTATCCGAAAGAGAAACTGCATATTTTATGGGTGACAGATGGATCGGATGACACTACTAATGAAAAACTGTCTAAGTGGGAAGATACTATTGTATCCTTTGAACCCGAACGCAGAGGCAAAATGTATGCGATGAATCGCGGAATGCAACAGGTAAATACGCCTTTGGTTATATTTACCGATGCAAATACAACCCTCAATAAAGAAGCTGTTAAAGAAATTATAAAATGCTTTGGTGACCCTAAAGTTGGATGCGTGGCGGGCGAAAAGCGTATCGCTTCTTCAGATAAACAAAGTGCGGCACAAGGAGGTGAAGGTATCTATTGGAAATATGAGTCGGCATTGAAAGCTTTAGATGATCAGCTATATTCTACGGTAGGTGCTGCAGGCGAACTTTTTGCATTACGTCGGGAATTATATCGCGAAGTGGAAAGGGATACTTTGCTCGACGATTTTGTTCTTTCACTTCGTATTGTGATGGACGGTTATAAGATAGCTTATTGCAAGAAGGCTTATGCCATAGAAGGCGGCTCGGCTAATATTGAAGAAGAAGAAAAACGTAAGGTGCGGATTGCTGCCGGAGGATTACAATCTATAGGGCGGCTTAGGCCTTTGTTAAATCCCTTTAAGTATGGGATATTTGCCTTTCAGTATATTTCGCATCGGGTTCTTCGTTGGTCTGTTACTCCGTTCTTTCTGTTTGGGCTATTGCCTCTTAATATGGTTTTAATAATCGAACGTTCGTTTTCATCTGTGTTATATAATAGTATTTTTGTATTGCAAATTCTATTTTATATCATGGGATTTGTAGGATATATATTCCAACAACGTCAATTGAAAGCTAAGGTCTTTTTTATTCCATATTACTTTCTGTTTATGAATATCAATGTTTTTAAAGGCATTGCTTACTTATTAAAATATAAAGGAGACGGTATATGGGCAAAAAGCAGTCGACATAATATATCGTAGGTATGGAAAGAATATTGCACGACATAAGCTATTTGAAGCAAATAATGGATATTACATCCGAAACATTGATGTTGATTTCGGCTGAAGGAGTCTGTTTGGATATTTGTTCGCATACTGATTTGTGGTTTCTGCAAGAAGATGTCATCCTCGGCAAGAATATTCTTTCGTTGTTGCCAAACCATACTTATCATAAACTTATTGTTGATTTTCAAGATGTGTTGACCAACAATAAGACGATTACTAATAGTTTTCGTTTGCCACTTAATGATGCAACCTACTATGGCGAGTGTAAGTTGATACCTTTTCAAGGAAATGTTCTTTGCCGCTATACTGATATTACTACTCGTGAAAATGTTAAATTCAAACTCACTCAGGCATACGAGGAGATGCAGGAGATACAAAATATTGCCAAAATAGGTAAATGGTCTTTGGATATTGAAACAAATATGATAGATTATACCGGCTTTTGTGGTGAGAATTCTGAAGAGAGAAGAATGCCTATTTCGTTAGATTATTATATGCAGCATTTCATTATTCCCGAAGATAGAGAAAAAATGCATCTATGGGTTGATAAAATTTTGAAGCATCCTTATAAACAGAGAATATCATATCGCATTAGCGTGATGCAGAAGATATATTATATGTCGGTGAAATGCATACATAGTGCAAAGGATGAACAATACAAGCATTCAAGAAAGATAGAAGGCATTGTTCAGGATGTGACCGAAATGCATAAACGTCGTAATGATATTAGTATGTTAACTCATGTTATATTTAATGCTAATGAATCGATATGCGGTGTCTTTCCCGACGGAACTTTGAAATTTGCCAATCAGATTTTTCGACAAATTCATGGCATAGGTATTGATGAAGATGTGTCGAAATACAAAATATATAATGCCAGATATGACTTTGCTCCCAATAAGGATGTTTGGGATGAGCGGGTTCAAAATATGCAGAACAAAGTAGAACTCAACTTTTCTTACAATAGCCGCCCAACTGCTAAGGATTCGGAATCGATTATTTATGGTGGTAAATTTTATAAGATGACCGAGGATGACGGAACTTATAGCTATTGGGCATTTGCCTATGACATTACTCCACAAGTACGCTACGAGTCGGAGATGAAACGCTATAATCAGTTGATGTATACTCTTTTCAATAATATACCCGCTTCTATTTCGATAAAAGATGTGAATGACAATTTCCGTTTTATTTATCGTAACAGCATTAATGAAGATGAAAGTCGATTACAGAAAGATTTAATGTCCACTGTACGGATAAGTGATTTTGATATTTTCCCTAAGGAGGAAGCATGGCGTATTCGCAAAGAGGATATCAATATAAATGAAACTGGACAGCCGTTGCATCGAATAGCCCAAAATGTTGATGCGGATGGTGAACTCCAATACTACGATATATTAAAGTTGAAAATAGATGATCCGAATTTTTCACCTATGATCTTGAGCATCAAATGGAATATTACTCAACTTGAAATAATGAAGCGTAAGCTGGTTGATGCCAAACAGAAGGCTGAAGAATCGGATAGATTGAAAACGATATTTCTTGCTAACATCAGTCATGAAATACGTACTCCTCTTAATGCCATAGTCGGATTCTCAGGTATTATGGCCGAATGCGATGATCAAAAGCAACGTGAAATATACTATAAAATTATAGACCAAAGTACGAAGCGGTTGCTTAAGTTTATTGAAGATATATTATTGTTGTCTAGAATTGAGTCTGGAGAAGTAAAGTTGCTTATGGCAGATATTTCCCTCAACAATTTGTGCAATCGGGTATATGACTATATTGATGGTAAAATTCCGCCATTGGTTACAGTGACGTTTGAATTGCCAAATAAAGATCTTATCATTTGTTTGGATGAGAAATATGTGATTCAGATATTTATGATACTGATCAAAACATCATGTAGGTTTATTGAAAGTGAGGGGAATGTGTGGTTTGGATATGTCGATAAAGGAGATTATGTCGAATGCTATGTCAGAGATAATGGGAAAGGGCTTATGAATGACGGGACAGATGTATTTAGCCTTTTCACAAAGTACAATTATGGTAATGATGGGTCAGAATTAGAACTGACTATTTGCTATGCTCTTGTTCAACAAATGGGAGGAAATATTATTGCTCAATCTACAGAAGGAGTCGGTTCTAAATTTGTTTTTATTCTTCCAAAATAGAATAGAAGTGATACAAGGTAATTTAATAAAAATTAGATAGATATGAAAACGATACTTGTAGCTGATGATGTTGATATTAATTATTTGCTATTAGAAATATATTTGAAAAACGATTTTAATGTTATTCGGGCGCACGATGGAGCTGAAGCGGTTGAGATTTTTAAAAAGCAAAAGCCTGATTTGATATTAATGGATTGTAAAATGCCTAATATGGATGGTCTTGAGGCAGCAAAAATTATCCATGGTTTATCTCCGGATACTCCTATAATAATGCAAAGTGCTTATGCTTTTGCCGAAGATAAAGAGCGTGCGGCCGAAGCTGGATGTATCGATTTTCTGGTTAAGCCGGTTACCAAGCAAGTTCTGTTGGATATGATATGCAAATACTTGGATTAGATGGGTCAAAAGGCGGTTTCGAAATTCTTTTATTGCAATATGATTATGTTTACTCTCTGTTTGGCAGGTGTTACGCTTGCTGCTGTTTTTGCACAATATATTTCTCCAAGTAAATCATTCATTATACCTTTTATTGGCCTTTCTCTCTCCTTTTTGCTGATCGGCAATATTTTGTTAATGTTATATTGGATACTGAGATTGAGAGTCTGGTTTGTTGTGCCGTTATTGGCTATTGTCTGCAATTATCAATATTTGGAACGCATTGTCCATCTTTCATCATCATCCGGGCAGCAATTGGTGAATGTGCTGAAGGTCGCAACTTTCAATGCCGACTCTTTTGGGAAAGAATGGACATCGGTATCTACTAAGGAGTTTGCCTACTATATGAGCATAAATGGAGTAGATGTGTTGTGTTTTCAGGAGTTCGGCTTTGGATCAGAGAGTTTCCCTATTGATAGTATTTATCAGGCATTCAAAAAATGGCCCTATCATTTTGTACCCATATCACCAGCCGGACATGATTGTTTGCAACTCGCCGTATTCAGCAAATATCCTATCAAAGATAGTTTATTAATGACGTTCAAGGATACTCCAAACTGTGCTTTATGGTGTGATATTAATATGAATGGTAAGATGGTACGCCTTTTCAATTTGCATTTGCAAACAACGAACGTATCTTCTAACATGACAAAGGTAAAAGAGTCGGTGAAACACTTTGATTTTATATCAGGGACCTTATATCATTTATTCTTTATGTTTCATGATATGCAAGAATCTTTTGTGATGCGTGCAGAGCAGGCCGAATACATTCATGCCAAAATAAAGGAAAGTCCTTATCCGGTAATTCTTTGCGGTGATTTCAATTCTCTCCCCTCTTCTTATTCCTATCGCACTATTTTAGGTAATGAACTTAAAGATGGTTTTTGTTTAGCCGGTAGAGGATATATGTACACTTTCCGATACTTGAAACATTTGTTTCGTATCGATTATATTATGACATCATCTCATTGGAAAGCATTGGATTATTATTCTCCTCATATTGATTTTCATAGCGATCATAATCCTGTAGTTATGACAATGAAAATGAATTGAATCTGTTTCTATTTAGAACAGATTCAATTTATTTTTGCGCGCTTCATCCAATGGAGTGGTTTGGATTGTTTTTCCGGAATGTTCGTTGCATAGTGTCTCATATTCTGAATAGAGCTTTTTGCGGTATTCATCTTTCAATGTCGGATTGATGAGTTGCGAAGCTACCGGGGCTACTTGAGAAGCATCTCTAACATAAGCTACCGAAGCTCTATAGACGGGAGCAATTTTTAGTGCCGTATGCAATTTGGATGTAGTAGCACCTCCTATTATGAGCGGTATGTCAAGTCCTGCCTTTTGTAATTCAATAGCTACATGAACCATCTCATCGAGCGAAGGTGTTATCAAGCCACTAAGCCCAATCATATCGACCTTTTCTTCTATAGCTTTCTGTACAATCGTTTCGGCCGGCACCATGATGCCCAAGTCAATGACCTCGAATCCGTTGCACGACATTACTACCGAAACGATGTTCTTACCTATATCGTGCACATCTCCCTTTACAGTTGCCAGTAGCATTTTCCCTGCTGTTTTGGTACTTGTCTTCTGTTGTTCGATGATAGGTTGCAGTATTGCTACGGCCTTTTTCATGGTTCGAGCCGTCTTGACTACTTGTGGCAAAAACATTTTTCCTTCACCGAACAACTCTCCTACCTCATTCATACCTCTCATCAGTGGACCTTCAATAATGTCCACCGCTTTATCGTATTTTTTCAATGCTTCTTGCAGGTCCTCGTCAAGATAATCTCCTATACCTTTTACTAAAGCATATTGTAGCCTTTCTTCTATTGATCCCGAACGCCATAATGTTTTCTGGCTGTTTTCTTCTGTATGTCCTGTCTCTTTGTCTTTGAGTGTTTCTGCCATACTGATGAGGCGTTCCGATGCATCTGGACGTCGATTTAATACAACGTCTTCAATACAAGTCAATACATTTGCCGGTATATCCGAATAGAGAATAGCCGAAGCCGGATTGACAATACCCATATCCATTCCTTTTTGAATGGCGTGATAAAGAAATGCGGCATGTATAGCTTCTCTGATATAGTTGTTCCCTCTGAACGAAAAAGACAAATTACTGACACCTCCGCTAACATGTGCACCTGGAAGATTTTTCCGAATCCATTCGGCGGCTTCGATAAAGTCTACTGCATAGTTGTTGTGCTCTTCCATACCTGTTGCTACAGATAATACGTTCGGATCGAAAATAATATTTTGTGGGTTGAAGTCGAGTTTTTCACGAAGCAAATTATAGGCTCTTTGGCATACTTCTATTTTCCTTTCATAACTGCTTGCTTGTCCTTGTTCGTCGAATGCCATGACAACTGTAGCTGCACCAAGTTCCTGAATGGTTCGGGCGTGTTCGAGAAACATTTCTTCTCCTTCTTTCAGTGAAATGGAATTAACAATGCATTTGCCTTGCAAGCACTTCAGTCCGGCTTCGATCACATCCCATTTCGAAGAGTCTATCATGACAGGTACTTTGGAAATCTCTGGTTCAGATACGATTAGATTCAGAAAGTTGACCATCTCATCTTTCGTCTCCAATAGTCCGTCGTCCATATTGACGTCTATGATTTGTGCACCGTCTTCTACTTGCTTGCGGGCTATTGATAGGGCTTCTTCGTAATTCTTTTCTTTGATGAGGCGTAAGAATTTCTTTGAACCTGCAACGTTGCATCGTTCGCCTATGTTTACAAAGTTATTTTCTTTCTTTATTTCCAATAGCTCAAGTCCGGAAAGCCACAGGCATTCGGGCTTTGCTACCGGCATATGTGGAGTGGCTCCTTTAACCAATTCGGAATATCGAGCGATAAAAGCATCTGTGGTTCCACAGCAACCTCCTATTATATTGACCAATCCTTCCGAGATAAACTCTTTTATTTCAGCAGCCATCATTTCTGGTGTCTGGTCGTATTGGCCCAGCTGATTGGGAAGTCCTGCATTGGGATAGGCACTAATGTAATAAGGTGCATGAGCAGCCAATTCTTCAAGATAGGGTTTCATATCTTTAGCTCCAAAAGAACAGTTCAATCCTACAGAAAATATTCCCATATCTTGCACCGAAGCTAGGAATGCACCGAGTGTTTGTCCCGACAGTGTGCGACCACCTTTGTCAGAGAGTGTAACAGATAGCATAAGAGGAACATGCCTATTTTGTTTGTTCATCGCTCTATTGGCAGCGTATATTGCGGCCTTGGCATTTAGCGTATCAAAAATTGTTTCGATAAGCAGTCCATCAACTCCTCCTTCGAGTAGAGCTGATATTTGTTCGCTATATACATCGGCTAATTCGTCAAACGTAATAGAACGTGCCGATGGATTATTTACGTCGGGGCTCATTGAACATGCCTTATTTGTAGGTCCGATAGAACCCAATACGAAGCGCGGTTTTTGAGGCGTCTTTTTGGTATATTCGTCAGCTACAGAACGTGCCAATTGTGCTGCGGCAATATTCAGCTCTTTTACTAAACGCTCGGAATGGTAATCCGATTGTGATACGGCATTGGCATTAAAAGAATTTGTTTCTATTAGATCGGCTCCGGCTTCCAGATATTTCCGGTGAATTTCTCGGATGACATCGGGACGTGTCAGACAGAGCATATCGTTGTTTCCCTTTAGCTGTCCGATATGATCCTTGAACCGTTCTCCTCTAAAATCTTCTTCAAGTAGTCCGTAGTGTTGTATCATCGTACCCATTGCCCCATCGAGTATCAAGATACGTTCTTTAGTAAGTTGCTGTATAGAATTCATTTCTTTCTTGTTTATTCTTTAGCTATTTCTTAAACATTCTATCCATTTCGCGTTTGTCGTCTTTCTCGCGAAGAGTCTGGCGTTTATCATATTCTTTTTTACCTTTAGCCAAGGCGATAGCTACTTTGGCTAGTCCTTTTTCGTTGATGAAGAGCCGTATCGGAATGATCGTGTTTCCTGTCTCTGTTACTCCACGTTGCAGTTTGCGTAGTTCTTTCTTGGTGAGTAATAATTTGCGGTCGTGACGTGCCGGATGATTGTTATAAGTGCCATAAAAATAAGGCGTTATATTCATATTCTTTATCCACATTTCGCCTTTATCGAAGATACAATAAGTATCTACCAAGCTTGCCTTACCCAATCGGATTGATTTAATTTCTGTTCCGGTAAGCACAATGCCTGCAATATAGGTATCTATAAACTCGTAGTCAAACGAAGCTTTTTTATTCTTTATATTGATATTATTTAGATTCATGAGCTAATTGAATATAGTGACTAGATTTTGATATATAAATTCTATAAGCATTGGGCAACCGATGATTGTGATAGAAAAAGCTATCGTGAATGGCATTTTGAATGAATTATCTACTTTCATCATTGGAGTACTTCCTACGTATACAATATACAGAGTATAGAGTTGTATCATAATACCTATTGGCTGCATAGAAGGGAATATTCCGGTAATCATATCGGCTATAAATACCATTGTCATCGAGTAGCCGATAAACACTAAAACCTGTTGCGGGCTCCTCTCTATTCTGAACCAACGTAGCAGGTATTTATTAATAATGTAGGCGGCTAAGAAAAAGCCACCGAATAATGCGATAGCTATTCCACAACAATCTACCATGCTCAATTGAAAGGATAATGGCGTGTTCCAACCACGCCGATATATGGATCCTATGAGCCATGCGATTCCACAGAAACCTATCATCGGATAGACATAGTCTAAAATGACCTTTTGGCTATCCTGATTAACACAAATATCTTCCCATGCTTTAGCAGGGGAAGATATTAATGAAAATATTAGCTTAAATATATTTTTGTACTGCAAATTTATTAATTAGATGTTGTTGTATAATTAATGGTATATGTTATTCCCGACGAAGGGAGTGTTGTACTCGTTTCATTGATATTTGTATGTAGCGCTATCTTTGTAGGAGCATTTCCGGCTTTCGTTGTAAATTGACTGACCATATCAGCTATATTAAATGAATGATAATATAGAGACGGATAACGACCTACATAGTACGAAGAAGTATAGGCCGCACTTGTATCCGTAGTATGATGGCTAAGATATATATCCATCGTTGTTGCTCCTGATGTTACATCGGCAGGGTAAAAAACTAATGTAAAGTAATGGTTTGGAGTAGAAAAGTAATAATCTGCTCCTATCAATAGATTTCCATAAGTAGAATCGTAAAGAGTAAATTTATCTTCAGAAGTATTGCTGAGTGGATCTAAACTTATTAATGGAGATTGTGTAACTTTATTAATAGAATCATTGGCAGCACCTTTTGTTGTAGAGATTGATGTACCTTCCAAACTAACAGCATAGCTAAGGCTAATATTTATCTGAGTTGTAGAAGTTGAAGTACTACTTGATGTAACTTTAGTATATGCAATAAAAGCTAATCCAGAAGTTGCACTAAATTTATTTGTACTTTCAACATTTGCTAAAGAAGTAGAGGTCGGAATGAGTAAAGTACCTGTTTGTGTTTGAAAATAAATACTGCCATAAGAACTGACCACCTTAACAATTCCTGTATAAGTGCTGTCCGAATCGCTACTACTATTCAAGCACGAGGTTAATCCCAACACTAATGTTGATAGCAATACTAATGACCAAATTTTAATCCTTTTCATAATTCAAATTTTATTTTATTCGACAAATATATAAATTTCTACTTTCTTTTTATACAAATGCAACACAAAATAAAATACTGCATGTATTACTTAACTATTTTTGCAAAATCTTCAATATGTTTGTCTACATAATGTGCTATTTCAGTAGTAATTTGCTCTTCTTCTTCAATATATATATCATCCAAATCGTCGAAGTTTTCATATTCTTCATACATTGCCATAAATTCTTCTTCGGTTCTTTCTTTCTCTAAATCTTCCCTGTGGGCGTCATATATCTTTTTTGCTTTATATATCAATTTACTGAATTCGGGTGCCCCCCACAATCTCATTGCTTTGGCAAAAGGATTGTCGAAGATGTAACTGCCATATCCATTCTGAATCAGCTGGCAGAATCCTCCTACAAGAACTTCTTCTCTTAGTATATCGTAGGCAAGCAGTGTATGTTGATTACCGTTGAGCAGTTGCATGTTTTGTGCAGACGGCTCCCCTCCTATCGCTTCGCGATATTTGTTGGTAAACACTTTGACGAATGCAGCCATATTCTGTAGTGCTGCTGTTTTCAGTGCGCCTTCTTTAATCTCTATACTAGTTTCCATTTTTATTTGAATTTAATTGTGCAAATATCTAAAAAAATATCAGTTCTTTCTTCTTGTTAATTAATAAATGTTAGTTCTCTCTATTTTTCTAGTGCAATGATTTGTTGTTTTTGATATAACGTATATATTTGCTACTGTTTTTTCATAGTATTAGATTTAAGGTTAACAAGGTTGGTGTACAGCGGTACACCTTTTTTGTTTTTATATTTGCCTTGCTATTATAGTTCGTTGCCTTGAATACCCATTCCTGCCAATATAGGAAATAATGCCGACTCTGCCTTTGAGCTTTCTGTCTGAGCATACTTTGCAGGATCCAACACAAACGTATAGGTTCCTTTATCTTTCATTTCACTCAATTTGACATGGACTTCTTCATCGTATGATGAAACTTCGGGCAACACTCCCAACCTCTTTATCTCTTTCGACTCTTTGGTCAGTTCCAAAATGTTCAAAGCCAAATCTTTTCTGGTTACCAAATCTTTGCATGGCGCACCGATCATTTCAAAATAACCGATATTGTCGTCGAAACCTTTACCGTTCAAATCGATAGCTATATCATTGGGGTTGGCAAGAGCCAATTTCTCTGAATAAGCATCGTAAACCCAAATCACCAGACATTTGTTTTCCTTGCCTCTCACTCCCATATCGAGCATCAGATAGTCCAGCAGATAGGGTATATTCACATTTTCTATCGGGCGTTGCAATTTTTCTTTATAATATTTTTCCATGTCAGCAATGAGCGTATTCAAAAAATAGACATCTATTATCAGTACGTTCTCAGGAAATTTGATTGCGGATGTTTCCATGCTTATTTTCTTTATGTTTTATTCTTAATAATCTTGATATTCGGTGCAAAGATACGAATTAATAAACAATAAAGCACGGTATCTCTTTCATTACATTTCAATTAATTTCAGGCTTTTATACGAAAGAGCATTAATCTTTTTCTAGCGCCTGAATATGCCTTGTGTAATAAGAATTGTATCTCTAATGCAACACAAACGTATGTTTCGTCTTTCGGAAAATAAAGATTCAACCTTTTTGTTTCATCGCCTCATTGTTTTTGTACGTATGGTTCATACGTTTGGTGGTGACCATACATTCGTTTGCTGGGCAGCAGACATTCATTTGGTGCGCACCATATGAATGTCTGCTGCCCAGCAAACGAATGAGAAGAACGGAAGATTTGGATGAACGGTTTTTATTTAAAGCATGATACATACGGATGATCATTGTCGCTCTATCAGATGTTGTTACTATGGTTACCTTTCTATGTAGCGTTGCAGTAACAACGTAAAGACGATAGATAAAACAGCACAACGCTTGTCGTTTTATATTGTACGTGCACATCAATCTGTTGATAATAAAGCCACTAAAACTTGCAACAGATGCTTATCGATGGAGATTTATCTTTTTGTCCATGGAAAATAATCAAACTTATTTTTGTTATTTCGATTGCCTTGCACTATCTTTGAAGCTCGAATTTTAAAAAATATACGAAATCTTATGATAAAGAATATCTTATCTGTATCCGGAAAGCCCGGTTTGTATAAGCTTGTTTCGCGTAGCAAAAACATGCTTATCATAGAGTCGATTATCGACAAAAAACGTATGCCTGTTTACGATCACGAAAAAGTTGTTTCATTGGGTGATATCGCTATTTATACCGATGAAGATGATAAGCCGTTGAGTACCCTTTTCGAAGAGATCAAAGCTAAACAGAATGATGCTCCCATCGATATCGATTACAAGAAGGCTTCGAAAGATGAGTTAGAAGGGTTCTTGGAAAGCATTCTTCCTAATTTTGATCGCGATCGTGTTTATCCGTCAGATATAAAGAAAATCATTCAGTGGTATAATTTACTTATCAGTAATGGTATTACCGATTTTCATGACGAGACATTGCCTCAGAAAGAAGAAGAGCCCGAGGTTGTTGCTGAAGCACCAAAGAGCGAACCTGTAGAGGAAGAAAAGAAAGCTCCTAAAGCAAGAGCTAAAAAGACGGTAAAATAAGCTGCAAGCAGAATAAAAAAAAGAGGTCGTTGAAAAACGGTCTCTTTTTTTTATGTTTGATTCTATGGTTTTGTGCGTAATTGTTTGCGCTTATTTTATTTTCTTTTCTTTCGCCTTTTTGCTTATCAATTGAACGTTTTTGATAATTGCGCGGCTCGAAAAAGTCGCTCCCGTTACTCCGTCTACTTTTTCGTCTTTAGCTTTCTGGATGTTCTTTCCGTTCCATTTGTTGAATAATCCTTCTGCTGCTACTTTGCTTAGATATTTGGGCGTTTCGTTGTTATTGAAAGCTGTCACTTTACGTATTTTCTGATTCTTGTCAGTGACAATTAATATTGGGACAGGGCCTCTGAAACCGCGAATATCTTTTCCGTATTCGCTACTGTTGAATACGTAGCCCAATACTTTTCCTCTTTTATCTACGGCTTTGTTCCAGATGTCGTTGATCTTGACGATTTTTGTTGCCGAGGGGTATGTCTTTTTCACTATTTCGAGCGGAGACTCTTTGGGGGAATGATTACTCTCTTGTGCCGAAATCCCGCAATACGTAAATATCATAAGTGCAAAACTTAGTATTAACTTTTTCATATTGTCCAGTTTTTATTTATTATTATCATTATTTTAACTGAGCGAAATTAATCATTAAAATTGATAGCGGGGCAAGCTTTTCAATAATTTTAGTACTAATTAGGCTAATAATATAGCGTCACAGCTCTTGGGGGGTGATAAAAATAAATGAATTTATTTTCTATTCTCTTTGGCATGCATTATCTTTGCACTCTATGAAAAAAGATTCGTTATTAATATTAAGTGGCGGCATGGACAGTGTCACCATGCTTTATGAATATTTGGACGATATAGCCCTTGCCCTGTCTTTTGATTACGGTGCCAACCATAATGCGAAAGAAATTCCTTTTGCTCAGTTACATTGTCAGCGATTAGGCATTAAACACCTAGTGATTCCGCTTCAGTTTATGCACGATTATTTTAAAAGCTCTTTGCTTGCGGGAGCAGATGCTATCCCCGAAGGACATTATTCGAGCGAAAACATGCGCTCCACCGTTGTACCTTTTCGCAATGGCATCATGCTTTCCATTGCTTGTGGCATTGCTGAGAGTAATGGATTACAAAAGGTGATGATTGCCAATCATTTTGGTGATCATGCTATCTATCCCGATTGTCGTACATCATTTATCGATGCAATGAACGAAGCGATGGTTCGAGGCACCTTCAAACATATTATGTTGGAAGCACCTTATACAGCTATTACTAAGACCGAAATAGCAAAACATGGCAAGCTATTGGGAGTCAATTATGCCGAGACTTGGTCGTGTTATAAAGGTCGTGATAGACATTGTGGCAAATGCGGCACTTGTGTGGAGCGTAAAGAAGCACTTCGCGAAGCTGGCATTGAAGACAAAACTGACTACGAAGAATAATGTAGAATTCTTTTTTCGTTTTTATTGTAAACTATTTAATAACCCATATAACTAAAAAGAAATATTATGGAAGATGAGAAAAAGGCAGTGGGGCTACCCGATAATGCGTTTCGTGAGTTGAAACCCGGTGAAGCTTATCACCCTATCATGGAACCCGGTAAAAACTATTCGGAAGTGAATGTGTGGTCTGTTGCTTGGGGCATTTGTATGGCAGTACTGTTTTCGGCTGCCGCTGCATATTTGGGATTGAAAGTTGGTCAGGTATTCGAAGCTGCAATTCCCATCGCTATTATAGCTGTTGGTGTTTCTGGCGCCGCCAAACGAAAGAATTCTTTAGGCGAAAATGTCATTATTCAAAGTATCGGAGCCTGTTCGGGTGCGGTAGTGGCAGGTGCAATATTTACATTACCCGCCATTTATATATTGCAAGCAAAGTATCCGGAAATGAGTGCCTCGTTTATTCAGGTGTTTTTAAGTTCTGCTTTGGGAGGTATATTGGGTATTTTATTTCTGATACCATTTAGAAAGTATTTCGTCAGTGATATGCATGGCAAATATCCTTTCCCCGAAGCTACAGCAACTACTCAGGTGTTGGTATCGGGTGCCAAAGGAGGCAATCAGGCAAAGCCGCTACTTATGGCTGGACTTGTTGGTGGACTTTACGACTTTATAGTTGCGACTTTCGGCTGGTGGAACGAATGTTTTACAACCAGGGTTTGCGAATGGGGTTCAATGGTTGCCGATAAAGCAAAGCTGGTATTCAAAGTTAATACCGGAGCTGCCGTAGTTGGACTTGGTTATATTGTCGGGCTTAAATATGCATTAATAATCGTCATCGGTTCGCTCAGTGTGTGGTGGGTTATTGTGCCGGGCATGTCGCTTGCTTTTCACAATACCGTGTTGAATCTTTGGGATCCGAGTATCACTCAGACCGTTGGTTCGATGAGCCCCGAGGCTATATTCAAATATTATGGTAAGAGTATCGGTATCGGTGGTATAGCCATGGCCGGTATTATCGGTATCATTAAGTCGTGGGGTATCATTCGGGATGCAGTAGGACTTGCTGCTAAAGAGATGAAAGGCAAAGGGGCTTCGCTTCAACATGTGCAGCGTACAAACCGCGACTTGTCGATGAAGATTATTGCTGTCGGTTCTATAGTCACTATTCTATTGGTGTTGGCATTCTTTTATTTCGGAGTAATGGGCGGTAATCTGCTATTTACGATTGCAGGAATTTTATTGGTTACTATTATTGCCTTCCTTTTCACAACGGTTGCTGCCAATGCTATTGCCATTGTCGGTTCTAACCCTGTATCGGGAATGACGCTGATGACTTTGATTCTAGCTTCTGTAGTGATGGTGGCTGTGGGACTGAAAGGACCTGCCGGTATGTTGGCTGCTCTTATTATGGGTGGTGTAGTTTGTACTGCTCTTTCTATGTCAGGTAGTTTTATTACCGATTTGAAGATCGGTTATTGGCTAGGTACTACTCCTGCCAAACAGCAGACTTGGAAGTTCCTGGGTACCTTGGTATCGGCGGCTACTGTAGGTGGCGTAATGATTATTTTGAATAAAACGTATGGATTTGCCAGTGGGCAGCTTGCCGCTCCACAAGCAAACGCCATGGCAGCTGTGATTGAACCGCTAATGAATGGTGCAGGTGCTCCCTGGCTTCTATATGGTATCGGAGCTGTTTTGGCTATCGTATTGACTTACTTTAAAGTTCCGGCATTAGCTTTTGCATTGGGCATGTTTATTCCTATGGAACTTAATATACCTTTGGTTGTAGGTGGTGCACTCAATTGGTATGTTACCAGTCGCTCCAAAGATGAAGCGCTTAATAAAGAACGTGGTGAAAAGGGTACTCTTATTGCATCGGGTTTTATTGCAGGTGGTGCATTGATGGGTGTAGTTAGTGCATTGATGCGTTTTGGCGGTATTAATCTTATTAATGAAGCGTGGCTATCCAACTCGTGGTCCGAAGTTGTTTCGCTGTTGGCTTATATCGTATTGTTAGTATACTTTGCCAAATCGGCCATGAAGATTAAGAAATAAGATGAAGAAGGTTTTAATCGTAGTTTTAGTTCTTTTTTCGGTATCGCTCTATGCAGCGGTACCGAAAAATAGTATGTTGGAAAATGGTCTGAAGTTCTTGGGAGTGCCTTATGTAGCCCATACTTTGGAAGTGAATTCTCCTAGAGAGTCGTTGGTTGTAAATCTTAAGCAAGTGGATTGCACCACTTTTGTAGAATATGTATTGGCACGCTCTTTGTGTAATAACCCGAATGATGAAGCTCAGTTTGAAGATCGTTTGCAGATGATACGTTATCGGGATGGCATTATTGATGGATATACTTCTCGGTTGCATTATTCTACCGAATGGGTAATGAACGGATTGAAGCATGGCTATCTTACAGACGTTGCGGCAGCATATAGCAAAGACACTACGACGGTACATGTATCCTTTATGTCTACTCATCCCGATAAATACATTCAATTGAAAGATTCTCCAGTTGATGTTGCCAAAATAGCTCAGAAAGAAAGAGAACTTTCCGGCAAAATAGTCCACTATATTCCTCGTGAAAAGTTACCGGTAAAAGGTTTTAAATGGATTCACGACGGAGATATTATTCTCTTGGTGACGAATATGACGGGACTGGACAATTCTCATTTGGGAATTGCCATTTATCGAAACGGTGAACTACATTTGCTTCATGCTTCTTCGCTCGATATGAAAGTGAAAATTCAGGAAGAGCCTTTGCGTGAGCAATTGATGAAGAGGAAAGGATGTTTAGGTATTCGTGTCGTTCGAATGAAGAAATAGTTCGGTTATCTCTTTATAGAGTTGTTCTTCTACTTGAGCGATATCTATTACTTTCCCCAATTCTTTTGACAGTGAAGTAACGCCCTTGTCAACGAATCCACACGGATTGATATAGCTGAAATAACGTAAATCTGTGTTGATATTGAATGCTAGTCCATGCATCGTAACGAAATGACTGCTACGCACTCCGATGGCGCAAATTTTTCGGGCACGAGGCGTATCTCCATCAAGCCAAACACCTGTTGCCCTTTCTATCCTACCCGATTGGATGCCGTACGAACGGCATACTCTTATGACTGCTTCTTCAAGCAAATGCACGTATTGCTTTAACCCCAAGTTGAATTCTTCCAAATTGATGATAGGATAACATACTATTTGTCCGGGGCCATGATATGTGATGTCACCGCCACGGTCTATATGATATAAAGTCGCATCGATCGCTTTGAGTTGCGATTCGGACAGCAACATATTTTGTTCTTTACCGCTTCTTCCCAATGTATATACATGAGGATGTTGACAAAAGATGACGCGGTTAATGTATGGTGTCCCATTTTGTTTGGCATCTACTACCTCATTGAACCATTTCTCTTGTCTGTCCCATGCTTCGTGGTAAGGAATTAAATTCCAGTCTACTTTTTCAATGTCTTTCATTTTTGTTTGCTTTTTAGTTGTATATATTAGGTTATATAGCTGTTTGCTCTTCTGTTTCTACTCGAATGCCTTCAACTTTTAATAAAGCATTGCGCAAGGCGGGCATTAAGGATTTACGGATGCGCAATTGCATTCGGCAGTCCATATCGAATTGTTGGCTCATAATTTCCACAGGTTGCTTTTTGATGATATGCATCACATTATTCAGTAGCGGATATTCGAATAGTACCGTTATCACTTCATCGATAGTCTTCTCTGTAATAGTTCCAGCCGCAATAGCTTGTGCTGCGGCAGTTCTATATGCTACAATAAGCCCGCTTGTGCCGAGCTTGATACCGCCGAAATAGCGAACCACAATAATCAGTATGTTTGTTAGCTGGTTTGAGTTGATTTGTCCTAAAATAGGTTTTCCTGCTGTTCCTGAAGGCTCTCCATTATCATTGGCACGAAATTCTCTTTGTTCGGTTCCCAACATATAGGCAAAACAGATGTGACGGGCGTCATAATACTTATTTTGATATTCTTTGAGTAGTAAGTGAATTTCTTCGAGCGATGATACAGGAAAAGCTACCGCAATAAATTTACTGCGTTTTTCGGTATAGATACTTTCAGAAGCTCCACTAATTGTTTTATAAGTATCTTCTTCAGCCATTGTCTTTTAAACTAAAAAAAGGATGCTTTTAGGGGCATCCTTTTCTAATTGTTTATTTTTTCTGAGCCTCTTGTCGGATTCGAACCAACGACCCCGAGATTACAAATCACGTGCTCTGGCCAACTGAGCTAAAGAGGCAGGTGGGTAAGCTACCTACATCGCGCCGCTACAACCAAATACCCTTGCTGCCGTCAAGCCCTGGGGGAATCAAAGGGAGCTGGCCGTATAGGACTTACCCGGGCGCAAAGGTACTGCTTTTTATTCTTCTACCAAACACTTTCCGAGTATTTTTTTTATATCCTTTTTTATTCTCCTAAGAATTAAGTAATTAAATTTAAAAAAATATTAGCTGCTTGAAATAATGGAGCAACAAAGCAAAAAGAAAGAGATATTATTTGTAACTTTGTGCACAATTCATTAGAATAGTATGGAAGTCAATAAAACGA
Organism: Bacteroidales bacterium; assembly: GCA_012517855.1. Taxonomy (GTDB): domain Bacteria; phylum Bacteroidota; class Bacteroidia; order Bacteroidales; family Bacteroidaceae; genus JAAYUD01. The sequence continues at coordinate 89,902 of JAAYUD010000060.1, forward strand.
ACAATCTACAACATTATGCCATGTATGTCGGCACATATTTGGGAATCTTTTTTATTCTCAAGTTTCCTCTTGTCCCGTTGGGCATACATAATTCTTTCTTTTCACTCCTCTTTATGCTGCTCACGGCAGCCGTCCCTTTTTTGATGTACTATTATGCCAAAGTGTATAGAGACAAGGTGTGCGGAGGTTCTATTCGCTTTATCCAAGCGTGGGTGTTCCTTTTGCTTAGCTTTGTGTTTGCTTCCTTGCTGGTAGCTGTTGTGCACTATATCTATTTTAGATATATCGACAACGGTTTCATTATTAATACTTGTTCGGCAGCGCTGGATAGTTTCAAGGGTAATCCATTGTTAACTAAAGATTCTTATAATCAGCTCAAAGAGATGCTGGATCAAGTTAGTTATTTGTCACCTATTAAGATAGTATTTCAACTTATATCGCAAAATGTGTTTTATGGCAATATCTTGTCATTGATTGTTGCATTGTTTGTGATGAAAAGACCAAAATGATATGGATATATCGATTATAGTACCTTTGTATAATGAGGCAGAGTCGCTTAATGAACTTTATTCTTGGATAGTTAGAGTGATGAATGAAAATAATTTCTCTTATGAAATTATTTTTATCAACGATGGCAGTACTGATAATTCTTGGGAGCTTATCGAACATTTGCATACTACTGATCCTCAGGTTAGAGGTATTAAATTTCGTCGCAATTACGGGAAGTCTCCAGCTTTGTATTGTGGATTTAAGCTTGCCGAAGGTGATGTGGTAATTACCATGGATGCCGACTTGCAAGATAGTCCGGACGAAATCCCTGTCCTTTACAAGATGATAATGGATGAAGAGTATGATTTGGTTTCGGGCTGGAAAAAGAAACGCTATGATCCGCTATCGAAGACAATACCAACTAAGCTGTTCAATGCTACTGCTCGTAAAGTATCGGGTATTCATAATTTGCATGATTTTAACTGTGGACTTAAAGCTTATCGCCGTGATGTGGTGAAGAATATTGAGGTCTATGGAGAAATGCACCGATATATCCCCTATTTGGCTAAGAATGCTGGATTTTCCAGAATAGGTGAAAAAATTGTTCATCATCAGCCACGTAAGTTCGGAAAATCTAAATTCGGGGGTATTAATCGATTTTTCAACGGCTATCTTGACTTGTTGTCTTTGTGGTTTTTGTCTAAATTCGGTATCAAGCCGATGCATTTTTTCGGTGTGCTTGGTTCGTTGATGTTTATCATCGGTTTCTTTTCGGTACTTTATGTGGGATTCGACAAATTGTGGAGCATGTATCATGGCATGCCTTATCATTTGGTTACTCAGTCACCGTATTTTTATTTAGCTCTTACCGCTATGATTATCGGTACCCAGCTTTTTTTGGCCGGTTTCATTGGCGAATTGATATCGCGCAATGCCCCCAGTCGCAATAACTATCAGATAGAAAAGACATTATAATAAATTAATGAGGGATGAAAAAACTTACTCACTTTTTTATATTTGGCATGTTGGCGCTCGTTATCATTCAGCTCGTGTCTTGTGCTGAAGAAACCGACTGTTCGATGACTGCCCGCAAAATGATGAATGCCGGCTTTTATAAGAAATTGAATATGGCGCAAAAAGATACGCTTGACACACTTACTGTGACAGCGTTGGGTACGGATTCGATCATTATCAACAAAGATGCGAAAGTATCCGGCGAAAGTTTGCCATTGAATTGGACTGCCGACTCTACAGCGTTGATTTTTCACTATACCAATACTACAAAGAAAGATACGATTAAAATATGGCATACCAATACGCCGATTTTTGTTTCGATGGAGTGCGGTTATTCTATGACACAAACTATTTCGAAAGTGTCTTATACGAAACATGTACTGGATTCTATTAATGTTGCATATAAATTAGCAAATGTCGATGCCATACAGAATATTAGGATATATTATTAGCCTGTCTTTTCTGTGTTTTACTGCCACACCTGTTGCTGCTCAACAGTATTCGGACAATAGGCAGCAGCAACAAATGCAGGGCACGCCAAAAGAAAAGAAACCGAAAGGACCTCAATTGAAAGCGCCACTTTATAACGGGCTGTATGTGAGTGCAGATTTGTATGGTTTGGGAAGTAAACTATTGGGTAGTGACTTTTTGAGTTCCGAGGTAGGTGTAGGTGTTAATCTCAAAAACCGTTTTATGCCTACTGTTGAGTTGGGTTATGGTAAAACGAATAAATGGAATGAGAATGGTATTCACTATAAATCGAATGCTCCTTATTTCAGAATCGGTGTAGACTATAATATTCGCTTTAAAAAACTTGACTATGAGGACTGGCTTTACTTTGGCGTTCGTTATGGATATTCGAGCTTTAAATATACTATTGGCAATGCTCCTATTGTAGATCCAAAATATGGAGGAAAGATAGACAATCCTAATTTGATAGATCCTATTTGGGGAGGACAGAGCATACCATATTACGAAAACAATATTAATGGCAGTATGTCTTGGTATGAATTGGTAGCTGGTATCCGAACAAAAATATATAAGAATTTTTTCATGGGATGGACTCTTCGCCTTCGTTATAAAATGAGTGCCAAAGAGGCCCCTAATGCGTCTCCTTGGTATATTCCAGGGTTTGGTAAATATGCTTCTTCTGCAAATGGAATGACCTATACGTTGATATATAAATTTTCTCTTGGTGCTAAAAAACCGACGGTAGTTATGCCTATCGAGAAGAAAAAATCTGTAACAGGCAAGAAGATTATTGTTCATCGCGGTGGTAATACGCCGTTCAATTCCAAATAATATTTATTATGCAAGGTTTTGATATTTGGTTGATAGCATTAAGTTTGGCTATGGATTGTTTTGCCGTTTCTATCGCCATAGGTATTATTCTCAAACGAATGGATTGGAGGGTAATGTTGCGCACTGCTATAGCGTTTGGGATCTTTCAAACGGTTATGACCTTTTTGGGCTGGTTGTGCGGTAGCTTTTTCAGTTCATTTATAAGGGACATTGATCATTGGATTGCTTTTGGTTTGCTTATGATTATAGGCGGTAACATGGTTATTGAATCGTTTAAGAAACCCGAAAATAAATCATATAATCCGTTGAAATGGAAAGCTACTATGCTCTTAGCGCTGGGAACTAGTATTGATGCCGCTGGCATTGGTGTCTCTTTTGCATGTTTGGGGCTTCATTCGTTTTCGTGTGGTATTCTCTTTGCATCAGGTATTATCGGTTTGGTGTCTTTCATTGTTCCATGGATGGGATTTTATATTGGAGTATATGGACAAAAAACGGTAGCCAAGCACATTCATGCCGAATTATTGGGAGGTCTTGTTCTTTGGGCTATTGGTATTAAGATATTAATAGAACATTTAAGTGAAAATATATAAAGTGCTTAAATATAGTCGAATATGAAAAAAAAGAAGAACTTGATATGGGTGTTGATTCTACTGATTGCTTCAGTGTGGATTATTATTCAACATAATAGCAAAAAAGAACCTTATCGCAACACTGCCGGATTGATTTTCGGTACTGTTTATAATATTACTTATCAAAGTGATGACTCGTTGAATACACTTATAAAGGAAGAACTTGATAAATTTGATGGTTCTCTTTCTATGTTCAACAAGAAATCTACTGTTGCTAGAGTAAATCGTAATGAGGTTTTCGATGTGGATTCTCTTTTTGCCCACTGTTTCCGTCGTTCGATGGAAATATCACAGATGAGCGGTGGTGATTTTGATATAACAGTATGTCCGCTTGTCAATGCTTGGGGATTTGGCTTCAAAACCAAACATTTCCCTACCGACAGTCAGATACAAAATTTGCGTCGTATTGTAGGTTACCAAAAGATTAAGCTGGTAGGCAAACGTATTCAAAAAGCCGATCCTTTAATGATGCTGGATTTTAGTGCTATTGCCAAAGGCTATGGCGTAGATGTTGCTGCTAGGGTGCTCGACAAATATGGAGTGAAAAACTATATGGTCGATATAGGTGGAGAAGTTGTGTTGAAAGGAAAGAATCCTCAGAATAAGCTTTGGCGCATAGGTATCAATAAGCCTATTGATGATTCGCTTTCTGTTAATCAAGAAATAGATAGAGTACTTTATCTGACCGATTGTGCTATTGCTACGTCAGGAAATTACCGCAATTTTTACTATCATAATGGCAAGAAATATTCTCACGAGATAAATCCACATACCGGATACCCCGCTATGAACGAGATACTTTCGGCTACGGTTATTACCAAAGACTGTATGTCGGCCGACGGCTTTGCTACGGCAATTATGGTGATGGGATTGAAGAAAACAGAGGCGTTCTTGGCAAAACATCCTGACATTGATGCATATATTATTTATCGGGATAAAGAAGGTAAGAACAAAATCTATTATTCCATCGGAATGAATAAGTATTTTAAAAACGAACAATGATATGAATTACGGGTTTGTTAAAGTTGCTGCTGCAGTCCCGTCCGTAAAGGTCGCCGACTGTAAATATAATGTCCGGCAGATAGAACAGTTGACCGCTATTGCTGATGGCAAGGGCGTACGTATCATTGCTTTTCCCGAATTGAGTATCACGGGATATACCTGCGGTGATTTGTTCCAGCAGCAACTGTTGTTGGATGTAGCCGAGATTGAATTGATGCAATTGCTCAACGATACCCGCCAGTTGGATATTATAGTCATTGTCGGCACTCCCGTCTTTTTAGGTGCGGAAATTATCAATGCTGCGGTAGTTATTCAGCATGGCAATATATTGGGTATTGTCCCCAAAACATATTTGCCCAATTACAAGGAGTTTTATGAAAAACGTTGGTTTACCTCTGCTGTAGGCATTCCCGACCAGACAATTCATTTCTGCGGTCAGAGTGTTATGTTGAGTTCTCATTTGTTGTTCGAAACGTCGGAAGTTACCTTTGGTATTGAAATTTGTGAAGATTTATGGGCGCCTATACCTCCCAGTTCTTATTTGGCATTGAAAGGAGCCGATATCATTTTCAATTTGTCGGCAGATAATGACATCATTGGCAAACACCGTTACTTATGTTCACTCATCGCACAGCAATCGGCGCGCTGCTTGGCGGGTTATGTCTTTTCTTCTTGCGGTTTTGGCGAATCGACTACTGATGTTGTATTCGGCGGTAATGGATTGATTTATGAAAACGGAACGTTGTTGGCTCGTAGTGAAAGATTTAGTTTCGAAGAACAACTGGTCGTTAGCGAAATCGATGTCGAGCGTATTCGTTCGGAACGGCGTACCAATAATACTTTTACTGCCAACAAGACGAATGTTTCGTTCGAAGTGAAAAAGGTGGTAGCTGAGTTGGTGCCCGAAAGACCTCTTGTATTAACCCGTAAGTTCGATCCGTGTCCTTTTGTACCTGGCGGCGATAGATTGAAAGAACACTGCGAGGAAATATTTTCCATACAGACTGCCGGGTTGGCCAAACGTATTGTTCATACACATTCCAAAACGGTTGTGTTGGGTATCAGTGGCGGACTTGATTCGACTTTGGCATTGTTGGTATGCGTCAAGACCTTCGACAAACTTCACCTCGACCGTCATAATATCATAACTGTTACGATGCCCGGATTCGGTACTACCGATCGTACTTATTCCAATGCTGTCAGTCTTATTCATTCGCTTGGCACTACCTTGCGTGAGATAAGTATTGCCTCTGCGTGTTACCAGCATTTTAACGATATAGGTCACGACGAAGAGGTACATGATGTGACTTACGAAAACTCTCAAGCCCGAGAGCGTACTCAAATATTGATGGACATTGCCAATCAGGAAAACGGAATGGTAGTAGGTACTGGTGATTTGTCGGAACTAGCATTGGGTTGGTCCACATACAACGGTGATCATATCTCGATGTATGGTGTCAATTGTAGTATTCCCAAAACGCTTGTGAAATATCTGGTGGAATGGGTCGCCGACTATACTGATAGTAAATCGAAGGAAACGCTGAAAGATATTATCAATACCCCTATAAGTCCTGAATTGATACCTGCTAACGAAAACGGAACGATCAAACAGAAGACGGAAGATATAGTAGGCCCTTACGAACTGCATGATTTTTTTCTTTATTATTTCATCCGTTTCGGATTTCGCCCTTCGAAAATTTATTTTCTGGCTCAACAAACATTTAGTGGAGTATACAGCGATGGCATCATTCGCAAATGGCTACATACTTTTATGCATCGATTCTTTACCCAACAATTCAAACGCTCTTGTCTGCCCGATGGCCCCAAAGTGGGAAGTGTCAACTTAAGTCCCCGAGGAGACTGGCGAATGCCGAGCGATGCGGTTAGTACGGCTTGGGAAGAAGATAGCGAAGTGTAATATTAAGCAAAAGGATACCGACAAATCAAATCTAAAAAATATTTAATTTGATTTGTAGGCCGAATAATAATACGTATTTTTGCAGCCGTAATAACTACACGTGTGCTTGGAAACCACGTCAAAAAAACAAGAAAAATGAATCAGAAAGTATCTGTACCCTTTATGCTGTTGGGTATATTGTTTAACGTATGTCTCATTGCAGCTAATTTGTTAGAAACAAAAGTAATTCAAATCGGTCCGCTTACGGTAACCGCGGGATTGCTGGTATTTCCCATTTCATATATTATCAATGATTGTATGACCGAAGTATGGGGATACCGTAAGGCCCGATTGATTATTTGGACAGGATTTGCTATGAATTTTATGGTTGTCGGATTAGGGTTGATAGCCGTTGCTATACCTGCCGCACCTTTTTGGACAGGCGCAGCTCATTTTAATTTCGTATTCGGATTGGCTCCGCGTATAGCTGTTGCCAGTATGGCGGCATTCCTTGTCGGTTCTTTTCTCAACGCTTATGTCATGAGTCGGATGAAACTGTCGAGTGGTGGAAGACATTTCTCTCTTCGTGCAATATGGAGCACTGTGGTGGGTGAGACGGGCGATTCGCTTATCTTCTTCCCTATTGCATTTGCAGGGCTTATTGCTCTTCCTGAACTGCTGAAGTTGATGGCTTTGCAAATCGTGTTGAAGACTCTCTACGAAGTGATTGTACTGCCTGTTACCATCAGGGTGGTCAAAACTATCAAGAGAATAGAGAAGATCGATACGTATGATGAAAATATTTCTTATAATATCTTGCGTATTAAAGATATTTGATTACAGGATTTATTTTTATCGGAATAAACTTAGTATGCTCTTCTTTTTTTTATAAATTTGCATCTTCATAGAGTTTAAATCATTTGAACAGAAAAAGATAAATAATAATAAGACAGTTATGGCTGTGAGCGAAACTAAGTACATTTTTGTGACAGGCGGTGTGGCTTCTTCATTAGGAAAAGGCATTATTTCGTCTTCAATAGGTAAATTGCTACAAGCAAGAGGGTATAAAGTTACAATTCAGAAATTCGATCCATATATTAATATAGATCCCGGAACGCTGAATCCCTATGAACATGGAGAGTGTTATGTAACGGTCGACGGCCACGAAGCCGATTTGGACTTAGGGCACTATGAGCGTTTTCTGGATATTCAAACGACGAAAGCAAATAATCTGACAACAGGAAGAATTTACAAGAGCGTCATCGACAAAGAGCGTCGTGGAGACTATTTGGGCAAGACGGTTCAAATTATTCCTCACATCACAGACGAAATTAAACGTGATGTGAAATTATTAGGCAAAAAATACAATTTCGATTTTGTCATCACCGAAATAGGTGGTACGGTAGGCGATATCGAATCGTTGCCTTTCTTGGAAAGTATGCGTCAATTGAAGTGGGAACTCGGTCGAAATGCTCTTTGTGTACATCTCACGTATGTGCCTTATCTGGCTGCTGCCAAAGAATTGAAGACCAAACCGACCCAACACTCTGTAAAGCAGTTGCAGAGTCTCGGTATTCAACCTGATATCTTGGTACTTCGTACTGAACACGATCTAAATGCAAATTTGAGAAAGAAAGTGGCACTGTTTTGTAATGTTTCAGAGAATGCCGTGGTTCAGTCTATCGATGCTCCTACTATCTATCAGGTTCCTATCTTGATGCACGAGCAGAAGTTGGACGAAACGATTCTCGAGAAAATGGGCTATGCATTGGATGATACTAACAAACTGGATCTCACGGCGTGGGAAGCTTTTTTGGAACGTCGTGCCAATGCTAAGAGAACGGTGAAGATAGCTATGGTAGGAAAGTATGTAGAGCTGCAAGATGCATACAAATCAATTCTTGAATCGCTTTCTCAAGCCGGTACATATAACGACTGTAAGGTGCAGATCAAATATATCTCTTCGGAAAAACTTAACGAACAAAATGTTGAAGAGCTTTTGAGCCCGGCTGATGGTGTGGTTATTTGTCCGGGATTCGGTTCTCGTGGTATCGAAGGCAAGTTTGTTGCTGCTAAATATCAGCGCGAGCACAACCGTCCTACATTTGGTGTTTGTCTTGGCATGCAGTGTATGGCAATAGAATTTGCCCGCAACGTATTGGGCTATCCAGATGCCAACTCTACCGAGATGGACGAGAAGACCAGCCACCCTATTATCGATTTGATGGAAGAGCAGAAGGCTATAACCAACATGGGTGGCACTATGCGCCTAGGAGCCTATGAGTGTGTACTTGACAAGAAATCGAAAGTATACGATATCTATGGCAAAGAACATATCCAAGAACGTCATCGTCACCGTTATGAGTTCAATAACGATTATCGTGATGCTTTTGAAAAAGCTGGAATGAAAGGAGTTGGCATCAATCCAGAATCGGATTTGATAGAAATAGTAGAGATTCCACAACTTAAGTGGTACATAGGTACTCAATTTCATCCCGAATATAGTAGCACGGTACTCAATCCACACCCATTGTTTGTTTCATTCATCAAAGCCGCACTAAATAAATAAGAATATTCAAAATATAAATAATTTCGAATGGATAAAAACACAATTACCGGCCTCATTTTGATTGCAATTGTTGTTATCGGCTTTAGCTTTTTCAGCCGTCCCAACAAACAGCAACAAATGGCCCAGCAAAAGTTTAACGACTCAATAGCGCGAATCCAAGAACAACAGGCAAAAGCAAAGAAAGCGACTACTGATACGACTATTGCTACAGTTGCGAAAGTTGACTCTTCTTCTGCGTTCTGCAAGTATGCTAACAAAGTAGATTCGTCCATTGTACTACAAAATAGTAAAGTGAGGATCACGTTGAGTTCGAAAGGAGGCATGATAACAGAGGCTCTTTTAAAAACATATAAAAGCCAAGATAGAAAATCTCCCGTAGTGCTGTTTTCAAAGAAAGATGTGTCGCTCAATTTTAACTTCTACAATCACAGCAATGTGGTTCGTACCAACGATTTGAACTTCAGTATTGTCAATCCCACGGATAGTAGCGTTACAATGCGTATCAATGCTTCGGCAGATCAGAAGAGTCATATTGATTTCGTTTACAAGTTGCACCCTGAAAGCTACTTGGTAGACCTTAGTATTCAAGCCGTAGGTATGGATACGTTGCTCTCTCAGAATATGCGTTCCATGGGTATAGAATGGCAAGAGCATGTTCGTCAACAAGAATTGGGATTTACGTACGAGAATCGTCTTTCTACATTGACATACCGTACTAACGAATCTTCAGACAACTTGTCGGCAGGTGGTGAAGTCGAAAAAGAGATTGCAACACCTGTTAATTGGATTGCATTCAAAAGCCAATTTTTTTCTTCTGTTTTCATTGCCGACCAAATGTTCAACAAAAGTAAGTTGGCATCCAAATCGGATAAAGAAGGTACAGGGTATCTCAAAGATTATTCTTCAGAAATGGATACGAAGTTCGACCCTTCTGGCAAAGAGCCGACCACGATGCATTTCTATTTGGGACCAAACCATTATCGCACGCTTCGAGCTCTGAATACGGGACAAACTACCAAATGGCATCTCGAAGATTTAGTTTATCTAGGATGGCCAGTTGTGAAACAAATCAATCAATGGTTCACAGTCAATGTATTCGACTGGCTACGTAGCTGGGGATTAAGCATGGGATGGGTGCTCCTTATCATGACGCTTATTGTGAAAGCCGTAGTATATCCCGCTACTTGGAAAACTTATATTTCTTCGGCCAAAATGCGTGTATTGAAACCAAAAATAGACGAGATAAATGCCAAGTACCCCAATAAGGAGGATGCGATGAAAAAACAACAGGAAGTAATGAGTGTGTATAGCAAATATGGAGTCAGTCCCATGGGAGGATGTCTGCCTATGCTCATTCAATTTCCTATATTGATGGCATTGTTCATGTTTGTACCAAGTGCTATCGAGCTTCGTCAACAAAGTTTCTTATGGGCCACAGACTTGTCTACATACGATTCGATTGTAAACTTTCCTTTTCACATTCCTTTCTTGGGTAATCACCTTAGTTTGTTTTGTTTACTCATGACGGTTACCAATGTTTTAAACTCTAAGTTCACAATGCAGCAGCAAGATACTGGTGCCAATCCACAGATGGCAGCTATGAAGTGGATGACCTATCTGATGCCTATCATGTTCTTCTTTATCTTGAACGATTATCCTGCCGGATTGAATTATTATTATTTCATATCGACATTGATTAGTGTAGGCACCATGATTGTTTTGCGTAAGATGACCGACGAACAAAAGTTACTTGAGCGCCTGGAAACATATTCGAAGACAGTGAAAAAGAAATCTGGATTTGCCGCTAGACTGGAAGCTATGCAAAAAGAATCTGAAAGACTAAAGAGTCAGCGCCAAGGTGGAGGACTCAATAAACGATAGGTAATTAGTAAATCACTTAAATGAAAAAGAGAAAGGAATATACGGCGTGTATTCCTTTCTCTTTTTCATTTAAGTGATTTATACTATTGATATTTCAACTCAATATAAACGATACTGTTTTAAAATCATCCCAATAACGACATATCTAAGCTTTTGTGGTAGCAGGAACATTCAAACTAAACTTGTCCTCTTATAGCAATTTTAATGCTTTCCTTTCTATCATAAGAATAGCACCAATAACGAAATATACGCTATCAACTTGATATATTCAAGCCAATAGGCATCGTAACAAATCTAATAAACATCATCGATAAGAACAATTTTTCTAATAAACTCTCCTAAGTTATACGATTGTTAAACATCCAATAGTGGACAAAATTAATCATTATTTTTAAATCTTTTAGTTATTACATTGAGGGTAATAAGACCATAATTATTTCAATATCATACATATATTAATATATTAATATATTAATAAACAGATAATTATATATAAAAAAACAGATATTAAAATATTTATCATTAGCCAATGATTTGATTTATGAATAGGTTATACAAATATTATATTCTATATTAGAAAATAAATATTGTGACGAACTTAAAAACGCTGTTTATTAGATATTAGAGCCTGTTTAAATTTTATTCAATAATAATCTTAGGGCGGCAATTTCGACCATTTCCTCTGCCGAATCAAAAGTCAATTCATCCATTATTCCGGTTTATGATTCTGTCTTTTTTCATTTCCTCAGCAACTTCCGTCACCGTATCTTATTGTCTATGAGCCATATATGCTGTGACGGCTTATTTTTGGGACTCAAAAATGATATTATCTTGCTCAGTGTTAGTGCGTTATGAAACGTGAGTCGCCCGCTTCGCATGTCAACCGAGTAGGTCATCAGTTAGCAATCACTCCCTTACTTACTCTCCATGCATGAAAAGGACCGGGGGCTTCTTCCTTTGAGGTAGGGGTTTTGTACACATCCTATAGAATCATGGTTATCGTATTTAAGGTATTTCTGCCAGCTCATTAAGGGGTTGTCGTTTCACCAAGGTGATTCGGTTAACTCACCCTTGTGAAACGATCGACTCACCTAGGTGATTCGGTCAACTCATATAGGTGGAACGACATCCTTCTAAGGACAAAGATACAAAATCTTTCTGACATGAACAGGCTTTCATCCGTATGTCTCACAGGCCTCATTAGGGGCACTTACGGCCATTTTGAAATCCCCTTTATTGTGTTATATTTACCGAAAAGTAAGCGTCTCTGGTTATGATGGTTTTTAGGAAAAACAAGGACAATGGTGGCACGCAACTTTCATAAATCACTGTGTAACAGCTCAATCATGCGTTTTTCGTGTCCCATTTCAGCCTCTATTCGTGATAATATGCTGATTGATAGTTAATTGATGTGACAGATCTGTCTGCGCAACTTGATTTTTATTCCGAATCTCAGTTGTTTGTGACTACGCACGGCGTGAATCTACCAAACGGGAACCTCTTTAGCCTGCATAATTCATCCTCACTACTTATCGTATGTCTTTGTCAAAAAATCCTTCCATCCATTCAATTTGACTCACCAAAATTATACTATTATCTCTTTCAAATCCTTTCAAACAGCTTCAATATTCATTTATGAACAAGCAGAAAAGCGTTTTTTGAAGCATTATCAAACATAAGGGTACGAAGAATCGCACGCTCCGAAAGAGTGTGTATCTCGTTTTGGGGAGTAGGAAGGTTGAGTCGGTAGCTGTAGCTATGCTGAAGCCAGCAACCTTAAGGCATTTTCCATTTCTTGTCGATAACGATGCCCTTTGGTAAAGCTTATCTTAATGAGTGATTTCATCTCTTTGATATGTACGGCACTCAGCATGATCTTCTTAATGAAGCTGTCTGTCGTAAAG
>JAAYUD010000061.1 GCA_012517855.1 Bacteroidales bacterium
ACAAAAGAAAAAGTTGTGATTTTTGGAAATGCTAATAATATGGGGCGCGAACTATTAAAAGAAAAGAATGGATATATTAAGACGACAGAAAAAATTGCTGAACAATATGCAAAAAAAGGTGGATTAGCAGTCATCTCTTATATAAACAAGAAAAGTCTACATGGTCATGTTGCAACCTACAGTGTAGGAAAAAATATTAAGAAGGGAGAAGTTACTAATATTGGAGGCAAGGATTATACTGGATATGTGTCTTTAAATAAGGTAGTCTCAAAAAACAAAGAAAAATACTTTTTTATTTATATACCTGGCTACTACATTATGAATAATATTTATAAATGATATGAAAACAATATTTTTTATATTAGCAATACTTATATCAGGACCTTTTAGCTTGAATCAAAAGCTTAGTGGGATGTGGCAAGAAAAAACGATTTCAGCGGGAGATGGCTATCTTGGGAGATATGTATTTTCTGATAGTACATTTGAATATCATGTTAATTCTTACGATGAATTGAACAGTATTCGCACAATAGGAGGTTATTATTCTATACAAAAGAATAAAATAATATTCAGAATTCACTATATTGATAAATTCGATGAAAATAACATGAAAATATGGAAAAGTTTTACAGCAACCCTTAATGACACTTGGAGTATTGATTTTGATTCTTCAAAACTGATAAAAACAAAACTAAACCCTATAATAGAAGAGTCTGCCGTTTTTCTAATGCCTTCCAAAGATTGCATTGAAATAGACGGAAAAAAGTATTATCATTGTACAAATTATCAAGGAGAATAAATTATGAAAAAAAGAATATCAATGATCTTTATCCTATTATTGGTTTCAATGGGAGGATATTCTCAAATACCAAAAGGTTTTTGGCAGCAAAATTCTTCCCAAATCGGCAAAAAGCGAATGGCAGGATATACCTTTGGGGATAATCATCGATTTGAATATACTATCAGTGAGTACGATGGATTAAACCCTATTGTAGCCTTAGGAGGTACATACCGAATTAATAGAAATAAGATTTACTATAAAGTAAACTATATAAAAAAAAGGATTGGTGGCAAACTTTGTCGAAATGGCCAATACACATTAAACGATTCTTGGGCTTTCGTTGGAAATCAGATTACTGTTATAAAACTTAAACACGCTATTAATGAATCAGGGAAAATATATAGTATGACGAGAAAATACATTGATTTATCAAGCGACTATAAATATTATAAAACAAGATTGAACAGTAGTTTATAAGTTTGGGACTTATGATGTTTAATTTAGCATGTCTGATTCTCTCTGGATGGAAAATGGTCAGCTTATTATTGATCAGTTTTTATTGAGCCCAATAATTGAAGGATCAGATTTTGCGATAGAGTTAGAAAACCCACAAGTTTCGATGCCATATTTGTGCGATAATAATCAAGCATTCATTCATGCATTAGATTCACTATCTCAGAAACATCCCGATTCACGCTATCTGATGATGCAAGCCTCTATATATGCTGCATTTCGGGCAAATAAGATGGAAGGAAAGAATATCTATAACAATTTTTCAAAAGCGAATAGGAATACATATTGGGGGAAGCGGATGAAAAAAGTATTTGTATCCTTTCCAGTTTCAAAATATGGAATTACCAACTAGCGCCAATCTAAATAACAAAGAGCAAGTAATAATTGACTCTAAAAAATATAATCTGATTGTTTTCTCTGCATCATGGTGTGGTCCATGCAGAGAAGAAATTCCTATTTTAAAACACATTTATAATGACTTAAACGCAAAATTGGACATCGTATATATCTCCATTGATGAAGCAAAAACTGTCGAGGCATGGCAGAAATTGATACAGATGGAAGCCATTCCTGGCGCAGCCTGAATGCTTATAAGAATAACAACAAAGTAAAGAAACAGTATAATCTCGTTTTTGGTATCCCTTGTAGCCTCCTTGTTGCACCTAATGGTGTAGCAGAGTTTTTTGATGTTCGCAAAGCAGAGGATAAACAATTGTTATATCAGATCGTAGGCAATAATTCAAATTAATAAAAGATATATAAATTCATTACTGATTTAGATAATATATCATAGTAATTAGTAGTTTTTCAAAGAAGTTAATGATATTATAAAGAAAACTTTGTCCCAAAAATGTCGCCTTAAATGGTCCCAAATTATCCGAGCGACAAAAACTATTATAGTACTAAATTATCCACTGCATCCGCGTGATATTATTGTATCTTAAATTGAGATTTCATCGTTTCGGCAAGTTTTTTCATCATATTGTCAAAATCACTTTCCAGTTGCTGCATCTCCCATTTCCGATAAATATCAAACTCGTGTTCTGCCTCTTTCATGGCTTGCTTATGAGGTATAGCACCTTTACCTTCTAATAGTTTGCGTTGAAGATTTACTATCTGATCATCAAGAGCAATAACCCAATCATTCATTTTCATTGGGCGTTGCTCTAATGCCTGAAATTCCGCAAAATCTTGTAGCTACTAGATTCTCCACCCAATAGCCCAATACAATGACAACATCAAGATCATAATGATCTATATTACGTTTCATTTGCCGATTGCCTTCTGTCCGAACTAATAAGTATTCCTTATGAGTTCACTCTATAGCCGACAGAAATAGTGACATCAAGATTATAGAAATTAGTTGGTAGAAAAATCGGAAATTCCGATTTTTCTCATCGTTTTCTCTTTATCAAGTTCTTTTTCTTTATAGATATTCAGTACATGCTCGTTTATCGTCAACTTTGATTTTCCAAATAAAACTGACATCTGTTTCAATGTAAGCCAAAATATTAAGTCATGAGCAAATTAAACGATTTATATTAAGTCATGAAAGGCTTCTCCATGAAAGTATTTCAACTAAATATTAGAACTTGTCCAAGGAATATCAGCAGATCCTCTGTTACTAGCATCAATAAGCTATATGAGGATTAGTTTAATCTCCATTTTCGGTTTTGGGAAGAGCCTTCTTGGGCGATATTCCCAATCCGCGCAGCCGTTCGGCTCGTCCAATAAGAATGCTTTTACAGATGGATAACTACACCAAGACATCACCGTAGCATTGACGTGCTTTATCAAGAGAGCCTCCTAGTTCTCAATAAAAGTACAAACTTATCATACACTTTACTATTTCCATAATATTCTTTTCTTGTACATCACGGCGCCATAAATAGAGCTCCAAACGAAAGTCGTAATCAACGTCCTTACTCTCTTAATGAAAAGATTAAGATACGATTGAACATTTCTTTATCAAAAATCCTTATCAAATTCATAAATAGTGCAGAGCAATTCTGCAATTTTGAGTTCGGCGATCATAATTCTATTTGTAATCTCTTGCTGATTGCGAACCATAAGGCTACACAAATATCTTGTGATACCCAATTATTTGAATAACCCTTTTATAACAGCTCTTATCCTAAACTCAAGTATCTATGAATTCTCTAAAATTGAAAATATATGAACGGCTGAACATCACTACCTTTCATCTGGATAACAACATAGATGAAGAGTACTACCATTATTACTTTTGCAAAGAAAGGCATCTGTATAACGCAATTACATAATTTATTTTCATATCTATCAGGCATAAAATGCATCACAAATCCTAGAGAGATGAGAGCGAACACCTTCCAATAGCCTTCGAACAATTGCGGCAATAATTCACCGTGAAAAGAAGTAAATATTTGAGTTAATAAATTTAGGACCGTTGTAAAATTATTACCACGAAAGAAAATCCAGCAAAAACAAACGAAATGGAAAGTGATGATTATAGCAATACAACGACGCCATCCATGTAATTTATTTCCACCTTTTTTTTGTTTTGTAATACCCAACCATGCTTTATGGATCGCTAAAGCTACGCCATGTAGCGTTCCCCATACAATAAAATTCCATGAAGCTCCATGCCATAAACCACCAATAAACATTGTAATAATTAGGTTAATGTATTGACGAAGTTTACCTTTACGATTTCCGCCTAAAGAAATGTATAAATAATCTCGCAACCATGTGGATAATGAGATGTGCCAACGACGCCAGAATTCAGTAATAGAAGCGGATTTGTAAGGAGAGTTGAAATTGATATTAAAATGAAAGCCTAATAATAAAGCTATACCAATAGCCATATCACTATAGCCGGAGAAATCACAATATATTTGTATAGCATATCCGTATACCCCCATTAAATTCTCAAGTCCTGAATAAAGTAGAGGATTGTCGAATATACGATCGACAAAATTGATACTAATATAATCGGATATAACCGCTTTTTTGAATAGACCTCCGACAATAAGAAATATAGCTCTCCCAAACATCTCTTGAGAAACAAATACGGGCTTGCGTATTTGCGGAATAAAATCTCGAGCTCGGACAATAGGACCTGCTACCAATTGTGGGAAAAAAGAGACATAAAAAGCATAGTCGAGTATGTTGTTTAGTGGCTCTATTTCTTTTCGATAAATATCTATAGTATAACTTAATGACTGGAAAGTAAAGAAAGAGATTCCTACAGGCAAGAATATGTCAAATGGAGAAAAATTATGTCCCATAAGAGAACAGAATATTTGACCAAAAAAGTTGGTATATTTGAAATATCCTAATAGACCGAGATTAATACATAAGCTTAGAACAACAAGAGATTTTCGTTTAGCCCTCTCTGTTGTCTTATTCATCCAATATCCTGTATAGAAGTCAATTACTGTAACTAATGCAAGAAGCAAAAAATAAATTCCACTCGATTTGTAATAGAAATAATAAGAAAAACAAATAACAAATAATAATCGTACATTATCTTTTCTCCTAAGCGCAACATATATAAACAAAAAGACCACAAATAGCCAAATAAATAGGCCACTATTGAACATTATCGGACTTTTAGGGTCGTATATAAATTCCCTTCCAAGTTTAGCAAAGTCTAAATTTAGATCAAAATTGTTTAGAAACATATTCGTTATAAGCTTTAATAAATGCCTGATATAATAATTCACCTTGTAACCGATAGCCTTCGGGAAGATAGTGTACGTGATCCGGACACATTAGTTGTGCGTAACTCCAATTCTGGCAGGCTCCGCCTTCACCCCCAACAAATCCAAATAAATCCCAATAAGGTAATGAATGTTCATTAGCATATTTGCATATTGTCGAAACGGCTGCTCCGTTATTAGGATTTACTTTATAAATAATACTTGTCGTCTTTCGATATCTATATCGATATCGCTTTTTATGATGCTTTGTAGTCATTCTTACGTATTTGTGTATCCGATATTTCATGTAAGATCCCGGTGGCGTAGTGAATAGTAGATGTACGTCTGGTAGTTTATCACGTAAAATTTTTACAAGTTCAGCGATTTGTACATAATGAAGATTTGCATCATAATGTCTTTTATAACCTTCGTTTGTGCCAAAAGATATAATGATTAAATCAGGATTTTCGGCAAAGATCTTTTCTATCTTTTTTGATTTAGCAAATGAATGGCACGTTGCACCGTTTATTCCTATATTTGTATATTTCAAAGAGCCGAAAGTATGCATTAACAAGTCGCCAACCATCTGAGGATAAATTAGTCCTCGAATATGGCTGTCGCCGATTTGAATGATGCGGACTGTATCGGCAAGTCCTCCCTGTTGCATTATATAAAGCTTCTTAAATATAGCCGAAAGCGATTGCGTCTTGTCTTCTATTACATTGCTTTTCGTTCCTAAAAAAGTTGTTGGCAAAGTGAAATCAAAAGGAGAAATATCATTGCCTTTTTTTAGCTCTTTATTCTTAGTATTTATACAGGAAAGAGAGGAGGGAAAAGAAATAACGTTTTGTCCTACAACTGTTGTTACAAAAGAGAGAGAAAAAAAAACAATCGACGTCAAAAGAATGGATCTTTTATTTATTCTCATTTACACGCCTCCTATCGTATTCTTGTTTCCCAAAGATTAATGAATCATAAAGTAATTTCGCTAGATGCTTTCCTCCTCGGAAGTTAATATGAGTATAATCATAATTCGCTAGAGCTGGCTTGGCACGCACCATTCGTGACATGCTTTCGTTCCCTCCCATAGCTTCAAACATGTTCCAAAAGGCAATATTTGTTTCAGCCGCTATATTTTCTTGATAACGAAGTAATATTTTTACTTCAGGCATCGTCTTAAAATCTCCGTCTTCTGCACGATAATCCCTGTCACTTACTCCCAACATTAAGAAACCTGTATTTGGGAAACATTTTTTTAGATGTTCTATAGATTTGACAAACCCACGTTCATACCAATCATAATTTTCAACGTGTGAAGTTAGGACATTTAGACCATATTCTAATATAATTAAGTCGTAATGGCGTTGCTTGTCGAAGCCCCTTAACATGCTTTCCGAAATATTGCGTAAATTAAAGCCCGAATTTCCTCTTAAAGAAAAATTATCAACTACAATTCCTTGTTTTCCGTCCATTCCGATTCCATAAAACGAGGAGGAAGAAGCTTTTTTTACACTCCAACGTATGGAACCTATTTTTCCATTAGTACATAATTTCTGTAGTTCGGGTGATGGTCCTACGGTATATTCCTGTTCTCCCCTACCATTTACGTTAACTGATATTTTGGCATCATTGGTTTTATTGATGAAGTAGAGATAAGAAATGTCACACGTGTCTAAGTGCGCAGCATAATCGTTCTGTCCGCGAAGTTCAACAAATGCACCATTACTTGGTATAAAATAACATCCTGATAGTCCTTCTTTTGATTTATCAAATCCTTTCTTTAAAGCAGAATGGCCTATAAAACCGTTTGATTTCTGATGAATCGTAGGCCGATAAGCGCCGGTCATTGAGTTTATAGAAACAAAACCCACACCACATCCTCCATATTTATTTTGAAGCATTTCACGTAAATCAGCAGTGAGAATATCCGCTTCAATAAACGAATCGCCAAGCACTGCAATACGAACAGTTCTATGCTTTGATTTTATTTCATCTAATGCTTGATAGAATTTTGCCATTCCACGCTGTGAACAATCACTAAAATCTTTAATATCAGTCATACCAGATCTGCTAGAATCTTTAATCTTTTTTTTCAAAGGAGGGAGCACTACTTTTTCAGAGATGGTATCTGATTTGCGTATATCACTCAACAAATCCACGCGTTTTACTGTATAACTTCCAATATGAATCGTTGGAAAAAAATGAAGCAAAAATAAAATTATTAAGACTATAAACGTTATCCAAAAAGTCTTTTTCAAATAATTCTCCATATATTTATTTTTAATCGGCTACAAAGGTAGATGATTTTTTTTATTCCATATATTTCTATTCAAAATTTATTCGTATGAGTTAAAATTTCATCTCTTCTAGCACCCCCTCACTTTATTTTGTATTCAATAGCCTTTTAATAGATCTTTCTAATAAATTACCATATAAGTTTAGTACAGCTATTTTACCTTGTTGATCTATCAAGATAACATATGGAATAGCGCTTATAGCATAATCTTTTGTTACTTTGCCTTGCCAACCTTTCAAATCAGACAGCTGTGTCCATGGGATTTGCTGTTTTTTGATGGCATTCAGCCAAGCTTCTTTTTTAGTATCGAGCGATATGCTAATGATATTGAGACCTTTCGAATGATATTTGGCATAGAGTATTTTAAGGTTCTTAAGTTCCATCATACAAGGTACGCACCACGAAGCCCAAAAATCTACAAGAGTAATATGTCCTGATTTTATATAGTCAGATAGCTTTACGCACTTACCATCTGTGGTTTTCGATATGATATCACGATAAAGGCGACCGACTTTCGTCATCATGCGTGCTTGTGTTTCATATGCCATAGCCTCTTGTTCAGCTTTCTTTTTTTCGGCTAGCTTCGTGAAATATTCCGGTTTTATCTGCACTGAAAGTTTGGCATATTCTTCACCGTAATATTCTTTTGGATGGAAAAAGAAGAAGAAAGCTCCAACATCATTTTTCACATTATTAGAAACGAATTGAATATAGTATGGCTTCAAGTTCTCATAGAGAGAGTCGATTCGTTTGGAATAATTATCATTTTCGGCATCGGTAAATGCTCTTTTTGTTTCGATAGCGTTCCGTTCCTCTATCATTTCATTGGTTTGCTTATGAATATCTCGTTCTTTCGATAATAATAAATCGTCGTATTGTTTATTGATATAGCCACCGCTAAGTTGGGGTCCAGAATCTGTATAACTGATTCTTATATCTCCCGGTTCGACTATACAATAAGCAGTTGGAAGTCCGTAATCGAAATGATTATCTTTCGGTGGAAGTGCCAAACTTGCCACATAGGGAGTCTCTGTCGCATTGAACGAGAAATGATAACAGCCATTCTCTATCTTTGCGCTATCAATTTTCTGATCGTAGAGTCTGTTCACTACGTCGTTTCGTATCAAATAAATATATAATCCGTCATAATCATGTTGCGATATATATCCATTCAGAGTGAAATTCTTGTTTTGCCCAAACACCGTAAATATGCAGCATAAGAGAATTGTGGTGGATAGTAAACGTTTCATTATTTTTTATCGTTAAGTATTTGATGATAGTTATTGCTTACCCTTAATATCTTTTCAGCTTCCTTTATCGAAGAGTTGCTAGCATTGATGAGACGATAATAGTAATCATTATTATTATACAAATCTCGCGCCACCAATGCTTTTAATTGTACTTTTAAGTATTCTTTCGAACGCTCAAAATCTGATTGATTGAATGTGATATTTGCTTTGTCCGACACTTCTTTCACCTTAGCGAGTAGTTCATTGCTATCGAACGCTTTGATAAATGCGTCTATTGATTTGTATTTATTTTTTAAATTGCTTCGATTGCGAATAGTATAGTTACGGGCTACTACCTTTTGAACCCCACTATAAGTTATCATATTATACCATGGGCTGAAAACTGTAGTGTCGGGAAGTACTTCTATATCGGCCGATATACCACCAATATTGCGCAGCTGACGATGATTCCGCAGAGAATAATAGACTTTTGTACTATCTATATAATCCCGTCCATTATAAGGTTTTTGTATGGTTCTACCCGAAGGGGTATAGTAACGGGCTACAGTAAGTCGCAATGCGGAACCGTCCTCAAAAGGAAGAGTTTGTTGTATCAGTCCTTTACCAAAAGTAGTACTTCCTATAAGTACCGCTCTATCCCAATCTTGCATTGCCCCTGCAAATATTTCGGCAGCCGACTTCGTCTGATTACTGATGAGTACGGCTAATTTACCATTTTCGAAACATCCTTTGTTTTTTGTACTGAATGTTTCACTAGGGACATGAGCTCCACGCGTACGAACAATCACTTTGCTGCCTTCAAGCAGTTCGTCAGCAAGGGCAACAGCCTGATCAAATAATCCACCTCCATTCTTTTGAATATCTAAAATCAAGTTTTTCATACCTTGAGCTTGAAGAGCCAGAATTGCTTTTTTAAAGTCGTGAACTGTGCTTTCCGAGAACATTGAGATAGAAATATATCCGGTTTGCTTGTTCAGCATATAGGCAGTGCGGATACTTGATGATAGAATATAGTTTCTAACGACATTGCAATTTGTTATCTTACCATCAGGATGCTTTATGACAAGGTTTACTGTCGATTTTTCGACACCAGATAATTTGGGGAAAATATTTTCGGGAGCAATATTACTTACAGCTTCATTATCAATAGATATTATCTCATCACCAGCTCTTAAACCTTTGGCATAAGCATCGCTAACAGGTTCGACAAATGAAATGTAAAAATGCGCATCAATCGAGGAGCCTTCTATGCCGATACCGATATAAGACGTATGTCCTCCTAACACTTGTTCGTTATTGCTTGCTTGAACAGGAGGTAAGTATTCAGAAAATGGATCGAGCTTGCTCAGTAATTCAGCAATCTGAGAATCAATGAGTGGAGCTGCTTGTACTGAATCAACATACATATTTGTTACAGCATACAGCGCCATCTCCAATTTTTCTTCAACTTTTTTCTGCGCTTGAGCGCAGAAAAAAGTTGAAGAAAAAAATAAAAAGAGTAATAATTTCTTCATTATTTTAATTATAAAGTTAAATCAATATTATCTGTTATCTTCTGTGGGTATCATCCATTGGGGCATAGGCTTCTCTTTCAGATAATGATCAAAGAAGTCGATAAGACGCTGTGTAAAATCGCGACAATTTGTTTCGTCTCCCATCTGATGACCTTCATTCCGATAGTTCAGCATCCAAGCCGGACGTCCCAAACGGCGCATGGCGAAGAACAAAGCCATTCCTTGATAAGGTTGCACACTTTTATCTTCCGCCCCATGAAAGATGAGCAGCGGCGTATGAATTTTATCAGCATGATATATGGGCGAATTGTCAATGTACATTTTTGGATCTTCCCAAAGAGTCTTTCCCAATCGACCTTGTGCATCTTCTTCAAAATACATATTAGGTTGTCCGGTTCCACGCAACATTAGATAGTCGGCTACCATATCGGTCACTGCAGAGCAGGGTGATGCACATTTGAATATATCCGTGCGCGTTACCAAATAGGCAGTTTCATACCCCCCCCAACTATGTCCATTTAGCCCTATATGCTCTTTGTCGGCTATCCCATCTTTAATAAGTTTTTCTACACCACTGACAACAGCGTTGTAACAACTTTCACCAGGCTTGCCTATTTTGAAAAAAATGTCAGGGGCAAAAACAACGTATCCGTTGCTTACGAACCAGGGAATATCTATGGTTGCACTACTATATTCAGGTATACGATAGTGATTTAAATCTTGCGTTTCACGTTCATAGAAAGTAACGATCATCGGATACTTTTTTCCGTTCTTATACCCTTCTGGTAAGAAAAGAATACCTTCATTTTTTTTCCCTTCATAGTTCGTCCAACTATAAAGTTGGGAGGTTCCCCAACTGATATGTTTTGCCTGAGGATTCATGTCGGTAATGCGGTGTGGATGTGCGAAGTGAATGTCGTCAACCCAATAATTATGTTCTCCATAATTCTCTTTATCCCAAATGAACGTTTTTTTATCTGCCGAAAAACTTTCTATTTTCAGATTGTATTTCGAATCGGCAACTACTTTATTCACTTTCCCGCCATTCAGCTCGTATAATCCTTTCGATTTAGAGTTACGATCTATACCTACAAGATAGAATGTAGATGGAGTTGAGTAGTCTTTATCAGGAAGACGAAGCGATATGTTATTTTTACGACCATAACCCTGAGTAAGGCATACTGGAGCTTTTACTCCTTTTAAATCCAATGTCCACAAATCAAAACGATCATATATAGTCACGGTACCAACCTTCGTATTCCATGAAGCGACCCCATAAGCACCGGCCTCGAATGGATAGTCACTATCCTCATCATAGAGAGGATAAGGCACTTTTCCTTTCGTAATATCTGTCATTTCGCCTGTTTGCATATTCACAAGGTTCCACGATTTACTTGAAGGAACGTAAAGCAAAATGTACTTTCCGTCAGGACTCCAATTGATATCGAACAGACCGTGACTTACTAACATTTTCTTTTTGCCATTAAGTCCTATGTAATAGACATCATTATTGGAAGTCATTTTCCAATCCGATTCTTTTTCCCAAGCTGTGGCATCAACACCTATAGCTCCTAGAATATTATTTACGTTCTCTGAAAAAGAAACGGAAGTGATACCCTTAGTAGGTAATACCGTCATTTTCTTTCCCTTAATATCCCATATATAGCTATCATAGTTGGATATCTTAAAACCTGGACTGCGTGATTGGCGACGCGGAGAAAGACGTTCATTCCATATCCATAATTCTAAATCAGCTCCGTTTTTATTTTGCGTTGGTTGAACATAATTACTAGGTTCGAAATATAATAGCACTTTTGAATAATCACCTATAAGTTTCGATGAAGAGGATATCTTTACGCCTTCAGGTAATCCTTTAATATCTGCATAATCTAGAATCTTATTGCATTTTTTTCTCTTAATGTCAAAAAGACACAATACATCTGTATCATATGGGTTATTGGGATTGGACGAACAATATAGAATACCTTTGCCGCTAGCATCGGGCTGTCCTATCTGACAAACATCATAGGGTATTTCACCAATTCGTATAGAAGTCCCATTTAACCATTGATAGAGTATATTACTATTCCCTGATTTCACGGTATACATTAAGCTACTTTTTCCTGACATTGTACAGTTTCCCCCATTGTTTATTTTCTGCATCCGTCCTGTCAACAGGTTAACAAATGTCACATCGCTTTTATCCTTTGTTCCGTATGTACTGTAATATGCATAGTTGCTTTGTCCAATGGGGACCATAAAAGGACCACCTGTCCATTTTTTCTCTCGCAAATCGGAGAGATTAAATAAATAGACAGCAGAAGCAGAGTTCTCTGAATTCTTAGCTATCGAGTCGGAGGTCGTTTTATTTTCTTTTTTGTTATATTTCAGCAATTTACCTCCTGCAAGAAAACCAAAATCAGATATTCCGGCCTTTATATATGTTTTTCCAGTTTTTACATTGAAAAGATATACTGTATCAGGGGATTCCGCATAGAGCATCCTATAATTGTAAGCAATCCACCTTCCATCTTTTGATATCTCTATTTTGTCAATAGTGCGCCACAATTTACAATCATCAAGCTTCATCGGAAGCTTTTGGGAAAAAACATTCGTCCCCCATGAGAGGAGGACGAATAAAAAGAGAAATAACTTTTTTATCATTTCATTTTCCTTATTAATTCTATTGCGCAATTGATTTCATCAGCTAGCTTTGTAGGACTCCCATCATAGCCTTCAGCTGTGTATACCATTTTGCCGTTTTTCATAATCACTTTACGTGGAATGCCTGAAGAATTGAAGAGTTTGGCAAAGATACTGAATGCTTTTTTATATTCTTTGCCGCCGACAGCTTGCATATCATACATTACATTCAACCCCGTATAGTTCCTCCTTTCTAAGGACTTTTCGGCAGCAGCTTTACCTTTGTAGCCATTATCCATGGTGTTGACAAAAAGGAATACTACATTTTTGTCATTGGCATACTTTTCTACGGCCAGTTTCATACCTTCCATTGCTTTGAGACAAGGATTGCACCATGTAGCCCAAAAGTCGATAACTACAATTTTGTTTTTATAGTCTGAGATATTGACAATCTTTCCATTAGAATCTTGTAATTGAAAGTTAGGGATAGCTACACTTTTGAGATTGTCTTTCACTTCCTTAACAAGTTCGGCTTTTATTGCGTCGCCTTTCAAATCTTCGATGTATTTTTGGAACGCTGCTTCCGAAGTAGGATTTATGGCATCATGTAATGCCTTTATGATCTCAGTATTTGCCGCATTGTATTTTACACTTTTTTTCAAAACCTCGAGTGCCTCTTTATCATTACCCTCTCCCTTGTATATGTCATAACGAGCTTGATTAACAGCAGCATCTGCATAAGCTAACGTTTCATTATCCAGATATTTAAGATAAGAGATAGCCTCATCATATTTTTTCATATCGCGTAGAAGCTGTAAATGAACCCCCATTCTTTCATAAAATTGGTAGTCGAGTAGTAATTGTGCTTCTTTCGGAGAATAATGTAAAGCCTCGGTTTTCATATTCGAAAGATCATTACGCTTCAATATCATTTTATCGGCTATCGCTTTAGCTACAGGATAAATATCGTCATTGGGTACTATATGCATTCTCCAGTTACGAAAAATGTTCCAACGATACATTTCACTCAATTCTATGAAATTGAAGTCCATTTTCGATAGCGATGCGATGAGGCGATCGTATTGCTTGGCATCGAATAAGTAAGTGCCATAAATACGCGACAGATTATAGTACATGTAGGATTGCTCTTCTGAATGAGGATCTTTGATACAATCGGCATACGGATATTTACTATAGAAGTCTTCTATGGCTTTCAACACAGATTCTCCTTTGCTTTTTTCTTCATCCGTCGATTCGGGTTTGAGTCCGCAGAGTGACCACTTAACCGCCATATTTTCAACCTTATGAAAGTCTGTAGCACGAGCTGTCGATCCATTGGGAAAATTTTTCAGTATGGCATTTCTCAACGAATCGGCACGAACACTATCCTTTACTGTAAAGCGATAAAGATTTTCGAAAGTAGAGAGTACAAATTCGTTATTTTCGAATTCCTTCTTTGCCATATCAAAAAAATGATTGATGACCTTTGGATAATTATTGCCAGCTATAAGCTTGATGTTCTGCATATAGATATCTATATAGCTAGGTATACGATCCGGATAGTTTTGTATTTCTTTATTCGACCACATCAGTACAGCTTCGTCGCTAATACTGAAATCTTTGAAGTAGTCACAGATACTGAAACGCTTCGGGCAGCGAAAGGTTGCGAATGCAGTATATCCGCCAGGTAATGCCTTACCGTCTTTATTGGTCATAAAAACATAACTTGCATTCTGGTCATCGTTATCTACTACACGGTTGTCAAGATCACTTGTACGGAACGAAAGAGCAAAAAATGCACAGTCGGTAGGCAGTTGATATTTTCCTTGCCACTTCTCTGATGTAAACTGATTGATAGGAACATCGTCAATACACCAGATATAATTGTTATACATATAAATGACACAACTCAAACTATCTCGCCCTGCCAGTGGACCACCTTTTGAAGAGTACGTAAATGATATTTGCGAACCCATTTTCGGCTGATTAATACCACTTAAGCGCGATTGCTGAGTTTGCTGCTGTACTTGTTGTTTTACATACTGTTTAGCAGGCAACGGCCTCTTCTTCTGTGCATTAGCCACTATGCCGAAGCAAAGGCTACAAAGAAGCAAAAAAACTAATTTTTTCATTTTTTATAATTCTAATAAATATTTCTTTTGTTGGTTGAAAAAGAGAGTATGCCAAGAGAGAAAAGAGACATACCCTCTTTACTATTCAAACTATTACTGTAGTGCAGATGTTTTTGCTCCTATCGCTTGAAGATCAATTCCCAATGAATTAAAGTAGTCGATAACAATCTGATATTTCTGTTTGATAGGATGTGTATACGTCTTGTTGTAATTTGAGTCGTATGTGCCTCCACAGTCGAAACTGTCGTTGAGGAATGCTGCAGTAAATTCGTCTTTCGACATCGTCATCAGATACTTCACATACATCGCAAAGTCTTGATAAACATCGCAGGCGTATATATATTCCAAACAACCGGCAGCATTATACCCCCAATCGCCTTCATCTTCTCCGTTGTACTTAGTATAGTCGTCGTGCAACGTCTTGAAAGCTGTTGGCACGTCAATCTTGCTGCGTGAGGTGGCATAGCCTATCAGTGAGTAGGCAACTTCTCCGATGGCTGTTTTCTTATCGGCAGTGGTCAGATTAGCTATTGTGCTGTTAGTCAAACCGAATGCAATGTGGTTAAGACCGTAGACTGATGTGTGATACACCTTTGTATATGTCTTTACATAATTGCCGGCGTCGTCGTAATCCCATCCTTCTTTAAGGCTCCAGATACTCGAAGCCAATAAAATGCGATTGGGCAAACATTTCTTCAAAAAACTATTCGGCCAAATGGATAAGCAGTTGTCGTTGAGAAATGTCCACGCCGCCGATACATAATTTTCATCGGCGATCTCCGAATAGTAAGGAATATAGGAAGTGATATTCCAACGGAAGTCGGCATCGGTATATCTATAAAGTACCATCGTACCATAATCTTTGTAATATTGCTCGAATACTTTATCGTAGGAATTAGTGCCTTGTGGAAAGTCAGGCTCTTCAGGGGCGGAAGGTGTGAGCGCTCCTTCATTGCTACACGATGTCATACAGAATATCGTGAGTAGCGATACGAATATATATTTTAAATTTTTCATAATTACCTATCTTTTTTTATTCAGATTCAGCTGCCCGTATTGGCGCTAGTTCATTTTGTTTCAAATTCGTATTCAAATTCAGTGCCTCTGCCGGGATTGGTAGTACCCATCCTGCTTCACCGTCTTTGAGAGTATAGTATGAATGCACTCCTGCTGCGTCTACCCATAAGTGGCGAATAGATGCCATACCATAGCGGCGAAGATCGAACCAACGGTGAGGATTCTCCATCGCTAGTTCGCGGCGGCGTTCAGCACGTACGAAAGCAATCAGCTCATCGGCAGTTCCCAATGTGTAGTCGGTATACGAAGCCGCAGCTATACGATTCTTGCGAAGTGTATTCAAGTCGCTCACTGCTTTGGCGCCGCTACCCGAATCGCCTGCCTTGAATTTCATTGCATAAGCTTCCGCCCGATTCAGATAAAGTTCGGCGGTACGCCATACATATTCCTGCTCAGAAATGCCGTGTTTGGCGTTAAGATAAGGATATGTTGACCATGATCCTTGTGCTTGGAAAAACATTTTTTTACGGAGGTCGGTTGCATCGAATGTATTTACTAACTCACTACTGAGGCAAGAAAGAGATGCCCCGTTTCTATTGATTTCGTAACCGCCGAAGCCACCGATAAACATTACTTCGGGAAAAGACTTTGATATCACATTGTTATTTGCTTTATCTGGAGAAGAGGTATTGCTCAACGTATAAGTGTTGAAGTTGCAAAGCGAAGGAGCACTCGTCAGACACGCATCAACGTGCTCTATCACTTTGTCCCATTTTTCCATATACAGATAGATACGTGAGGCTAACAAGTGGGCTGCGTTATGATTGATACGGAAGAGACTGACTGTCGTTGATTTCTCTTGGTCGAGCAGCGTGCACGCATCTTCTATATCGTTGCATATCTGAGTATATACTTCGGCTACTGTATTGCGTGTAGGCCCATCGTCTTTTATTTCGGCGCTTGTAATTATTGGTACGCCAGCTAGACGATCGGGTGTTGTACCGGCTGTGTTGTAAGGTTTGGCATACAGATTGACCAGATACCAATAATAATAAGCGCGCAGTGCTTTGGCCTCGCCCATCGTTTGCTTCTTTTCATCATCGGTGCCATCTACATTGTTCACGGCATCAATAACTAGGTTACAGGTCATTATCAGCGAATAGAGATCTTGGTACGACCGAGTTACTTTAGGCAGACTCTTGCCTTGTAGTGTAGCATCCATTGTCGATTGCCACGTATAAATGTCTTTATAAGCTAGATATTCTTCGGTATAAGAATAAGAGTCGGCCGCATAGCCCGTTACCTCATCGGTCATTATATGTGTCAGAGGATCAATTGTGGTTGTCGTTCCATATCCGACGCCATTAAGTAGTTGTTGGTAAGATTCAACGTCTTTGGGTTCGAATTCGTCTTGCGAAGTCTCCTTTAAGAAGTTACCACATGAGGTGAATATGGTGATAGCCGCCAGACTTACTATGATATTAATATATTTCTTTTTCATCATTAATTTCTTTTAGATGGTTAGAAGCTAAGACTGATAGACAATGAATAGGTTTGCGTGATAGGTAATGCCACACTACCTGTCGTGTCTATCTCTGGATCTTGCCCGTGCAGGCGGGAGTTGCATATAATGAACGGATTCGTCACATTGAACGTACACGACAAACTGCTCAGGCTGAGCTGCCTTAACCAATTATAGGGGAATGAATATGACAAGGATATATTGCGGCAACGGAAGAAGTCACCTGATACGACACGAATATCCGAATAGTTGTACATACTGTACGTGTTTTCCGGCTGATTTTTTCCAGTCGGAACATAAACCATATAGTCTGTCCGGTCGTTGAATACGAAACCTGGAATAGTGCTGACATCGCCGGCTTTCTTCCAACGGTCAAGGAATTCACGCGATAGATTGGTCTGTGTCTCAGGCATCGTCATTTGTCCGTTGAAAAGGAAGTTCAAACGTTTCTTGGCGCCTAAGGCGAAGGCAAACTGTGCGTTGAACATAAAGTCCTTATAGCGGAGGGATGTGTTCAAACCACCATTGAATTTCGGATCAGACAAACCACAATATTTCAAATAATCGGATGGCTTATCAGAAATAGTCACTTTCGTTTGGTCGGTCGAACAATTCTTATAAGTGGCATATCCCGTAGCCTGGTCTATGCCATCAAACTTCCAAGCGTAAACAGCGTTTACTGATCTGCCATTTTCGTAAGCGTTACCTGCTAAATAATCATCAACAGTATATTTCTGTTTGGTGGCATTACTGATATTATTGGTATTTTTGGAGTATACGGGACTCAAAGACCAACTGAAGTCTTTTGTCTTGATAGGCAGTATGGTGAAACCTACTTCGACACCTGTATTCTTTACGTTTGCGCCATTTCTATAAGTATTCGTTGTTCCATATTCGCTGGCTACATTTAAGTTAAAGATTATATCTTTACCACGGCGGATATAGTAATCTACCGTACCGCTGAAACGTCCGTTGAACAAACTGAAATCCAATCCTAAGTTGGTTGTCAGTGTCTTCTCCCAACGTAGATTAGGGTAAGGCAGGCGACTGATACCTAGTTGATAGTCGCCCGAAAAACGGTTAATGGTCGGGCTTATGTATTTTACTACGAGATTTGGTCCTACTGATGTAGGAATACTACCTTGCTCACCATAAGAAGCTCTCAAACTGATGTCGTCTATCCAATTAGTGCCTCTCAACCACGATTCATCATTCATCTTCCAACGTGCCGAGACACTCCATACAGGAAGGAATTTGTGATTGGTATATTGTCCGAAACGGTTAGAAGCGTCAAAACGGACATTGGTATTAAGAATATAACGGTTTTTAAAGGCATAAACCAATGTGGCATACCCTGATAATGTATTATCCTTTGTGTTCGAACGCGACACGACATGCTTTTCAAGCGATGAATTGGAACCTGTACTAATATTACCCGAAGTGGTTGTATCGTATTCATAACTAATAGCCATACCACGATCGGGGAAGTAACCCCATTCTACGTCGTTGAATCCATCATATTGGTTGGAACGGACCTCATAACCAGCCATCGCATTGACAACGTGCTCTTTTTGTTTACCAAACATCAAATTATAACTGAGTTGTACACGTCCGGTGTAACTCACATTGTTCATTGATGTGTAGTTGAGTGTACCTCCGAACGGAAGGCGGCTTTGCGCAATGGCGCTCACGTCGCCTTTCCCATAGTCGTAGCCCCTGATTTGAGCAATATTGTATGAACGTTCGTCCGCCCACTGATAGTTTGTCGAATTGGAATAAACCACGCCAAACAATGTGGAGAATTTCAGGTTTTTAAGGAAGTCTATATCCAAACCGATGTTGCCGCTGAAATTGCGTACCTTAGCCTGGTTGCCTGTATGATTCAATTCATTGAAAATGTTGTACGATAACGGATAATTGTTAGTCAGACCAGCAATAGTATTTACTCTTGTGGTGTAAAACTCGTCGCTGCCGATGGCACGCGATGTCTGTAAGGCATAAGTATAAGGATTGACAGTATAGAAGCCGTCGCTACTATTGTCCGAATAGCTCAAACGTGTATATGCCCTAACTTTCGAACTCAGGTGTGCGTCAATATTGCTGGTGAAACTGTAACGTTTGGAATTATCTCCCTTTGTCGTACCTTTTGAGTCGTTGTAGCCGATAGAGGTATAGTAATTGATATTATCATTTCCTCCAGATACACTCAGACTATAGTCTTGGTTTAAAGCGTTCTGACAAAGAAGCTTGAGCCAATCGGTATTCATTGTCTCATATTTTGCAACCAATGCGTTGAATTCGCTTTGGGTAATAGTCTTGTCGTACAGATCCATCAAAGCTCCTTCGTAGCCGGTATGATAAGGCGTAGAACTATATAAATAGCCTGCAGCAACCACTTCTTTCGACACTTGGATACGTTCTTTCGAGTTCATCAGATTGTATTGTGAATAGTATGGGCGTCCGGTGAAGCCAAGTGAAGTAGAAAAACTTACTGAGGGCTTGCCAATACGACCTTTCTTAGTGGTGATAACAATAACACCGTTGGCGGCACGTGTTCCATAGATAGCAGTGGCAGAAGCATCTTTCAAGAAAGTGATGGTTTCTATATCGTTAGGGTTCACACCAGAGATGGCACTTCCAAGCAAACTCTTCGAAGCATTGAGATTAACTTGACTGGTAAGATCTTGTCCCATAAGGATATTGTTTAACTCATTATTTGAAAAATTGACAGGATCTTCGTGAATAATACCATCCACTACCCATAATGGAGAGGCATTGCCATAGATGGTGGACGAACCCCGTACGCGAATGCGGGGTGTGGCATTGGGTGAACCTGAAGTGTTAATAACCATTAGACCAGGGACACTACCCTGTAACATTTTATCAACACTGTTTACGTTTGGAATCTTGATATCGTCCATCTTTACCGTCGAAGTAGAACTCGACATCAATCGTTTGTCGAGAACTTGATATCCGGTGACAACCACTTCGGCAATGGTATTTACATTTTCGCTCATTTTAATTATCTGGCGGTATCCTTCGGCCAGTGAGCGTTCGATGTTTTTCTTTCCGATATACGAGAATATAAAATGATCTTCCTTATTGTCTACGGCTGGTAGCGAAAAACAACCGTTTTCGTCGGTCACGGTACCTTTTCCTCTATTGTTTTTGTAGCGGATAGACACACCTATCAGAGGGTCGTCATTCTCATCGACGACCTGACCGACTATAAAACCTTTTTTTGAGGAAGTACCTTTTTTAGAGAACACATGAATATATTGGCCATCAACATTGGTACTGAGCGGTAAGCCCATAATCA
>JAAYUD010000062.1 GCA_012517855.1 Bacteroidales bacterium
CCTTAAAGATAAAGGGCACCATAATCTGGAGATTGAAGCCATAGAAGCAGATATCGAAGATTGTTATCTAAAACTGACTTAAAAAAGATGGAAGAAATTATTATAGCAGATAAGCTCACCAAGCAGTTCGGTTCGTTCACTGCAGTAGATCATATTTCCTTCACAGTAAAAAGAGGAGAAATATTCGGATTTCTCTGAGCCAACGGTGCAGGAAAAACAACCGCTATGCGAATGCTATGCGGACTAAGCAAACCTACGGGAGGAAAAGCATCGGTAGCGGGTTTTGACATTGCTCGGCAAAGTGAGAAAGTGAAACAACACATCGGGTATATGAGCCAAAAGTTCTCTCTTTACGAAGATCTGAAAGTAAAAGAGAACATCCGACTGTATGCAGGCATCTACGGACTATCGGAAAAGCAAATCAAAGAAAAGGGAGAAAGATTAATGCATCGGTTGAACATATACGACGAACAAAACACACTGGTAAAGCAGCTCCCTTTGGGATGGAAACAAAAGTTGGCCTTCTCGATTGCTATCATCCATACCCCCGATATTGTATTTCTAGACGAACCTACTGGGGGTGTAGATCCACTGGCACGGCGACAATTTTGGGAACTGATATACGAAGCTACCGAAAGAGGCATTACAGCTTTTGTGACAACCCACTACATGGACGAAGCCGGATACTGTGACCGCATATCAATGATGGTAGATGGAAAGATTTCGGCACTCGGTACTCCCAAAGAGTTAAAAGAAAATTTCAATGCAAACAGCATCGACGAAGTGTTTCGCACACTCGCCCGCGGTGCCCAAAGAGGAGAATAATGAAAACATTGCTATCGTTGATTATAAAAGAATTCAAGTTGATATTCCGCGACAGATGGACGATCATGATACTCATAGGAATGCCCATCGTGCAGATAGCCCTTTTCGGTTTTGCCATTACGACAGAAATAAGAAATATCAACTTTGCCGTACTTGCTCCACAACACAATGAAACGGTAAGGAAGCTTGTTGAGAGGATTGATGCAAATACCTACTTCACTTTCGTAGGGTATATAGACCAGACCAAAGACATAGACCAAGCTTTCCGAAAAGAGAAAGCGGATGTTGTATTGGCATTCAAGAGTGACGTAGGTCAGCAAGAGGCCTCATCCAACGGCATTCAACTACAAATTGTAACAGATGCTTCGAACCCGAATACAGCAAAGACAGAATCCATGTACCTAATGGGAATCATGAAAGATTATTTCAGTAAAGCGAACATCGGAGCAGCAGGAGTCACAAGTTCGGTACGCATCCTCTACAATCCGCAACTTAAGAGCACCTACAATTTCGTTCCGGGTATTATGGGATTGTTATTGCTACTTATTTGCGCCATGATGACCTCTATTGCCATTGTCAGAGAAAAAGAAGTGGGCACCATGGAACTGTTGCTCGTCTCTCCCACCCGCCCTATCTTTGTTATACTGGCCAAAATGGCACCCTACCTTACCTTGTCCATCATAAACTACATCACCATATTGGTACTATCCGTCTTTGTATTGCAAATACCGATAGTGGGCAGTTTGTTTTGGTTATCGGTCATCTCTATCATTTATGTCTTTCTAGCCTTAGCCATCGGACTTTTCATCTCTACCGTCATGTCTACCCAAGTATCGGCAATGATCGTATCGATGGCAACATTGCTTTTTCCTACCATCTTATTGTCCGGAATGATATACCCGCTCGAAAACTCTCCCGTCATATTGCAATATGTATCGTGTATATTCCCTGGCAGATGGTACATTTCGGCGGTACGGAAAATTATGATAGAAGGCCTGCCTCTTCATTATGTCTTGACAGAAATAAATGTACTGATACTGATGTCTGTCATCATGATAACACTCAGTTTAAAGAATTTCAAACATAGATTAGAATAAGCCATGATACTGAAATATTTAATCGAAAAAGAATTCAAACAGTTTCTACGCAATTCGTTCATGCCACGCATTGCTTTGATGTTCCCTACTGTTATTATCTTGGTATTCCCTTGGGTAGCCACAATGGATGTAAGCAATATTAATGTCAGTATAGTAGATAGAGACGTATCGACCATGTCCAGACGGCTGAGCGATAAGATTGCAGGATCTTCGTATTTCAATCTGACTGAATATACAGATAACTACAAACAGGCTCTCGACGATGTGGAAAAAGGTAAATCGGATATCATTGTTGAGATTCCACAACATTTTGAACGCGATATAAACACTATTCAGCATGCGGCAATACAGATTTCATCCAATGGTGTAAATGCACTAAAAGGAAGTATAGGTAGTGGTTATCTACAAAATATAGCTGCCGACTTCAATGCCGACTTGGGCACCAAGCAGGGAGTAACAGTGTCGACACCTTTCAGCGTGAACATACAAGACAGATACAACCCCACCCTCAACTTCAAGCTATTCATGATACCGGCACTAATGACCATGATTATCATTATGCTCTGCGGACTGCTGCCGGCTCTGAACATCGTCAGCGAAAAAGAAATAGGAACTATCGAACAGATTAATGTAACACCTGTCAATAAAGCGGCTTTCATATTATCGAAACTGATACCCTATTGGTTAATGGGTTTTATCATACTCACTATCTGTTTCATTCTTGCAGCGTTAGTCTACGGATATACTCCAAAAGGGAGCTTCCTTACTATTTATGCCATTGCTATTCTTTTTGTATTGGTCATGTCGGGCATTGGGCTCATTATTTCGAACTATGCTGGTACGATGCAACAATCGCTCTTCATGATGTTTTTCTTTATGATGATTTTCATGCTGATGAGTGGACTCTTTACCGATGTACGCAGTATGCCTGATTGGGCGCAGGATATTGCTTTTTTCAACCCACCCCGATATTTTATAGACACTATGCGTTCGGTATTCCTGAAAGGAGGAAATATGATGGACAATAGCCACAACTTCATTATGCTTTTTGCATTTGCTATTATGACAAATGCATGGGCAATGCTCAGTTATCGTAAACAAGTATAATAAAAATAATGATGTGTAAACATTGTTTTTCTAAATATCATTGCGTACATTTGTCTATCGTGTTTAAAATATTCTTAAATATAAAAAGCAACTGCTATGGAACAAAAAGAATATCCTTTTAAAGGATTCAAAGCGAACGGGTTCTTAATGCTCACCGTCGAACTTATCATTTTAGCATTGGGAATATGCTGTATAGCTTTATTTCCTACAGACAAGTTTGGTTTTAACGATGTGATAGCTATTTTGCTATTCATATCTTTCCTACTAAATTTTGCCGGATTTTTCTCTTTAGAACCTAATGAAGCAATAGCCATGGTCTTCTTCGGCAAATACAAAGGCACGTTCAAAACAACAGGCTTTTTCTGGGTGAATCCTTTCATGAGCAAAAAAAGATTATCACTTCGCGCCCGTAACCTCAATGTAGATCCTATAAAAGTAAACGACAAAATAGGCAATCCCGTCCTCATCGGATTAGTATTGGTATGGCGGTTGGAAGACACCTATCGCGCCATGTTCGAGATAGACTCTCAAGTATTGGCCAGTGGAAATGGCACCAACAATGCCGGACAAGTGGCAGGCCGCATGAGGGCTTTCGAAAATTTTGTAAAGGTACAGAGTGATGCCGCTCTACGCCAGGTAGCCGGACAATATGCTTATGATGACAACAATAGTAATAACGAAGAGCTGACACTCCGTTCGGGAGGCCCCGAAATCAATGAGCAATTGGTACAGAAACTTAATGAACGCCTATCGATGGCTGGCATTGAAGTAATCGAAGCCCGCCTCAACTACTTGGCATACGCTCCCGAGATTGCCGCAGTGATGTTGCGACGCCAACAAGCTTCGGCCATTATTGCTGCACGCGAAAAGATAGTAGAAGGAGCAGTATCAATGGTCAAAATGGCTCTCGATAAACTCAAAGAAGAAAATATTGTGAACCTAAGTGAAGAAAAGAAAGCCTCCATGGTTGGCAATCTATTAGTAGTACTCTGCGCCGACGAAGCAGCTCAACCGGTATTGAATACCGGAAACGAAGAAACAAAATAAAAGATAAAGGATTGAATACCACTTCTACCCCTTTAAGCTCTTTTTTATAAATGGGTATTTCAATAACATCTAATACGTTTCTTTCTAACAACAACATTAGAAAGTTGTTTTAATTATCAGAGAAACAACATGACATAAGCGACTTCTTTATTTTCGGTGAGATAATTATATTAGAATCAAAAGTGGCAATAGAGGCTGTTCACTCTGCATCATTATCTCACCGAATTTACAAAGGCCTTTTGAACGTTCCTTATAACCGATCACTAACATAACACTACCCTCATTGCAGCATTCGCACTTATATTACCCCTAAAGACACAAAAGAAGAGAAGTTGTAAACAATTATTTTTAACTAATTGACTTTCATATTTTAGAAGTCTTATGAATATAATTCAGGTAATATCACCATACGGAAAAACTAACGTATGTCGCAGCAATAACTAACGGAAGTTTCTGCGGTAACTAACGGAAGTTATCCACAAAAACTAACGTTAGTTTCTTCAACAACATCCGTTAGTTACGGCGGTAACATACGTTAGTTTTTCCAGAGTACTAAAATCAATGA
This sequence comes from Bacteroidales bacterium, assembly GCA_012517855.1. GTDB lineage: Bacteria > Bacteroidota > Bacteroidia > Bacteroidales > Bacteroidaceae > JAAYUD01. Next base: position 4,642 of record JAAYUD010000062.1, read on the forward strand.
AAAATCACCAATATTGAGTATTGTTTTCACTCTCTAAAATATCTATTTTTGTACTAGATAAAATGATTCAATAGCATACGATTTGTAACGAAACAAGAACAAACATTATTATCAAACAGAAAGATCTATCATTTATAAAACATTATAACTATGAACAAATTAGTAATAATTAGGCATGGAGAGAGTGAATGGAATCAGAAGAATCTGTTCACCGGTTGGGTAGACGTTGAATTATCTTCAAACGGTATTACAGAAGCACATAACGCAGGAAAGGCTCTTTTGAAAGCAGGCTTTGACTTTGATGTATGTTTCACCTCCTACTTAAAAAGAGCAATCAATACGCAGCAGATTATTCTGAAAGAAATGGATCGCGAATGGTTGCCGGTATTCAAATCTTATAAACTCAACGAACGCCATTATGGTGCGCTTCAAGGATTGAACAAAGCCGAAACAGCTGCCAAATATGGAGAAGAGCAAGTACACATTTGGCGCAGAAGTTTTGATGTACGTCCACCCGAAATGCAAGAAGACAATCTGTACAATGCACGCAAGCAAGCGCAATATAGGGATATTCCACAAGCAGAGATTCCCATGTGCGAAAGCCTTGCCGATACAATTGCACGCACTGTTCCTTATTTTGAAGAATGCATAAAACCTCTTATCATATCAGGCAAACGAGTAATGATTGCAGCTCACGGAAATTCATTGCGTTCACTAATCAAATATTTCGAACATATTCCCGACGAAGAAATCGTAAATGTAGAAATCCCGACAGGAAAGCCTCTAGTGTATGAGTTTGACAGTGAATTTAAAACCATAAACAAATATTATTTGGAATAACAAGTAATAGGGACTACTCTATAATGAGGATGGCACACTATCTTATTATGCTCTATTCTAGGTATTGCAAGAGAGAAAGACTAGCCCTAACTTTGCAAACAGAAATTTGAGACTATTTAAATTCAAACAAGATGAAAGATATAAAAATATATTATGGCTCGTCCACTGGAACGACACAAGAGATTGCCGGCCGCATTGCCGACAAGTTAGGCCTTGGCAAAGACTGCATAAAAGATGTTTCCAATCTAACTAAAGAAGATGCAGAAAAAGCAGACGTATTGCTTCTCGGTTCTTCGACATGGGGTTCTGGAGATCTGCAAGACGATTGGTATAGCGGTATGGATACACTGAAGACAGCCAATCTTGATGGAAAAGTCATCGCATTGTTCGGTTGCGGAGATAGTCAGAGTTTCGGTGATACATTCTGCAGCGCACTCGGTAACATTTATAATGCACTGAAAGATTCGGGAGCCACATTTGTAGGATTCATGCCAACCGACGGATACGACTATAGCGATAGCGAAGCCGTCATCAATGGACAGTTCGTAGGTCTGGCGTTGGATGAATCGAACGAACCGGAAAAAACGGACGAGCGCATAGACAAGTGGATGAGCGAATTGAAACTTTACCTTTAAGATAAACCTATGTTGAGTATTGAATCCATGCAAAGACCTATCGTATCGGGCGAGATGAGAGTATTGATGAACCATATATACGAATATACAAAGGGAGTCCGTAGTATGATTCTCTGCACCATGAACAAAAAATACGAAAGACAAGCTGTGGAGCGATTAGAATCACGCAATATCAGCTACGTGATACAACAAGTAAACGAAAGACGCATCAATCTATTTTTTGGTAAAAAGGAATGCATGGATGCAATAAATTTAATTTTAAAAAAGTCATTGGTCACCCTAACTCCCGAAGAAGATTTCATACTGGGTACTCTACTCGGTTACGATATTTGTGAACAGTGCAAAAGATATTGCAAACGAAAACAGAAAGGCTGTCCCCACTAAGAGGTGTTGATTTGATTAGTATATCCAAATTTTGATTCGTTGTTATTATAGCTTGTATCACTACTACTTCAACTATTAGACAGCTACTTCTGTTGGATAAAGGGAAATTATTAAATAAGTATTTTTGCTTTTTAATAGTTTCCCTTTTATCTTTTCGTCTCAAATAAAACCCCTTACAATTTCAATCTCACAACTTTTCGATTGGAGCAAACGTCTGACATGTACTGAATAAGTTGATATAAACTTATTCAGTACATGTCAAAATAACGTTATCATGAAATATATGACATAAAAGAATGACATATTCACAAAAAAGGGCTATCTTTGTCTCTATTATAAATCGGATTTATCCGAAGAGGGGTGTTCACCGAATGGTGGGCTGAGATTATACCCATAGAACCTGATGCAGATAATGCTGCCGTAGGGAGGACTTTTTAATCCTGACATCTTCTATTTTGTATATTATCAAATATTTGCCCCTCTTAATACATAAATTAAGTAGGGTGTGCTTTCTATTACTACCTTAACGATTGCCGGCTCGGACTGTTGTGGCGGGGCAGGCATACAAGCTGATATTAAGACAATGTCGGCTCTCGGAGTATACGCCGCATCGGTAATCACAGCTGTTACCGTGCAAGATACTCGAAAAGTCTATTCCATTTGTGCCATTGAACCGCAAATAGTTGCCGACCAAATTCGATGTGTCGTTGAAGACCTTTCGCCTCAGTATGCAAAAATAGGAATGATAAACGACGAGGCAACAATTGCAGCCATTTGTGATGCTCTCGACTCTTATCCTATTCCGCACCTGATTGTCGATCCTATAATGGTTTCGAGTAGCGGCATGCTACTGATGCAGAAAGAGGCACTCGAAACGTTCTGCAACAGATTATTACCTAAATCATATCTACTTACTCCCAATATTCCTGAAGCAGAAATATTGGCTAATATGAGTATACGCTCTTCCAACGACATACGCGAAGCAAGCCGAAGAATAATGAATAAAACGCATCAATCGGTACTGATCAAAGGAGGGCATCTAATAAACAACACAAAGACAGACTATCTCTTTTATAAATCTCCCAATGAAGGTGTTCAAGAATACACTTTCAGTCGAGACATGGTGCATACACCAAACACACATGGCACGGGATGCACACTATCGTCGGCTATTACAGCGTATCTGGCACGAGGAAAAGAACTGCCGGAAGCAGTGCGACTAGCCAAAGAATATACATATAGTGCAATGGTCGAAGGAAGCGACCTGAGCATTGGACATGGCACTGGTCCTCTGAATCATTTCTTTGCTCCTGAGAAGTTAATAAAGATAACGGAATAAATATAAACTATCACTATGATAAAGATTCAATTTATTACTCATCAAACGCCCAGATATTCTTACATACAAAGCGCCCAAATGGCTCTCGAAGGAGGATGCAGGTGGATTCAGCTAAGAATGAAAGAGGCAACAAACGATGAGATTATCGATGTAGCCAATCAAATAAGACCAATGTGCAAACAGCACCATGCAACGTTCATCATCGACGACCATGTAGAATTGGTGAAACAAGCCGGAGCCGACGGAGTTCATCTGGGCCAACAAGATATGCCTATTGACGAGGCTCGGCGAATATTAGGAAACGATTATATCATAGGAGGTACTGCCAATACTTTCGAAGAGATCGTATTGCATTGGCAACATGGAGCCAACTATATTGGATGTGGGCCTTTCCGGTTTACATCTACAAAGAAAAGATTAGCCCCCATACTCGGAATAGATGGATATAGCGACATTATAAACAAGATGAAACAGCACGGAATAAATATTCCTATTATTGCTATCGGGGGCATCGGCTACGACGACATCAATCCACTGCTCAAAACGGGTCTCAATGGCATTGCCTTGAGCGGTGCGATACTACAAGCCAATAATCCGATAGCAGAAATGCAACATATCATGACTATTCAATCATTACATTCTTAAAACAATCAAAAGCATTATGAATGAAAACATCAAAATTTCTTATCCCAGTTCAGAGAAAGTATATCTAGAGGGACAGATTTATCCTGACTTACGAGTTGGAATGAGAAAAGTAACACTTACGCCAACAGTAAGCGTAGAAGGAAAGAAAGAGATAAAGCAAGAAAACTCACCTATCCTTGTGTATGATACAAGTGGCGCATATAGCGATCCAAACGTACAGATAGATCTACGAAAAGGACTACCAAAGCTACGTCTACCTTGGATATTGAAACGAGAAGACACAGAACAACTATCTCGTATAAGTTCGGAATACGGCAGAATGAGACTTGCCGATCGCTCGCTCGACCACTTACGCTTCGAACATATCTCGTTGCCCTATCGAGCAAAAAAAGATTGCAAGATTACGCAAATGTCTTATGCCAAGAAAGGATTCATCACCCCCGAAATGGAATATGTAGCGATACGCGAGAATATGAATTGCGAAGAATTGGGGATCAAGACCTATATTACACCCGAATTTGTACGTAGCGAAATAGCCGCAGGGCGTGCCGTATTGCCAGCCAACATCAATCATCCGGAAGCGGAACCTATGATTATAGGGCGTCATTTCTTGGTAAAGATCAACACTAACATTGGCAATTCGGCTACCACCTCGAGTATAGAAGAAGAAGTCGAAAAAGCAATATGGAGTTGCAAATGGGGCGGAGACACACTGATGGACTTATCTACCGGCAACAATATTCACGAAACACGCGAATGGATTATTCGCAATTGCCCTGTTCCGGTAGGCACAGTTCCAATGTATCAGGCAATGGAGAAAGTAAACGGCAAAGCAGAACATCTGACATGGGAATTGTTTCGCGATACACTTATCGAACAATGCGAGCAGGGAGTAGATTACTTCACTATTCATTGCGGCATCCGATTAAAAAACATTCAATATGCTACAAAGCGTCTCACAGGTATGGTGAGTCGTGGAGGAAGCATCATATCAAAATGGTGCCAGATACATCAGAAAGAAAGTTTCCTATACGAACATTTCGATGACATTTGCGATATTCTGGCTCAATACGACGTTGCCATATCATTGGGCGACGGACTGCGTCCCGGATCGACTTACGATGCTAACGACCGTGCCCAATTTGCCGAACTGGATACGATGGGCGAACTGGTAGAACGCGCTTGGGCGAAAGATGTACAAGCTTTTATAGAAGGACCGGGACACGTGCCGATGCACAAAATAAAAGAAAACATGGATAGGCAAATAGAGAAATGTCATGAAGCTCCGTTCTATACGCTCGGTCCGCTTGTCACCGATATTGCTCCCGGATACGACCATATAACCAGCGCTATCGGAGCAGCACAAATAGGATGGTATGGCACGGCAATGTTGTGTTATGTCACTCCAAAAGAACATTTGGCACTGCCCGATAAAGAAGATGTCCGCATCGGAGTAGTGACATACAAGATGGCTGCCCATGCGGCAGACTTGGCAAAAGGTCACCCCGGAGCTTCGTTGCGTGATGATGCATTGAGCAAAGCTCGCTACGATTTCCGTTGGAAAGATCAATTTAATCTTTCGCTCGACCCCGAGAGAGCCCTCGAGTATTATAAGACAGGAAATCCTGTAGGCGGTAAATATTGCACGATGTGTGGCCCCAATTTTTGTGCCATGCGCATAAGTCATACATTAGAAGACAAAGATTGTATCACATCAAAATAAAAACTAAAAACAAATGATTGAAACACAAGTATCAAAAGGTATTATCAGTACCTACTTCGAGAAACTAGAAAAGAATCTGGAACTGGATGTAGCCATCGTAGGTGGCGGCCCTTCGGGAATTGTAGCAGCCTACTATTTGGCTAAAGCAGGAGTACGAGTTGCCCAATTCGATCGCAAACTCTCTCCGGGCGGCGGTATGTGGGGTGGAGCCATGATGTTCAACCAAATAGTCTTTCAGGAAGAAGCATTGGACATTGTCAAAGATTTCAACATCAACTATGAATCTTATGAAGACAATCTCTATGTAATGGATTCCATAGAGAGCACCTCTGCCCTACTCTATCAAGCCGTACATGCCGGTGCCACCGTTTTCAACTGTTACTCGGTAGAAGACGTTGTGTTTAAGAACAACGAAGTGAGAGGTGTTGTTGTCAACTGGACACCGGTACTGCGTGAAGGACTTCATGTAGACCCTCTCAACATCATGGCCAAATACGTGATCGACGGAACAGGCCACGATAGCGAAGTATGCAAGACAGTTGCTCGCAAAAACGGGATTCGCCTTGATACAGAGACCGGCGGTGTGATAGGAGAACGCTCTCTGGATGTTGTAGCTGGCGAAGACGAAGTAGTAAAAGGTACGAAAGAAATCTATCCGGGACTTTACGTTTGCGGTATGGCTGCTTCGGCCGTATCGGGTACGCCCCGCATGGGACCTATTTTTGGCGGCATGCTGATGTCTGGCAAGAAAGTGGCCGACATGATTATAGAACGTCTTAAAAAGTAATATCCATGAAATGGATCGCTATTACCTCTCCCGACTTCTTGCCGGGAGAGGCTTCTGTTATCGTGATGTTGCTACAAAATGGCATAAACATCGTTCATCTGCGAAAGCCACAAGCAGATATATCGGCATGCCAGAAACTGATTGAAGAAATACCACCCCAATACTACCCTCGTATTGTATTACATCAGCATTTCGAACTCTGTAACAAATACCATCTTCGAGGCATCCATATCAATTCAAGGAATAGCACTATTCCTGTTCCATTCGAAGGACACATTAGCTGTTCGTGCCACTCATTCCAAGAAGTCAAAGAAAAAAAAGAAAAGGCTGACTATGTTTTTCTCAGTCCGATATTCGACAGTATCTCAAAGCAAGGCTATAAATCGGCGTTTACAATAGAGTCTTTACAGCAAGCCCAACGAGAAGGTATTATAGATAATAAAGTTATAGCATTGGGAGGCATTGCAGCAGATAAAATTCCGATGCTGCGATCGCTCTCTTTCGGTGGAGTAGCATTAATGGGCGATTTATGGAATAGATACCAAACTGACGGACCGAACGAACTAAAAAAACATTTAAAGATATTACTCAATAGATAGATAAAGAGATAATAAAACGAGATTTTTCATCATAATTATTTTTAGTTAATAGTATATATATTCTCTACGAGCCGATCAAATAATCAAGCCGCTGTCAATCTTTACAGACGATACAGAAGTAGATGAGGTGTAGAACAAGTAAAAGATTCTTTATCGCAATATTTGGCATCTATAATATTTCATATCATAGATACAGCCTCTCTATGTAAATAAATTGGTTCACTATACTTTTGTCTTCTTACGATGCAAATACAAATAAATAAATACGTATATACGTCCCTTGCGACTCACGCCCGTGAGTCGGAAAAAACATAAGGACGAAACTTGCGACTCACGGGCGTGAGTCGCAAAGTACGTAAGGACCTAATTAGAAAAGGATACTACCAATAATACTTTCTAGAATATACGAAACTTATATCAGCTCTATAAGAAGCAAATATAACTATAAGACTGTTGCCAAATGCCCAACTCTTGAAACAGAGAGGCATAAAAGCAAAAGGCTTTCCCCATTAGGAAAGCCTTTTGCTTTGGAGCGGAAAACGGGACTCGGACCCGCGACCCCGACCTTGGCAAGGTCGTGCTCTACCAACTGAGCTACTTCCGCATTAAAAATTTAGTGAAGAGAAGGAGAGTCGAACTCCCACGACATTACTGTCACTACCCCCTCAAAGTAGCGCGTCTACCAATTCCGCCATCTCTCCATAAGTAAATAAAGAACGCCTTTTTTAGATAAACACTTTATCACTCGTTGTGCCCAGAACAAGAGTCGAACTTGCACGTCTATTAAACACTCGCACCTGAAACGAGCGCGTCTACCATTCCGCCACCTGGGCATCGCTGAGCGGAAAACGGGACTCGGACCCGCGACCCCGACCTTGGCAAGGTCGTGCTCTACCAACTGAGCTACTTCCGCATTTGCGGGTACAAAGGTAAGCAAAATCCCCAAACCACCAAAACAATTTTATTTTTTTTGGTTCACTTTTTTCACTTCATTCTACCCACTAGGGAGATCAACACATTCTATCGCGATAATCAGAATATTCAAACTGCTTAAATATGACAGCATTAGCATCGGAAGTCCACATCCCGATAGCGGGATGATGAATACCATTGAACATGTTCGTTTTTACAGTTGTATAGTGAATCATATCTTCAAAAATAATTCGATCTCCTATTTTCAACTCCTGTTCAAAGCTCCATGTTCCTATAAAATCACCACTTAAACAAGAATTCCCTCCAAGTCGATAGGTGTACGGTCCTGCCTCACCCTTGCGAGCCCCTATAATATCCGGTTGATAAGGCATTTCAAGACAATCGGGCATGTGGCAAGTGAAACTGACATTAAGTATTGCCGTACGTATACCGTGATTTTCGACAATATCAACAACTTTACTGTTCAACACTCCCGTACGCCATGCAAAGGCAGAACCGGGCTCGAGAATAATTTTAAGCCACGGATAACGTTTCCGAAATCCTTTCAATATCTCGACAAGCTGCGCGGTATCATAATCTTGATGGGTCATTAAGTGCCCCCCGCCAAGATTGAGCCATTTGATCTGCGGGAACCATGAAGCGAATTTTGCTTCCAGATGTTCGAGCATGCGCTCCAGCTCATCGGGCATCGACTCACATAGACAATGACAATGAAAACCTTCTATGGACGGCGGAAGCTTATCGGGCAATTGATCGGATGTGACACCAAAACGAGTGCCCGGAGCACAAGGATTATAAAGAGCTGTCTTCACTTCCGAGTACTCTGGATTAACTCTGACCCCACAAGAAACATCTTTTCCGATGGTCTTGGGATAATAATGTTCAAATTGAGAAAAAGAATTAAATGTAATACATCTACTGTATTTAACTATATCGTCAAACTCTTCGCTAACGTACGCCGGTGAATAAGTATGAGCACGGCTGCCAAACTCCTCAAAAGCAAGTCTGGCTTCATACAACGAACTAGCCGTAGAATGTTCGATGTATTCTCTGAAAATGGGAAACGTACGCCATAAGGCAAAAGCTTTAAAAGCCAAAATAATTTCGACCCCAGTTTGATCGGCAACAGACTTTATAAGACTTAGATTCTTACGAAGCAAATCTTCCTCAACAATATAGCAAGGAGAAGGAAATTTTTTATAATCAATCATATCCAATATTTAATTTCAGATGAATATGCAAAGATATAGATTACTCCTTACATTTTCACCTATTTTGGCTATCTTTGTCTCTCAATCAAGAAAAGCATCATGATAGAAATAAAAGGAACGCTCAATAAGAATGATATTGAACGCATTGTTTTTGGAAAAGAAAATATCCGTCTTTCGCAAGAGACAGCAGAGGCAATCGAAAATTGTTACCGCTTTCTGAGAACATTCTCATCTCAAAAAATCATTTATGGAATTAATACCGGCTTTGGACCGATGGCACAATGGAGGATAGACGAATCGGACCTTAAAGCTTTGCAATATAATATTATAAGGAGCCATGCTACCGGAGCAGGCAAAAGTGTAGAGCCTATCTATGTAAGAGCAGCGATGGTAGCTCGACTTCAGACTTTTGTACAAGCCAAATCGGGAGTACACATTGATTTGGTAAATCTACTGATAGAATTTATTAATCGGGAAATTTATCCTCTGATTCCGGAACATGGAAGTGTGGGTGCCAGTGGCGACTTAGTACAGTTGGCTCACATGGCCCTTACACTAATAGGCGAAGGAGAAGTATACTATAAAGGAAAATGGCAGCCCACTGCTGAAGTAATGAGCGAAAACCACTTAAAACCCTTTGAGATACACATAAGAGAAGGGCTATCGGTCACAAACGGAACTTCAATGATGACAGGTATTGGCTTTGTCAATGTATACCATGCTCAAAACCTGCTGCATTGGGCCACCTCACTATCGGTAATGATCAATGAAATAGCCTCTTCGTACGATGACCTGATGTCTGAGACTTTAAATTGTGCCAAGCGCCATAAAGGGCAACAGATTATCGCCAAGATGATGAGAGACTGGGCAAAGGGAAGCGAGTGTCTACAGAAACGCGAAAACGACCTCTATGTGGAGAACAAACACGAAGAAAAAGTTTTTATAAAAAAAGTGCAAGCATATTATTCGCTACGCTGCGTTCCACAAATACTTGGCCCGATATGGGAAGAGATAAAGAATGCAGAAAAAATAGTCGTAGACGAATTTAATTCAGTATGCGACAATCCCATTGTAGATCCATCCACCGAGAATATTTATCATGGTGGCAATTTTCATGGTGACTATATTTCGTACGAGATGGATAAGCTTAAAATAGGCGTTACAAAGATGACAATGCTCATAGAGCGTCAATTAAATTATCTCTTTCACGACCGCATTAACGGCATTCTTCCACCCTTCGTCAATTTGGGAGTACTCGGATTAAATTACGGACTACAAGCCTCGCAGTTTACTGCAACGTCTACGACAGCCGAATGCCAGACACTATCAATGCCGATGAGCATTCATAGTATTCCGAACAACAATGACAACCAAGATATTGTGAGTATGGGAACCAATTCGGCACAAATAGCCGCAACCATCATTGAAAATGCTTACCAAGTAATGGCTATCGAAGTAATGGCCATTGTGCAAGCTATTGATTATTTAAAAATTCAGAAGAAAATATCTCCTTCCGGACAAGCTATATACCAAGAGGTCAGACGCTTCTTCCCTGCTTTTATTGAAGACACGCCCAAATATAAAGAGATCAGAGAAATAGAGGATTATCTTAAAAGAAAAAGCTTTTGAAATAATACTTCCCCTGAAACTTGGTAGTTGTTACAATCGACCGTCTATTACTGCGGTAACTAGCGTATGCTGTAGAGATTCCTTAGGCAGCATACGCCACAGGCAACCGACCTTTACCAAATAAAAGATGATATTCCAAATCATCCGTAAATCATCTTTTCCGCTTTCTTTCTTGCAGATTCAATATTTTTGTTATATATTGCCACTTGGTTACCGTTAAATCAGTTTGGTACATTTTCCTTTTGGTTTAGTCACTTCAAAGAAAGCAACTATCCGACTGATACGGAAACCTTTTTAGAAAAAGATTGTAGCTAATTTTAAACAGGGACTAAATAAAATATTTAATTAAAAACAAAAATTATGAAACTGATTGAAACAAAAGCACAAAAGCTGATAGATACCGCCAAAGCGATGGTTGCTGACAAAAAAGGATTGTTGGCTATGGATGAAAGTTACCCGACTTGTAATAAACGATTTGCAAAACTAGGAATTCCGGAAACAGCAGAACTTCGGCGTGAGTATCGTGAAATGATTGTTACAACTGCCGGATTGAATCAAAGTATAAGCGGAGCCATCTTGTTTGACGAAACAATTCGTCAGCATTTAAAAGATGGACGTTCATTTATCAAAGTACTGACCGACAATCAAATTATTCCCGGGATTAAAGTGGATGAAGGTACAGTAGTTATGGCAGGGCATCCGAGAGAAAAGATTACCGAAGGATTGGATAATTTACGTGAGCGACTCATTGAATATGCCCAAATGGGCTTACGATTCGCGAAATGGCGTGCTGTAATTACTATTGGTGACGGTATCCCGACACAGGCATCTATCGAAGCAAATGCACATGCATTAGCTCGTTATGCTGTATTATGTCAAGAAGAAGGGATTGTCCCGATTGTAGAACCGGAAGTACTTATGGACGGCGATCATACAATGGAACGTTGTTTTGAAGTGACCGAACAAGTACTGCATACAGTTTTCAATCAACTTTATGCACAAGGAGTAATACTTGAAGGCATGATTTTAAAACCAAATATGATTGTGCCGGGATTGACTTGTAAAAAACAAGAATCGGATAATGAAGTAGCAGATGCAACTATAAAATGCCTCTTACGTACAGTACCGGCAGCAGTTCCGGGAATTGCGTTCTTATCGGGAGGGCAATCTTCGGAATCAGCTTCGGCTCGTTTGAATGCGATGAATGTCCGGTTTAAGTCTAAATTACCGTGGGAAGTATCATTTTCGTTTGGCCGTGCTATTCAACAGCCGGCTTTGAATATTTGGCATGGAAAAGAAGCCAATGTACTGGAAGCACAGAAGGCTTTGTATCATCGGGCAGCATGCAACTTAGCAGCACGGCGAGGTGAATACAATGACAAAATGGAAAAAGAATATTGATAAAATTAATATTATTCTTTGCTGACATTGCCAAAGTCGCAATTATTTCAGGATGTGGGTGAAATCTTTCTGATATGAACCAACTTTGATCAGTATGTTTCACAGACCTCACCTTTTTTAAAAGGTATCATGGAACGTTTAAAAGCATTTTGGCAAAGCATTATGGCTATAATTAGAACATCGTGGCGGAGACGTACGGATGTAGAGCGCACTAATTGCAACATGATTTTGTTGAAATTGATCGGCGCGATGATCTTGGCATGCCCAACCGCTTCGATGTATATTATGGAATGGCTGATTCTCGAATTAGTGTTTCATGTCTTGATTTACCGGATATATTACCGCCGGAAAGAGTTGCCGATCAACCGTGAACTATAAATTACTTTTTATATTTTATAAGTGAGCCCAACGGCAATAGAGAATTATAAAAACAAAAAAACGAGCAATTCTCTCGAACTTCCCGCCTCTTCATCTTAGAAAGCCCGTATTGGCTTTCTAAAGTTAACATTGTTATCATCCTAAAAACAATTGCTTATCTCTAAGCTCCTTAAAAAAACTAATAAAACAAATCAATCTTTATCTATTTTCTAAACCTAATGAAAAAAGAACCTTCAATCAATCTTTTTTACCAATCTAATACTTAATTGAAAACTAATCTTTTGTTTAACCTTAAAATAATAAACCCAAAACTAAAATATTCAGCATTTTCCCAAATGCGATACAAAGGTAAAGCATTTAGTTGAATATTGTATCGACAAACCATGTTTTATAACATATTTTTTGAATATACTCTAAAAATGTTATTAATACAATATATATTCGGATGTATTCTTTAATAAGGTTTAAATAAATAGCTCTATTAATGCTTATAAAAAGCCTAATAGAGCTATTGTTGTTTTGATTTGGACACCAAAAATCTAAAACAGACACCTGCTATCCAATAGAACTTATCATCAATATCCCATTTGATGAAGCGCATGACACAATTGATCAGGGCACGAAGTCGATTTCATTCCACACCGAACGCCTTCGAGTTTGGCTATCACATCTTCAATCTTCATTCCTTTGACAAGTATTGAAATGCCTTTCAGATTTCCATCACATCCATTGTCAAAATAAACATCTTTGAGAATACCATTTTCCACATCAAGATGAATGACGGTACTACAAGTACCTTGCGTATGATAAGTATATTTCATAAAAAGACAGAGAATTCTATCAATTAGATATTACTATTCCTCTTCAAGAGGCTTCATATTGGTATAAACGTTTTGAACGTCTTCGTCATCTTCGAGACGTTCTACCATTTTATCAATTGTTTCACGCTGTTCGGGAGTAGCATCTTTCATATCACTAGGAATACGAGTGAACTCAGCCCCTTTCACTTCAAAACCGTTTTCTTCAAAGTATTTTTGGATGGCATTAAAAGACTTCGGGTTACCATAAATGGTAAGTTCGCCTTCTTCTTCATCAAAATCATACTCTTCTTCAACACCGAGGTCAATCATTTCGAGGATTAAATCATCTATATCCAACCCCTCTTTCATAGCCACAGTAAATACGCACTTATGGGTAAACAAGAAGTCCAAGCTTCCCATTGTTCCCATATTGCCTGAGAATTTATTAAATACGCTACGAACATTGGCAACAGTACGAGTGGTATTATCGGTTGCCGTTTCTACAAATACAGCAATACCATAAGGCCCATAGCCTTCGTAATTCATTTCTTTATAATCCTTCTCATTTTTACCCATTGCATTTTTGATAGCACGCTCGACATTATCTTTCGGCATGTTTTCATTTTTCGCAGTGGCAATGATGGCACGTAGATGAGGATTATTTTCAGGATCGGGCCCGCCGGCCTTTACCGCAATTGCAATCTGTTTACCAATTCGGGTAAATGTACGAGCCATATTACCCCATCTTTTTAGTTTTCTTGCTTTTCTAAATTCAAATGCTCTTCCCATTGGAGTGTAATTTGCGAGAAGACTTCTTCAGCCTCCTCCTTGTTAGTTATATTAATGTTATATTATCTCAACGTTGCATGAAGTTTATCGCCCAAATTATTTATCAATTTAGACATCACCTTCTCTATTGTTTTATCATTAAGGGTTTGGTTATCATCTTGAAGTATGAAACTTACCGCATAAGATTTTTTGCCTGCCTCAAGTCCCTTACCTTCATACACATCAAACAGATTGACATCTTTCAACAATTTACGTTCTGTTTCGCAAGCTATTTTTTCTATTTCTGAGAAAGGAACATCCTTGTCGAGCAATAATGCCAAATCACGACGCACAGCAGGAAACTTAGACAGCTCAGTATAGCTGATCTTTTGTTTGCTTACCATCTTACGAAGTACATTCCAATTGATATCAGCAAAGAACACTTCGTTATCAATCTCAAAAGACTTAGTAATATGATGACTCACAACTCCGAAGGTAGCAAGACGCTTGCCACCACGAGTAACAAGTTGCATAGCCTGAGTAAATATATCGTCGTCGCATGATTCGATGGTCAATTCATGACGCTTCACTCCTACTCTTTTCAAAATATTCTCTACATAAGCTTTCAACTCGAATACAGAAGTTTTCTCATCCGGATGTGCCCACGAGTTACTTACTTTCTTACCGGTAAGCCACAAAGCAAGATGATAATCTTCGGAGTAACATGACAAAACTTTTCCAGCATCACGTTTCGAAGCATCAAAACAGTAACAATTACCATATTCAAAGAAACGAAGATCTGCGTTTTGGCGATTGGCGTTGCGAGCAATACTTTCCAAGCCACCGAACAATAACGTCTGACGCATAACACTAAGGTCGGAACTTAAAGGATTGATCAGTTTTACCGAATGCTCAACAGGATACGACTTCAACTCGTTATAATAGGCAGCTTTAGTCAGTGAGTTATTCAAGATTTCATTAAAGCCACAACCAACCAACTCCTCTCCGATAAGATTTTGAAGCTTATTAGAGCGATCGTTCTCGCCTTTGATTGTAAGACTAGATTTTAGCGTATTGGGGATTTCAACATTATTATATCCATAAATACGCAAAATATCTTCAACTACATCACAAGGACGCTGCACATCTACACGATAAGGAGGAACTGAAAGTTTAACACCTTCCGGAGTTTCTTCAAGAATCTTCATATCCAGACTCGTAACGATATTCTTGATTGTTTCGACAGGAATCACCTTACCTATCAACTGATGAACATATTCGTAGTTCAGGTCGACAATAAAATCTTTCGGTTCTTCGCTACAAACATCCTTAATTTCGGAAGAAATAGTACCACCTGCCAATTCCTTTACAAGCAGAGCTGCTGCTTTCAGGGCATATATCACTCCGTTAGGATCAATTCCTCTTTCGAAACGGAACGAAGCATCAGTACTCAATCCATGACGACGAGCCGTTTTGCGTACCCACGTAGGATGAAAGTAAGCGCTTTCAAGAAAAACATCCGTTGTCTTTTCCGTGGTTCCAGAGTCAAGTCCTCCAAATACACCCGCAATACACATCGGTTCTTCGACATTGCATATCATCAAATCGCGTTCAGAAAGCTTGCGTTCCACTCCATCAAGAGTTACAAAAGGAGTTCCTTCGGGCATCGTCTTTACTACTATCTCGTTTCCTTTAATAGTATCAGCATCAAAGCAATGCATCGGTTGGCCGTATGCAAAAAGTATATAATTGGTAATATCTACAATATTATTAATAGGACGTAAACCGATAGACTGTAGATGGCTCTTCAACCAATCAGGACTTTCTTTCACCGTAACACCTTTTATCGTAACGCCGGCATAATGAGAGCAAGCTTCGGTATTCTCCACTTTCACATTGATATTCAAGTCATTATTTTCTACCTTAAACGCATAAATCGATGGTTTGCGTAATGCCGTAGGCTTATTGTTTTGAACCAAATAAGCATACAGATCGCGAGCTACTCCATAATGAGAGCAAGCATCTGCACGATTTGGAGTAATATCAACTTCTATTACATAATCACTTTTGACGTTATAATAATCTTTAGCCAATGTACCGGGAACAGCCGAATCGGGTAATACGATAATACCCTGATGATCGTGACCGATACCGATTTCATCCTCAGCGCAAATCATTCCAAAAGATTCGACACCACGAATTTTAGATTTCTTTATAGTAAAACAATCATCTCCATCGTAAAGCTTAGCACCAAGAGTAGCGACAACCACTTTCTGTCCGGCTGCTACATTAGGAGCGCCACAAACTATTTGTTGAGGTTCACCGTTACCAAGATTAACAGTTGTAATATGCAAATGGTCAGAATTAGGATGTTCCGTGCATGTCAGTACTTCACCTATAACCAGACCTTCAAGCCCACCTTTGATTGTTTGCACTTCATCCAAAGCATCTACTTCAAGGCCAATAGAAGTCAACGCATCGGCCACTTCTTGTGGCGTTAAATCAAAATCGACATATTCTTTCAGCCAATTATATGAGATATTCATGTTTTATTTATATAACGTTATTTATTTTCTTATTTTGACTTGCAAAGTTACAAAACTAATTTTGAAATAATATATTTCATTCCATTTATTTAGTATAATACTAAACGCTAGCTACATTTAAACAATGATTTATACATCCAAAAAATAACGAAGAAATGGTTTTTGACAAACACATTTCTTCGTTATGCAATACTGATATAAATGTTTATTCCTAACTTATCACAAGGAGTCAAAACTTTTTATTACTTATAAAAAGCTACCTAATTTTGTCTAAACATGATAAAGTTTGCCGCCCCCGTTCCGGTCATAACAGCCGAAGAAGTAGCATTTATTTCGCCAGCCGAACCTACAAGAGGAAAACGATAGACCTTATAGCCGCCCGAAGAATTGGTAATGACCACTAAATCGTTGAATGTTGTCTCATCCAGATTAGTTCCTCTCATATTTTTAATAAAAGAAACTTGTTCACCAATATCGAATGCTTTCAGAACTTCATCAGTACTAAAAGCGACCTTATACATCATCAATTTATTGTCAGTAGCGTAATAAATAACACTTGCCCCTCTGGGAGCAGCCATCACTGTACTAGAGACCAAACCCGATGTAGCTGGTATTTCGGAAAAAGTAGGTGTAGGCATATAAGATTGCCCACTTATTCCAAAATCAGCGATATAATATTTATCATTAAGACCATTCTTCAACACCCCATAACATTTCACGGAATAAATTTCATCTACCCTAGGCAAGAAATTCAACATTACGAAAGCACTGTCAGAAAAGCATGTAGTTGAACCATTTTCGTCACTACACAAAGTGAAACCATCTCCAAATTTGGTGTCATATATACAATGAGAATTTTGATCATAACTGTATACATCGTAAGAGCCACAAATTAGAGTTGGATAAACCTTTTGCCCACCAGCCAATTGATAATTAAACTTTCCTATTCCTTGTCCACCATATTGAAAATGAAGATGACCGTCGTTAATAAGATACTGTGTATTGTATGAATCCTGTTGTATACCCTGCAAATTAATATTTGAAGGAGTTTCATAAAACTCATCATTCAGTCTTTTAAACACAGTCAAATCATTCGCATTTAATGTCACCATATCCTTATTTGCTACAATATGATAAGCCGATTGGTTATATAAAATTGTAGTCGTACCGTCAGGATTTGTAACTGCATGATTATAATTAGATGGTATATAAATCATTGAAACAGGAGTTCCCTGCAATTTTTCTGTCTTTACTACGTCGGTAAGCAAATTAGCTTTCATTGCGCCAGAAAGTGAAAAATAATCTACATCAGTAAATCCATCTTTGGCCTTTAGAACATACCATCCTGCATTAATATCAGTAGCAGTGACAGTCAAAGGGGTATTAACACTCTTGTATATGTTTTTGCGAGGGTCCTTTACTTGATAGTATAAAGTATAATTTCCAACACTAAGATTGCAATTAATAGATAAATCGTGCTGAGTAGATAGTGTATCTCGAGTATATGGATTACTTTTATCAAGAGTATACCACAAGTATGTATATCTGGAAGTATCGTCATTTGTCAATTTTGGAGTAATATTCAACGCCGATTGAGTTTTAACACTTATACTATCTATAGCACTTATACCAACGGGCATAAGTTCATTCTCAGACATATAATTATAGTTGCCTTTATCATCATAACAGCCGCACACGAAGAATAGCAGTGCATAGCACATAATCAATATGTTAAATAACTTTTTCATGATGGATTTATATATGGATTATCAAAATTAATTAATGTTCCATCGGCTTCTGCTAAAGGAGCTTCGGGATGTGCGTTATTGTATTCAAATAACTTCTGTTGGAGCTTAGTATTAAGAAATAGAAAATAATACAAAGCATCCGAAGGTATTTTATCAAAGTTGGTGATTCCGGTATTGTCGATGATAAACTTCATTTTAACACTGCCCCAAGAATCGCCAAAAGCATAATACCAGTCTTTCCAGTTAGTAGGTTTGATAGCTTGCGAAGAGAACGTTATGTTTGTGCTATCACATTCTGAGACCCCAACTTTAAAATTTTCATTAGTAGCAACTTTCAAAGTCAATTTCACAATCTTCAAATCTAAAGAAGGATCTTTAAGCAATGTAATAGGTACTTCCACCTCACTCTGTCCGGCAGGCATCACCATACGTTTCTGCATCTCTTGAGAAGTGAGAGGCAGAAAATGGATACCAGAAACAGCAGCATCGGCATCACTCACATTCGATTGGATTAAAGAGAAAGACCGATCAGATGAAGAAGGATTGCCCATTGCATGTACTGTTACAAAGACATCGGCTTTTAATAAAGTCGATTCGGCATAGAAAAAAGAATAGTTGACATCCTTACTTGCAAAATAAATTGCAGGATCATTTTTATATGTTAATAGATCGTCCTGGGAACAGGATGCTAAAATAACAAGCCCCCAAAATAATAAATATAAGTTCTTTTTCATCATCATTCAAATGAAGTTTGAGATTTTGGAATAGGTATAACATAGCTGTTTAAAGGAATAGAAACACTTGTTGGCCAAGAAAAAGAAGTATAGCTATGTTTCTTATAAAAGAAGAACATTTGCCCTTCACCCATAAATTCTTTACGCCACTCTTTTTCCATACGACTAAGTACAGCACTCGTTGTAGTCATCGTATTATCGATAGAGCTATCGAGTCCACGGGCCAAACGCCATATTTTAAAATAGCTCATCATATCTGCAACACTTTCATCTTCTATGAGTATAAAATACATTTCGCTCAACCGAATACAAGGCACTGTAGCCATACCATAATATGATCCATTATAGTCATATTTAAAAAAATGAATACTAGTACTGACCGATCCTACGTCAGAAATCTCAGCCCAACAACGATTATCTTTATAACGGATATCATCGGGATAAAGAGACGATTCGTAGCAGACATCTAAATATTGAGGGTCTTGCGTAAAAATATGATTGGCTTTAGCATAATAAGGTGTATATACATCACTATCAAAACTTGAATTGTAAAGGCCAAATATATGCTCCATTTTCATATTAAAATTGGCATTTGGATGAGCCGTATAATAAGCTTCGTCACAAAGAGTAAACGCCCTATTATTAGATTTATCTGTAGCTAGAACCACTTTTTTTGCATACTCTACAGCCTTGTCCTTCTGCCCTATCCAGTAATAGAAACGAGCCTTGGTTGCCAATGCAGCAAAATAATTAAAACGTAGTTGACGATAATATTGCCAAAAATCAGAAATTCCCATAGACGACGAAGAAGAAGGCGCATCAAGGTAAGATACAGCTTTAACAGCTGGATCGGCAGTTGCTAATAAATTTTCAGATTTATTCAAGTCAGATTCAATACCCTTTATTACATCATCATAAGTAGCAGATTGCAACTTCGCAACATCAGTTGTGAAATCAGTTACATAAGGAATACATTTCGATGAACCTACAGCATTATCTGGAATCGGACCAAACAACCTCAATATATCAAGATGCAAAAAGGCACGTAACCCATAACACTCTCCAGAAATCAAATCTTTATTTCCATTGGTAAAATTCACTTTCGATTTTTGGATGTTAAATAAAATATCATTAACCTGGGCAATAGCAGTATAATATTTGCTCCACATATCATCGATAGCAGCTTCTACGTTACTATTAGAATAGTCAAACTTAGTCAAATAGTAACCGGTAGGGTCTTTTGATTCTGTAGGAACAGCCCATGTATGAGCGATCATCTCAGGAATATACATGGTAACCGTTTTACCATAAAGTTCCTTTTGACCTAATAATATGTATACTCCATTCAGTGCTTCTTTATAACCTTCTTCGGAAGAATAAAGTTTAGATTCACGAACTTCAGTTACCGGATTCACATCAAGCCAATCACTACAGCTACCCAACAGCATAAGTGCCGACAACAGAAAAATATATTTATATTTCATATTCTCTATATTTTAAAGATTAGAAACGTGCCGTCAATGAGAAAGTAAAAGAACGGGCATAAGGATAAGAAGTTCCTCTTTCTTGTTTAATAGTCGACAAATAAAACAAATTCTCGGAATAGCCTCCGAGTGAAAGATATTGTAATGGAATACCCATTTTCTTCATCCACTCTGCAGATACTTCATAAGTAAGAGAAAGCGAGTTGCATTGCAACGTCTTTTCGTCTTGTACAAAACGGCTCGTAGCATAAGTAGTACTAAAATCTGTAATAGCCTTATATTTTGCATGAGTATTCTCGGGACTCCAACGATCATAAAGAGCGCGACGGTCGGCATTATTATAAGGATAAATATTTTCGACCTTACTAACCAATGTGCTATTATATATTTGCCCTCCTAAGCGATAAGAAAAAATAGCATTAAGCATCCAGCCATTATAGCGCAAACACGTATTAAAAGTGCCCATATATTTAGGTTCACTAATACCACAAGCGACTTGATCTTTTGAATTCCAGACATAAGTAAGATTACCATCTTTGCTGAGATATATTTCTTTACCATTACTCGGATCAATACCCATGCTCTTAACTGCAAAGATAGTATTCAGGCTCTCACCTTCTTTATACATAAAGCTCGGGTTTACTGAATTGGAACTTTTCATCAAAGAATTGAGATATTCCAAATAATTAGAAATCTTTTTAATCTTATTAATATTGTGAATCATCGTTCCTCCAACCGACCAATAGAGGTTTTTCTTCACGTTGCGAACAATAAAAATATTAGTACTAAGTTCAAAACCTTTGTTTTCAACCTGTCCTACATTAGCCTTATAACTATTAAAACCTGACGACGTAGGCAAATTTACATCAGAGAGCAAATCGTTCGTCATTTTATTATAATAGTCTATGCTGAACGCCACACGACGTTTAAATAATTCCAAGTCAAGACCATAATTGGCCTGTGTCGTTTTCTGCCATCTTAAATCATTATTGCCAATTCCCATCAATGAAACGCCATAATTTCCTTTATAATTATAACCATTAATAGCCTGATAACTTGTTAAAGCTTGATAGGGGCTGAACGACTGCGAACCGGAAGTACCATAAGACAAACGTAAGCGGAAAATTTTTAGGATTTCACTATCACGTAAAAACTTTTCATTATGGATATTCCATCCTGCTCCAACACTCCAGAAAGGAGCAAAGCGCTTATCCTTACCAAATTGCGAAGAACCTTCTGTCTTGAATGTTCCATCCATAAAATAGCATTGATTGTATGTATAATTAAAATTGCCAGTCAATCCAACTCTACGAATAGTACTTTCGGTACCATAAGGTGTTGAGCCTAAGAAATAAGCAGTAGCAGCACCTAAAAATGCAAGATTTGCGTTTGTTATTCCTTCAGCTTTAATAGAATAGTCTTCTTGTTTAATTTGAGAGAGTTCGTATCCTAAACCTACATATACAACATGCTTGTCGTTAAATGTTTTTGAATAGTTTGCAGTCAAACTCAATTCTTGTTCCGATGTTTCTCCTGTTCCATAAGTATAAGTTCCTTTTCTTGCCAGATCTACATCATAATACTCATCAAAAACCGTATTTTGGGCTGAAACGTAGACATCCGAACGTGTTTTTGTTGAAGTTATCCCCAACTGCCCACGAAAAAATAATTCGGGTAAAAGATGCCATTCAATAGCAAAATTATTTTGAATCGTAGTATACTTATTTTCATTCTTTTGAGGCAATAAAGCATTATACAAAGGATTATATACTGTATTCGTTTTACCGATACCGGTATATTCAAAAGAGTCTTCAAGCTTTTTCTTAATATTACCATCCATATCGTAAGGAGTGAAATATGCATTAACAGTTGCATAATCACTAAAAGTTCCATAAGGAGATTCTTTTGCTTTATTCGAAGTAATCTGCAAATCATTTTGAAATGTAAGATTCTTATATTTATAAGAAAGAAACACACCTCCTGTAAATGTATTACGCAAAGAACCTTTCATGGCACCCACCGTATTATCGTAAGAGATATTACCCGCATATCGAAAAATATCATCACCGCCCTCAATACGAAGACTGTGTTTACTACCAACACCTGTATGAATAGGATATTTCAACCAATAAGTATCGACCCCACGTTCAGTCTCCATATTACGAGTATTATACAAATCATACAATCCTTGCTGATTTAGAGGATGATCAATGTCTGTATATAAACCAGCCAATTGTTCAAATTTTAATTTTTCGGAAGAATTCATCAAATTATATCCATTCAAATCAGGAACTTCAAGCATCAATGTTCCTTTATACGTTACTCTTAAGCGGCCGGGTTCAGGCTTTTTAGATGTAATAACGACTACTCCATTAGCACCACGAGTTCCATATAATGCCGTGGCACTAGCATCTTTCAATAATGTGATGCTTTCAACCTGGTTTTCATCCAAGTCATTCATCCGTTCCAAAGTAATCTCAAATCCATCCATTATAAACAGAGGCAAGTTAGAAGATGTTTTGTTATTAGCATTGCTTTGTAACGATCTGACATCAGTATTCAAACTGGTAGAACCTCGCATTGTAATATTCGGCAACTTATTGGGATCAGATCCAACGAGATTATTTTGTATAATATTAAAGCTTGGATCAACATTGGCCAATGTTTTCAGCAAATTCATATTGCCTGCATTTTTTAATTGCTCCTTGCTAATAGTGGTTGCCGCTCCAGTATAACTTTCACGACGTTTATTGAACATACCCGTCACAACAACCTCGCTGAGTTGAGAACTATTTTCTTTCATTTTTATAATAAGCCCTCGCAAGTCTTCATTACATTTAAATCTATATCCTACATTTTTTAGTCCAACAAATGAAAAAAGGACATCAACCCATTTTCCTTGACTAAGTTGCAGAACAAAAGATCCATCAGAGGCCGAGATAGTACCAATAGAAGTTCCTACCACGCTAATATTTACTCCAGGAAGTCCTGAATTGCCCTCATCCACAACCCTTCCTTGTAAAACAACCGTTGACGCAGAACGATTTTCTTCTTGCAAGATGGCTTTAGCTACACGTTTGATATTTTCCTTTAATGAAATAGTAACATATTGCTTTTCAATCGAATACCTAATAGGCTTATTACCTATAAGTTGATTCAAAGCTTGCTCTATATTCTTAGCATTTACCTTGCAATTTATATTAAAACGGCTAATTTCGTCATAAACAAATATCATTTTGTATCCCGATATACTTTCCAACTGCTTTAAAGCCGTAGGCAAAGATTCTCCTTTCACTTCCATCTTAATTTCTTTTACATTCTGTGCTCCTATAAAAGAAGGTGGGAACAGCATCAATAAAAAAAGGAATAAAAGATAACAATCTAACTTTTTCAGCATAACAAAGACGTTTTTAGTTATTTTTCAATTTGTGGTTTATTATTCAATAAAGTATCAAAATCTTCTTTCATATCTTCAAGTCGTTTAAAAAGCCCGTTTTTAACGCCCAGAAGTTCACCTTTTTTAGTCAATAACATAAAAGCGGGAAAAGACTCTCCGACTTGATATTTAGTCATAATAGCGTCTCCTTCAATACTCTTTACATCAACATATACGTTGACAAACGATTTATTCAGATAATCGGCAACTTTATCATCACTAAACATGTAATCTATCATATATTTTGCTTGCCAACCCCCATCGGTAAGAAAGAGATGAATAGGGCGACGCAATTTTTGAGCCTTTTTAATCGCTTTCGTAAGATCTGCATTTTTCTCAAATTTTATTTTTGTCACGGGAATAGTAGCAGGCTCTGTAGACAAATTGGCCTGACGTTCTTTCTTTATCTTAGCAGAATATTCTCTTTGTTCACGTTGCATTGTAAAATACCCATCTTCCTCGCCCATTGCAGCTTTCATCATTTTATCACAGAATTCGATAACAGGAGCATAGCCTGTAGATCTATTATATTCAGTTCCATCCGAATTTAATATCAAATAAACAGGAAAAACATTAACTTTATATTTATCAAGAATTACTTTACCATCTGGATCTTCCTCTAGGTTGATTCGCAGATTGATATACTGTTTATTCATAAAATTTCCAACGCGAGTATCTTTGAATGTTGTTTTTTCCATTCGCTCACATGCATAGCACCAAGATGTATAACAATCAATAAAGATACGTTTGTTTTCACGTTGAGCCTTAGCAAGAGCATCATTAAGCGACAACTGTTCGAAAACCAGTCCTTTTCCCTCATCATATATCGTATCTTTCTTCTGATTTTCTATTATTTGCTGCTCACTTTTACCATTCTCTTCGTTTTGACCCACATTTTTCTGTCCTTTTAAAACTTTTGATACTCTATTACAAAAAAGCTTTCCCAATGAAGACCCTGTAAAGCGACCAAGCTCTTTGCCATCAGCATTAAATATTATAAAAGTAGGAAAACAATCTACCTTAAATTTTTTCCCTAATTCAGGACCTTCCCCATGCTCCATATCAATTTTGACACTGACGAATTTAGGATTCATAAAGTCACCAACAGAATCCGTAGTAAAAATTTCGGTCGACATAAAATGACAAGGACCACACCATTGTGTATAACAATCTACAAAAACATTTTTGTTTTCTTGTTTAGCCTTAGCCAAAGCTTGGGCGAATGTTCCTTTTTCAAAAATGATGCCTTTTGTCTGCGACATCATAGACAAAGGAATAGATACTAAGATCAATAACACTAAATACTTTTTCATTTTACTCTTTTTAGTTTTTTGGGGATTAATATTTACCTAATAGTCGTTTAACACCCTCAAAAAAGGTACCCCATTACTAAAAAAAGATTAAGTATTATTTATATTGATATAAAGCAACACAAAAAAAGCTATTGAATAATAATTGTATTACTTTCAAGTTTCACCGAAATATTATTCATTTTATTGAGTAGTTTCAATGCATATTCAAGACCGCTTTTACGATCACAAAGATAGCGCAAACGGTAATTAAGCACTTTTTCATTTTTGAACACCACATTTACATTATACCAGCGGCCAAGACTCTGCATGATATCTACAAATGGAACATTATCGAAATAGAAGAAGCCATCCTTCCAATAAGTAATAGCATCCACATCAACATCCTTTACACGAATAGTACCATTTGATTTAACTAAAGCATCTTCTCCTGGTTTAATTCTAGTAAAATCACGATTTTTACTACTTTTTACCTCGACACTACCTTCAATCAGGGTAACATGAGAATCAACGCCTTGATAACTACAAATATTAAACTCTGTGCCAAGAACTCGAGTTTGCATATTACCCGCCTGCACAATAAAAGGGTGACGTTTATCATGAGCGACTTTGAAATAAGCCTCACCATATAAACGAACAACACGCTCTTTACCAACAAATACAGTAGGATATTCAATACGAGTTTCCGAATTGAGCCATACGATTGTACCATCGGCAAGCTGTAATTTAAAATCTTGCCCACGAGGAGTAGACAATACATGTATTTCTACTTTTCGAGCAGTTTTCGCATATTTCAATTCTAATGTATCCTTTCGATGGCTTAACGTCGTTCCCAAAGCTTTCAATGTGCCTGCTCCAAGATTATTATTAATAGATATATTCTGACCAGTAGACGTTCTGAGTGTTATTTGCTGAGCATTGTGGCTGGCAGTACACACTGTTATTCCATCTTTTTGATATATTTTACCGAACCAAGAAAACAAGAAAATCAATAAAAAAGATGCTGCCATACCAATGATACCTCCCCATACAAAACGATTGGAAAAGCGGTGTACAGAATGTTTCGCATAAAATCGATTCCACTCCGTATCTACATCGGGAACTAAAAAAGCAGATTCCTGACGAACAGCATCTTTACAATCGGTTATGTCTTTCAACATTCCGATCGCTTCTTTATTGTTCGATAAACCATCAAGCTCTTCGCGCGTTATGCTCGAAGGATCTTCCAGTATATCCAACAATTGCTCTAAAGCCTCATCCTCTTTTAATTCTTTCTCATCCATATATGTCGGTTATTTATCTGTTGACGTATTAATATCCAAATTGTATACCCTTGAGTCATCTCTTTTAACAATATTTTCACGAATATTTTTCAAAGCTTGTACAATGTGCTTTTTTACAGCACTTTCACTAATTTCCAAATCAGCTGCGACCTCTTTGTATTTCTTTTTGTTAATATAACATTCTTCCAATATCAAACGAGTTTTAGGAGTAAGTTGATCCATCAATTTACGGATCAAAGCGACGCGTTCATCAACTTCTTCAGGCAGTTCTTCTTCGCTCATCATATTAATATAAAACTCAGCATATTTTTGGTGAACCACCTGATGACGAATATAATCGATGCATTCATTACGAAGGAAAGAATAAATGTAATTTTTCAAGTTCTCTATTTCATTATTCTTATAGAACTTCCATGCATATTCAAAAGCATCACTCACAATATCCCGACACACTTCTCTATCGTCTATATAACGAAGTGCGAAATAATAAAATTTAGAATAATTCTCTTTAAAGAAATGTTCAAAATCAGTTAACTCTCTCAAGATTTTGGGTTTAATGTATTTATCAATCTATTTTAATGGGCCAAAAATAAGAATTATATTTCAAAGTAATGGCAACTCTAAGAAAACTATTTTTCATTTTTCTAAAAAAAATGCCAACTTTATTTGGCAATTACATTTATTCATTCTACTTTTGCACCAGATTAATATTTGTAATGAATACAAATTTAGAATAATTACCAATATGAATACATTTGAATATTTACTCGAACACAACATTAAGCCTTCGGTACAAAGGATGGCTATAATGGGCTACTTGGATAGCCATCGCACCCACCCTACTGCCGATGAAATATTCAATGCATTATCACCGACTATTCCAACATTATCAAAAACAACAATATATAATACACTAAAACTTTTTGTCCAACAAGGAGTCGCCCAAAGTATTAGTATTGACGAGAAAAACGAACATTTCGATGCAAACACTGCAGTTCACGCTCATTTTTTATGTCGTAAATGCAATAAGATATACGACGCCTTCATTAAATCAAAAAAACTTCCTGGAGAAACGGAACTTAAAGAAGAAGGACATAAAATTGATGAAGCCTATATATATTATAGAGGCCTATGCAGAGAATGTATGGAAAAGGAATTAAACAAGCAGAATAATTAAATATATAGTAAACATAAAGTTTAACGTATTAAAAAATAAAGAAAATGAAAAAATTTAGATGTAGTGTATGTGGTTATGTTTTTGAAGGTGATGAAGCTCCAGAAAAATGCCCTGTTTGCAAAGCTCCAGCAAATAAATTTGTAGAAGTTTCTGACGAACAAGGTGGCGCATTAACATTTGCAGATGAGCATGTTGTTGGCGTAGCCAAAGGATGTGATGAAGAAATGATTCAGGATTTGAATGCCCATTGGATGGGCGAGTGTTCCGAGGTCGGAATGTATTTGGCTATGAGCCGACAAGCCGACCGTGAGGGATACCCCGAAATAGCAGAAGCGTTTAAACGCTATGCTTTCGAAGAAGCAGAACATGCATCAAAATTTGCCGAGTTATTGGGTGACGTTGTTTGGGATACAAAGACTAATCTCGAAAAACGTATGATGGCAGAACAAGGTGCATGCGAAGACAAAAAGCGTATTGCAACTCGTGCAAAGCAACTCAATTTGGATGCTATTCACGATACTGTTCACGAAATGGCAAGAGACGAAGCTCGTCATGGTAAAGGATTTGAAGGATTATACAATCGTTATTTCGGTAAGAAGAAATAACTAAAGAGCTATTCCCGCGACAACTTACAAAAAGATTTTCAATAGGGGTAAGTTTCGCGGGAATACTGTTTTTTATCCGACATATATTATAGTCTTAAAGAGAATAAGTCAAAACATAAATTATTCAGATGATTTGTTCCGTAATTTATCCAACCAATCATCCTTAAAGATAAACGATTTTGGAAGAGGCATTTGATAAATTGAATTTCTCAAAAGAACTCCAAAGTCATTTAAGTTTTTATATTTCAATTGTTCCTCAACGGTTATTATCGATCCTATTCCTATCCTAGGCAACTGCTTCTTTTTATTAAAAACCTCGTAAGGCATCCTCAATAACCTTATTCGCCAATCAATTAGTCCTAAAAAATAAAAGAAAAATGAATTTTCATCAAAGAAACGAATAGGCAATACTGGCACCTTTGCCCTCTTTATTATCTTTATCACATTTTTTTGCCACTCTCTATCTTCGATGCATCGATCTTTTATACAAAAATTAGAGACTGCACCGGCAGGAAAAAAGCCCATAGGATGCCCTTTGTGCAAATGCATCAACGTATCTCTCACACCATTGATATTAGTAGATTTTATTTCTTTCTGTTTATCATCAACTCTTGGAATCACTGAAATAAAATTCTCATCCATTGCTTTTATGAGCGACAATATCTTATTAACCATCACCTTATAATCAGGGCGCAAAGTTGCCATCAGATCAATCAACATAATCCCATCCAATCCACCATACGGATGATTGGATATAGTAATAAAAGGACCAGTCAAAAGTTGATTCAGGGAATCAGCATTTCCTATTCTATAGCGAACACCAACATACTCTAGCAAGGTACTCGCAAATTTTGCGCCACTATATTTTGCCGAATAGCTATAGGCTTCGTTTACTCTATCCAAAGAAAAAATGTGCATCATCTTCTGCGCCAACCAACGCCCCGTATGCCCACGAAAAATTAAAGATATTTTTTCAAAATCATCTACATCTACAATCTTTTCCACCTATGTATTATTTTACTGACAATATAATATATTAAAAATAAATAATTAATTCATACTACAGACTCGTATGAGAATCGACTAAAGAATTTTCTTTTTCTTTTTGATCTCTCATGGAGGCAGCTTTTAATAATTTCACCGTTTCAATCAAATTCGAAATAAAAATACATGCACATGCTACCATAGCAAAATAAATAATCGAACCTTGAATAAAAACTTCCATAATTAGTATTATTGAAATAATGATTCGTACTTCCGTTGGACCTATCATGCCACAATCGATAGAATATTTATCTGTTATTTTATATCGAAGTAATGCGGTAATCATTTCCCAACCGTACATCACAACAAAGAAAAGACCTAATAATTCGGCAAGCCCCTTTGCATATATCACAAAACCGAAACCTATAAGAATCGTCGTTATCCAATCTACCGTAATATCCAATGAGAATCCATACCATTTTCGGGGCGCATTCCGATAGTATGCCAGTCTCCCATCTAATGAGTC
Source organism: Bacteroidales bacterium (assembly GCA_012517855.1). Taxonomy (GTDB): domain Bacteria; phylum Bacteroidota; class Bacteroidia; order Bacteroidales; family Bacteroidaceae; genus JAAYUD01. Next base: position 34,547 of record JAAYUD010000062.1, read on the forward strand.
GCCAAACCAATTGACCAAAAAGCCGAATATTCCCAACAGAAGTAAATACCTGTCTACATATAAAGCTAAAACAAAACTCAAGGAAGTGATTACCCCACCTAAAAAACCGATTGCAGTAAGCATATCCGATGTAACACAAGCAGGTACACGACACACCAAAAAGGCCAAAGCCTTTTGCTCCTGCTTTTTAAGAAGATTGGTTCTGTGCCTCCCTTGGGATATTATACATAACGTTTCAACAGTTTTTTCTAATATTTTTTTCATACCAGTGCAGCATTTGCAATTGAATACTACAAAGTTAAATAAAAACAGAGAAAATCATAGTGATTATTTAGACAAAAAATAATTGGATTTTTAACGCACTACCGCAATAACTTACAAAAATTGTAGCTACATTTGTAGCAAAATGAACGACTTATGAAACAAAGAATAGGTATCATAGGAATACTCTTTTTTATCAGTTGTTGCTTTTCTGCTAAAGCACAAGCGTTAGATAGTACGATGATCGATACGATATCGACCCAAATGCTCGTCAAAGAAATGACATGCCGTTCGTTCATTAAAGAAATATACGACTACCGCCGGCGTTCTACCCCGTGGCTATACAAAGGAAAACACCCTGCCCTATTGGTCGTTTATGCCAATTGGTGTAGCCCATGCCGCAGAATGACACCCATTATTAACAAGCTTGCAGCCGAATTTGATGGGAAAATAAAATTCTATCGCATAAATGCCGACAACGAAAAAGACTTAGCCTTATTTTTAAAAGCCACCTACATCCCTTTATTTGTTTTTGTTCCACTCAGAGAAGAGCCCATAAAATGTAGTGGAACGATGGCCGAAGAGACTCTACGCGCAAAACTCAAAGAATTAATTTTAAATAGCAAATAACCTATTCTCACATAAAAGAATCTTTCATCTTAAAATCAACTATACAGCACTTTTTATCTCCTTTTCCAAATGGCCCATACCACAAATATTTCCATCTTTCCTGTTATTGTCTCAATCAGCACACAAATCGTATCAATATTACAAACGATATAAAATTGATGAAAGCATGTTTCTTTTCGATTACATTTATATTAATAATACAATAAAAAGAAATAAAAGGAAATAATATATCTCATTATCGAAACATATTAAAATGTTTTTCATATCTTTGCAGAGGTAATAAACTATTTATAAGCAATTATAAGAACTCCGAATTTTAATAACTGACATAACATGAAAATGCATTTTATTACTTTAAGCAAACTCGCATCTTTGTTACTAATGACAACATTGATGGGAACACAATCTTTGTCTGGGCAGACAAAGAAAATCAATCGACTTGATTTTAAAACCGCTCAATATTTGAAAACTTATTTCAAATATACGGAAGGAAATCAAATAATTGTAAGTGGTCATCGTGGAGGAAACGAACCGGGCTTTCCGGAAAACAGCATCGAAGGGCTTCAAAATGTATTGACACAAATGCCTGCTATGTTCGAAATTGATCCAAGATTGACAAAAGATAGCGTCATTGTCTTGATGCACGATGCAACATTAGATCGTACGACAACCGGAAAGGGAAAATTAAAAGACCACACATGGAAAGAATTACAGTCCATCCGCTTGAAAGATCATTCGGGAAAAGTAACAAACTGCAAGATTCCAACACTGGAAGCAGTTATTAAATGGAGCAAGGGTAAAACAATTGTCAACTTAGATAAGAAAGATGTTCCCATGTGGATGACAGCAGCTTTGATAAAAAAACTTCATGGAGAACGTAATGTCATGTTGACGGTACACAATGGCGCCGAAGCTCGCTATTATTACGATAGGTTTCCCAATATCATGATGTCGGCTTTTGTTCGGAACACCAAAGAATATGAGGATATGTGCAGTGCGGGAGTACCATGGTCCAACATAATAGCCTATATAGGCACTTCTCTCAACGCTGAGAATCAAAAAATATACGAGACTCTACATTCCAAAGGGGTACGGTGCATGATTAGTTTAGCTCCTACAGACGATAAATTAGCAACATCTACCGAACGGGCAGCAAAATATAAAGAGGAAATAGATACAAAGCCCGACATTATAGAATCAGATATTCCAACGGAAGTATGGAGAGCACTACAAACTTCCCTCAATAAATAAACGGCACATTGACATCATAGAATTTAATTAGTAATTATAGGTTTGTATTGAATATTAGTATGCAAAAGAAGATGTATCCTTAATATATAGGGTTCCATCTGTTATTTTAGTAAAGTTCCGGCTTCTTTAGTCGGAACTTTACTACATATAGAGACATGCGATACGATACACTTTCCTGTTTTCGGCATCAAAGAGAAAGATTAAAATAAAAACTGGAAATTTATAAAAGAGTGATCATTGTGACCCTGCTATTGTATATATTTTAGAATTGGCTTCACATTCGGTTTTGACATCCCTTAAAAAACTAACGTATGTCGCTGCCGTAACTAACGGATGTCGTAGAAAAAACTAACGTTAGTTATCAGGAACAACTAACGTTAGTTACCGCAGTAACATACGGAAGTTTTTACAGCGACATACGTTAGTTTTTCTCGTGTGATGAAATTGTCATCAATTACATTAAAATAGTTGTAGACTGCTGTAGTCTTATCCAAATCAATTATTGACAAGATTTATTACTATAGACACAATGAGTCTTACTTTTAAAGTGGTATATAAAAGAACTCTCCCGATAAAATGATCACTTTACTTCACCAGTAAATGATCACTTTATCAAGAGAGAAAACAACATTCTATCCAAACTTACTTTATCTGATATATGCCATAAGAGATGGCAGGCGCAGTTACTTTTAGAGTTTTATCTTTTACTTCCAATTGTGCTTGAGGGCTCACAAGTAGCGGGACAATAGAATGACGATTAGTGGAATAAGGAATACACAACGTTTGTGGCTTAGCCGAGGGGTTTAAAACAACAATAATATGCTCATCATCCGAAAAACGTTCGTATACCAAAGGGTAGACTCCTTTTTCTGAAAGAAGAAAACGAATAGCAGCATTAGGTTTCAAAGCAGGATGCGTCTTTTTGATATTAATCACTTGCTTAACGATAGACAGCAAAGAGGTTGGGTCGTTTTCTTGATTTTGCACCGTAGGTATACACTCCTCTCTGTCTATAGGCAAATAAAGCTTAGACGTTTCAGCACCCGAGAATCCTGCATTCTTTGAGTTATTCCATTGCATAGGAGTACGCGATCCGGCACGATTGATTACTGTTTGACTACCCTCGACGATAGGCAATCCTTCAACATACCGCATACCGATCTCTTCTCCATAATAAATGAGCGGAACAGTGGGAAGAGTAAACAAAAAGACGAATGGAAGTTTGAGCTGTTCGTAGGTATCACGTGGTCCCACACGCATACGTTGCCGATCGTGATTACCGGTAGGAGTACAAATATATCCTTTCGTACCAATATCGTTGAGATACTTCACAAGGTTGTTGGTATAAATGGTCGGATCACCATTACCTCTTAAATCAAAATAACAATTATCTATGATTTTATCCCCATCAAAATTGAAGAACAATTGTTTAAATCCACTATTACCCATTTGCACCATAAAGTCCATTGTAAACCCGGCCTTGATCGCTTCATTAGGTTTTCCCCATTCAGAAAGCAGAATGCCCTCGGGGTACTTACGCTGCAACTTGCAACGTATTTCATTCCACAACTTATTTGTTTCAACATACCCCAGATCATTCTTGACAAGCGACGATGCCATATCCACCCGAAATCCATCAGCCCCGCGGCTCATCCAATAGTCTATAATATTAAACAATTCTTTCCGATTGCGAGTAGGGCCCTCGGCACTTGTAGGTTGTTCCCATGAATGATTGGGATCGGGTTTACCGTAACCATAGTTCAAAGCCGGTTGAGAAGCAAAAAAATTACGCATGTAACAACCGGAGCGTTCATAATCATTGCTTACGAACTTATTATTCGGTTTAATAGAATCGGCCGTAGTCCATATATAACGGTCCGAATATTCGTTATGCTCTTTCCGGGCCGATTGCTTAAACCACTCACAATCTAACGACGTATGTCCCGGAACCAAATCCAAGCAAACACGTATCCCTCTTTTGTGAGCTTCTTTGAATAATCTGACCAGATCATCATTAGTACCATATCGGGAAGCTACCAAATAATAATTACGAATATCGTAGCCTGCATCATTAAAAGGAGAATCGAATAGAGGATTCAGCCATAGCGCATTTATCCCAAGCGACTTAACATAATCCAGCTTTTGTATGATACCTTTTATATCGCCTATACCATCACCGTCGGTATCATAATAGCTCTGAGGATATATTTCATAAAACACGGCATCGTTCAACCAAGCTGGCGGAAGCAATCCGGTTACCTTTTCTTGCCCAAAAACAGTATTCACGTGAAAACACAAAACTGCCAAAAACAGCAGAACGATTTTCTTTATCATTTTACTCATCCATGTTATTCATTAAATCTGTTTTCAAAAGCACTAATGACTTTTGAAAACAGATTATATCATTTTCTTAAATCGAAAGAATTTAGTATATCACAAAATCTATTGATGCACCACAGAAAGCCATTTTTCTATTTCGCTCAGATCTTGTGCAATTAGAGTAGGTTTTTCTACCGATTGCCGAACAACATCCATTGTTGTCTCTCCCGACAGAACCAATATACCCATACTTTTTGCATTCAGTGCCGTCTTTACATCCGTATATATTCTATCGCCTATCATTGCTACCTCGTCTGCACGCAAGTTGAGCCGTTCCATAATGCAATAAAGCATACGCGGATCAGGTTTCCCAATTATTACATCGGGTCTGCGATTAGTAGCATATTCTAAACACGAAATAAGAGAACCGCAATCAACCAATACCGTAGGCTGATCTGTAGGGCAAACTTTATCCGGATTTGTAGCGATATAAGGCAATTGTTGTTGTATCCACCAAGCGGCACGACACAGACGATCGTACACTAAAGACTTGTCAAAACTCACGATGACAGCATCAGGCACATCATTTGCACTCTCGCTAGTCGATATGAATCCCGCAGATTCAAACTCAGCGATCATACTAGGCGTTCCCAAAATAAACAATCTCTTGTACTCGGGATGATGCAAATGAAGATAATCGATCGTAGCTTGAGCAGATGTATACATATTTTCAAGCTCAACGGGAATGTTCAATTCTCTCAGATGTTGCACATAATCACTGGCACTCTTAGTCGGATTATTAGTCAAAAAAGAATAACCAATGCCCCACCTCTTCAACTTTGCCAGAAAAGGAATCGTAAAAGGAAAAAGTGTATTGCCGTTATAAATCGTACCATCCATATCCAATGCAATATGGCGTATCTTTTTTAATGCTTCACAACGTGCTTCTTCTGTTTGAAGAATCATTTGCGTGTTATCAATCATCATATCCATCAGCTTTAGCTTTCCACACCAGAGCCAATATCAAAGACCCGATAAGAGCGGCAACAATCAATACTCCAAAAGCGTAACTCCAACCGGCAGAGAAATCGACTGCACCCGATGCCGTTTTAGTAGAGAAATGATCGACCAACGCGCCGATGCCCCATCCTGATAACACAGTACTGGCATAGGCAAATATACCTGTCAGCCCTACGGCAGTAGCAGCAGCCTCTTTGGTTGCAAGATTTGTTGCGACAATACCGATTAAAGCTTGAGGTCCATATATAAAGAATCCAACAGCAAAGAGCAAAGCGATCGATCCTATCAACGGCAATCCATTTGTATGCCATACCCAGAAGAGACCCACAAATACCATGGTCAATATCATACAAATCAAGCATACACGCGCACCTCTTCCTCTGAAATATCTATCGGTCATCCAGCCCGACAATAACATTCCGGCTAACCCGAATATTTCGAATCCGCCTACCATCCATCCAGATTCTGCGGGTGTAACGCCGAGCCACTGTTGAAGCATAGAGGGGCCCCAATCGAGAAAAGCGAACCGCACGGTGTAGACAAAGAAATTGGCTATTGACAGAATCCATATATACGGATTACAAAATACACGTTTCCGAAGTATTGCATTAAATTCCTTATTCGTCTTTTTATGCTCTACCGTTTCTTTTTGTTTTCCTACAGCAATCTCGGGAAGCCCAACAGATGTTGGTGTATCACGAAGCATCACCCAAATAAACAAGACTCCAACTATTGTAATAATAGCAGGTACATAGAAACACCAACGCCAGCCTAACGAAACAACATAACCACAAATGACAATGGCTACAAAAGCACCGATAGAATGAGAAGTATTCCATATCGACATTTTGGTGGCCAATTGTTTGGGATGCACCCAATGCGAAAGCAAACGAGCGCATGGAGGATAACCGGTTCCTTGAAACCATCCATTCAATATCCACATCAAGCCAAACAGCCAAACAACTGAGCTCATGCCGAAAATGAAATTACAGATGGCACACATAGCCAATCCGAACATCATAAAGTATCGCGCATTCAGACGGTCTCCCAAGAATCCGTTTACAAATTTGGAAATACCATACACCACTCCATTAAGAGTAAGGAAAATACCCAAGTCGGCTTTCGAAAAGTGCAATGCAGCATCTGCTTCCATCCCCGGAATAGCCATACTCAAATTCTTGCGCACTACATAGAACAGCGCATAACCTATCATCGAACCAAATATGGTACGAATTTGCCATTGTTTAAATTTCTTTGCCGTAGCGTCGTCAACAGAACGCCCTATAAGCTCAGTCGAATTATTCATTTCTATACGAATATATCAAGATTTATTGATCAAATATACATCTTTTACATTTTCCAGCGTCCATCTTTGCCGAAAAGAATCTTAATCCAATCATTCAATTTGTCGGCGCGAACGGCTAAATCGAGAACCGTAAAACGGCGTCGGATATACTGAGCACGAATATAACCTTGACGCAGATACTCACGCGATACCCCAATATCTTCGGGCTCTACAGGTGCGCCAACGCATTTCAAACGAGCCTTCAAGTCATCAAAGGGAACCAATTGTTCAGAAAGTCTTCTTTTTATATCCAACCAATTATCTTTCAAAAGGTGCAATTGATCGGCCAATTTCTCCTTGCTTACATATTTCTCGGCAGTCTCTATTTCGCCAATATTTGGAAAGTCCGTATTCTTAAACAGAGCCAAAGACTCTTCAGCCAGCTGTGCGGGAGAAGGCCACTTCTGACAACAAGACTCAATATCCAATTCTTCCATCGGAGTATTCAAGGCTACTTCTTACAAAGCAGTCGAAGCCAACGTTCCTATCGAAACCTGAAATCCATGCGAAATACGTTCTCCATGATTGGTGTGATGTTCCATATTCCACAGATGACTGAACTGGTGATCGGCTCCCGATGCAGGTCTGCTACTTCTATGCGCCTGCATTGCAAAGCCACTAAGTATCAGTCCTTCTACTAAGTCTCCGATAGCCTGAGGATCTCTATCGTAAATAGCCTGAGGATTTCCTAAAGCTTTCGGTAGACAATCTTGAACAATGCTCCATACAGTCTTGTCAATAGCCTCAACCCCCATTGCATCAGCAAGAATCCAATCGGCACCGGCTGTAACTTTGGCAAACAAATCGGCATAACCCGATGCCGTCATCTCTGCCGGAGCCTGACAAATAATAGCAGTATCGCCTAGCCACGCTTGCGGAGCAGGACAACTGAATGTTTGTTTAGCACCATCTTTTGTGATTGATGCGCCGTATGCCGTATAACCATCTACAGAAGCTGCTGTGCCAACACACATATACTGGCGTCCGGTCTTGTAGGCAGAAAGTTTAACCAAATCGTTAATTGTTCCCGAACCTACAGCAACAGGTATAGCATCTGTTTTCTGAAAAACAGAAACCAATGTGTCTACATAGCCATATTCTGCATACAATTCTTTTTCTGAAAATATATACGGAGAGTCTTGATCTATTTTTCTTGCTTTAAAAATTTCGGAAACAAACTTTCCTGCAATTGCAAAGGTAGTAGCATCGGCTACCACAATTGCTCTTTTATGAGGAAATTGTTCTATAAATAAATCGGCAACCTCAGACAATACACCTTTACCTATACGTAATGCCTTAGTGTCGCTAGCTGCTTTTAAAGCATCTTCAATTTTTGACATACTAATTTTTTTTATACCATTAATATTAGAAATGATTCAAAGGATTAGAGTAAGAAGTTATAAAAAGTTTTTCTTTTGTTTGTTATATGGATACAAATATAAGGCAAACAACTACGATATGCAATAAATCGAACTATTATTTTCTTCTTTTTATTTCTATTTATTTTCTTTTGCAGATAAATAAAAAAATAGCAGACAGAAAATATTCATATTTTTATTGCTTTTCTTACCTTAGATTATAGAATTAATTTATATATTTGTATCACAAACTAAATGAAACAAAAAAACAAGATGAAGAGTATTGCCGAAAGACATAAATACATTCTAGACACCCTAGCTAAAGATGGTTTTGTCAGAGTATTGGATGCAGCCAAGCATTTGGATGTAACAACGGTTACCATTCGAAAGGATTTAAAACTTTTGGAAGAACGCCGATTACTTTATCGTACACACGGAAGCGCAAGTCCTGTAAACCCTCACATGAAAGACAGGGCCATTACAGAAAAAGAAAAAATATTCCCAAACGAAAAAAATAGAATTGCATCAGAAGCAGCCAAACTGATAGAAGAAGATGATTATATTATCCTGAATTCGGGATCTACCATTTGTGCTTTTGCCGAACATATTCAGGCAAAAGAACGTCTGACTATCGTAACCGCTTCTATAAAAGCTACCACATTGCTAACCGACAAAGAAAATGTAAATGTCATACAATTGGGTGGTATCTTTCGAAAAAGTTCTATGTCGGTCATCGGAAATTTTGCAACTAATATACTAAAAGAGATTACTTGTTCCAAGCTATTTCTAGGGGTAGACGGCATTGATCCTGAGTTTGGAATAACAACTTCGAATATTGAAGAAGCGGAACTAAATCGTGCCATGATGGATTCGGCACTGAAAACAATCATCTTGTGTGACTCCTCAAAATTCGGAAGAAAAGGATTCGGGAAAATATGTTCTCTCGATAAAATCGATACTATAATTACCGATGCGGCAGTACCGGAATATATAATGAAAGAGATCGAGGAACTGGGAGTAGAAGTCATTATAGCAAAATAATCCATAAACAAAAAAGACAACGGACACCAAATATTTGTTTGGTGTCCGTTGTCTTTTTATAAGATCTGAAGTGTACTGAATTTGGTTGACAGCTAAACAACTTCTTCATCATTTATAGAGATGAAGAAGTTGTTAACTAAAGAGCCTGCAATAGTTTATCTAGCCTAAGAAGCTCTTGATAATCTAAGAACTAATTCTTGTATACCAATTCTTGTTTCTTGTCATCGTAATCGACTACAATGGTTTTGTCTCGATTGACTTCTTGACCAATCAACTTCTTGGATAAGTCATTGAGCAGATAACGTTGTATTGCCCGTTTTACTGGGCGTGCACCAAATTCCGGATCGAAACCCGACTGTGCCAAGAAGCTAATTGCCGCGTCGGTAAGCTTTAGATCCACACCATTATTTCTAAGCATCTTTTCAACTCCGTTTACCTGCAATGTTACAATCTCACGAATTTGTGGTTCTGTGAGCGGCAAGAACATAATTGTTTCGTCAATACGATTCAGAAACTCAGGACGAATATTCTTTTTCAGCATTTCCATGAGTTGCTCTTTTGTCTCATTGATTATCTGATCGCGGTTCGTACCATTCATTTTCTCCATCTGACTCTGTATATACTGACTGCCCAAATTGGATGTCATGATGATGATCGTGTTCTTAAAGTTCACCACCCTGCCTTTGTTATCTGTGAGCCGTCCGTCGTCCAGCACTTGAAGCAATATATTGAAAACATCGGGATGTGCCTTTTCTATCTCGTCGAATAGTACGACAGAATACGGTTTGCGGCGAATAGCTTCGGTCAGTTGACCGCCTTCTTCGTATCCTACATATCCGGGAGGAGCTCCGACCAGGCGTGAAACACTGAACTTCTCTTGGTATTCGCTCATATCGATTCGGGTCATCATCGACTCGTCATCGAAGAGAAACTCTGCCAATGCTTTTGCCAGTTCGGTCTTACCGACACCTGTTGTACCTAGAAATATAAATGAACCGATAGGGCGCTTCGGGTCTTGCAATCCGGCACGGCTACGACGAACAGCATCTGCTACGGCTTGGATAGCCTCGTCTTGACCCACCACTCGTTTGTGTAGTTCATCTTCTAAGTGAAGCAACTTCTCTTTCTCGCTTTGCATCATCTTATTGACCGGTATTCCCGTCCAGCGAGATACTACTTCGGCAATATCGTCTTCGTCGACTTCTTCCTTTATCATCGCATTGCTGCCCTGAGTATCATGTAGTTGCTTCTGCGTCTCTTCTATCTCTTTGTTCAATTGTTGCAATTTACCGTAACGTATCTCGGCAACTCTGCCATAATCACCATCTCGTTCTGCCTTCTCGGCTTCGAACTTCAATTGCTCTATCATCACTTTATTCTGCTGAATCTTGTTCACCAGAGTTTTCTCGGCCTGCCATTTCGCTTTATAAGAGCTTTCTTGTTCTTTCAATTCAGCCAGTTCTTTGGCTAGCTGTTGCAACTTCGGCTCGTCACCTTCTCGTTTGATCGCTTCTCGTTCTATTTCCAATTGTTTTATCTTACGAGATATTTCGTCCAGTTCCTCAGGAACAGAATCTACTTCCATACGCAACTTGGCAGCAGCTTCATCCATCAGGTCGATGGCTTTGTCGGGTAAGAAACGGTCGGTTATATATCGATCACTCAATCGAACAGCGGCGATAATAGCATCATCTTTAATTCGAACATGGTGGTGATTCTCATAACGTTCTTTCAAACCACGAAGGATAGAAATACTATCTAATACGGAAGGCTCATTGACCTGTACTATCTGAAATCTACGTTCGAGTGCCTTGTCCTTTTCAAAATACTTTTGATACTCATCGAGCGTCGTTGCACCGATGGCACGAAGTTCGCCACGCGCTAGAGCCGGTTTTAAAATATTTGCGGCATCCATTGCGCCTTCACCTCCGCCGGCACCTACCAACGTATGAATCTCATCAATGAAAAGGATAATATTTCCTTCGGATTTCTTCACTTCATTGATAACCGATTTCAATCGCTCTTCAAATTCTCCTTTGTATTTTGCACCGGCAATCAACGCACCCATATCCAGCGAGAATACCTGTTTGTTTTTTAAGTTCTCGGGAACATCGCCCCGCACGATACGTCTAGCCAATCCTTCTACAATGGCTGTTTTTCCGGTACCGGGTTCACCTATTAATATAGGATTGTTCTTGGTACGGCGACTTAATATCTGTAGCACTCGACGGATCTCTTCGTCACGACCAATAACCGGATCGAGCTTTCCATTGCGGGCGGCTTCAACTAAGTTGATGGCATATTTCTCGAGTGATTGATAATTATCTTCAGACGATTGTGATTTCACTTTTTCTCCCTTTCTAAGTTCGTCGATGGCAGCACGTGTTTCTCGTTCTGTAAGTCCAGCATCTTTTAATATCTGGGAAGCTGTGCTACTTACGGTAAGTAATGCCAATAATATGAATTCGAGCGAAACGAATTGGTCGCCATTCTTTTGGGCAAAATCTTCAGCTTTCTGAAGTACGGCATCGGTGTCTTTACTCAAATAAGGCTGTCCGCCCGAAACTTTAGGATAAGACTCTATCTGTTTCTCGATTACCAGTGAAATTTGGTGGGCGTTGACGCCGAGCTTCTGAAAGATGAAGTTGACGACATTCTCACCAACTTTCATTACGCTGCCCAATAAATGGGGCGTTTCAATAGCTTGTTGGCCTCTGCTTTCTACCAATTTCACCGCTTCTTGTACAGCTTCTTGCGATTTAATTGTCAATTTATCAAAGTTCATATCTTAATCTCCTTTCTTTATTTTATGTTGTAATGTCAACAGCAAAAGGGCAAATAATAAACCATCTAAATTATAATCTTAAAGAAAGATTATATAGTGACTATTTTTCTTGTTTTATGACAAAAAGGCAGTTGCTGGAGGGGAAACTAATGATGAAACGACAGTCCGAGTGCAGCCATTGCCAGTTTGATGTCTGAATAAGAAATATTATCGTTTACATTATCTTTGATAGCCAATAATGATTCGGCCTGTTCGGGATGTGTTTTAATGAATTGATTCACTGCGTCAATCTTTGCTTGGCTAATGATCTGGGTGGCATCGATGCTGCCTTCTATTATATAAGGTACTAGATGGCCAACTATCGTGCTGGCAACGAATCCTCGTTCTTTTGCTATCTCTTCAATGCTCATTCCCTGGCAAAACATTTCATAAGTCAGTTTTTTGGTATCGACTTTAGGTTTCTTCTCTTTAGGCTCCTTTTTGGCCTTCTTTTTACGTGTCAATTTCTCATCATCTTCTTGCAATCCGAGTAATATTTTTGCTTTATTCTTTAGATAATCAGAGACAGAAAACAGAACATCTTCACGTCCTTCATAGTTCAGGATTTGCGACTTGAAAGAAAGAACGTCGCCCAAATCCAGATAACGTTCTTTTGCCCGCTTCTGAACATCCTTATTATCTGTCACCAACTGAGTCTTGGAATAAAGTGCTACAAAATCCACAAGTTGGTCTCTGAAGTAGATAGCAGCCGAATGAATTCTTTCTTGCACCCCTTCATTAGTTAGTTCGTCGTTCGATTCATTCAACAATCGAGTATACTGTTCCTCAAAGCGTACAGATACTTGAATGATTTGCTGCAATTTGGTATAAAGTGACTTATAATCTATAAGCAGATCAGGATATTTCTTATAAAAATATTCGTCCAATAACCTTAGCATTCTATTATAAGCCTGTTCTATGGCTTTAAAGCTAAACAATTCATGCAAAAGATGTAATGCATAAGTCTTTTCCAATTTATGCAGTTCCATATCATCAGGAGTGTTAAGTTCCGATTGACGATTGAATTCGTCTACTTTATCATCACTAATAATAGCCTCAGCGCGCAAAGGAGAATCGAGTACCATTCCTTCCAATGTTTTGCAACGGCTCAATGCCACATAAGTCTGCCCATGTGCGAATGAATTTTGGGCATCTATGATGGCATGCTCAAAGGTGAGGCCCTGACTCTTATGAATAGTTATAGCCCATGCTAATCGAATAGGATACTGTTTGAAAGTTCCTTCTATCTGTTCTGTAATTTCTTTCGTAGTACTGTTGAGGATATATTTAGAATTAGTCCATTCTTCTTTATCAAGTAGAAAAGCATGGTTGTCTGCTTTGTTTCGAACAAAAATTCCATTTTCGCTCACCTTTACCACTTCGCCTATCATTCCATTATAATATCTCTTTTCGTAAGAGCTATCATTTTTGACAAACATAATTTGCGCACCTTCCTTAATAATTAACACGTTGTCAGTCGGGAAAGAATATTCAGGAAAGTTGCCCGACACTTCGGCCGTAAAGCGAAAGGCTGGTGCCAGAAGTGATGATAGCTCTCTATCGTTTACTCTCTGAGCTTGATGATTATGAGTAGTCAAACGTATATAATTTTGTTCTTTTGAAGGTCGGAAGTTGGGGATATAACGCTTATTTAATTCTGCCAATACAGTTGCATTGGCATTATTGGTACGAACCTTATTCAATAGAGAAAGAAAATACTCATCCTGTTGACGATACACCGTCTTCAGTTCGATAGTCATGTAATCGGTATTCTTCAGCGCACTACTCGAGAAGAAATAAGGCGAATCATAATAATCTTTCAACATCTCCCATTCCCTATCTATCACAACAGGAGCTAGTTGTTGCAAGTCGCCTATCATCAATAGCTGAACTCCTCCAAACGGTTTTTCTCTATCGCGGTACCTTCTTAGTACATCATCTATGGCATCAAGCAAGTCGGCACGTACCATACTTATTTCGTCTATGACCAGCAAGTCCATGGTGCGGATGATGTTTTGCTTTTCTTTGCTGAAACGATAATGCACTTGCCCCGATTTGAATGTCGTATTGGGCACAAAAGGAGAAAGCGGAAGCTGAAAGAAAGAATGAATAGTCACTCCACCTGCATTAATGGCGGCAATACCTGTAGGGGCTACCACAACCATTCTTTTAGGAGAACGCTGCTTGAGCGTCCGAAGAAATGTTGTTTTTCCTGTCCATGCTTTACCTGTTAAAAACAGATGGGTTCCCGTATTTTCTATAAATTGCCATGCGAGGCTGAGTTCCGGATTTTTTTCCATATCGATTTAAACTAAAGTTTCGCTGTTCAAAGGTAATCAATCTTATTAAAATATACTATTTTTGTGCAAACAAAAGATACTCCGCATGTCTGATTTTCGCCTAAAAGTATTTCAAAGTGTTGCCCGTAATTTGAGTTTCACAAAGGCTTCTCAAGAGCTGTTTATAAGTCAACCGGCTATAACGAAGCATATTCATGAATTGGAAATAAATTATGGTGCCCAGCTGTTCGAAAGAAAGGGCAACCGGATTTCACTTACCGATGCCGGCAGGTTGTTACTTCGGCATTGCGACCACTTATTAGATGAATACAAGCAACTCGACTATGAAATGAACTTGCTTCACGACGATTTTGTGGGCGAACTTCGTTTAGGAGCTAGTACCACAATTGCCCAATATGTGCTTCCTCCCGTATTGGCACAGTTCATCAAGCGCTATCCAAAAGTGAAACTTTCGTTGCTCAATGGCAATTCTCGAGATATAGAGAAGGCGTTGCAAGAACATCGTATAGATTTAGGTCTGGTAGAAGGTATTTCCAGGCTGCCTAATTTGAAGTATTCCACTTTTCTGGAAGATGAATTGGTGGCAGTTGTTTCTGCTGACAGTAAATTAGCGCATAAACGAGAAATCTCTCCTGAAGAGTTGGCACATATTCCGCTTGTACTTCGCGAATATGGGTCCGGAACATTGGACGTAATTGAACTGGCACTTGCCAAAAACCACATTCGATTTGCCGATTTGCATATATTAATGTATTTGGGCAGCACGGAAAGTATCAAACTCTTTTTGCAGCACGCCGATTGTATGGGCATTGTTTCTGAGCGATCAATAAAAAACGAACTCACCACGGGCAAATTTCAGATAGTTAAGATTGAGCAAATGAGTATGCTTCGTCAATTTGACTTTGTGCAGCTCCAAGGTATTGAAAGTGGATTATCACAGCTCTTTATTCGATTTGCACAGCAATGATACTCAGCCTTTATAACTTTTAGTTATCGGCTATTAAAAAAGACGATTGGCATAATCCAACACTAACATCTACCTTTGCAGTCTAAATAAACTAAAAGATAGAAGTTAATGATTAGCGAAAAAAAAGGAAATGTCTATCATGGCATCTTGTTGATAGCTTTGTTCTCGTTCTCGGCTTGTTATATTGCAAGCTTCGATTGGGTCAAGAATCTCTCACTAAGTCCTCTTATTGTAGGTATTATATTTGGTATGTTTTATGCCAATAGTTTGCGAAATTTTGTTCCCGAAACCTGGGTCCCCGGTATCAAGTTTTGTACCAAGCAGGTGTTGCGTGCGGGTATTGTACTTTATGGTTTTAGACTGACCTTCCAGCAAGTGATGGATATCGGTTTACCGGCCATCTTAATGGATTGCATCATTATTTCGGGTACTCTGCTGATAGGCTATTTGGTTGGTAAACTATTGAAAATGGATAGCGATACGGCTCTGATGACCTCTACCGGAAGTGCTATATGTGGTGCAGCGGCGGTGTTGGGAGCCGAACCGGTTGTGAAATGCGAGCCACATAAGACGGCTATTGCCGTATCTACTGTCGTTATATTCGGTACCCTTTCTATGTTTTTATATCCGATACTATATAGATCAGGTATTGTCAATCTGCCACCCGAACAAATGGCTATATATACAGGTAGCACCCTACACGAAGTTGCTCATGTTGTAGGAGCCGGCAATGCGATGGACCCCAATGGTGCTTTGCATATTGCCGATCAAGCGACTATTACCAAAATGATTCGTGTGATGTTACTTGCTCCTGTTCTTATTATTATGAGTTTCATTTTGTCGAGAGCTCGAAATAGAAATAATAGTGGCGACCGTGTCGCAAAAAGCCATATCACTATACCTTGGTTCGCTTTCGGCTTTATTGGCGTCATTGCCCTTAACTCCATCTTGGGCATGTTTATTCCCGATAATGTATTGTCAATAGGGCGTGTAGGCATAAATGGATTGGACAATTTCTTGCTTACTATGGCTATGACAGCTTTGGGAGCAGAAACCAGTATTGACAAATTCAAGCAAGCAGGTGCAAAGCCATTCTATTTGGCCGGTATCATTTATATCTGGCTTGTTGGTGGTGGTTATTTACTCAGCAAGTATTTTATACCTTTATTATAATACGTATTATCTTTCTATTTTTTTTGAAAGAAAAAGAAAAGTAAGTTTTGAAAATGACGTATGTCCCTAAAAATATTTTCGTCCATACGTTTTCAGAAAAACTTAAGGACGTCACCGAAAAAACTAACATATGACATTTTCGACTTATACTTGTGAGTGAAAACTCGCATTCGAATATAATTAGCGCAATGTCCTCATCTTATGCAAACAAGATGAGGACATTATTTTTGTTATACCTATATGCTGGGCCTTTCGTTGATTGTTGCCTGCAAGTTCGTCTTGCCTAAGTATGCATCTATTGATCATAATTCATGTTTCAAAAATGAAAGAAAACTTTCTTTAAACTGTAATATGTGTTACAATAATATTTCGTTTCGTTTCTTTAGCTTCTGAAAAAGTTTTTATTTTTTTTATATAAATATGATTCGAAATATTGCGAAACAAAAAATAAATATATACTTTTGTCCGGAAGTATAAAGTTTTTCTTTTTTTGTGTTCAATGATATAATGATTAACACTTTTCACTATGAAGTATTTTTTATTTATGTTAGCTCTGTGTGGTGGTTTGTTATTAGGCACCAATGCAGCAGCTTATGGAGCGAATGAACAGAATGGCGATATAAATAACGCACAGACTGTTCAGCAAAAGAAATACATTGTTAGCGGTATTGTGACAGATGCAAATGGTATCCCTCTGATTGGGGCTACTGTATCTGCAAGCGGAACTGCCAATGGTGTGATAACAGATTTGAATGGGCGATACTCGATCAAGGTATCGGGTGGTGATACGAAATTGACTTTCACGTACGTGGGTTATGTAACTATTACTAAATCGGTAGGTGCGAGCCAAACGATCAATGTAGTGATGCATGAAGATTCAAAATCGTTGGACGAAGTCGTCGTTGTAGGATATGGAGTTCAGAAACGTAGAGATTTGGTTGGAGCTGTCGATCAAATAAAAGGTAACAGCATTTCTGAGCGTGGCAATATGTATGCCACCAAGTCTCTACAGGGTATGATGCCTGGATTGAATATTACGGCGAGTGATGGAAAACCCACTCACGGCGGTACTATTGATATACGAGGAGCCGGCAGTATTGGTTCGGGAGGTAGCGCTTTGGTGATGATTGACGGTGCCGAAGGAGATATTACGACTGTAAATCCACGAGATATAGAGTCTGTATCGGTATTGAAAGATGCCTCATCGGCAGCTATATATGGTGCGAGAGGTGCTTTTGGCGTTATTCTGATTACTACTAAAAAGCCTAAGACAGGAAAGGTCGAAGTAACTTACAATGGTAGTGTTTCTGCTTTGCAACGTGTGTTTAAACCACAAATAGAAAGCGACGCTTTGATATGGACAAACAATTTTATCACTTCGTATCAGAATGCCAAAGGTGGAATTTATCCTAATTCCGTTAATAATGTATTCAACTTCAGCCAAGATTATTACGACGAGTTGGTAAAGCGTCATAATGATCCGACTTTGGAAAGGCAACGTACCAATAGCGCGGGGAAATACGAATATTTTGGTAACACGAATTGGCTGGATCTGATTTACAAAGATTGGACTTATGCCACAGAGCACAATGTAAGTGTTTCCGGTGGATCGGAAAAAGCAAGCTTCTTTGTGAGCGGACGCTATTGGGGACAAGATGGTATATACGATGGTGTAAAGGAAAACTATAGTCAATATAATTTCAGAGCGAAGGGTTCTATCAAGATAAACAAATGGTTTACTTTCGAAGACAATTCGGATGTCATTCGTCGTGTCTATCGTCAGCCAATGGTAATGTACGACAATCAAAATATTACCAGGCAGATAGAGCAGCAAGGTTACCCTATGACAATGGAGAAAAACCTGGATGGGACATGGACCGAAGCTGCTGTATATACCGGATGGGCAGGATTTAAAGAAGGAACTTCTTTTCAAAAGAATTATAAGTTCGACTGGCAGAATACGGCGACATTGACCTATCAACCTTTTAAAGAATTAATTGTAAAAGGAGATTATACTTATCGCTATGAACGTGCACGCCGTATTCGTGAAAATGGTTTGTATACTTATTGGAATGGTCCTGAAATATCGGGACAACGCAATACGTTTTCCTCTTTGGATCATTTGTCGATAGATCGCGAATACATGGCTTCGAACGTTACAGCCAATTATATTCCGACTTTTAAAAACAAAGATCATTCTCTCAATCTCTTGGTAGGATGGAACTTAGAAACATATTCTGATAATCAGGACGGAATGTATCGTCGAGGACTTTTATATCAAGATTATCCTTCGTACGCTTTGATGGATGGCGACTATTATACCTTGGGTCAAGATGGTACTTCATGGGGATATGTAGGTTTGATGTATCGTGCCAATTATTCATATAAAGATCGTTATTTGTTGGAATTCAGCGGTCGTTACGATGGTTCTTCCAAATTTCCTAAGAATCAAAAATGGGGTTTCTTCCCTTCGGGTTCTGTTGGATGGAGAATTTCGAATGAGCCGTTTATGAAAGCTACGAATCATTGGTTGGATAATTTGAAAGTTCGTTTTTCTATCGGCTCGTTGGGCAATGGTAATATAGATCCTTATAAATATCTTTCATTGATGGGCACTGGCCGCACTTCTGCTATTATAGATGGTGCTTTGCAAGCTTATGCAAGTGTTCCTACTGTGATACCCGATAATTTAAGTTGGGAAACAAGTACTACGTACGACTTTGGTGTAGATTTAGATATGTTGCAGAACCGTCTTTCTTTTTGTGGAGACATCTATGCACGTTATACTCGCAACATGTATACCGTTGGACCGGAATTGCCCGACGTATTTGGAGCCTCTGCTCCTAAAGGTAACTATGCCAATATGAAGACTCCGGGATTGGAACTTTCTCTCTCTTGGCGCGACCAATTCAATTTGCTCGGAAAATCTTTCAAATATAATATAAAGGCGATGTATTGGGATAGCTACAGTACAGTGACCAAGTACAACAATCCAAATAAATCGTTGAGTGTTTCGTCTTATTACAATGGTGCTCGATTGGGTGATATTTGGGGATTCCATGTAGAAGGATTATTTAAAGATCAGGCAGATATAGACAATCATGCCAATCAATCCGGGTATTTCAAAGTATCTGACGATGGCATTTGGAGGCCAGGTGATTTGAAATTCGGCGACTTAGACAACTCACAAACAATTGATAGAGGAGAAAATACCGTAGCAAAACCCGGTGATCGGAAAATCATAGGTAACACTACTCCCCGTTATCGTTTCGGATTGAACTTAGGAGCCGAATGGCAGAATTTTAGCATATCGGCATTCTTCCAAGGGGTAGGTAAGCGTGATTGGTATCCGCATATAGAGTCTGCATTTTTCTGGGGACAATACAACCGCCCTTACTCTTATGATCTGAAAGATCAAGATAGAGATCGCTATACAGCAGAAAATCAGAATGTGAATGCTTATTGGCCATTGCTGAGATCGTATAGTTCTACATCTTCTACCAAAGAAATGGGCACTGCGAACGATCGATATATACAAAATGCTGCGTATATCCGTTTGAAGAATCTTTCTTTGGGTTATGCATTCAATCCTTCTTTCTGTCATAAATTTGGGTTGGAACGTTTATCGTTGGTTTTGACTGCCGAGAATCTGTGGACTTATTCGCCCATGTTCAAGCACACGAAGAACTTCGATCCCGAGAATCTTGGTGCGGGAGACGATGACTTCAGGTCTACGGCCGGTACGGACGGCGACGGATACGGTTATCCAAGCTTTAGAACCTTTACTTTCGGAATAAATGTCGCATTTTAATCATGTAAACCATAAATAGTAAAGAAAACATGAAAAAGATATTATACCTAGTATTGACAGTCTTCTTGTGCTGCTCATGTAGCAGTTTTCTAGAAAGGGATCCGGAGAATGACATTAGTTCCGATGCGTTCTTTAATTCGGAAAATGATTTGAAATTATATACCAATTCATTTATTAATAGTTTGTTGGATATTGATGATTTTACCTATGGCGATCAATATACCGATGTCGTTTCTACCAATTCCAGTACAAACTATTTTCGTGCCGGATGGAATGCCAACCAGCAGGGTGGATGGAGTTGGGGCGACTTGCGTTCTATCAACTACATGCTTGATAACATGAAGAAGGCCAAAGGAAAAGTCTCCGATGTCGTTTACAATCATTATGAAGGAGTTGCCCGCTTCTGGCGTGTTCGCTTTTATTACGATATGGTGAAAAACTTTGGAGGTGTTCCTTGGTACGATCATGTGCTGAATAATACAGATTCATTGGGTTTGTATAAGAAAAGAGATAGCAGGCAAGTGGTAATGAACAAGATTTTGGAAGACTTGAACTTCGCATCCAGCAACTGTTTGGCTACGGCAGAGTATACTCGTTCTTCTACACGTATATCCAAATATGTTGCGTTGGCATTGAAATCGCGCATTTGCCTGTATGAGGGTACTTACCGTAAGTATCATACGGAATTGAGTCTCGATTCGGCAGATTATTATTTGCGTGAATCAATAAAGGCTTCAGAAGAAATCATGAATAGCAAGGCGTATTCACTGGTCGATGTTGCTGCCAATAGAGGTGTACAGTACCGAGCACTATTTAATTCTCAGGACTTGAATACACAAGAAGTTATTTTCGGAATGGCTTATACCGCAGATGTACGTATGCACAGTGTGACATGGGATATGATGTCGGCTAGTGCAGGCAAGAACTGGGGATTCGCTCGTCAGTTTGCCAATATGTATCTTATGCGCGACGGCTCACGCTTCACCGATAAACCAAACTACAACTCGATGACGTATAAGGATGAATTTGTCAATCGCGATATGCGAATGTCGCAAACGATTCTTCCTCCAGATTATACTCGTAAAAGTGCGTCGGGTGCTGTTTATCAATATGCGCCCAATCTGAAAGTGTCGTATACCGGCTATCAACCCATCAAATGGGTTATCGATGACGACAATTATACGGCAAAGGCAAATAGTTACAATTCTATTCCTATATTCCGTTATGCGGAGATACTGCTCAATGAAGCAGAGGCAAAAGCCGAATTGGGAGAAATGGACCAAACTGTTTGGGATAAAACAATCAAACTTTTGCGGGCGAGAGCAGGAGTGGACGGTAGTGCCCCTGCAACTTACGATCCTTACTTGGCCTCTTATTATCTGAATCAGACAATGGACAAATGGATATTGGAAGTTCGTCGCGAACGGGCTATCGAATTGGCTTTCGAAAGTGTTCGGTATGACGACCTGATGCGTTGGAAGATGGGACAGCTCATGACCAACAACTATCAAGGTATCTATATACCTACCAAAAACGTTCTGATGGATTTGAATGGAGATGGGGTTAATGATTTATATGTATCGGATACTGCGTACAAAGGAACGAAAGATGGAAAAGCCGTTTATATTACCGTAGGTAGTTCTACCGACTTTATTCGTTTGGATGGCGTTAATCATTTGATGCATGGTGCACTTCATAATCGGATATGGGATGACAAAATGTATCTTCACCCGATACCTAACTCTGCCATTCTGAAGAATTCGGATTTAGAACAAAATCCGGGATGGGAATAATCATTGTATAATGACTAATTGTATGAATGAAATGAAATTAAAAAATATTATTCAACAGATATTGTTTACTGCTGTAGGTCTTTTCTTCTTTACGGCATGCAGCGATAATGAAGATTCGTTTGTGCTACGAAGTGATAATCATGTATATCTTGATTATACTACTACGCCAGGTACTTTTACTGTTTGTACAAACGGTGCATGGAAAATAAACTCTACTGCCAATTGGTTCACCGTATCTCCGACAGAAGGTACAGGCGATGGAACAAAAAGAGAGGTCGTTACGGTAACTCCGACACAAAATACCGGTGCTGTGCGAACAGACTCTTTGTATTTGGAGGCGGCAGGTAAAAACTTGGGTATAGGCATTCAACAGGAAGAGGGCTTTGTACAATTGGGTACTCCTTCTTTTGTGGGTGGAATGACTAAAGGCAAAAACGCTGAGCATTGTTTTATATCCGTTCCTTATTCTAAAGCTTATGCTAGTCAATCGTATACTGCAACTATAACGATGACCGGCAGTAGTAATGGCTTGACTGTTGCCAATTATACTTATACGGCAGATGTCTCTGGAACCATCAATATTCCTGTTGTAGGAATTCCTACTACTGCGGGCACAGTTACGTTTAGTATTTCTACCGGATTGCCCAATGCTCAAGATATTACAGTGAGTACGATTATTGCAAATGGTGAAAAAGAAACGCTCATCTATCAAAATTTCAGTAAATTTGTATTCGGAGGTGATGATGCAAGCTATGTAAGTGGCTTACTTAAGGATGGCGTTACGGTAGCGACTCCACGTACAGACGGCTCGAGCGATGTGTTTCTCACGGAGAATCAAGATTATAGAGATGCACATGAAGTGACCGGTTGGAGCGGTAGCAAAGCGTATGAACGTCCGGGATATTTGAAAATAGGTACCGGATCGGCAAATGGTTACATCACCACACCGGCATTATCTGCGATGACAGAGACACAAGATGTGATTCTGACATTCGACGTGATGAATTGGGATCAGATCAGTGCTGTTACGGCATTGACATTTACCGTCAACGGAGGAGGTACACCCGATATTACTACCTACAATCTTCCGGGTAGAGTGAGTGATACAGCAGGTACTTGGTCTACCATAACGGTGAATATTAAAAACGCGACTCCATCAACAACCATTAAAATTGCAGGTGGCGCACGATTCTTGATAGACAACATTAAAGTGACAACGACAGGGCTTTAGACCTGTTGCAGCTTAATAATAATCGGACTCCATCTCCTTTTATAGTGAGATGGGGTCTGATACATTAATTGAATTATTCAAATTTATAAGAGTAGGTATGACGAAAAGAAAATTATTAAAAATGGCATTCAATGCCGTTTTGTATTGCGCTACTTATTGTATATGTCTGTTCTTCATTAATTGCAGTAGCTCCAATAGTGGTGGTGGCGAAGACAATGGAGAAACAATAGAAATAACACCTAGTCCGGGCATGGATGTGTATGGTTTTATAGGCGATACTACCAACAATCCTATTGCAGGAGTAGTGGTCAGTGATGGCTATCAGTGTGTGAAAACAAATGCGAAGGGAATCTATGAAATGAAACGCAATTCGAATGCGAAGTTCGTTTATTATTCTACCCCTTCCGAGTATAAAGTAAATACGAGTTCGAGTTCTAACAATACAGCTGTGTTCTATAAAGCACTTTCGGTTTCAACCAAAAGATACGATTTCACTTTAGCGAAATTGCCGGGTGGGGTCGAGACTAATTTTACTCTTATAGCTATTGGCGATCCACAAGTAAGTGCGCGTACCAACGATCCTTATTATACAGCATCTGGAGTACAAAGTACCAGCGCCACTTATTCCAATCTTTGGCGGTTCAAGAACGAAACAATGACCGATATTGCCGAAACATTGAAAAGCGTTACTACTCCTGTGTATGGTTTGGTGATGGGTGATATCTGCGATGACGGTGCGGCATCTTTGCAGGGTTCTGTAAGGGCTGCTTTAGGCTCTACTTCGATGCCTGTATTCTCAGTTATAGGCAATCATGATAAAGTTTCAAACGGCACTACTCGCACGACAAGTCAATACGAAAATGCTTGGGGACCGCTCAATTATTCGTTCAATAGAGGTAATGTTCATTTTGTGGCATTGGATAATGTTCTTTTCTCTGATGCCGAGACCTATACCGGTGGCTTCACCGATGCTCAAGTAGATTGGCTGAAGCAAGATTTAAGTTACGTTCCAAAATCAATGATGGTGATCTTGTACTATCATATACCTTTGCGCAACACAACCAGCTACGCCAATAGAAATACGGTACTTGGCTTGCTTTCCGGTTTTACCAATTATTCGTTGTTCTGCGGACATACTCACTATAACGAAGTGTGCAGTGTGACGTCTCCGATCTCTACCTTAGAACATATTCATGCTGCCGCATGTGGAGCGTGGTGGAAATCTACTTTAAATACAGAAGGTACTCCCAATGGCTATGAGGTATATACCGTTGGCGGTACGCAGTTTACAAACTGGTACTACAAGTCTGTAGGGCGTGATAAAAGCTTTCAAATGCGTTTGTCCGAAGCAAATCAGGCTTATGGAGGAACGCATGGCTATTATAATTATGCAACCCAGTTATCGTTGCAAGAAAACGGTGGATATATCGTTGCCAATATATTCAATGCCGACAAAAATTGGACGGTAAAAGCTTACGAGGGTGCCTCTAGCACTGGGGTAGCTATGACAAAAGCGCTCAATAATGCAGATGCTTATGCTATGGGATATCATGTTGGTACATTAAATAGAGATGTCGATAACTATAACGGTTCCAATACACATGCATACTATTACAAACGTACAGATCCCAATGCGGTAGTCAAAGTAGTTGCTATCGACGAGTTTGGCAATCAGTATACGGCAAATACTTTTATAAAAGATTTTACGGAAGCAATGCATTATTGAGCCAATATTTTCAGATTGATTATCTGTGTTATCAGGTCTTAAATGACATATGCCCCTAAAAATATTTTCGTCCATATGTTTTCAAAAAAACTTAAGGACGTCACCGAAAAAACTAACATACGACACTTTCGACTCATAATAATGAGACGAAAGTGTCTTTCCCTCACTTTTTGCCGGTGAACCATTGTTTTATAATACAATATGATTTAAATTCCGCTAATACCAACTAAAAACATTTCGTATTCATTAATAATATATTACTTTTGCGTGGTCAAAAAAATAAGAAAAATGAGCTATTGGTTTCTTTTTAGCAATGGTAAGTTGCTATTACCTCGAAAAGGTGGTTGCTATAGTATTTTAACTCACGACACACTGCCATACACGGTGAATGGCATGGTTCACGAAGTAGGAAAATACGAAAACGCAATCTGCAAAGCGGCCGAAATTGCCGATAGTAGCACAGTCTATACTGTTTCTACAGATAATACAGAAGATGGTTTGATATGGGTCGGTCTACGCGAATCTTACGATTTGATAAATGTCGAACTACACAGACTGGCAGGAAGAGGTTCCGAACTAATTTTTTGGGATAAAAACACACGCTATTGCCCCGTTTGTGGTACTCCAACAAAAGTCAATACCGTTATTTCAAAAAAATGCCCCAACTGTGGCAACGAAATATTTCCTCAACTTTCGCCCGCCATATTAGTAATGATTCACAAAGGCGAGCAAATATTGTTAGTACATGCTCGCACATTTACGAGACCTTTCCATGGACTAGTAGCTGGATTTGTGGAACCGGGAGAGACATTGGAACAATGTGTTGCGCGTGAAGTAAGAGAAGAGACAACTCTCAAGATAAATAACATCCGCTATTTTGGCAGCCAACCTTGGCCCTACCCTTCTAACCTCATGATAGGCTTCACGGCAGATTATGTTAGCGGTGATATTCAGTTTGCCGATAACGAACTTACCGATGGCGAATTTTACAGTCGCGACAATCTACCGATGATACCACAGAAATTGAGTTTGGCTCGCAAAATGATCGATTCGTGGTTAGAATCCTTTGAAGAAGTAAAATAAAAGGGGAGCTTTAAGAACAGAACAAAACATCCATTACCAGTCGATAAACTTTCATCATACAAATAAAAATAACAGTTTCTCTATCATAGAGTGATTAGCGTGGGTCAAAAAATATTCGCAATTTGAATATTATATTACGCAAACACATTGGTTAAAAGGCTATAAATAGTATAACTTTGTAATCAACTAATCTGATAATCACTCAAGATGAAAAAGAAAAAAGACTTTGTTGGCCTTATTGTGAAACATTTTTCACAATATCGGAAAAGCAAATTAAGTTTACTATTTTTGCTGTTTTGTGTTTTTAGTGTTGCCCAAAACACTAAAACGATCAAAGGAACTGTTGTTTCTGCAACGGGAGAACCTCTTGTTGGCGTCACAGTGCAACAAGTAGGAACAAACAACGGTGCACTGACCGATGTAAACGGTATGTTTACGCTCAATGCTCCGATGAATAGTACACTTCGCATCTCGTATGTGGGATACGTTACTAAAGAACTGAAAGTAACTCCGGCTACCAATCTTTTAAAAATTATATTAAAAGATGACAATAAACTTCTTGATGAAGTCGTTGTTGTCGGTTATGGAGTACAGAAGAAAAAATTAGTAACCGGAGCTACTGTTCAAGTAAAAGGAGAAGACATTGAGAAGTTGAATACCGTTAATCCGCTTGCGGCATTGCAAAGCAAGACACCGGGAGTCAGTATTACTCAATCTTCGGGTATGCCGGGCGAAGGGTTCAAGGTTAACATTCGTGGCCTTGGCACTATCGGAGATGCCACACCTCTTTATATTATAGATGGTATCACCGGTGGCGACATCAACAGTCTGAATCCTGCCGATATAGAAAGCATTGATGTCTTAAAAGATGCTGCATCTGCTGCTATCTATGGTTCACGTGCAGCCAACGGCGTTATCCTCGTAACGACCAAACAGGGAAAAGTCGGCAAGACACAACTTTCATACGACGGATATGTTGGCTTCCAAAACGTATACCGTATGCCCGATCTGTTAAATGCCAAAGAGTATGCCATGATTATGAACGAAGAGCGTTACGAAGACGGACTCACGCCATACGATTTCGCTTCTTTAGTACCCGATTGGGATAAAATACAAAAAGGTACATGGAACGGCACAAACTGGATGGAAGAGATTCGTAACAAGAATGCACTGATTACCAATCATGCCATCAATTTCTCAGGAGGCACCGAGCGCAGCACCTTCTCGAGCGGTATTTCTTATACTTACCAAGATGGTATTTTAGGCAAACCGTGCGAACCCAATTTTACCCGATACACCGTACGTATCAACTCAGATCATAAGGTTCTGAAAAAAAATAACTTCGATTTACTTACTATCGGCGAAAACTTAACCTATACGTATACTCAAAATCGGGGTATCAGTATCGGAGATAACTATGGCAACGATATTCGCAACATGTTGCTCACTTCTCCCTTCCTGCCCAACTACGATGCAGATGGAAACTATCACTACGCCATACCTTGGGAAATAAGAGAACCAAATCCTGT
The DNA here is from genome assembly GCA_012517855.1 of Bacteroidales bacterium. Lineage (GTDB taxonomy): Bacteria > Bacteroidota > Bacteroidia > Bacteroidales > Bacteroidaceae > JAAYUD01. The sequence continues at coordinate 62,209 of JAAYUD010000062.1, forward strand.
TGGCAAAATGTATTACAGTAATTATGGAAACAAATCGAAAAACCATAATATTCGCGCTGCTCTATATGCTACATTGCAACCCATCAAAAATCTAAAAATAAAATCGAACTTCGGATTCACTCTTAGTGTCAATTCATCGCGTTCTTTCACGCCTGCCTACAAGTTGTCGAGCAATACGATGAGCGATTTAAGTAACGTGAGCCAAAGTATGAGTTCGGGATGTTCGTTGATGTGGGAAAACACTGCAACATACAACTTCAAACTAGCCCAAAAACATAATTTCACTTTTCTGTTGGGTCAAAGTCTCGAAGTCGATGGATTGGGTGAGAACATCAGCGGCTCCAATACCAATAGTATATTCAATGATTTCAAACATGCCTACCTCGACAATACACCGATCATATCGTCACGAACCAGACTCAATGGTTCGCCTTGGGGTAGAGAATCTATCGCATCTTTCTTTGGACGTATCAACTACGACTATATGAGCAAATATATGGCGACCGTTGTATTGCGTACAGATGGCTCGAGCAAATTTGCAAGAGGTCACAGATGGGGTTATTTCCCTTCCGTATCTGCTGGTTGGGTAATAACCGAAGAATCTTTCATGAACAATGTGAAGAATTGGATGGATTTCTTGAAAATTCGTGCCAGTTGGGGACAAAACGGTAATCAGTCAATCCCCGGATTCCAATACCTGTCAACCATTTCTTTTGAAAATGCCGACTATACATTCGGTAATGACAAATCAGTTATCACCACCGGTGCATATCCCGACATTCTTGCCAATCCCAACATCACATGGGAGAAGTCGGAACAAACCGATCTCGGTTTCGATGCACGCTTCTTTGGCAGCCGTCTAGGCCTCAACTTCGATTACTATATCAAGAAGACTAAAGACTGGTTAGTACAAGCTCCGGTGCTCGATACCGTAGGAACCAGCGCACCGTATATCAATGGAGGTGACGTAAAGAACAGTGGTATTGAAATAGGATTATCGTGGAATGATCATATATCCGATTTCTCATACGGAGCCAATTTTAATCTTGCTTACAACAAAAACAAAGTAACCAGAATTGCCAATACCGAAGGTATTATACACGGCACGCCCAATGTACTAAGCAATGGTACTGACGAGATGTTCCGTGCTCAAGTAGGTTATCCTATCGGCTATTTTTATGGATATAAGACGGCAGGTATTTTCCAAAACCAGAAACAAATCGACAACTACAAAGGAGCCAAGCTGAGTGGGACCATTCCTGGTGATGTCATTTGGGTAGACACCGATCACAATGGTGTGATAGACCTTAACGACCGTTGCAAAATAGGAGATCCGCATCCGGACTTCACACTAGGTTTCTCTTTGAATTTAGGTTGGAAAGGTTTCGATCTTAACGCTACGATGAACGGCGTATTGGGCAACCAAATCATGAAATCTTACCGCTCATTCGTCGATTATCCGCGCAACAATTTCACTACCGACATTTTCAAACGTTGGCATGGCGACGGAACGTCCAACAAAATACCACGGCTCACTTCAGGAACACATTCCAACTGGCAATACATCTCTGACCTTTACATGGAAAACGGAGACTTTTTGCGGATGCAGAACCTCACTCTCGGCTATGATTTCAAGAAATTATTCAGGACTATGCCACTACAAGAATGTCGTGTCTATTTTGCAGCAAACAATCTCTTTACAATTACCGGTTACTCCGGAATGGATCCGGAAGTCGGTTACGGTGGAGGACAAAATTGGGTAAGCGGCGTAGACCTAGGCTTCTACCCCAGTCCTCGCACTTATATGTTTGGTGTCAACATTAAATTCTAAAACGATCATGAAAGCAAGATATTATATTTTAAGTGCATTGGCAACAGTTATACTAAGCGGATGCAATGCCTTCTTAGACTCAGACAATCTGACTAAAAAAGACAACTCCAACTTTCCAAAGACAGAAGAAGACGCAGCACAATCACTGACAGGATGTTATGCCATGTTACGCGACGAAGGGGACAGTAAGATTAACCAAAATCTAATGATAATCTCCGAAATCCTTTCAGACGACCGCTTCGGCGGTGGCGGTCCGGACGATCGCTACGCACAAGCTCTCGACCATTTGAAGAAATCCGACAACAATATGTTCGACGATGTATGGTCGGTCAACTATAAAGGTATTTATCGTTGCAATATGCTACTCGAATCATTGGGCAATATTACATTCAATTCTGTCGACGACAAGAATGAGATAGAAGGCGAGACACGATTTCTCAGGGCATTCTACTATTTCAACCTGTGCAAGACATTTGGCAATGTGCCGCTGATTGTCACTTCTCAATCGAAGAACCCCGCACAGGCGCCGGCCGATTCGCTATACAAACAGATAGGTACGGACTTACAAAAAGCAGTCTCTCTTTTGCCCGCAACAAAAATAACCGATATACAGCCCGCAAGACTTGGACATGTCACCAAATGGGCAGCCGAAGGTATGCTGGCAAGAGTATTCTTGTTCTATACGGGGTACTATCAAAAAGAATCGATGGGTACAGTCACAAAATCTGAAGTGGTAACCGACCTGAACGATTGTATTACCAAAAGTGGACATAGACTGATGCCGGACTTCCGCGACTTATGGCCCTATTCCAATCAATATACCAAGTCCGACTACCCATATTCTAAAGACAACGACTTGAGTTGGTATGGCGAAGATGGCACAAATCAAGAAACGATGTTCGCCATCAAATACAGCCCAAAAGCAACTTGGGATTCGCCAAGCAATGTAGCTCGAAACAATCAGGTAGATCTATTCTTCTCTCCTCGCGAGACAGATGGTAGTGTACAAAACAACTTCCCATTGGGAATAGGTTGGGGATTCGGTACTGTCAATCCCAAGATGATGAACGAATGGAAGTCTGCCGAACCGAACGATATACGTATCAAAGCGTCTATCTTCGATACGAGCGATGAAGCACCCAATTATGTATGGGGAGCCGATAAACAGATGAACGAAACCGGATTGTGGCAAAAGAAATATGCCGCTATCAATGTCAAAACCGTATCTGCGGGGGCAGACCCGGTATACGAGAATTATTCACGCCGTATCTACCCTTCAATCGATACCGATTATCAGCTCAACAATACCCAAGACATTGTAGTAATGCGTTTTGCCGATGTGCTGCTCATGTATAGCGAACTGACTCAAACAGTCGATGGTATTAACCAAGTACGTACACGTGTCGGACTCAAACCGATCAGTTCTTACAGCGACAACGCTCTGCGCAATGAACGCCGTTGGGAGTTTGCCTTCGAAGGAATGCGCTGGTACGATCTACTCCGCTGGCACATAGCAGATACTGCACTTGCCGAACAAAATGGAGTAAGCATGCAAAACAACCTGGAACAAACAACAATGGATATGCCTGATATCGCTACTCGAGTTAAAGATACAGGGGGATTTTTACCAATTCCACAAACGCAAATAGACTTATCAAATGGCGTATTGAAACAAAATGCCGGCTGGACTGGTGATAATCTATTATACTAAAGAAGAGGAGGAAAAAATGAAAAAGATTATATTCTGTTTAATAGCAGTAGTAGGAACTCTCTGTTCCTGCAATCCGATATGCGACAATATCTCTGCCGGCGGCATCGTCAAGGAAAGCGACTTGCAACTCGATGTTCATGCCACTACCGACGGAGGCAACCAGATAGTCATGATCAACAATACCAAAGGAGTTGGCTCATATTGGGATTATGTCATCGGTCATGCAGCAGCTCAAAACGATACGATACTGATGCCTTTCCTTGGGGAACAAACCATCACCTTCACCGGACTATGTGATGGAGGGACAGTAACAACTACCCGAAAAGTTACCATCACGCATATCGATCATCCTGTAGCTACCGAATGGGCATACTTTGCAGGAAACGGAGTTCAGGGCAAAACATGGGCATGGGACAACACCGTAGATGCCGTATACGGAACAGGCGGATGGATGACCGAAATGATTCCCGACTGGACTCCAATAGCACTTGCCGATACTGAAGACCCAAATGGATATATGGTATTCGACTTAAATGGCGGACCCAACTTCACCCGATACAATAACGACGGAACAGTAGCTCAAAAAGGAACTTTCGCTTTCGACATGTCCGACACGACCAAGAATCCGGACAGTGGCGATATATGGTCTATCGGGACGTTAACATTGACAGGAGCAACCGTGCTCAATGGACATTGTTACGGCACTACAGACCCGCAGTACAAATACAAGATACTGACGCTGAACGACGACGAAATGGTACTTTGCGCAGCTCCCGATGGAACAGCTGCATGGGACAACGGAACGTTCTGGATTTTTAAAAAGAAGTAAAACAAAGCATACATTTTCCATGAGAAAAACAGCTCATGGAAAATGTTTGTTTTATAGCGTTAATTATTAATAATAACGATTATTGAAAAATCGTTTTTATATTATCTTTGAAGTAAATTAAAGAATGAAAATGAAATTGGCAATTGACTTAGGAGGGACCAACTTACGTATTGCAAAAATAGAAGATAACCTCATCGTTGCGACAAAATCCGTAGAATGCCCTGCACAGGGAAGCGAATCGGTTATATTAGACTTGATAAAGGCAATGATTCGAGAGTTTATATCTCCCGATGTAGATGGTATCGGAATAGGCGTACCTTCGATAGTCGATGCAGAGAAAGGCATCGTTTACGACGTGGCAAACATCCCTTCATGGAAAGAAGTTCACCTAAAAGAAATTCTCGAAAAAGAATTTAATGTAAAAACATGTATAGACAATGACGTAAACTGCTTTGTTTTAGGAGAGAAACATTTTGGTAGCGGAAAGGGATACGAAAACATGGTAGGCATCACCCTGGGTACGGGAGTGGGAGCCGGCATCATTATCGATAACAGCTTATATAGAGGAACCAATACCGGTGCGGGCGAAATAGGATCACTCCCCTATTTGGATAGCGACTACGAACATTATTGCAGCAGTTCTTTTCTATCAAAAAGTGGTAGCGACGGCAAGAGAATCTTTGAGTTGGCCGAACAGGGCGACGCATCTGCCTTGAATACATGGTGTCAATTCGGTCATCATTTGGGAAAATTGTTACAAGTGGTTCTATTTGTTTACGACCCACAAGCCATTATCATAGGAGGAGGCATTTCTGCCGCATCTCCATTTTTCGAAAGCGCTATGCGAGAGTCTATGAAGAAAGACTTTCCATATTCTAGGACAGCCAACAATATTAAGCTCTTCTTCTCCACACTGGTGGGTAGCAACTTATTAGGGGCGTCCAAATTATAAAAGCCATAAAGGTTCAAAACAAACGAAGAGAATAAATTCATTGACGTGATTACAAAAAATATAGATTGAGAAATCAATATCAACTACTAAATAGTATAGTATAACATTTAAATAGTTAGTTCTATGACAAAAAGATTATTAAATGTCCTATTTCTTATTTTTATGGTAAGTGTTCCTTGTATGGCTCATCGATCCATTCAAGTATTAAAAAACGGATGGATTGTTCAAGTAGGCAGCAAGACATACCGAACATCGATCCCTACAACTGCAATGGGGGTTTTGATGAACAACAAAGTATATGGGCCTTCTATTCTCGAGGGGCTCAACTATCACCAGATAGACAGTACACAGTTCGACCGCCCATGGCTCTTTCGCAATCATTTCAGATTGCAACCTCTGCGTCCCGGACAACATGCCTTTCTTCAAATAGACGGACTTAGTTACTCGGGAAATATTCTTATCAACGAAAAGCTCATCGCATCTCGAGATTCAGTTAAGGGAGCTTTTCGCAGGTATCTGTTCGATATCACCAAATGGGTATCTACAGACAATGAACTAAAGATACAAGTATTTAAGGCACAAAAAGGCGATCCCAATATCGGATTTGTAGACTGGAATCCCCGTCCCTCCGACGAGAGTATGGGACTTTTCCGCAATGTCAGCATCATTGTTGTCGATGATGTCTTAATGCAACACACCGCTGTGACATCCAAAGTCAATACCGAGACCCTAAAAGAGGCATGGCTCACCGTCGAGACACAACTGAGCAACCTCACCGATCGTCCTGTCAAAGGGGCTCTTGTAGGAAAGATCAACGATATTCAAATTTATTTCCCCGTCAGCCTCAAGGCACAAGAGACCCGTACGGTGAAGATTACCCCCGAAGATGTATTGAAACTCCACATCAACAATCCACGGTTATGGTGGTGCAACGGCATGGGATCGCCCGATATGTACGACCTTTCTCTCGAGTTCGATATTCAAAACAAAGTCTGCGACAAGACCGAACAATCGTTCGGCATCCGAGAAATAAAAGACTATCTCACTCCCGAAGGATACCGTGGCTTCATCCTCAATGGCAAGAAAGTTCTTCTTAGAGGAGCCGGTTGGACAGACGATATTTTCCTTCGCGACACACCCGACACTTATCAGAACCAAATAAAGTTGGTGAAAAACATGAATCTCAACACCATCAGACTCGAAGGCTTCTGGGGTACATCCGACGATCTATTTAATCTCTGCGACCGCAACGGTATTATGGTACTGGCAGGATGGAGCTGCCAATGGGAATGGGCAGGATATGTAGGAGGCAATGCCGAAAGCAAATATGGCTGTATAGAAACCGAACCGGGCATAACCATGTTGGTGCGCCAACTTCACGATCAAGTGCTTTGGTTGCGTAGCCACCCGAGCCTTATCGGTTGGTTCGTAGGAAGCGACAAATTGCCTTGCCCCGAATTGGAGAAACGCTACCGTTCCATGCTAGCTACCATAGACGACCGTCCTATTCTCATTTCGGCTCAACACGCCGTTAGCGAAGTCTCTGGAACATCGGGAACAAAGATGTATGGTCCTTACGAGTATGTGGGTCCGAGCTATTGGTTCGAAGATACGAAGAACGGAGGCGGCTACGGTTTCAATACCGAAACCGGCATCGGAGCACAACTTCCCGTCAAAGAATCTATCGAGCGCATGATTCCGGCAGACAAACGCTGGCCTGCAAAGAACAACGAATACTACAACTTCCACTGTACTGCTTCCGGAACGGCAATGCACGATTTAAATGTTCTCAACGATATTATAGACCGTAAGTTCGGTGGTGCTTCCGACTTGGACGACTACCTGAAGAAAGCTCACTTGCTGGACTACGAATCGACTCGTTCCATGTTCGAATCTTTCAGAGTGAACATTGCTCACTCTACAGGTATCATTCAATGGATGCTCAATTCGGCATGGCCCTCGCTCTATTGGCAACTCTACGATTATTACGGTGTACCTACCGCTTCGTATTACTCTGTCAAAGCGGGCAACATGCCGCAACAACTCATCTACAACTATGCCGACCATTCGGTATATGCCGTAAACGAAACGCAGAATCCCGTACCGGTAGTAGCCCAAATGGAACTATTCAACCTGAAATCTAATTTGATTCAGAAAGATACTCTTTCATTAACGATTCAACCGGGCGAAAGCACGAAGGTCTTCACGTTGAAAAACTTCAGCGAAATAGCATTTCTATCTTTAAAGCTGAATGACAAGAACAAACATTCGATTGCCGAAAACTCTTATTGCCTCACTGCCAAAAACGACGTTTACGACTATCCGAAGTCTACCTGGTATATGTCTCCCATTACCGAACCGGCCGATTATAAGCCATTGGCTTCACTGCCTTCCGCTACGATAGAGATGACAGCCAAGCGCACGTTCTCGAGAGTAACCGTTCAACTGAAGAACACATCCGACAAGATCGCTTTCTTCAACGAACTAGTACTCAGGAATGCCGAAGGACATGCCGAAGGGTTTGCCAAGTGGAACGACAACTACGTAACTCTCTTGCCGGGCGAAACAAAATCGCTGGAATGTACTCTTCCCGCAGAGCGCAACGGTCTTTCTGTTGTTCTTAGAGGATGGAACACCAAAGAGCAGGAAGTTAAACTATAATCGAATTTTACAAAACCTTTTATTCCAATACATCTGATGATACGTTTGATATTATTGACCGACTTCACCGAAGCATTCCCTACGCATCTGCTACAGGGCATACTTCGATATGCCAGAGAGAAATCGCACGAGCCATGGGTAGTATGCCGCATGCCGCCTTCGTACAAAGACGAATATACCATCACAGGTGTATTGGAATGGGCTAAGAAATGGGATGCCAATGCTATCATTGGCCGTTTCAACAACGATGAAGATGTAGAGCTGTTTGCACAAAACAAGATTGTGGCTTTGGCCCAAGATTTCAAACAGCGCTTCTCGACTATTCCCAATGTAACAAGCGACTATTTCGCCACAGGCGAAATGGCCGCTCGTTATCTTTTATCCAAAGGTTTCATCCACTTTGCTTTTTATGGCTATAAAGATACCGTATGGTCGGACGAACGGTGCGAAGGCTTTTACCGATACATAAAAGCTGCCGGCTATGGAGAGAATTTTATGACCTACAAGCAACAGACGCTCGAAGACTTATGGTTTTACGAATCGACCCCCCTTGTCAAATGGCTCAAATCGTTGCCGCCACACACGGCCTTGTTTTGCTGCGACGACAACCAAGGCAACAAAATCATCGAGGTGTGCAACTTTAGCGACATCAAAATACCGCACGACATTGTAGTACTGGGAGTAGACAACGACATCACCGTGTGCAACCTCTCCGACCCGACCCTATCTAGTGTCAATCTTAATATCGAAAAGGGAGGCTACGAAGCTGCGGCACTCATCACTCAATTGATGCACAATCCGCAAGCTCCTTATCACAATGTGTTCATCAAACCCACGGGAATAGTCAACCGTATGTCCACCAACATATACGTCACCGAAGATCCCTATATACTCAAAGCACTGGAATTTATTCACGAGCATCTGTCCGTCCCAATCAGCGTGTCGGATGTGTTGAAAATTCTGCCTTTGTCACGCCGCCTGTTCGAAATAAAATTCAAAACGATTACGGGACAATCGGTATACAACTACATATCGACCCGACGGATGGAACTCTTCGCCCAGATGTTGCAAGAGAACAGCCGGCCGATAAGCGACATCGCCATCGAATTGGGAATGAACAATTATGGTAACTTGGCCCGACAGTTTAAGGCCATCAAAGGATGTACCCCCACCGAGTATCGAAAAAAACAAAAGAAAGGATTCTAAGAAATTTCTAAACGCTAGTTCAATTCCAAACCGAATTTTTGCTGAAAATCGATAAGCGACTTATTTTTCTCGGCCATGAACTTAAATCGATCCGGTCCGCTCACAGGACGGAAGTTCTCATCCTTCTCGCTCACCCGCACGGAGATTTCCAATTGAGCGTTATTCAACTCTTTGCGCAAAAAGTTCTTCATCTGAACTTTTATGACTTCATTCAATTCTTTAGCCACAAACTCATTGTCTACCACAAACTCAAGATGCGTGGCATCCAATAATTTGGAAACAAAATTCGGCAGCTGTATCGATAACGCTTTATGCTCAATGGGCAATATTTGCGCAAACCGACGTATCTGGAACCGTAATCGGTCTTCTGCTATCGGATCATTTCCAAGCCCTTCCAGTACCTCAGCCGAAATGGCCTTTTCCTTTTTTTCATTGTTCTTCTCATTGGCATGCAGCATCGATATACCCAGCTGGCCTTTGCTCACTACCGGAACTTCGACTTTCTTCTGAGATCGATTCTTCAACATACCACCTATTACCACCTGAGACTGGTTTTGAGGCTGTTGGATGGGCGAAGTAGCCACCTGCTCCCGTTGTTCTTCTTGCAGAGGCTGCTGGGGAGGAGGCGCCTGCTGAGCGCTACCTACAGAGGCATGATTGTCTGTCGGAGCGGGAGCGGTCATATTAGCCGGCTGAATTTTCTTTATTTGGTGCATCGTCGTGGGGGAACCCCCACTGCCACTGCTATCGTCGCCACCTTCGGTAAGCTGCGCCAGTTCGATAAGCGTCAGTTCTACCAACAGACGTTTATTGCGGCTGGCACGATAATTCATATCGCAATCATTACACAGCCTGATAGCCCGATACAAAAACGTCACCGGGCATTGCTTGGCCTGAGCGGCATATCGTTCACGGATATTATCGCTGGTTTCGAGCAGTTTCACCGTCGCGGCATCGTGAGCAACAAGCAAATCGCGGAAATGCGAAGCCAGTCCGCCAATGAAGCGACTACCTTCAAACCCCTTGTCCAATATATCATTGTATAGCAAGAGCGAATCGTTTACTTTGTTAGCCAATAGCATATCTGTCAGCCGGAAATAATACTCATAATCCAACACATTGAGATTCTCAATGATATTCTGATAAGTGATATTACCACCCGTGAAACTTGCCACCTGGTCGAAGATAGACAACGAGTCGCGCATACCCCCGTCGGCCTTGATGGCAATAATATTCAACGCATCCCGCTCGGCCTTGATATGTTCGCTCTCGGCTACATAGGCCAAATGGTCTACAATATCTTTCACACTGATACGACTGAAATCGTAAATCTGACAACGCGACAAAATAGTAGGCAGCACCTTATGTTTTTCGGTTGTTGCCAATATGAAGATAACGTAATGCGGAGGCTCTTCCAATGTCTTCAAGAACGCATTAAATGCAGCAGTCGAAAGCATGTGAACCTCATCGATAATATAGACTTTATACTTGCCCGACTGAGGCGGAATACGTACTTGTTCAATCAATGTCCGAATATCATCCACCGAATTGTTAGAGGCGGCATCCAATTCGTAGATATTGAGCGAACGCTGTTCATTAAACGAACGGCACGATTCGCATTCATTGCATGCCTCGCCCTCGGCATTAAGATTAGAACAGTTGATGGTTTTGGCAAAAATTCTGGCACAAGTCGTTTTACCCACGCCACGAGGTCCGCAAAACAAGTAGGCATGTGCCAACTTACCGGTCAAGATAGCATTCTTCAGGGTGGTAGTAAGCGACCTTTGTCCCACTACCGATTTGAAAGTCGCAGGGCGATACTTCAGTGCAGAAACAATATAATTGTCCATTTGGAAAAAATATCTAAGTTATCATGCAAAGATAGTGTTTTTAATGGTTATTATTGTTTATCTCAACAAAAAAACTGTATATTTGCATCAAAATAAGTCAATATATTATTAAATAATATTCGTTGCCATGTTCGATAAGTTCAGAAAGAAAAAATGGATGAAAGGGTTCAAATACATCGTCACGTTGACGATATTTGGTGTGATCATCGTATTTCTGGACGAAAACAATTTGATAAAACGTTTTAACAACGCCCGCACAATCGACGAGATGCAAGACGAAATAGATCAGTGCAAAAGCGACTTCAAATCCAACACCATGAAGTTGCACATGCTACAGACCAATCCCCACTATATTGAGAAGATAGCCAGGGAAAAATATTTAATGAAAAAATCAAACGAGGATATATACGTATTTGAAAAAAGATGAATAAAACAATCTCTGCCATATTTGCCACCGGATCTGTACTTGCCCTAGGCGGTCTGCTCACTTACCTGTTTTATTGGCCGCTTGCTCCCTATCTTTACCTTATCGGTACAGCAATGATTGCCATAGCACTCGTCTTCATGCGAGAGAAAAGCGAAGATCCGGTCGTACGAAGACTTAGCATGCAACAACTTTTGGGAGGTCTGCTATTGTTTGCATCGGGCGTTCTAATGATTGTCATGCATAGCAACGAATGGATTCTGGCCTTGGCCATCGCCTGCGTATTTCTACTCTATTCGTCATTCCGCATGTCATACATCGAAAAAAACAAGAATAAGAAGTAATCTTCATTTTCTGAATGGTCAGAAAACGAAGCAAAAGAACCACCGGCACATCTTTACCGGTCTCATTCCATGTCGGTCTGAAGCCGCAAATCCATTAACGTTTCCGATAAGCGAGAGCAGAAGCCAAAGTTCTTTGGATTATGCCGAGCGTAGGAAAGGTCGGCGATAGCCAACTCTTGCACTCCCTACGGTCACTTGAACGAAATAGATTTATCGACTTCATCCTCGGCACTACATAGAGACGTAAAGCTGAAGCCGGGCAGAGAGGATTGGACTTGTATTGGACAATACTCAGTAACATCCAAAAACTTTAATTATGTCCAATATAGACTTAATCCCGGAGGCTTTCCGGCTTCACGAACTTTCGCTCAACAAATCGGGCGAGGATGGGGTTAGGAAATTCATACCGTTCAAACGACCATAGGGAGTGCGTTTATGAATTTTCAAGCCCAGACCGTTCGATTTGGAGTGAAATTCGTGCGCCGGTGGTTTTCTTTGCTTCGTTTCTTTGTCCACACAAAGAAATGAAGATTTAATCTGCACAGAAGAATGAAAATTTAAGCGATGCGCTGGTAGTTTTCTTTGCTTCTGTTTCTTTGTCTATACAAAGAAATGAAGAATTCGGCTCAAAAATCACTTAAAAAAGCTATTTATTAGATCAAAGTGAGCCGATAAGCCAAAGATATTTGTATATTTGAGCCGATTAAATAATTATCACGAACTATGGACAAAGATTTGATGACTTCAATTCTGCGGTTCCTGAGATTTCACCCAGGTTCTTCGCGAAAGGATATATCAGAAGGCATTGCTTCCACGGTAAGCGATGCTACATTAAAGCGTGCTATTGCCAACGGCATAGTCAATGACTATATAGCTTCATCGGGAAAAGCTCGTGCTACAGAATATTCGCTCACTGCTCAAGCTTTTGTGATGATGACTTACGACATCGACACTTATTTTTCAAAGGAAGTCGATGAACGTGAGGTTCAGACTGGATTCAATTTCAACCTAATACAAAATGTCCTGCCAAAAGTCACATTGTTTACCGACGAAGAATTATCAATACTTGATGAGTTGCAGAAACAATTTACTTATAATGCCACACAACTTTCAAAAGTGGAGTACGATAAGGAGATGGAGCGTCTTGGCATTGACCTTAGTTGGAAGTCATCACAAATAGAGGGCAACACATATAGTCTGCTAGAAACCGAACGTCTGCTAAAGGAAAGTCAGGAGGCAAAGGGAAAAACACGCGAAGAGACCCTTATGCTACTCAATCATAAGGAGGCTTTAAAGTTCATTCTACAAAAGCCTGATTATCTTACACCTCTTACCATATCGAAAATAGAGGATATCCATAGCTTGCTGATAAAGGATATGGGAGTGGCAAGAAACATTCGCACTCGACGTGTCGGTATCACTGGCACCAATTATCGCCCAATAGATAATGAATTTCAAATTCGCGAGGCTTTGCATGGCACCTGCAATCTGATAAATGGAAAAGACAATATCTTCGAAAAAGCCTTGTTGGCATTAGTGCTTATTTCGTATATTCAGCCTTTCGAAGACGGTAACAAGCGAACTGCTCGTATCACTAGCAACGCCATTCTTATAGCTAATAAATATTGTCCTATTTCATTCCGTTCAGTAGATTCTATTGATTATAAGAAGGCTATGCTTCTCTTTTATGAGCAGAACAACATCAGTGCATTTAAACAAATATTCATAGATCAGTTCCGCTTTGCCGTAGAGCAGTATTTTTAGTTTACACGATGTATATTGCTTCAAATAATATCAATAATTGAGATCGCTAAACAGAAAACGAAGCAAAAGAACCACCGGCACATCTTTACCGGTCTCATTCCGTGTCGGTCTGAAGCCGCAAATCCATTAACGTTTCCGATAAGCGAGAGCAGAAGCCAAAGTTCTTTGGATTATGCCGAGCGTAGGAAAGGTCGGCGATAGCCAACTCTTGCCTTCCCTACGGTCACTTGAACGAAATGGATTTATCGACTTCATCCTCGGCACTCCATGGAGACGTAAAGCTGAAGCCGGGCAGAGAGGATTGGACTTGTATTGGACAATACTCAGTAACATCCAAAAACTTTAATTATGTCCAATATAGACTTAATCCCGAAGGCTTCCGGCTTCACGAACTTTCGCTCAACAAATCGGGCGAGGATGGGGTTAGGAAATTCATACCGTTCAAACGACCATAGGGAGTGCGTTTATGAATTTTCAAGCCCAGACCGTTCGATTTGGAG
>JAAYUD010000063.1 GCA_012517855.1 Bacteroidales bacterium
ATATGTATGATGGCGATTGGATAAAAGATAAACGTCAAGGTAAGGGTACATATTCTTGGCGTGATGGTTCCAAATATGAAGGTCAATGGATGAACGACAAAAAGAATGGTAAGGGAGTTATTGTGTGGAATGACGGTTGTAAATATGACGGCGATTGGAAGAATGATATTCGCGAAGGAAAAGGTACATTCCAATATACCAATGGCGATAAATATATAGGTGACTGGGTAGATGATCTACAGCATGGACGCGGTATCTCTTATTTGGGTGGTGATCGATATGAAGGCGAATATCAGCAAGGAGAACGAACCGGCATAGGTACTTATTATCACGCTAACGGCGATAAATATATTGGGCATTTCAAAGACGGCGTTCAAGAGGGACAAGGCACATTGACGTGGGCTAATGGTGCTGTCTATGAGGGCAATTGGAAAAATAATGTTCGTGAAGGAAACGGTACTTATAAATGGAGCAATGGCGACGTTTATACTGGAGAATGGAAAAACGATAAGCCTAATGGGCAAGGTGAACTCGTTTCGCTTGACGGCACTCATTACAAAGGGCATTTTGTAGACGGTTTGCAAGATGGCGCGGGTATCGAGACCAATAAGAATGGAGTACGTTTCGAAGGTTTTTTCAAACAGGGCAAACGGCACGGTCCATTTATCGAAATGGATAAGGATGGTAAGGTTCTTAGAAAGGGAACTTATAATTTTGGAAATTTGCAGTAATTCTCTTATTATAAGAGTATTTCTAATACCAGTATCATGGCGACGTACCGGATGCTGAACAGTGAAATATCTTTTTCCTGTTTTTATCGTTCGTAATTGGCAAGCCTTTGATCCGCTATTTTCTCGAACTTGGTGCCTGGCTGTCCGTAGTTGGCGTAAGGATGTATTGATATGCCGCCTCTTGGCAAAAAGAAACCGGTTACTTCTATATATTTTGGCTCCATTAATTTGATTAAATCTTTCATGATGATATTGACGCAGTCTTCGTGAAAGGCACCGTGGTTGCGAAAACTGAACAGGTACAATTTCAAGCTTTTACTTTCTACCATTCTTTGAGCGGGTATGTAGCTGATACGTATTTCTGCAAAGTCCGGTTGCCCCGTTATAGGACAAAGGCTGGTAAACTCGGGACAGTTGAAACGTACCCAATAATCATTTTCCGGATGCTTGTTTTCAAACGTTTCTAATACTTCCGGAGCGTAATCTTTGGCATATTTGGTGTGATGCCCCAGACTGTTTAATTGATCCATCTTTATAGCTTGATATATTATTATTGTTCTCTAAGTTTCAGTAATACTACATTCTCTACGTGTTGTGTATGAGGGAACATGTCGACAGGTTGTACTGCCATTACCTTATATTTGCTGTCGAGCAATTGTAAGTCTCGCGCCTGTGTCGTAGGGTTGCAACTCACATAGACTATTCTATCTGGGGCGGCAAACATAATCGTATTGATGACATCGGGGTGCATTCCGGCACGTGGCGGATCGGTGATGATAACATCTGGACGGCCGTATTGATTAATAAAATCTTGTGTCAGAATATCTTTCATGTCTCCGGCAAAGAAGAGCGTGTTATTTAAATTGTTTAATTCTGCATTGATTTTGGCATCTTCAATGGCCTCTTCTATATATTCTATGCCGATAACCTTTTTAGATTGATGGGATACAAAATTGGCGATAGTTCCCGTCCCTGTGTATAAGTCATAAACGAGTTCGCTGCCGGTGAGTTGTGCAAAGTTTCGCACTACTTTGTATAGATTGTAAGCTTGTGCCGAATTGGTTTGGTAAAAAGATTTTGGTCCCACTTTGAAGTGTAGCCCTTCCATCTCTTCGATGATATGGTCCTTTCCGCTAAACACTATTGGCGTTAAGTCGGCGATAGAATCATTGCATTTATTGTTTATGATATATATTAATGAAGTGATTTCGGGAAAACTATCACTTATATATTGAAGAACTTTTTCTAATATTTCTTTTTGTTCCGAATCTATTACTTGGGCAATCAGAATCACCATTAGCTCGCCGGTAGACGATGTGCGTATAATGACGTTGCGAAGCAGTCCACTTTGTTCGCGCAGGTCATAAAAAGATATTTGATTGTCTAATGCATATTGGCGGATTGTATTACGAAGACGATTGGATATATCGTCTTGAAGCCAGCATTTGTCGATATCAAGGACCTTGTCGAACGAACCGGGTATATGAAATCCCAATGCATTGCGTTGATCGAAAATCTCGTCGCTTTGTAATTCTTCGGTAGTGAGCCAACGTTTGTTGGAAAAAGTAAATTCAAGCTTATTACGGTAAAATTGTATGTGCTCCGATCCTAATATCGGCGAAATCTCCGGCAATTCTACTTTACCGATACGTTCTAAATTGTCTAAAACTTGCTGTTGTTTATATTTTAACTGTTCTTCGTAGGGCAGATTTTGCCATTTGCAGCCACCGCAAATACCAAAGTGCGAACAAAAAGGAACGGCCCTTTTCTCGGAGTACTTTATGAATTTGACTGCTTTTGCTTCTGCATACTTGTTTTTCTTGCGTGTCAATTGTAAATCGACAATATCCCCCGGCACGACGAACGGAACAAATACGACCAAATCATTCACTCTTGCTAACGCTTTTCCCTCGGCAGCTACGCCGGTTATTTCAATACCTTCCAATAAAGGAAGTTCCTTTTTCTTTCTAACCACTTCTACGCCATTTTAATAAATATGCTACAAAAATAGATAAAAAAATGGAATTATATGATATATGGGCTATAAAATAATTCTCACCGCGATATTTAACGATAAAAATAAAAAAAAACTTTACTATTTTGTTTGGAATTTATAGAATTTACTTAGATTTGCAACATAGAAATTACAAACAACCTTATTAAGTAACCTAACATTTATGGACAAAAAGAGAATTTACACGTTTGGTAACGGTAAAGCAGAAGGCAAAGCTGATATGCGCAATCTGCTGGGTGGCAAAGGTGCAAACCTTGCCGAAATGAATCTGATCGGTGTACCGGTACCTCCTGGATTCACAATCACTACAGAAGTATGTACCGAGTACTATGAAAAAGGAGAAGAAACTATCGTCTCTCTTCTGAAAGACGACGTAATAAAAGCTGTGGCCGAAGTTGAAACGTTGATGCATTCCAAGTTTGGCGATCCCAGAAATCCACTTCTAGTTTCTGTTCGTTCGGGTTCTCGTGCTTCTATGCCGGGTATGATGGATACGATTCTTAATCTCGGTTTGAATGACGAAGTTGTAGAAGGACTCGCCAAGAAAACCGGTAATCCTTGTTTTGCATGGGATTCTTATCGTCGTTTCGTTCAAATGTACGGTGATGTTGTATTGGGAATGAAACCTACGAGCAAAGAGGATATGGATCCGTTCGAAGCAATTATTGAAGAGGTTAAAGAACAACGTGGTGTTAAACTTGATAATGAGCTGAACGTTGATGAACTTAAACAACTAGTTGTTAAGTTCAAAGCGGCTGTGCTCAAACAAACCGGTAACGGTTTCCCGACTGATGTTTACGATCAGTTGTGGGGTGCCATTTGTGCTGTATTCAATTCTTGGATGAATGAGCGTGCTATTCTCTATCGCAAGATGGAGGGCATACCCGATGATTGGGGTACTGCTGTCAGTGTGATGGCAATGGTATTCGGCAATATGGGCAATACATCGGCTACCGGTGTTTGTTTTTCGCGTGATGCTGCTACCGGTGAAGATATATTTAATGGCGAATATCTCATAAACGCTCAGGGTGAGGATGTCGTTGCCGGTATCCGTACTCCGCAACAGATTTCTATTGAAGGTTCTAAAAGGTGGGCTAAACTTGCCGGAGTCAGTGAAGAAGAACGGGCTTCCAAATATCCTTCTATGGAAGAATCAATGCCCGAAATCTTTAAAGAGTTGAACAGCATTCAAGAAAAACTGGAACAGCATTATCGAGATATGCAAGATATGGAGTTCACGGTACAAGAGGGTAAACTTTGGTTCTTGCAGACTCGTAACGGTAAACGCACGGGAGCTGCTATGGTAAAAATTGCTGTCGACTTGTTGCATCAAGGTATGATAGATGAGAAAACAGCTCTTGAACGTTGCGATCCGAATAAATTGAATGAATTACTTCATCCTATTTTTGACAAGGGAGCTTTATGCCGTGCAAAAGTACTTACTCGTGGACTTCCGGCATCTCCGGGAGCTGCTACCGGACAAATTGTGTTCTTTGCGGACGATGCTGCCCGTTGGCACGAAGAAAAGAAAAATGTTATAATGGTGCGTATTGAAACTTCTCCTGAGGATTTGGCTGGAATGTCGGCCGCAGAAGGTATTCTTACCGCCCGTGGTGGTATGACTTCTCATGCAGCCGTTGTTGCTCGTGGTATGGGCAAATGTTGTGTATCGGGTGCCGGTGCTTTGAATATCGACTATAAAGCTCGTACTTTAGAAATCGATGGTAAAATGTTTAAGGAGGGTGATTACATTTCTCTTAATGGTAGCACAGGTGAAGTATATGACGGAAAAGTCGATACGAGACCTACAGACATATCGGGCGATTTTGCAGAGTTGATGACTCTTGCCGACAAGTATGCTCGACTGAAAGTGTACGCTAATGCGGATACACCCCATGATGCAATGGTGGCACGTAAATTTGGTGCGGTTGGTATTGGGCTTTGTCGTACAGAACACATGTTCTTCGAGGGCGAGAAAATAAAAGCAATGCGCGAAATGATTCTAGCCGAAAATGTAGAAGGACGCCGTAAGGCTCTGAGTAAGATCCTTCCTTATCAGAAGGAAGACTTCAAGGGTATCTTTAAAGTAATGGATGGCTATCCTGTAACAGTTCGTTTGCTCGATCCTCCATTGCATGAGTTTGTTCCTCACGATTTGAAGGGACAAGAAGAAATGGCTAAAATGATGAATGTAAGTTTAGAATACATTCAACAGCGTGTTGAATCGCTTTGCGAACATAATCCGATGCTTGGTCACCGCGGTTGTCGATTGGGTAATACTTATCCCGAAATCTCTCAGATGCAGACTCGTGCCATTCTTTCTGCCGCTATCGAATTGAAGAAAGAAGGAATACAGACTATTCCTGAAATTATGGTTCCGCTTACCGGTATTGTTTATGAGTTTGCAGCTCAAGAAGATATTATTCGCGCTGAGGCAGAGAAAGTCTTTGAAGAAATGGGCGATCGTATAGAGTATAAAGTAGGTACAATGATCGAGGTTCCGCGTGCCGCTCTTACTGCTGATAGAATTGCTTCTAGAGCCGAATTTTTCTCCTTTGGAACAAATGATCTGACACAGATGACTTTTGGATACTCTCGTGATGATATCGCATCTTTCTTACCCGTATATTTGGAAAAGAAAATTTTGGAGGTCGATCCATTTCAGGTGCTCGATCAGAATGGTGTCGGTCAGTTGGTGCGAATGGCAACAGAAAAAGGCCGTGCTCAACGTCCTAATTTGCGCTGTGGCATTTGTGGCGAACATGGTGGTGAACCTTCGTCAGTGAAATTTTGTAATAAGGTAGGTCTCGACTATGTAAGTTGCAGTCCGTTCCGTGTACCTATTGCAAGAGTGGCAGCTGCACAAGCGGCTATTGAACAGGCATAAGAATATAAATTTTTAGTAATTAGTGTGATGGCGGAGGATGTGTCAAGGGTGGCACATCCTCTTTTTTTCTTCTCTTTCAATATAAATATATAAAAAACAGACGTATGTCGCTGCAATAACTAACGGAAGTTACTACGGTAACTAACGGAAGTTATTCTGACAACTAACGTTAGTTTCTTACACAACATCCGTTAGTTATTGCAGCGACATACGTCTGTTTTTTATAAGGCAAAATAAGAGCTGAAAATCAGAACGATGTGATAGCTCAAACAAACGGTAAGGACGCTGGTGTCGTATGTTAGTTTTTTCGGTGACATCCTTAAGTTTTTCGTGCCACGTACATACGTCAACAAAAAAAAGTACATGCGTGGATTTGAACGATAAAGAGCTGCGTGGGCGTAAAACGAAATCGTTTCGTGTTGTCTTATTTTACCAAAAGTGCGGAATGTGCGGAATAGAAATCCTATAAACTCTATATTTTTTTTATCGACGTATAATACGTTTATCATTATGATACTCTAATTGCATGAAATATAATTACATAAATTTAAAAATAAAAAAAAATTAAAGAGGAGGGATTCCTATTCCGCACATTCCGCAGGGGTATGTCGATTTTCGAAGCTGTAGTATATCGTGACTGCGATTTTTGAGTTGACCAGTTTTTTTGCCCTTTTTCAGAAAAGTGATGTGATTGTTCTGAAATCTCATTGTATCATATTATTCATATTGATATATAATAGAAGCTTGGAGTAATAATTTACTATTTATATACGCTTTCTTGTCGCTATTTGCTTTTTATGAAAAGAGGTATTTATTCCTTTATTTCAACTTTTAGCAAAAATGATTAAAAATCTGGTCAGAAGAATATAATACATCCTTTTGTAAGGTTTATTCTTTTTTAGGTAGTGTAAGAACACTTTTCCTCTAACAAAAACATTCGGCTCATAAATAGATGAACCGAATGTTTATTATTATCTTGGTATAAAAATAGATCTTTCAATGTAGAAAACAGCTAATGAATAATGTCGGTAACGAAAGCTGTTTTCTACTTTCCTATGCTTGGCTCTTTTCCACTGAAACTAGGTAAATGGAACGTATACGATTTATTAAAAACATCTTTTACATTGTTTATCTCTAGATAAGTGGTCCCACCACCTTCGCCCATGCTGCCACTTAAGTAAGCAATCTTGTCATTGAGACAAATATATCCTTTTTGACGTAACATGCGCAAAGCTGCTACAAAACAATCTTGTACGCTGATACGTTCATGCTGATATACGGGGATAACACCATAACTTAATGCCAGAAGTCGCTGCAATCTCTCATTATAACAAATCGCCAATACTGGATTCGGACCACGGAATGCCGCCAAATTTCTTGCCGTTCTTCCTGTATTACTATCTGTAATAATACCTTTTACATTCAGCTTTTCGGTAGCGTCAATAGCGTTTTTAGCTAAAAATTCGGTAACACCGCAATCAGCGTTTAAAGGAACATCTATATCATTTTCACGATGTTTATCTTTTTCTGCCTGTTCGGCTATCCTCGCCATTGTCATTACGGCTTCAATTGGATATTTTCCAGAAGCTGTTTCGCCACTCAACATCAGTGCATCCGTACGATAATAAATGGCATTGGCAATGTCTGTTACTTCGGCTCGAGTAGGACGTGGATTGTTGATCATTGTATGGAGCATTTGTGTCGCTACGATGACCGGCTTCTTGGCAACAATACATTTGCGAATGATCATTCGTTGAATTCCCGGTATGCATTCGATAGGAACTTCGATGCCTAGATCTCCTCGAGCAATCATAATGCCATAAGATGCCTCAATAATCTCATCTATATTGTCAACACCTTCCTGATTTTCAATTTTAGAGATAATCTTTATCGGGCTATGATGTTCGTCTAATATTTCCTGAACGGCAAGAACATCTTCTTTGCTACGCACAAAAGAATGTGCAATAAAATCAATGTCTTGATCTATAGCCAGAAGTATATTATGCCTGTCTTTTTCGGTCAATGCCGGTAGATTGATATGAGCTCCAGGGACATTTATACTTTTGTGAGAGCCCAATTCTCCATCGTTCTGAACATCTACGATAAGACTATCGGATTCCTTTGCTATTACTTTCATATCCAACGCCCCATCGTCGAAAAGAATATCCGATCCGATAGAAACATCTTTTATAAAACCCGGATAAGATACATTTATTACATCGTGTGTAGTATCATCTTCCGAATAGCGAATCTTTACACGTTCTCCGCTCTTATATAGAATGGGATTTTCACAACCGGAAGAACGAATTTCCGGTCCTTTTGTATCAATCAATAGAGCTATATGACGAGATACTGCACGTGTATTTTTTATAATTGTTTTAATACCCTCGGGTCCAGCATGAGCCGTATTCATTCTTACGACATTCATTCCCGCATCAAAAAGTTGGCGTATAAAGCCTGCGTCACATCGGCGATCGCTGATGGATGCTACTATTTTTGTCTGTTTCATTTTTGTATTATGCTAGTGAAAAACCAAAAATATCCTGTTTATAGAGCGCAAGATAATAAAAAATAAGGTAATAACAAAAAAAGGGTCTCAATTTTGGTCCAGTCTTCACGCAATATAAATATTAATACAATCTTATAACAAATATATTTTTTTTATGAAACTATATCTGCGAATAAACGGGATGAAATGGAATGTATGATTGTCCGATATTATTCAATAGGAGTGATATGTGCAGTATTGTAAGGTTATTATGGTAATGAGAAGATAGATACGAATTGAATTCATTATCCATCTCCCCATTGTCGTTTGTTTATTTAGGACGTCTTTTTTCGAAGAAATATCGATTAACGATTATTCCATTTTTGAATCGCTTCGTCTAGAGCTTTCCAATGTTCGGGTGTCATACTATTTGCTGTGAATAGACAAATACCTGCACCACCGGCTTTCATTGAACCGGTGATGGCTTCTCCGATTTCCGAAGGTAGCAATCCAGAGTTCTCGGGATCTACTACGCTTGCTTTGTGCTGCCAGTCATTGCATATAAACAAACCACTATATACAGGAATTGTACCGTTAACAGATTTGACACCTTCGCGAGTGACTTTGCCTACCCACGAAGCTTTTTGCAGATAGAAGTCGTTGTAGTTCATCGGGAAAAAGGCATCAATTTTCCATTTGTTCCATTCTTGGCGAACCATTTTTACCGCATGTGAATAGGGACCGGGAAATACATCGGCGCTTACTTTCTTTCCTTCTGCATGAATAGCTTCAGCAAGTTTGTTAACGAATGAGGTCACAGCGTCGCAGCGGAATTGCGCCCACGCCTTACATTTTGAAGGATCTTTTACTTTAGTAATATCAATGCCTGTAAGAGCTTTGAAAGCCGCTACACAATCTTTGCAATAGCAATAGTCTGCGGTGGGATACTCATGTTTCATCACTAATCCATACTTTTTCCAAAGTCCTTTTGCCAGAATAACGTCGGCGTAGCGAATATAATCCAATTGAACATAGTCTACGTCTGGAATTGCTGCTACTTCTTTGTATTTGTTGATAAGATAAGTCTGAACTTGTGGATTGCGTGGGTCAAGAAATTTATAGTGAGGTACGTAAGCTTGGGTGGAATAAGCAGACTGTCCTAAACGATTGACAGTATACCATGTAGAGTCACATTCGGTTTGTATCATGCAAGGAATCCACGCATGATAAACTAGTCCTGCACTTTTTGCTTCATGCGAAGCTATTTTAATTTTTTCAATATCAAATCCGGCGTTAAAGCAGACACCTACCACGCCATGTTGTTTCCACTTTGCAAAATCACTGCGTAATGATTCTGCAGTCGTATTTTTATCCCAGGATTGCCACACATATATAGGAACTGCGGCTTTAGAATTGATTGAAAACATTGCAAGTAGCAATGCAAAAAACATACAAGGTATAAATCTTTTCATAATTAAGGAATGATATTTGTTATTTTGGAATATTCAAAGATACTTAATTATACTGATTCGATGAGAATAAGAGAATATAATTAATTCAAAAATCAAAAATCTAAATTCGTTATCTGTACGATTGTCCTTCAGCAAGAGTAAAGAAAAAGGCTGTTAGATTCTCTAAAATAGGGGTCTCTTTACAGTAGACGATCAAATGTTATTATTCAGAAAGCAATGTCTTCACTTGATCGATTTTCTCTTCGATAGGCAGAGAAGCATCTATCCAATGAATAAAAATGCCACGTCGCTCCATACCGCGAAACCATGTCATCTGGCGCTTTGCAAACTGATGAATAGCTATTTCGAGTTGAGTGAACATTTCATCATAAGTAAGTTGTCCTATAACGTAGAGGGTAAGGTATTTATATTCCAAACCATAATAGATAAGATCGGTGGGCGTAATGCCTTGTGCCAGCAATCTTTTTATTTCGTCTACCATGCCACCATCGAGGCGCTGATGCAACCTACGGGTTATCTTTTCACGGCGAAGGTCACGATCAATGCAAATGCCTATCGTCAGAGATTTTATATCAGGAAATTCTCTCTCTTCAACGGGATGCTCTTTGTAATATGTTTGAATTTCAATGGCTCTTATTGCGCGCTTCACAGTGTCGACATCGGTCGTATTATGTAGTTGCTTCATCGCTGCAAGCATCGATGTAAGTTCGTCGAGCGACTTGTTCTCGAGTTCTTTACGCAACTGAGGATTTTCTGGGACCGGCTGCATACGATATGATTTCAGTACCGATTCAATATAAAGTCCCGTGCCCCCACATAGAATAGGGAGCTTCTCTTTTGAGCGTATTTCATTGTAGGCTGTAAGAAAATCGCGTTGGTATTCAAAGAGATTATATCTGTAACCAGGATTGGCAATATCTATCAAATGATAAGGTATCTGTTTGCTGGCAACGATATATTCATCCAAATCTTTTCCGGTGCCTATATCCATCCCACGGTATAATTGACGCGAATCCGCACTTATAATCTCTGTATCCAAATCATAAGCAAGAGCCGCAGCAAAGGTCGTTTTGCCCGATGCTGTTGGTCCTAGGACAGTGATTAAATTGTACGAACTTTCTTTCATCATGCGCGGTGCATCCAAATACCATTTACTTTGTGGCGAATGGCTATAATATTTATAATCGAAACAATTGTAAACAATACTAAGCCACAGAGAATAGTGGGAAATAATGTTGCAACATGTAGCTGTGGGAACAACAACTCTATTGTTGATGTATAGTAAGTACGCAACCATGCCACTAGTCCGATAGAGATGGCAAGCACACAAACATTGAGTGTCAGAGTGAGCACCTGATATGGTCTTGCAACCTTATTCGGGCTAAATCCGATGAGTAATAATGTTTCCAGTTTCGTCGTATTCTTTTGTAGTAGAAGAAATATGCTAAGCATCAAAATATAGAACGAAAGTATACTGATAAGTAAACCTACAGTCATGACAATACCGACCATCAATCGAAGAAAATAGGCTGTCTTTCCTGCGTCAAGATTATTGCTCTCCGTATCATAATTTTTTTGTTGGAAATATTTAGCAATGTTCCCATCGCCCGGATTATGCACTTCGACAATGAGCCGAGAAGTTTCTGGCTTTACTCCCGGGGCAAAAGTGTTGTTTGCCCAATCCATAAACTTTTGGGGTACGAGAATTGTATTCAGACGGTTGGAAGTCCCAATAATATTGCCCGTGAAGTGAGATACTTTAGAGTTATCGTTACTGTGAATTACAATATTCATTTGGATCATACCTACCATGCCTTCCGATATTTTGGGCATGTTGCGGGCTTGTGCGAAGCCGAAGTTGTAGAGACTTAAATAGGTGCGTGGAATAATAATAGGTATGGATGTTGAACCTGGAGTATAATTCCATTTTTTTAGGCTGTTATCAACAAATTCGTCAGGAACGGATTCAAAAAACATATCTGTGTTTAGTTGTTCACCAAGACTCTTTGTCATTAATCCGGCAGAGACTTTGAATTGCGAAGATGTGAACTTACCTACTTTCTTAGTGAATGATTGGCGGTGGAAATCGGCAATGTCTTGGTCTAGGAATGTAGTGCTATTGCCGGCAAACGAACCGATTGTGCTAATCTTCTTGCTGACAATCATGTAGTCGGCTTTCATAAAACTATCTCCTTCTGTGAAAACCGGAATGACATCTTTATAGAACTGGATACTAAGTAAAACAATCATCATACCAAACAAGTTGGCAAAGAAGAATCCTGTGAGTTGCCCCACGCTGATATGCTGACGAAGAAGTTTCCAAATTAACTTATTCATGCTAATATTCTGTTATTAAATCGTGTTATAGTTTAAAGATTTGCTTATATGGCAATTCAATATGTTTACCAATTGAGGTGCAAATGACACCCGCTCCTTGACGATGAGCTTCTTCGGTAATCATACGTCCCATAATTTCGGCATTGACATCGTCCAAATGGCTAATCGGTTCGTCTAGAAAGACAAAGTCGAAAGGTTGGCAAAGCGAACGGATAAAAGCTACGCGTTGTTGCTGGCCAAAAGAAAGGAAGCGCATTTTTTGATGCAGTTTGTCTTCGATGCCAAGCATTTCAAAATAGGAAAGTATTTCTTTTTCTGTCTTAAAATTGGTGATACCATTTTTCAAATGAATATTTTCCAATGCGGTCAACTCCGGAAATATACGAAGTTCTTGAAACAAGATGCTCAACGTATGCTTACGGACATCTATCCAATGGCGTATTTTATAATTTCGGGTATCATCTTCATCAAATAAGATGCTTCCCTGATAATCATTCCTATAGCCATAAATAAAACTACACAGGGATGATTTTCCTGTTCCTGAAGCAGCTTCGATAAGATAAAAGTTCCCTTTCTCGAAAGTTACATCTTGTAACCAAATATCCGAACGGATGTCAGTGCGCTCCGTAAAGACATTGGGAAGCGTATGTTGTAAATGAATACTTTTCATAAAACTATATATATTACATTCCGACTATTTGCCGTACTATTTTAACAATTTGTTTCAGCGCATTCGTTTGTCTGTCTTTCCAAACCATCTCTGCGGTCCATGCATCAATACCTACATTGTATCCTCTGACACAAACTACGTTGTGAGCCAAAGCAGTCGAAACAATCGGCCCCATCTTCTTTAGGATAGCCGGCTGCCCCATGATCTCGGAAGTGTCGAAAACAAAAAACATTGTTTTGCCTTTTGTTTGCGAAGCATACGCATTTTGAGCGTAGGTTCCGCCCACTACTTTATAATGTACTAAAGAAGCGTCATTGGTTATATACATCACATTGTCTATTACACCGTAATAGATATTTTTTTTCATGAAGCTATATACAAAGTCATTGTCGCTTATCTTTCGGATTGTTCCCCATTCGCTATCTTTTTGGCTTTTGATAAAGCCATATATGCTTTTTACCGCAGCAGTATTTGTTATTTGTGCATAAGCCAAAAAGGCGGGATCGCTTTTTCCGAAAGAATTGTATCCTATTGTCAGATCTCCATGAATAGAATCAAACAACTTCTGTAAAAGTGGAATATCCAACGCGTCTATCCCTAGAGAACTATCGGATGAAAGCAGTTTATAAGCTTTTGTACCATCTATTCCCAGTGTGAACATTAAAGGGAGATGCTGTGGAAAATGTGACAATACAGCATTACTGATTGGTTTCATACTGTTGTCGGGTGTGTGAGTCTTTGTGCCGTATTTTTCAACTTTCATTGAAATAAGTCCATTGTTGAAAGTTACATCTCCAATGAATGCAAGTCCCACAGTAGAATTTGTAGCATTGGTATTGTTTATGCAAGAAGTCAATGTAGACGACATCCCTTCTTTTAGAGAAATATAAAAGTTTACATCTCCCTTACGTTCTTTCAACGTATCGAAAACCTTATTGGCACAAAAACTTTCTTCTTTTTTATATTGCATCACTTTATCGAGTGCCGTACGGATTTTATCGGTCATACCTCCTTTTGTCGGTATTAATAGCGCAGTCCCTCTATTATAGGCCAAAACAGCCTTTCCCATCACGATTGTAAATTTATAGTGATCTGTTTCTTCGGGAGGTGAGCATAGTTGGCTCTTGGACAAATCTTCCACAGTCGAATTGAGATCTCCACGATCGCCTACACACAAATCTATGACTGTTTCATTATCGAATTCTTTGGCAGAATAAGCATAGACAGGCTCTGTCAAATCAAATCCCGATTTAGATGGGTTCTCAAGTATTTTTGCCAAGCGATCAGATGTTTCACTATTAAGTCCAGTTTTCAATGCATCAGACAAATGCTGTTTCAAAGCTGCATTTTCCCTATCGTTAATACCACTCTTTAAAGCGATCGATTTCATATCAACTGAAATCACTGCTGCCGCATCGGCTGGCATGGCGTGAGTATATTCTGTTTTTCTACAAGAAGACAGCGTCAACAACGTTAAGAGCAAATAAAGTAAAAGGAACTTATTCTTCATGTATGTTATATGTTTATTTGATTCTTTAGATTCATCAGATTGCATGCCACTAAGGCCGCCGTTTCAGTACGCAAACGTGAGGGCCCGAGGCTTATCGGAACAAAACCCAATTTGATGGCCATTTCTACTTCTTCTTCGCTGAAATCTCCTTCAGGTCCGATAAGAACTAGTCCATCTTCACCTGCTTTCATTGTGTCTTTTAGTAATTTTTTATCGTGCTCATAGCAGTGAGCTATGAATTTTTGTCCACTAAAAGGTTGCTTTATGAAGTCTGCAAAATTGCTCATCGCATTAAGTTGCGGAAGCCGGGCTTTTAGAGACTGTTTGATAGCCGAAACAAGTATTTTATTGATACGTTCCAATTTAATCACTTTTCGTTCGGAGAAGCGGCAATTTAGAAACGATATTTCGTCAATACCTATTTCTGTTATCTTCTCGGCAAGCCATTCCATTCGATCCATATTTTTTGTGGGAGCGATAGCAATATGAAGATGTCCTTTCCAAAGAGGGGGCTGTTCTGTTGACGAAATAATATTTACCTCGCACTTTTTAGCTGTGTGAGCAGCTATTTCGGCCTCATAAAAGTGTCCTTTACCATCCGTTAGTGTTATTTTTTCGCCTGTTGCCAAACGTAACACACGAAGACAATGCGCGGCTTCTTCGTCAGGAAGCTCGTGAGTGGTTAATATGTCTGGAGTATAAAAAACATGCATTATTTTTTGACCTGCTCCGAAGCAGTTTTATATCTAAATATGAGAGCAAATAATATACCTACAATTAAGGCGTATCCTGCAAAGATAAACCAAACTGACGACCATTCACCTACAGTATATGTGTTACCTCCAACTGTGAGCGGATGAGTGAAAGCATTGACTACAGCCTGAGCACCTAGTGTCCCAATAGTAGCACCAATACCGTTCGTCATTAAAAAAAACAATCCTTGAGCACTTGAACGTAAATGTTTATCAGTTTCTTTGTCAACAAACAACGAGCCGCTGATATTGAAGAAATCAAATGCTACACCATATACTATCATTGACAAAACAAACATCCAAACGCCGGTACCCGGATTGCCCAATCCGAATAATCCAAAACGGAATACCCAAGCAAACATTGCAATAAGCATCACGCGCTTAATACCAAAATGCTTCATCACGAATGGAATAAGTAAAATACAAAAAGTCTCAGACATTTGTGACAATGAAATCAATATGTTAGCATGATTCACGCCGAATGTGTCAGCATAGGTAGGGTTGGTTGCAAAATGGAATAAAAAAGGATTGGCAAAGCCGTTGGTGATCTGAAGTGATACACCCAGCAACATAGAAAATATAAAGAATATCGCCATCTTCTTTTGAGAAAACAGTTTGAAAGCTCGCAAGCCTAGAGCATCGACAAAGCTTTTTGTCTTCTTGGCACGATCGATAGGACATGCCGGGAGAGAAAATGAATAAAGTCCTAATAATAAACCTAGGAAAGCTGCAACATAAAACTGATTTTGATTGGATTGAAATCCCATCAAATCTACAAACCACATGCAGCAGATAAAACCAACAGTACCAAACATCCGAATCGGAGGAAAGTCACGAACCGTATCAAGTCCGGCTTTATCTAGGGCATTGTATGCAACTGAATTGGATATAGCCAAAGTCGGCATATAAAAGGCGACAGCCAATGAATAAAGAGTGAAGAATGGAGCAAATGAAGTGGAAGCGCCATGCAAATAGCCGTAATAACCGGTCAAAGCCATTAATACGGCGGAGATTATATGACAGAATCCCAACATCTTTTGTGCAGGCACCCATCTGTCGGCTATAATACCGATAATGGCAGGCATAAACAACGAAACAATTCCTTGCATGGAATAAAACCAACCAATATTGCTTCCTAAACCGATATTACCGAGATAGCGGCCCATTGAAGTAAGATATGCTCCCCACAAACCAATTTGCAGGAAATTCATCACGATTAATCGTAACTTCATATTATTCATTATGGTTCTTTATTTTTCAAGCTGCAAAGATAGTGCAAGACAAAGAGAATAAAAAAATAAATACAGATATTTTTTGGACAGGCACAAAAAAAAATTGCTACCTGTCACAGGCGGCAATCTTTATTAACCTTAAATCTAATACCATGAAAAACACAGTGCAAATATATAGCTTTTATGTTTTAAAACATAATAAAATCACTAAAAAGTGAGTCTGTTTATAATACATTAACAATTTAATGCTGTTATTAAAAGTCTATGTGAGTTGTTAAGGGTAATAAATAGCGCTTAAATAGGGCATACCATGTCAAATGACCGATATCAAAACATGAGAATCACATTACTATGTTTTTCTAGCAATATCAAAATCTTTTTGCAGTGACATTAAAAATAAGGAGGAATGAAATATTAATCGGATATTTCGTTAAATTTGCAATATGATACGAATACAATATGATACTAATAATAGATGATGATAATGCCATACGCGGCTCGCTAGGCTTCATACTAAAGCATGCTCATTATACCGCTCAAAGTGCTGCTTCACCAATTGAAGCTGTAGAGGTTGTAAAGTCCATGATACCTGAATTAATCATCATGGATATGAACTATACACTTGCTACTGATGGGGAAGAAGGACTGACTCTTTTGAAGCAGATTAAAGTCTTGGCTCCTGATGTACCTATTATATTAATGACGGCATGGGGTAGTATTCAACTGGCTGTTCGGGGTATGCAAGCGGGGGCATTTGATTTTATCACAAAACCGTGGAATAATGCTGTATTGATGCAACATATCGAAACGGCATTACAACTGAATAAGTCTTCTGATAGTATACACAATGCAACAGAAAATATTCCTGCATTTAACCGTAGTAATATAATAGGTAAAAGTCCGCAACTCACTGAAGTGCTAGATACTGTAAAGCGAATAGCGCGGACGGAAGCCTCTGTATTGATAACAGGTGAGAGCGGCACTGGCAAAGAGTTGATAGCAGAAGCTATTCATCTAAATAGCTCACGTGCCCAAAAACCTTTCGTTAAGGTGAATTTGGGAGGTATTTCGCAGACACTGTTCGAAAGTGAAATGTTCGGTCATAAGAGAGGGGCTTTTACAGATGCCATCTCAGATCGCATAGGGCGCTTTGAAATGGCTAATGGCGGTACGATATTTCTTGATGAAATAGGTGAACTTGATTTGTCGTGTCAAGTGAAGCTGCTTCGTGTATTGCAAGAGCAGATGTTTGAACGTTTGGGTGAAAGTAGCCCGAGGCGGGTTGATGTTCGAATAGTATGCGCTACAAATGTCGATCTTAAAAAGATGATTAAAGAACGACGTTTTCGAGAAGATTTGTTCTATCGTATTAATCTGATTACCATACAACTGCCTCCACTCAGAGAACGTCGTGAAGATATTCCGCTTCTTACAAAATATTTTATCGAAGAACAATGTAAACTTAATCACTTATCGCCGGTTCAATGCACCGATGCGGCTATTGATTTCCTTTGTAAACTCTCTTATCCTGGAAATATTCGCGAGCTGAAAAATTTGATAGATCGTACTTTGCTTATTTGCTATAAAAAGGTATTGGATGCCGCGGATTTTGAAAGTCAGTATAACGAGACTGCCGACAAAGAATTACTGATGCCTCCAAAAGTGACGACACTCGATGAAATAGAGCGGCAGACCATATTGCGTATGATAGAAAAACATTCTGGTAATTTACAACAAACTGCACGCGCCTTAGGCATTAGCCGACAGGCGCTCTATCGCCGCCTTGAAAAATATCATATCAAATCTGAAGAATAATATGCTATGAGACTCAAATTTCTGTTTGCTATACTTACAGGACTTTTACTTGCCACGTTCGTATTGATACTCTACCAAGTGCCAAACAGCCATAGTATACTTATTTATTTCACCGAGGGAATCATCGCGTTAATATTGCTCTATCTTTTCTATTTTTATCGCAAAGCTATCTTACCATATCATACCATTAACAATGGGATGGAGCTGCTCAAAGAACAAGATTTCAGCACTAGGTTGCGATCGATAGGGCAACCGGAGGCTGATAAAGTAGTCGATATCTTTAATAGAATGATAGATCAACTCAAGAATGAAAGACTTCATGTTAGAGAACAAAATCATTTTTTAGATTTACTTATTGATGCTTCACCTATGGGGGTTATTATTTTTGATTTCGATTGGCATATCAGACAATGTAATAATGCTGCATTGTCTTTTTTAGATTATAATTCTTTTGCCGAATTGTCGGGCAAGAAGCTTAGCCAGCTGGATTCGCAGTTGGCGGAATTGTTGGAAGATATGAAGCACGATTCGGAAAAAACGGTGAGACTTAGCGATGGAAGTATTCTGCGGTGTTCCAAACTATCATTTCTTGATCAAGGTTTTGCGCATCCGTTTGTATTAATAGAAAGTCTGACTGCCGAAGTGATGATTGCTGAGAAGAAAGCATACGAAAAGGTTATACGAATGATAGCCCACGAGGTAAATAATACGACTGCGGGTATTACTTCTACTCTCGACTCGGTACAAACGGCATTAGAAGATGTGTTGGAAATGAATGATTTACGAGATGTAATAGGTATTTGTATCGAGAGGTGCTATCGTATGAGCCACTTCATTACCAATTTCGCTAATGTAGTAAAGATTCCTGAGCCTGAGTTGCAAGAAGTAGATTTGAATGAAGAAATGGATAGTTGTAAAAGGTTCACGGAAAATCTTTGTAATGAACACCGAATTGTGTTGCATTGGAAGCCTTTTTCGTCTCCACTCCTTATAAGGGCAGATGCGTCATTGTTGGAACAAGTTATTCTAAATATTGTGAAAAACTCGGTAGAAAGTATAGGCGAAGATGGTCATATTTATATTAGTCTTTCCAATAATCCGATTCAACTCGAAATTGCTGATACCGGTAAAGGTATAGATAAAGAAACGGAGAATAAATTATTCACTCCATTCTTTTCTACAAAGCCAAATGGACAGGGGCTTGGTCTTATTTTTATCCGAGAAGTGCTGACACGTCATCATTGTACTTTTTCGCTAAAAACAAATAGTGACGGAATGACCCGTTTCAAAATAAGGTTTGAGGCGCAATAGTTAAAGTTTAGATGGTCATTACTATACCATATTTATGGCATTTTGGGCTTGTACCTATAAGTCGAAATTGTCGTATGTTAGTTTTTTCGGTGACGTCTATAAGTTTTTTTGAAAACATATGGACCTAAAACTTTTGAGGAGCATACGTCATTTTGAAGAGAAACTTAAGAACATTTTTATAATATCAAAATAGATGATAGAGATAATAAATTTGGATATTCTCAATAATTAATTGTATTTTTGCACCGTCGATGAGCAGAATTATGGCAATAGACTATGGCAAAAAACGCACGGGAATTGCGGTAACAGACCCTGCGCAGATTATCGCTAACGGACTAACAACGGTAGAGACAAATAAATTATTGGAATTTATATTCAACTATACCTCGAAAGAACCGGTAGAAAGATTTGTAGTAGGCAAACCGAAACAGACAAACAACGAAGATTCCGAAAACATGAATCGAGTGCAACAGTTTGTCAATGCATTACGCAAAAGATACCCTAATATTCCGATAGAAATGATCGACGAACGTTTTACTTCTGTATTGGCACATCGCACGATGATAGATGGCGGACTGAAAAAGAAAGCTCGACAGAATAAAGCGCTAGTTGATGAAATCAGTGCCACTATCATTCTACAATCGTACATGGAAAGTAACCGTTTTTGATAATTATTTAAAAATAATAAAATATGATATTACCGATATATACATACGGCCAACCCGTATTAAAAGAAATTGCACAAGATATCACACCCGATTATCCGAACCTGCAAGAACTCATTGCCAACATGTTCGAAACATTGAGTGAGGCTGACGGCGTAGGTTTGGCAGCTCCTCAGATAGGTCTATCTATTAGAGTTGTCGTTATTGATCTGGATATAGTCAAAGATGATGATCCTAAATTTAAGGATTTCCGTAAAGCTTATATCAATCCGCATATTATTGAGTTTGGCGAAGAACAGGTAACCATGGAAGAAGGTTGCCTCAGTCTCCCCGGAATACATGAAAATGTAAAACGCAGCAAAAAAATTAAAGTTCAATATCTGGATGCCGATTTCAATCCACATGAAGAAATTGCTGACGGATATTTGGCACGCGTCATGCAGCATGAGTTCGATCATTTGGATGGGCACGTATTTGTTGAACATATATCTCCTTTGCGTAAACAAATCGTGAAAAACAAACTCCATACGATGCTCAACGGCAGGGTTCATTGCAGTTATCGTGTCAAAATCTTTAAAAGAAAATAAGAGTAGTTTCTCCAAAAAAAATCAAAAAAGGTAAAAACTTGGACAATAAACTTATATACATAACATAAAGATATTACTTTTGTCTCATTGATATATTAAGGCGTATCCGACAATGATGAAAAAGTTTTTATTATTTCTCTTATGGTGCCCCGTATTCGCCATTGCTCAAATCAATACTGATAGAGTGATGATGATAGCTCGAAATGCACTCTATTTTGAAGACTATGTCTTATCTATCCAATATTTCAATCAGATAATCAATGCCAAACCTTACCTATACGAGCCTTATTATTTTCGTGGTATCGCTAAAATAAATTTGGACGATTATTCTGGTGCTGAATCCGATTGTAGTGAAGCGCTCCAACGCAACCCGTTTGTTGTAGGAGCTTATCAAATAAGAGGTCTGGCCCGCATCAAACAGAGTAAGTTTGATGGCGCGATTGAAGACTATAGGATGGCATTGAAATACGATCCGGAGAACACCACTTTTTGGCACAATTTAACCCTCTGCCACTTACAGCAAAATGACTATAAATCAGCCAATGATGATCTGGATCATTTGCTTGCCATCTCTCCAAAATATCCCAAGGCTTTCATGATGCGAGGCGAAATAGCATTGCATCAAAAAGATACAGTTAAGGCTGTAACCAATTATGATAAGGCAATCGAATTGGATAAGTATGACCCTGACGCCTACATAGCAAGAGGCTCTATCAAGTTGGTTCAGAATAAGTATAAAGATGCTGATAATGACTTGTCTGAAGCTATCAAACTGAATGGAAAGAATCCCAGCTTGTATATTAACCGGGCGTTAGCACGTTTCCATTTAAACAACTTGCGGGGGACAATGAATGATTATAACTTAGCTATCGATTTAGATCCGAATAACTTTATAGCTCATTATAATAGGGGATTACTTCGGGCGCAAGTAGGTGATGACAACCGTGCGATAGAAGATTTCAATTTTGTGTTGAAGATAGATCCGAATGATATGATGGCTACTTTCAACCGTGGATTACTCCGATCCCAGACCGGTGATTATCGTGGTGCCATACGCGACTATACTACAGTTATAAAAAAATATCCTAACTTTATAGTGGGATATAATCAGAGAGCCGCCGCCAAACGTAAAATCGGTGATAAGAATGGTGCCGAGCTTGATGAGTTCAAAATATTTAAAATGGAGTTGGGGCAAGGTGTTGTACGCGGCAAACGAGCCATTCCGCAAAAGACAAGACGAAAATCGGATAAAGACATAAACAATTACCAAAAAATCGTCATCGCTGATGAAGACGATGATTCGGGTGAAAAATACAAGAGTGATTATCGCGGTAAAGTTCAAAACCGAAATGTAGCTATAAAACTCGAACCCATGTTCGCTCTTACTTATTATGAGAAAGAAAGTGAAATGACTCAACAAATACGTTATTATAAGTATATAGACAGAATTAACAGCACAAAATCTTTGCCTAAAAAGCTAATAATAACCAATAATGAGACAGCGCTTAATGAAGAGCAGGTTAAATTCCATTTTAAAGACATAGATGATAATACTTCTGCAATAGCCAGAAATGATAAAGATGCTATAGCACGTTTTAGTCGTGGAGTAGACTTTTATTTGGTACAAGATTTCTCTAACGCAATAGAAGATTTTACTCAAGCCATTGTGAACAATGATAAGTTGTTCCCTGCATACTATATGAGGGCAATAAGCCGATTCAAAGAATTGGATTATAAGAAATCGGAATCAGAAAAGGATGGTAATAATCAAAAACAAAACAAAGCAGCCACCGAATCTGAAGTAAAAATAGAAATTTCAGAGTATGACATCGTGAAAAATGATTTCAATAAAGTTATTGAACTGGCTCCAGATTTCCAATACGGATATTATAATTTAGCCAACTTGCAAGCCTCACTAAAAGATTATAAATCGGCAGTTGCCAATTATACCAAAGCAATAGCACTCGATAAAAAATTTGCTGAGGCCTATTTCAATAGAGGTTTGACAAATATATACTTAGGCAATAACAAACAAGGTATCAATGATTTGAGCAAAGCGGGCGAGCTTGGTATTGTATCAGCATACAATATCATTAAACGCTTCATAGACAAAGCAAAATAACATTTTCTTGAAAAAAACTTATTTTGATAAAAGAAATCATTATTTTTGCACTTCACAAAGCATAGAGTGATACATTCTGAAATTTAGTAAAATAATATAAGATGATAAAGATTACATTTCCCGATAACACTGTTCGAGAGTACAACGAGGGTGTTACTGGACTGCAAATTGCAGAAAGCATTAGCCCCCAACTGGCACGCGATGTGCTGGCATGTGGAGTAAATGGAGAAGTTCAAGATTTATCTATCCCCATCAAAAGCGATTCATCCTTTGTACTGTATAAATGGGATGATCCTGAAGGTAAACATGCATTTTGGCACACAAGTTCACACCTACTTGCCGAGGCACTTCAAGAATTATATCCCGGTATTCAATTCGGTATTGGTCCCGCCATTGAAAATGGTTTCTACTATGATGTAGATCCGGGCGAAATAGAACTGAAAGAAACTGATCTGCCTGTTATCGAAAAGAAAATGGCAGAACTGGCCACTAAAAAGGAAGAGCTGGTTCGTAAAAATATAACAAAGGGAGATGCTCTGAAATTTTTTGAAGAGACCGGACAGCACTATAAAACAGAGCTTATTAATGATCTCGAAGACGGTCATATCACTACTTATACTAATGGCTCTTTTACTGATCTTTGTCGCGGTCCGCATATTATCAGCACCGTCCCCATCAAAGCTATCAAACTACTGTCTATTGCCGGTGCCTATTGGCGTGGTCATGAAGACAGAAAAATGATGACCCGTATCTACGGCATTACTTTCCCGAAGAAAAAGATGCTTGACGAATATCTTGTCATGTTGGAAGAGGCTAAAAAGCGCGACCACCGTAAGATAGGTAAGGAGATGAAACTTTTCATGTTCTCAGATCGTGTTGGCAAAGGTCTGCCTATGTGGCTGCCCAAAGGAACAACCCTTCGTCTACAACTCGAAGAGTTTTTGAAACGTATCCAGAAACGTTTCGGATATCTGCAAGTCATGACTCCTCACATCGGTAGTAAGAGCCTCTATGTTACATCTGGACACTATGCCAAATATGGCAAAGACTCATTCCAGCCTATTCATACTCCCGAAGAAGGAGAAGAATATATGTTGAAACCAATGAATTGCCCTCATCATTGCGAAGTGTATGCCTATGAACCCCATTCGTACAAAGATTTGCCACTCCGTATTGCAGAGTTCGGTACAGTCTATCGTTATGAGCAGAGCGGTGAGCTCCATGGACTGACCAGGGTGCGTGGCTTTACTCAAGATGATGCTCATATATTCTGCCGCCCAGATCAAGTGAAAGATGAATTTCTTCGCGTAATGGATATTATCAACATCATCTTTAAGGCACTTGGATTCGACAAATTTGAAGCACAGATCTCTTTGCGTGATAAAACAAATCATGATAAATATATCGGTAGTGACGAAAATTGGGAAAAAGCAGAGAATGCAATCATAGAGGCTTGTAAGGAAAAGGGTCTGAATGCGAAAATAGAATATGGCGAGGCCGCTTTCTATGGACCGAAACTCGACTTTATGGTGCGTGATGCAATTGGTCGCAAATGGCAACTTGGAACTATTCAGGTAGATTATAATTTGCCCGAACGTTTCAACTTGGAGTATACCGGTGAAGATAACAAAAAACATCGTCCTGTCATGATACACCGTGCGCCATTTGGTTCAATGGAGCGCTTTGTGGCTGTTTTAATAGAACATACAGGTGGTAAATTTCCTTTGTGGCTAACTCCTGTTCAAGTAGCGATTCTGCCTATCAGCGAAAAATTCAACGGATATGCACACAAGGTGCTCGAATACTTCAATGTACAGGGAGTGCGTGCCGAAATTGATGAGCGTAATGAGAAAATAGGAAGGAAAATTCGTGATAATGAACTCCAGCGTATCCCTTATATGCTTGTTGTCGGCGAAAAAGAAGCAGAAAATGGCGAAGTTGCAGTCCGTAAACAAGGAGAAGGTGACAAGGGAACTATGAAATATGAAGATTTTGCTAAAAAAATTGACGAAGAAGTACAAAGTATGATAAATAAATGGTAACTTTGCACCCAATTATAAAATGCGGCATTCTCAAAAGGAATGTCGCAGATTATAAAGCAAATAACAATTGAATAAATAAATTTGGAAACAAACAATACATTAAAGAAAGAAAGTAACGTATTAATACATGAGGAACGATAATCTGAGAGGCCAATATAGAGTAAACGAGCAAATACATGCTCGTGAGGTACGAATAATAGGTGAGGGTATTGATTCGCAAATATATCCTATTTATCAGGCTCTTAAAATAGCTGAAGAACATGAGTTGGATTTAGTGGAAATCTCACCAGATGCACAACCACCTGTCTGCAGAATAATCGATTATTCCAAATTTCTTTATCAATTGAAGAAAAGACAGAAAGAGCAAAAAGCAAAACAAGTGAAGGTTGAAGTAAAGGAAATTCGTTTCGGACCGCAAACCGATGCGCACGACTACAACTTTAAACTGAAACATGCTATAAGTTTCTTGGAAGAAGGCAATAAAGTCAAAGCTTACGTATTCTTTAAAGGACGTTCTATTCTATTCAAAGAGCAAGGTGAAGTACTGCTTTTGAGATTTGCTAGCGAATTGGAAGAATATGCCAGAGTAGACCAAATGCCAGTTTTGGAAGGGAAGCGAATGACAATATTTCTTTCGCCAAAGAAACGGGATATAGTAAAAAAGAAAGTAGTAGCTCCGACTGTAATAAAAAAGAAAGTTGCTGAAAATGTAACTGAAAAGCAAACAGAAGAACCACAACAGCAAACTGTTGAGAAAAATGAAGACAATGAGTAACGTGCAGGTATAGTACGTTGCCTTGCTTAATAATAAATTAATTTAATAACAAAATGCCAAAGATCAAAACTAACTCCGGTGCCAAAAAAAGATTCGCTCTTACCGGAACAGGTAAAATCAAAAGAAAGCACGCTTATCATAGTCATATTCTGACGAAGAAGACTAAAAAGCAGAAAAGAAACCTTTGCTTGAGTGCAATAGTTGATAAAACTAATGTAAGACAAGTAAGAGAGCTCCTAAATCTGCGTTAAGCGCTATCTTTTAAGGGATTATTTTAAAGTATTAATCGAATGTCTTTAGCCAAAAAGTTCGCGATAGGCGACGCTAACATTCAAAAAGTATTGAAACTATGCCAAGATCAGTAAATCATGTTGCCTCGAGGGCAAGAAGAAAGAAAATTTTAAAGTTAACAAGAGGTTACTTTGGTGCTCGTAAAAACGTTTGGACCGTTGCCAAAAACACTTGGGAAA
Organism: Bacteroidales bacterium; assembly: GCA_012517855.1. GTDB lineage: Bacteria > Bacteroidota > Bacteroidia > Bacteroidales > Bacteroidaceae > JAAYUD01. The sequence continues at coordinate 25,881 of JAAYUD010000063.1, forward strand.
AAGGTTTGACGTATGCTTTCCGCGACCGTCGTAACAAGAAAAGAAGCTTCCGCGCTCTGTGGATTCAGCGTATTAATGCTGCCGCTCGTTTGGAAGGCATGTCTTATTCTAAGTTGATGGGAAATTTGCACAAAGCAGGTATCGAAATCAACCGCAAAGTGTTAGCCGATTTAGCTGTCAACAATCCCGAAGCTTTCAAAGCCGTGGTTGAAAAAGTAAAATAAACAGCTTAAATTATAGCAGTAAAAGAAAAGAGTATCACTTGTTTAAGTGATACTCTTTTCTTTTACTATAAACAGAGATAAGTCAAAAAATAATGATACAAATAGTGGGGTAGAAAGTATTCTAGGGCAAATAAAAGTTGCAATTTGCAATAAAAAAAGCACGAAAGTTTGCTTATATAAAATATATGACTTATATTTGCTGTGAAAAGAAATTAGGCCGCACTGGTTGGATCGGGAAACTCATCAATTATATCGAAATACCGAGACAAGCTTTCGTTACCAATGGCGGGCCACATCCTTCGGGACAACTTTAAGTCGGTGGATTACAAAGGTAACGGGCACTCAAATCATGTCATTCGGAGTTTCATCACATCATTAGTGCGGCCTTTCTTTTTTCTCATATTACAATGGCATGTCAAACAATTATTGATAAACTATTTACTATTTCTTGAAGATGGTGTGTCTACCTCTTTTAAATTCTTTTATCTACGTACATTTATCGGATGAATTAATTATTCTATCTCATCCATATACTATTGAAGTTTATAAGTGTGCCTTGTGCTCGCGGCTAAAATTAGGTTCACCAGTAAAAGTTAGGGGAGTAAACTTATGGTGTTCGCATACTTAGAGCCGACAAAAAGAATGAATTTACTTTCATATTTTGATTAATAGAAAAGGCGGCGCTGTTTCAACCGCTTTTTAATGGAACTCTTTCTTTTTGTTATAGTGGCGTGTCTTGAGCTTGCATTTATATTAATGAGTTGCAAGAGGATGTGAAATATTTATTTGTTTTGCAGAAAAAAGACTGTATAAACAGCCACATAGATATTATTTTACTCAATGTAAATAGTTGAAGTGCTCACTCCATTGACATAGAAACGAGCTATGATACAATACTTTGCTTATAATCCATTTTTTAGAGCGTATTTCAATGTGAATATTCCCGGACATTCTAATACTTTTTTATCCGAACATCAGTTACAAGCCATTGCAGGGCACTATTTTTGCTGTTGTTTCAGTGTTCGAATGTAAATCGAATCAGAGTGATACATATATGCATCGCGTGTAAATCGTTGATATACAGCGATAAATTCATAAGGACGAAAATAAATGTTTGTAAGTATAAACTTTTAGTTTCGTCCTTATGAATTTATATTTTCGTCCTTATCATTTTTCGAGGACATAAGCTCGATTTTGTATACCGAGGAGTACCTCTTCGATATGGTTAAAATAGTATCAGTATCGCTTCCTATATTCACCTTCCAAAACGTTCTGAAAAACAGTATTCACATCACGACTTTAGATCAACGTAATCTTACGTCAATGGGATGCACGTCTCGAACTCATTAGCAAAGCCTCAAGAAATTTAGTGACATGAGATACTCAATGGATGGAACACTTGCCTATGTGCAAAATAGCTCCTCAGCTATCTGTACCTCATCGTTTAGACTCGTTCTGAGCAGAGGTCCGCTGAAAATAAGGAGCCTACAATATGCTCTTGGCACGATTTTCGG
>JAAYUD010000064.1 GCA_012517855.1 Bacteroidales bacterium
AATGAGTGATATAAGCAGCTTTTGAAGATTCGTGTACAAGAGAGTTGCTACCTCGGATACTCGATTTGTATTTTGCGAGATGCACACCCCATTGAAGCAAGATTGCGCTGACCGGCAACTCGTTATCTCGAAGTCGTTTTTCGGAACGTTTTAGGAGATGAATATTGAGAGCAATACTGATACTATTTTAACCATACCGGAGTGGCACTTCTTGATATACAAAATGGAACCTATGTTCTCAAAAAATGATATGGACGAACATAAAAATTCATAAGGACGAAACTAAAAGTTTATACTTACAAACATTTATTTTCGTCCTTATGAATTTCTCGCTGTATCTCAACGATTTGCGAGAAATACATTTATACCTTATCCTGATTCGGTTTACATTCGAGCGGTGAGACAATAGCAAAAGAAGTGCCCTACATGCCCCTGTAAGTAAGGGTTGGATAAGAAAGTATCAGAATCTCAGAGTATATTCACATTGCAAAATAAGCAGCCCACCAATATCACTACAGATATTGATAGGCTACACATGCCAAAAGGAGAGGCAAAAGAAGAGATAAAGGGTGTATTTAAAAAGACACTTTACGACTTCCGTCTGCCTCCTCTTCAATATTTACCTTTACTGCATCGCCAGGCAAAAGTTCTTCAATCAGTTCGGGCCATTCAATGAAGCAAACCGCTCCGCTAAAGAAATAATCTTCATAACCCATATCGTAAACTTCCGATAGTTTTTTAATACGGTAGAAGTCAAAATGATAAATAAGTTCGTCGGCAATATCCGAACGATATTCATTGATAATGGCAAATGTCGGCGAAGTAATAACATCTTTCACTCCGAGTTCCTCACAAACAGCTTTAATAAAAGTCGTCTTCCCTGCTCCCATTTTACCATAGAAAGCGAAAACGGTATTATCACCCATTGCTTGCACAAACTGCTTTGCAGCTTCGTGAATCGTTTCTAACGATTGAATTTTGATTTCCATATTTGTTTATTGTTTAGGTCTAATAAAATAATTCCACAGTTTACAACATACATAAATCAGGATAGAAAAAAAGATGATCGTAGCTCCCGAAGGCACGTTGAGCCAATAGGAAAGCAACAAGCCCCCCAGGCAACTCAAAAAGCCGATGCCGATAGACAACCATATCATTGTTTTAAAATTAAAAGTAAACAAATTGGCTGTCATTTGCGGAATAGTGAGTAATGAAATAACAAGTACAATACCCACCATACGAAGGCAGGCAACAATGGTGAGAGCTATAAATAGCATCAATACATACTCGAATAGTCCAACCGGAATATGTTGAGAATAAGAGAACTGCTTATCGAACGCTACCGAAATAATAGGATGGATAAATAAGATGAAAATAATAGCCAGCAGACATGTGACCAAGCCCAACAGCCATAAATCGCCCTCCGATATAGTCAGAATATTGCCAAATAAATAGGTAGACAAATCGGGAGCAAAACCGGGAGCAAGAAAAGTAAATATAATACCTACGGCCATACCAAATGTCCAAAAAACGGCAATCGCAGAATCTTCACGCATATCTCTCCGAGTACTGAGCCACTGAACTCCAACAGCCGAGAAAGCAGAGAAAAGAGCAGCACAAAGGATAGGCGGCAAGCCCGAATAAAGGGCAATACCTATACCCCCAAAAGAAGCATGAGTGATACCACCGCTAATAAACACCAGGCGGCGAGTCACGATATAGGTGCCTATGATACCACAAGCGATACTTGCAAGGAGACTACCCAACAAAGCGTGCTGAAAAAAAGTATAATGTAATAATTCTATCATTTCTTTATTTGTTCCACATTACGTAGATCATTAATAATCAATATCAACTCATCTTTCAATTTTTGAGGTATTTCGACACAACGAAGCTGCAAGCTCTGAATCCATTCGGGTACATCTTCTACCCTCATTGTATAAAGTATCTCTCTAAATTTATCTGTTTCTTCATCGGAATAATCTGCAGCTTTCCGCCCTTTAAAAACATCCAATTCTTCATCATCAAAATAAACAATCTTAGTCGCAGGTTTTACCAACTGACAATTCAAACCACTACAACACCCTTCGCCACATTTCTCCTCACAGGCCTCTATAGGTGCAGGCTGTTGAGTGTTTTGCGAAGAACGACGCAGCACAAATCCTGCTACATAAGCAATGACAGCCAATACAGCAAGCGACAAAAGAAATATCCAAACAACGTTCATTCTCTTTGCAAAGTTAATTCATTTTGATGATTACCATAAGGGTTTCAGCAAATAATTACGACTCAAACCATTTCCATTTGAAAGCCGGCCTGCCGTAAATCATTCCAATAACCGACGTAAGATTTATTGACCACTTGAGGATGGTCTATACAAATAGAACCGAACTTCAATGCCGCAGGAGCAAAAGCCATTGCCATTCGATGATCTTCATAAGTATCAATAACAGCCCCCTCAACTAATGGAGAACGTTCGCCATCCCAAAGCATGGCACTTCCCTCTGCCTCGTCTTTCAACACGAAGCCCAATTTATAAAGTTCTCTTTCGAGTGCTAAAACCCGGTCCGTTTCCTTTATCTTCAATGTTTGCAGTCCTGTTATACGAAACGGTATACCCAACAGAGTGCATGTGACAATAACCGTTTGAGCCAAGTCCGGAATATCAGAGAAATCGTCCTCAAAGTACGGAACTACAGTATTTACTTTTGTCAGATTGACGCCTTGTTCAGTATATTCAGTACGAACTCCCAACTTTTCGAAGACGGCAGCTACCCGGCTATCTCCTTGGCAACTATCATGACTAAGTTGAGTAAGTCTGACAGATGATGCAACAGAACATAGAGCTATCATCTCATACCAGTAAGAAGCGGCACTCCAGTCACTCTCCATAGAATAGCTGCGATCTATATAAGTAGAAGGTTTCACTACAATTCTATTTTGATCGGCCCAAGAAGCTTGTGCCCCGAAGTCTTTCATTAAACTGATTGTCATGTTAATATACGAACGCGATATGATATTTCCAGTCAGATGCAAATTCAATCCATTTTGCAATGTAGGAGCTATAAGTAGCAAAGCCGATATATATTGCGAACTGACATTTCCGGGCATCGTAATCTCTCCGCCACACAAAGCAGTTCCCGATACACGTATAGGAGGAAATCCTTGATTTCTTTCGTATGCAATATTTGCCCCTAACGAACGAAGCGCATCAACCAAAGATGCAATCGGACGATGTTGCATCCGTTCAGTTCCGGTAAGAATATGACAAGATGATTGAGTAGAAAAAAAAGCTGTAAGAAAACGCATGGCAGTACCAGCCGCACCTATATCAATGATAGCTGGCCTATTTTTCAATGCTTCGATCATGGCTTTCGTATCATCGCAATCCGAGAGATTCGACAAAGGCTGTTTGCCTCCAGATAAAGCATGAATAATCAGAACCCTGTTGCAGATACTTTTGGAAGCAGGCAGCAATATATCTGTCGATATACCCGATGGAGCACTTAGCAATAATCTGTTCATCTCTTTTATTCTTCTATTTGGATACAAAAATAAGAATTTTAAAGAATAAATAAAAAGTAAGACTCGAAATTAAACTATCTTTGTGTACATATATGGAAGAAGCGTTGAAATATCAGTTAAAAGAATTGGCGGAGCACTATGAAACGACAGCCTTTCTTGATGGTGATCCGGCACAATTCATACATCGCTATTCGCTACCGGATGATGTAGAAGTCATTGCATTAATCGCTGCCTCTCTGGCTTTTGGAGGACGTCCTCAGATACTCCGAAAGATAGAAGAGATCTGCCAATTGATGGAAAACAAGCCGGCGGCATGGATCAAACAAGAGAGATTTAACTTTTCATTTCCCGAATCAAATGAAAAGTTTTATCGATTCTATTCGTATGCCGACATGAGAGCATTCTTTTCTCAGATCAAGAATATAATAGATCGGTACGGTTCAATAGGAACTTACATCAAATTGCAGTATGAAAAAGGTGTTCATCCTTTGAAAGCCATTGTTGAAGCCTTTGCCGATTGTTCTTCAGAAAGGAATCTGATACCAAAAGATATGCACTCCTGCTGTAAACGAGTAAACATGTTTCTCAGATGGATGGTACGCGACAACTCGGCAGTCGATGTCGGTTTATGGAATTGGATAGATAAAAAAGAATTAATTATACCGGCTGATACTCATGTCATGCAAGAAGCTCTAAGACTGGGCATCATCTCTAAAGCAGGTAGTTCGCTATCTAAAGCCATTGAAATAACAAACGCTCTTCGTTTAGTTTGGCCAGACGATCCTTGCAAAGGAGACTTTGCTTTATTCGGCTGGGGAATAAATCATCACTAAGATGTTAAATCATCTCAAAAAGAAGACATTAGAAGCAAATTCAAAGTATATTTGCGATAGTCTCACAAACAAAGTAGAACATGAAAAAGTTATTGATATTAAGCTTAAGCATATCGCTCGCTGCATGTGGAACAGCAGGTATGCAAGGTAATCCGGGAGCTATCCTTGTAGGCGCTCAAGCCGGAGGCATGGTAGGTTCCATCATTGGCAGTAGTTCAGATAGTTTTACGGGATGGGCAATAGGTAATGTGGTCGGAACAATAGCAGGTGCAGCGATAGGCAATGCCGTATCGACTCCTCACGAAAGTCAACAACAGTCTGTTCCACCACGTACTTACCAACAGCCTGAAAATTCTTATCCCGAGACAAACTCAGAGACAGACAATACTTATAATCAAGGGCGCTCGATTTACAAGGATGCTACCCCATTCTTACCCGTAATGATTCAGAACATTCGTTTTGTTGACGAGAACAATGACCACATTATCCAGTCTGGTGAGTTCTGTAAACTGATATTCGAACTATATAATTCGGGAAACCAAGTACTATACAATATATATCCGAATATCACACTCTCCAATCCAAAGGTTGGTGTTTCAAAAGCGGTGCTTATAGATCAGTTAAAACCCGGACAGAGAATCCGCTACACTGCAAGCGTATACGGTTATAAAGGCCTTCGAGACGGACAGGTAAGTTTCGCCATTACTGTTTGCCAGCAAAATGGCAATACAGGCGACCAACGACAATTCACACTTCAAACTCAACGTTAATAAAATAATCTGAGATGAAAAAGATACTTCTCCTACTTATTATAATCATCTGCTCATTTAATCAAAGTAATGCATGCACTTCGGCTGTCATATCGGGACGTGCCACTCCCGACGGACGTCCGTTACTTTGGAAGCATCGCGATACAGACTTTCTACAAAACAGTGTGAAGTATTTTAAAGGAGAGAAATATTCTTTTATCGGAATAGTGAACAGCAGTGCAAAACATCCTACCGAAGTATGGATAGGCACCAACAGCGCGGGATTCTCTATCATGAACACCCAATCGTACAATATTGAAAGGGACGTCAAAGATGATGATCGCGGCACAGCCAATGGAAGAGTGCTCTATCGAGCATTGGCTACCTGTGCTACCGTGGCCGACTTCAAGCATTTTTTAGATACGATTGCCAAACCAAGCAATATTGAAGCCAATATTGGCGTAATTGACGCACAGGGTGGAGCCGCCATGTTCGAAATAGGAAGTTATCGCTACACTTATTATGACGCAAACGACCCCAAGACTGCTCCAAACGGATATATCGCCCGCACCAACTTCTCTTTCATGGGAGACAAAGACAAAGGAGCCGGATACGTACGTTATCTAACTGACACAAATGCTCTTAATATAGCCTCATCCAACCAAGATATTACACCGGAATGGATATTCAGTGATCTATCACGCTCTTTCGTTAACCCTCTTTTGGGAATTGACTTACGAGACGGACATTACAACAAGCCGGAAGCCAGCGGTTGGTTTGTCGACCAAGACTTTATTCCGCGCCATTCATCAGCCTCATCCGTGGTAGTACAGGGAGTGAAACCCGGCGAAAATCCAGAGTTGACCACCATGTGGACAGTACTGGGCTATCCACCTGTCAGCGTTGCATTTCCCGTATGGGTTAAGGGAGCCGACGAACTATTACCTCGATTACTTACTTCTACCTCCAAAGAAACCAACACGCCATTAGGTGAGAAAGTCGATCGTTTGAAAGCCAAAGTATTCAGTTATCACGAAGGGAATGGTAGCGAGAAATATCTCCATTGGGAAGTATTATACAATAAACAAGGAGATGGTATTATGCAGCGGCTAGCTCCTGTCGAAAAAGAGATATTCCATCGCACAGAGCCTGTAGTAGAAAGATGGAGAAATAATAACACTCCCAATCTGGACGAAATGAAAAGTCTATATCACAATTTGTCGACTTACATTACGGAACAATACGAACTACAATTCCATTTATAAGCTGCTATTTGATGTGAGAACTTATTGCTATTGAGATTCTCTAATGCCGCACGTCGAATTTGATAGAAACATTCGGTCATCACTCATTTTTTTCTCACCTTTGTACTCGTTATGATATACAAAGATCGCAATAATGCTATTGAACTAATGAACGAATGGGGAGCTAAACACCAACCATTCGTCTTTTTTGTAGACTACAAACAACAACATATTTACATTGAGAAGATAGAGAATGTCAACTCTGAAGAAGTTATATATCGCTTCAATGAAATGACAAACGAGAATGGCACGACAACCGAACAAGAAAAATCTGAAATGGTCTCTCGAATGCAATGGCAAACATTTCCAGAAGATTTCGACCAATACGAACAATCATTCGATATAGTGATGAAAAACATTTTAAAAGGAAATAGCTTTCTGACTAATTTGACTTGCTCTACTCCTATTGCAACAAATCTTTCGCTAAAAGAAATCTACTGTCTGGCAAAAGCAAAATACAAGTTGTGGGTTAAAGATATGTTTGTCGTTTTCTCTCCCGAAATATTCGTTCGCATCAAAGGAAATAAGATTTCGTCTTATCCGATGAAAGGAACAATAGACGCAACCCTTCCTAATGCAGAACAAATACTCATGGACGACATAAAAGAAGCGGCAGAACATGCCACTATTACCGATTTAATAAGAAACGATTTGAGTATGGTATCAGAACATGTCCAAGTAACAAAATATCGATATACAGATAGACTCGAAACAATCCGAGGACCAATACTACAAACGAGTTCTGAAATATGCGGAACGTTGCCCAAAGAATTTAATCGACATTTGGGAGAGCTGTTCTTCAAGTTGCTTCCGGCAGGTTCTATCACAGGAGCCCCTAAGCTGAAGACGACACAGATTATTGAAGAAGCGGAACATTATGATCGACGTTTTTATTCGGGAGTTATGGGATCTTTTGACGGATACAATTTGGACAGCGCAGTGATGATTCGCTTTGTGGAACAGCAAGAAGAGGGGAAAAAGGTATATAAGAGTGGAGGAGGCATTACTTTCCAAAGCGACGTTGTGGATGAATATAATGAAATGAAACAAAAAATATATGTGCCAATTTATTGAAACAATTCAAATATCAGATGGAAAGATTCGTTTATTAGAGTATCATAATAGACGAATGAATGAAACGATCCAACATTTCTTTGGGAATAGCAAACCCATAGACTTGAAACAATACATCAACAGTCCTAATCTGGCAGGGGAAATAAAATGTCGAATCGTTTATGACAGCAAGATTGTAGATACCAGTTACACCTCATATACAAGGCGTTGCATACAATCTTTAAAACTAGTACAAGATAACGAAATAGACTATTCTTACAAAAGTATAGACAGAAGTCGGCTCTTGCAATTGTCTGCCCGAAAAGCTGAAGCGGATGAAATTTTAATTGTACGACAAGGGTTGCTTACGGATACGAGTTTCAGCAACATTGCGCTCTTTGATGGCAATGAGTGGAGTACTCCTGCACATCCTTTGTTGAAAGGTACCCGGCGAGCGTATCTTATAGATCAAGGTCTTCTACACGAAAAAGAGATTTGTGCAGAAGACCTATATCATTATCAGAAACTCAGCATTATAAATGCGATGATAGACCTCGGCGAGATTGAAATACCGATAGCCGATATCAAATAACCGCTATTTATTAAATGCTTCAACTGCTTGAACCAGCTCGTCTATTTCTTCTGGTTTTGTATCAAACGAAGTAACAAGCCGAATTTCGTTATTCGCCTCATTCCAGATATAAAAGAAATATTTCTCTTGCAAGTATTCTATAAGCGGACGAGGCATTGTCATAAAAAGCTGATTACTTTCAACCTTTTGTGTGAAACGAATGTTAGGGAATTGGTTCAAAGCACTATATAATTTCTGAGCCATTGCATTGGCATGTTGGGCATTAGTCAACCAAATTCCCGTTTCGAGATAAGGCGTAAACTGGCATGACAAGTAACGGAGTTTAGAAGCCAACTGTGCCGACTGCTTGCGGAAGAATTTGGCATATTTCTTAGCCTCTTCATCAAACACGATGACACACTCCCCGAGCATTAACCCATTTTTGGTTCCACCGAACGACAAGACATCAATACCTACATCTACAGTCAATGCCTTGAACGAAAGATGTAGCGAAGCACAAGCATTAGCCAATCGAGCACCGTCCATGTGAACTTTCATCCCATTCTGATGCGCCAATGAGGTAATTGCTTTCAGTTCTTCAGGAGTATAAATGGTTCCCAGCTCCGAACATTCGGACAAATAGATAGCACCCGGTTGCGAATGATGCTGTTCGCCAAAACCTACTAAATGCGGTTTTATCAACTCTGGAGTCAATTTACCGTTCGGAGTAGGGATAGAACAGATATGGCAGCCTGTCATTTTCGCAGGAGCACCACACTCGTCTATTACGATATGGGCCGTTTCGGCACACAAAATCGAATTAAAAGGACGAGTAATGGTTTGCAAAGCTACCGCATTACTACCGGTTCCGTTAAATACAAAATAGACATCACAATCGGGAGTAAATGCTTGGCGAATCGTCTCTACAGCTTCTGCTGTCCACGGATCGTCTCCATATCCCACTGCATGATCTGAATTAGCTCGAACAATAGCATCCATAATCATTGGATGTACGCCCGAATTGTTATCCGATGCAAAACTTCTCATTTTATCTTTTTATTTTAGTGCCACAAAAGTAACAAAAAATTTCATTACTTTTGCATTATGAAACGAAATGATTTATATAGCATACTACACACCATACTGTTGCTCGCAATATGCATCGTCACCTTCTTTCTCAATAACCGCACTATCTTTTTCGGAAAAGAATCTTACGAAGTGGTGATGACCCACCGCCTTATTGCTGCAGCGTCGGCCACTATTTTTATTTTCTTCAGTTACCTATTGGGAAAAGAGATCTCACGACGTGAAGATTTTGCATGGATTGCAGCCCTATTGCTCTGTACCGGATACCGATTTATTCTTTTCGGTAGGATTCCATCCGAGGCACTCTGTTGTCATGCAGCAATGGCGGGAGCTTTATTTTTTATTTTTTGTACTTTCAAAGAACATCAAGGCACTTATCTGTCGGCCATATTGGGCGGCTTATGTTTAGGGCTCTCCTATCTTTGCAGCCAATGGCTCTCATTCTCTCTATTATTATTGCCTTTTGGTATCATTTTCATCTTGTTTTATCAGCCTATTGAATGGAGAAGATGGAGACAAATACTTATTATTCTCGTTATTGCGCTGATGCTATATTGTGTTCCTTACCTGCATCTCGATGTGATGAACAACGAACCTTATCGATACATGTTCGGAAAAAGATGCTTGCTATGGACTACCGCCAATCACCATCCTTGGTATTTCTATACTCCCCTATTATGGAATATGGGAGTTTGGACACTCTTATTTTTTACGTCGTTGATACTGCCTTTCTGGATCAAGCAACTGAAAGACAAACAAATATATCTATCCAGTTTCGTCTGGCTATTGTTACAATTCATTTTAATATCGGCCGCACCTCAGAAAGACCTCAACTATTTATTGCCGCTGATGCTGCCAACAGCCTATATGATGAGTTGCATAGTAGTACATTGGAAAGATTCTTTAGGGCACCGTTCACATCGACTCACGGAAAAGCTCTTCTCAGTCAACAGCTATACACTGTCTGCTATTTGTCTAATATTGCCCATCATTGGTTATTGGTTAGTTTACAGAGCCGGATATATGATATTCGACCGTTATTTATTACTATCCATTTACACTTTCATCATCAGTGGCTGTCTCTTTATTGCCTCTTGGAAGCGAGCTCCCTATTTCATCATCTACAGTCTGGCGGTACTACTCTGCATCGGAGAAGTCATGATGTGACAAAAAAGCATTCGGACATTCTGTCAGAAATTCAACTAAAAAAAGGGAACCAAAACACCGCCGTCTTGGTTCCCTACAAATATAATCTATGAATTTTATGCTATAGCAAAGTAGCTCTTTAAAACTACATCATGCCGCCCATGCCACCCATACCGGGATTAGCCATTGGCATTTCAGGTTTATCTTCTTTCTTCTCTACAATAACACATTCTGTTGTCAAGAACATACCTGCAATAGAAGCTGCATTTTCAAGAGCAACTCTATTTACTTTAGCCGGATCAATAACACCTGCTGCGTGCATGTTTTCATAAACATCCTTGTGAGCATTATAGCCAAAGTCACCTTTACCTTCGCGTACTTTCTGAACAACAACAGCACCTTCTTTGCCTGCGTTTTCTACAATCTGACGAAGAGGTTCTTCAATGGCACGGCGTACAATCTGAATACCGGTTGTCTCGTCGACATTATCACCTTTCATACCTTCCAATTTCTCGGCAGCACGAATATAAGTCACACCACCACCAGGGCAGATACCTTCTTCGATAGCAGCACGAGTTGCACAAAGAGCATCGTCAACACGATCTTTCTTCTCTTTCATTTCAACTTCAGAAGCTGCGCCAACATAAATGACAGCAACGCCACCCGACAACTTAGCCAAACGTTCTTTCAGTTTGTCGCGATCATAGTCGCTCTTAGTCTCTTTGATCTGAGCCTTAATCTGCTCACAACGATCTTTGATAGCTTGTTTGTCACCATTACCATTCAAGATAATAGTATTATCTTTATTAATCGTTACTTTCTCGGCTGTACCAAGCATTTCGATTGTAGCTTGTTCTAGTTTCAAACCTTTCTCTTCGCTGATAACAACACCGCCGGTCAATGTAGCGATATCTTCGAGCATCTCTTTGCGACGATCGCCAAAGCCGGGAGCTTTAACAGCACAAATCTTCAATTGCGAACGCAAACGGTTTACAACCAATGTGGTCAGTGCTTCGCTATCAACATCTTCTGCAACAACCAATAATGGACGACCCGTTTGTACTGCAGGCTCCAATATAGGTAAGAATTCCTTTAAATTGGAAATCTTCTTATCGTAAATCAGAATATAAGGTTTCTCCATCTCGCAGAGCATCTTCTCAGCATCTGTTACAAAATAAGGAGAAAGATAACCACGATCGAACTGCATACCTTCCGTATGACCTACAGTCGTATCTGTTCCTTTGCTTTCTTCGATAGTGATAACACCATCTTTGGTTACCTGCTTCATTGCATCAGCAACCAATTTACCGATAGTAGCATCATTATTGGCAGATAAAGTAGCAACTTGTTCGATCTTACCATAGTCGTCGCCAACAGTTTCAGAGATTTCTTTAATGCTCTCTACAACTTTAGCAACAGCCTTATC
>JAAYUD010000065.1 GCA_012517855.1 Bacteroidales bacterium
ACCGTGTAGAAGCTCCTTTGCTTACTGCTTCTACGTGGAAGTGCTCCGGTTCTTTTTCTCTGCAAGAAGGTGTTTTGTACACATCTTATTGAATCATAGTTGTTGCATTTAAGCTATTTCTGCCGGCTCATTAAGGTTTTGTCGTTCCATATATGTGATTCGATCAACTCACATATATGGAACGATCGAATCACATATGTGAGTTGATCGAATCACATATATGGAACGACACTTTTCTTAGGATTAAGATATAAAGTCTTTCTTATATGAGCCAACTTTCATCCGTATGTTTTACAGATTTCGCCCTTGCAAAAAGGTCTCATGAAGCGCTTAAAAACCTTTTGAATAAAGCATTATGGCTTTCGTTGTAACAGCATAATAGGGACGTACAGATAATGCACAAATTGGAACATGATTTTGTTGGAATAGATCGCCGCAGTCGCAACGATATATCTGAGTTCTTATCCCGAACTCAAATATATTCTTATCGTATTTTGACTACATAAAAGCAGGCTGGCGAGTCTTTTCAGACTTAAACTTTTTCACTTCTTTTACATCCAAAAGTATTATAGAAAACTTTTGGGATGAGGTGCTTTTTAAAAAAGGATGCAGTATACTCGCTTATGTATAAAACTAGCTTTCAGATACCTGTAGGCTGTCGTTTAGAATGATTCTAAGCAGAGGTCCGCTGAAAATAAGAGCCCTACAGTATGCTCTCGAGTCGATTTTTGGGCTTCTTTTTGCTGGCGTTGTATACGGTGTATCGTTAACCTATTGTGTGATAGTGCGGTATGGTGTCATACGGAGGTGGCAAAGGATAGAAATTACAAACTGTATGAGCAGGAGTACCGACAATTGACGAGTAAAATTATAGATAAATAATTGATTTGTCTTTAATATTTATGTTGTCAAAAAGAAGTTTGATTTTTTGTTCAAATAATCCATTATATCTTATTCCGATAAAATTTGTAGTTTTGTAGCATGAAAAGCCGTCAAACATCCCGTCTTTTGTAACAGCATTGATAATAATACATTCTTGATTGAAATCATGGACAAAACCAATTACATAATCATCTTCAGAAAGGAAAAAAGTAGTCAGTATTTGTTTTTCCTTTAAATATTGAAAATGTGTGTTCAATTTGTAACTATCATTCCAAATTGTAATTCTATTGTCAATATTTAGTGATACTCCTTTTTTTACAATGAATTCTAGTCCTTTTTGGTATATATCATTGTATTCAATGTGCAATACATCTTCAATGTTAAATGTCGTTTTCCCAATAAACATCCCAAATTCATCAATTTCATTTACGGTAAAATCATCTTGATTAATTTCTGTTATGTAACCGATAATGGTCTCTCCCCATTCTAAATCCTTGGTTCTAAATCCAATTAATGCTTTGGCTGATAAAGCATTTTTCAATAATGTTAATATCATAATTATTAAGTTTTAATTAGTCTTCTTTCTCGTCCTTGTTTAAAATCAGTTGAAATATTTTTAAATGGTTTCCGTATCAGTAGGATAGTTCCTTTCCTTGAAGTGACTAAACTAAAAGAAAGATGTATCAAACAGATTTAACGGAAATCGAGT
Source organism: Bacteroidales bacterium (assembly GCA_012517855.1). Classification (GTDB taxonomy): domain Bacteria; phylum Bacteroidota; class Bacteroidia; order Bacteroidales; family Bacteroidaceae; genus JAAYUD01. The sequence continues at coordinate 1,592 of JAAYUD010000065.1, forward strand.
GGCAATATATAACAAAAGTATTAAACCTGCAAAAAAGAAAGCGGAAATATAATTTACGGATAATCTGGAATGCCATTTTTTTTTGTAAAGACGGATTGCCAATGGCGTATGCTCCCTAAGGAATTTTCTAAATGGGAGCCGGTTTATTATTATTATCGCAAATGGGCTTCGCTATTTATCTGGGTATAAAAAAACTAAGAGGTCACTTATTTTCTGTAAGTGACCTCTTAGTTCGGGTGGACCTGGAGGGATTCGAACCCTCGTCCAAACGAGGAAGCAATAAGCTTTCTACATGCTTATCTCTGCCTTCGATTTTCGAGCATGGGCAAGACCAGAGCCACCAACCCACACCTTATCCTCTTTAGTTTCGTTAAGGCCCCGAGAAAAGGCTAAAACTATTCCCGATTTTGCTGTGCCACTGTGTCAAACGCTTCGGAACAAGAGCTTTTGAGTGACATCCCGTTCCGGCATCTAATGCCGAAATTAAACCAGTCTACTATACTTCAACTAGGCTGCGAGAGCGTAATTATTGTTGCCAGATAAATTCTTGATAACTGAGATTAAAGTGCAAATCACCGACGCACTGCATGCTTACATACCTCTTCTGCCCGCTGTCAAAACCGGTCAAGCCCTTTTTGCTTTGTAAGTTGGGACAAAGGTAGTAATTGTTTTGAAGCATTGGAACTCTTTTAGCGATATTTTTATTTTAGATGTAATAATAACTTCGATTTTGCAATTATTGTATCTCTTTTCGAATAGTTTCAAACTTAACAACCTCAAATAAAAATTATTCGTGTACTTATTGGGCTTATAAGGAACCTTATCTGTATCTTTGTCGCAATTATTAACGGTATTATGGCTTTTTTAAACAATGTAATGATAGTACGTCACAAGTTGCTGGCCAATCTTGTGAGTCTTTGGAAGAAGGGTGAATTAGTGGAAAGAATTGATCGTTTGCCTATTGAATTGAGTCCACGAAGTTCGAAACATTTGGGACGTTGTTGTGTGCATAAGGAACGTGCTGTTTGGAAATATAAGTGTTTGCCTTTGTTGGGATTTGATATGACTGACGAAAAAGATGAACTTGATCCGCTTTCGAAATATGCACAAGCTGCCATAGACCGGAAAGAATCGAAGAAAGAAAATATTCTATGTGTGATAGACGAGGCTTGTTCATCGTGTGTTCATATCAACTATGAAATAACGAATCTTTGCTATGGTTGTGTGGCTCGCAGTTGCTATGTGAATTGCCCGAAAGAAGCAATTCAATTCAAGAAAAATGGACAGGCCCGGATTGATCATGATGCTTGCATCAATTGTGGCACTTGCCTTCGCAGTTGTCCCTATCATGCTATTGTCTATATGCCGGTGCCTTGCGAAGAATCTTGTCCGGTGAAGGCTATAAGTCGTGATAAGAATGGGATGCAGCATATTGATGAAAGCAAATGCATTTATTGTGGGAAATGCCTCAACGCCTGCCCTTTCGGTGCTGTTTTTGAATTGTCGCAGGCTTTCGATGTACTTGAAGCTATTCGGCGTAAGGAGAAAGTGATAGCGATTGTAGCCCCTGCTATGTTGGGGCAATTCAATGCGACGGTTGAACAAGTATACGGCGCTTTGAAAGAAGTAGGCTTTGCCGATATCGTCGAAGTGGCACAAGGGGCTATGGAAACCACCCGGCGTGAAGCGAAGGAATTGCAAGATAGGCTTTCTGAAGGTAAACCGTTTATGACGACTTCGTGCTGCCCCTCGTATATCGAATTGGTGAATAAGCATATTCCAAGTATGACGGAGTTTGTTTCGGAAACCCGCTCACCTATGTATTATACGGCTAAAGCAGCAAAAATGAAGTATCCGGATGCAAAAATAACGTTTATCGGTCCGTGTGCGGCAAAGCGTAAGGAGATGAAGCGTGATGAACACGTGGATTTTGTGTTGACTTTTGAAGAAATTGCATCGATTATCTCGGGGTTCGATATTCATTTTGAACAAGTCGAACCGTATCGATTGGATGAAGTAGCTGTGCGCGAAGCTCATGGGTTTGCCCAGTCGGGAGGTGTGGCTCAAGCTGTGAAAGCATATTTGAAGGATGATAAACTAAGCGTGTTGCAGATAGCTGATATTAATAAAAAGAATATAGGGTTACTGCGGGCTACGGCCAAGATAAAGAAATCATCCAGTGTATTTATTGAAGTGATGGCCTGTGAGGGAGGTTGTATTACCGGCCCTTGTACTTATAACGATTTTGCTTCGGGCAAACGGAGGCTGACGAAAGCATTGGAAGAAAAAGAAGACACGTATGCGAATCGTGATTGACAGACTTAGAGACAAACAGACCCTTTCTGTTGAAGAATACAGGGAACTGTTGGCTTGTACGGATGCAGAGGTAACAAACTATTTGCATGACGAAGCCCGAAAGGTAACTTTGTCTCGTTTTGGAAATCGAATATATATCAGAGGGCTTATTGAAATAAGTAATTGCTGCCGCAACAATTGCTTGTATTGTGGCATTCGAAAAGGAAACGTCAATGTAGAGCGCTATAGATTAAGTAAATCTATCATATTGGATTGCTGCGCAAAAGGTTATGCTTTAGGATTTCGGACTTTTGTTCTTCAGGGAGGGGAAGATGTTGCTGAGACAGACGATTGGGTGGAAGATATAATTGCCTCTATTCGGGCGGCCTATCCGGATTGTGCCATCACATTATCGTTGGGCGAAAAAACTCGTGATGCTTATCTACGATTTTATCGGGCAGGAGCAAATAGGTACTTATTGCGACACGAAACATTCGATGCTTTGCATTACCGTTGCATACATCCTAAGGAGATGTCAATAGAAAACAGGTTGCAGTGTTTGCAATGGTTGAAAGAAATAGGTTACCAAATTGGGACGGGTATGATGATAGGCAGCCCGCACCAAACGATAGATCATCTGGTACAGGATATCAAGTATATTGAACGACTTCATCCACAAATGATAGGTATCGGCCCATTTGTACCTCATCGCGATACTCCTTTCGGCAATGAACAACCCGGTAGTGTGGAGATGACACTAAAACTTCTTTCTGTTTTCCGATTGATGAATCCCGATGCGCTGATTCCGGCAACTACCGCACTGGCTACTTTGGATAAAAAAGGGCGGGAACATGGCATACTTGCGGGTGCCAACGTAGTAATGCCAAATTTATCGCCTAGAGCCGACCGTAAGAAATATGAACTGTATAATGATAAAGCTTTTCTTAAAGCCGAAGCTGCCGAAGGACTGTCGATGCTTAGAAAGCAATTGGCGGCAATAGGCTATGAAGTTGCTGTAGATAGAGGGGATTATCAACATATAAATAACCGTCAAACTAAATCTGTTTAAAAAGATGTATAATGTAAAGTCATGTAAGGCTGACGAATTCATCAACCATGAAGAAATCTTAGAAACGCTGGACTATGCGCAAGCGAACAAGAACAATCGGGCTTTAATAGAACAACTCATCGATAAGGCTGCTTTGTGTAAAGGGCTTACGCATCGAGAAGCAGCTCTGTTGCTCTGTTGTGATCAACCCGATTTGATTAATCGTATTTATCATCTTGCCAAAGAAATGAAGAAGAAATTCTATGGCAACCGAATTGTTATGTTTGCACCGCTCTATTTGTCCAATTACTGTGTGAACGGTTGCATTTATTGTCCTTATCATGCCAAGAACCATCATATTTCTCGTAAGAAACTAACTCAAGATGAAATACGTAAAGAGGTGGTAGCCTTACAGGATATGGGACATAAACGTTTGGCTCTTGAAATGGGTGAACATCCCCATATAAATACGATGGAATATTTGCTTGAGTCGATTCGTACCATTTATGACATTCACCATAAGAATGGTGCCATTCGGCGAGTCAATGTAAATATTGCCGCCACAACAGTAGAGAATTATAGAAAGTTGAAAGATGCCGGAATTGGTACTTATATCTTGTTTCAAGAGACTTACAATAAAGAAAATTACGAACGGCTTCATCCTGCGGGGCCAAAAAGCAACTATGCATACCATACCGAAGCAATGGATCGTGCCATGCAGGGTGGTATTGACGATGTAGGTTGCGGCGTATTGTTTGGATTAACTTCCTATAGATATGATTTAGTCGGATTATTGATGCACGCCGAGCATTTGGAAGCCGCCTTTGGTGTGGGACCTCATACTATCAGTGTGCCTCGTATTCGTCCTGCCGATGATATTAATCCGCAAGATTTCCCAAATGCCGTTCCCGATGATATGTTTTGCCATATTGTAGCGGTTATCCGTTTGGCTGTGCCTTATACCGGCATGATTGTTTCAACCCGCGAATCGAAGGCTACTAGAGAAAAAGTTCTCGAGATAGGTATTTCTCAAATTAGCGGTGCTTCGAGTACCAGTGTGGGTGGTTATAGCGAAGCAGATGGGGAGGAAGATACAGCGCAATTTGATACCAATGACAAACGTACTCTTGATGAAGTAGTATCCTGGTTGATGAAGAGAGGGTTTGTTCCTAGTTTCTGTACTGCCTGCTATAGGGCGGGAAGAACAGGCGATCGGTTTATGGCATTAGTTAAGGCCGGACAAATAGGTAATTGTTGTAGCCCGAATGCCTTGATGACACTCAAAGAGTATTTAATGGACTATGCTTCGGAATCTACTCGGCGCGAGGGTGAGAAAATGATTGAGGAGGAAATGCAGAAAATACCTAATCCGAAGGTTAGAGAGATTGCTATGCTACATTTAAAACAAATGGAGGAATGCCAACGTGATTTTAGATTTTAAACGATATGAGCTTGAATGATACACCTTATTCGAACCGACTGCATATTCTGCTTTTAGGTAGAAGAAATTGTGGAAAATCGTCGATGATAAATGCTTTGACGGGACAAGATGTTGCTCTTGTGTCAGATGTGGCAGGAACAACGACCGATCCTGTGATGAAATCAATGGAGATTCATGGTATAGGTCCTTGCTTATTTATAGATACTCCAGGGTTTGATGATGAAGGAACGTTGGGTATACAAAGAGTAAAACGAACCGAAAAGGCTCTTGAAAAAGCTGATATAGCTTTACTTTTCTGTGGAGAAGATATGCAACAAGAATTGCAGTGGATGAAGCGTCTGGAAGCAAAGAAAATACCGATTATCCTTCTATTGAATAAAGCGGATATACTTTCGGATGTCCATAAAGCCGTAATGAATATAAAGGAACTGTGCTGCGTCAAACCTTTAGTCGTTAGTGCCAAACAAAAAAGAGGCATGGAAGAAGTACGGCAGGCTATCATTGAAAAAATGCCTGAAGATTTTGGCTCACAAATCATCACCCAAAATCTGGTAGGCGAAGGAGATTTGGTATTGCTGGTGATGCCTCAAGATATTCAAGCTCCGAAAGGAAGGCTTATATTGCCCCAAGTGCAAACCATGAGGGAGTTGTTGGATAAGAAATGCTTAGTGATGTGCTGTACGACTGATAAATTGGATAGTACATTGAAAGCATTATCCAGTGCTCCGAACTTGATTATTACAGATTCGCAAGTGTTTAAAACCGTTTATGAACGAAAACCTGTCGAAAGCAAATTAACCTCTTTCTCTGTGCTCTTTGCTGCTTACAAGGGGGATATTGATTATTTTGTGAAAAGTGCCGCTACTATCGGGCAATTGACTTCTAAGTCTCGGGTATTGATTGCTGAGGCTTGTACCCATGCTCCACTCAATGAAGATATAGGTAGGGTGAAGATTCCACGTCTTTTGGCAGAAAAGATAGGAGATGGGCTGCATATTGACATTACTGCGGGAAGTGATTTCCCTGAAGATTTGTCGAAATATGATTTGGTTATTCATTGTGGAGCTTGTATGTTCAATAGGAAATTCATGTTGAGCCGTTTGCAACAAGCTCGTCGGCAACATATACCAATGACTAATTATGGCATTGCTCTTGCTTGGTTAAATGGAATATTGGATAAGATAGAATTATAAGAAAATAATAAATTTTACTTTTATAGTGTTTAGTGTTGTATTATCTTTGCTGCAACAAATTAAACGGCAGTATGTATAAGCATTATTTATTATTAATGGCTTTGATTGTAGGAACAGGTGTTGTTCATGCACAAAAGCCCCAAAAGTCTTCTTCGAACAGTGAACTTACGATGTTGGTAGGCACATATACCGAAGGTAGTACATCTAAAGGAGTTTATGTTTATCGTTTTAATCAAGAAACCGGAAAAGCTGCGATGGTAAGTTCTGTGCAAGCGGGTAATCCGTCTTTTGTAGTAGCAACAGATAATAATAAGTTTGCTTATTCGGTAAGTGAATATAACGATGGGAGACAAAGTGCTATTGCTTATCGGTTAGATAAATCTAGGGGAAAACTCTCTTTGATTAACTCTCAGACAACTGTTGACGAAAAGATTGGAGCGAAAAAAGGTAAGGATGCCCAATCGGATGGGGCAGATCCCTGTTTTATTATGACAAACGGCAAACAAGTAGTAACGGCCAATTATACCGGTGGCGATATCAGCGTATTCCCTATTGCTAAAGACGGTTCCCTTTGCCGGCAAAGTCAACATTTTTGCTTTAGCGGTAACGAACAAGGAACTGTCTCGCATTTGCATTGCGTTCGCCTCACTCCTGATGGAAAATATCTTGTGGCTGATGACTTGGGCAATGATTGTATTTATCGTTTCGAGGTGAATAACCGAGCTGATTATCTCAACAAACAACCTTTTCTTTCGAATGAGCTTATTATATACAAAGGAGAGAAAGGTAGGGGACCTCGCCATATTGTCTTCAGTAAAAATGGCAAATATGCGTACTTGATTAATGAATTGGGAGATGTGGTCACCACTTTCTCTTATACCGCAGGAAGATTAAAAGAGATTCAAGCGCTTGTTGCATATGATGGCGGTGGACATGGCAGTGCCGATATTCATATTAGTCCCAATGGAAAGTTTTTGTATACTTCTCATCGTCTGAAGGATGATGGAGTAAGTATTTTCAAGATAAACCAAACAACGGGGATGTTGGCCAAAGTTGGTTACCAACGAACTGGTATTCACCCTCGGAACTTCAATATTACTCCAAATGGTAAATACCTTCTGGTGGCTTGTCGTGACAGTAATGAGATTGAAGTATTTTCTATTAATAAGAAAAATGGTTTGCTAAGAGATACTTCTCAACGTATTAAAGTAAGTAAACCAGTGTGTATACAGTTTCTGAAATAAAAAAGGCGACGGTCTCATTACTATAAAATGAATGAACCGTCGCTTTTTTTATTAATGCTTAAGTGCTAATAGTGCCGATTGATAATCTGGTTCTTGTGTAATTTCAGGTACCAGTTCGGAGTAAATTACTTTCTTATCGGGCGAAATAACGACGACCGCACGAGCTAGTAATCCGCTCATCGGACTGTCGAGAATAAGTACGCCGTAGTCTTTTCCAAAAGTGGAACTAAAATGGAAATCGGACAAAGCGGTCACATTCCTGATTCCTTCAACGGAACAAAAACGACTTTGGGCGAAAGGTAAGTCTTTTGAAATACAGAGAACGGTCGTATCTTTCATCTCAGAAGCCATTTGGTTGAACTTTCTGACAGACGCCGAACAAACAGATGTATCGATACTCGGGAATATGTTCAATAACAAATATTTTCCACTTCCGTCGTTTAAATTGTATTTGCTTAAATCTCCTTTTGTTAAAGTAAAATTTGGAGCCAATGAGCCTTTTTGAATAAATTCTCCAAAGAGCTCTACATCATTTCCTTTTAATGCTGTTTTCATAATGCTTTTTTTTAAAAATTGATGGTTAAATATAATATTCTTGATTCTACCAAGAACAAGTTTAGACATTTATTCCGGTAAATATTTTAAGTAGGTATCCTAGAGAGAAGCTAATGGCTGCGATAGAAAAACTGATAATAGCCATTTCGGCAAATCGTTTGTGAAAAGATTTATCACAAACGACTGCATAATAAAAATTAAATAGGGCTATGATAAGTATTGCTATAGTCAATGTCAGGATTAGTGCATAGATAGGAGTAGCGATAAAGGCAAAAGGTGAAATCAGGGCTATAACGGTGATAATGAATGCTAAGCCCGTATAGACGGCTGAGGTAACAGCTTGTGACATGCTGTTGCCTTCTGTCTTGTTCGACAAATACTCTGAGGCACCCATGCTTAAGGCTCCCGCAATGGCTGTAATGCTGGCTGTTAGAGCTATTAATTTGGAGTTACTCAATGCCAATGTGAAACCGGCAAGAGCCCCCGTAAATTCTACCAAAGCATCGTTAAGTCCAAGAACAATGGAGCCTATATATTTAAGGCGGCTTTCGTTGACTAATCTGATAAGTTGATCTTCGTGCTCATCTTCTTCCTTTGAAAAGCTCATGAGCTCTGGATATTGTTTATAAATATTTGAAGTGAGTTTCTCATTCCGTTCTAACATCTTGAGAACAAAAGTAAGACCAAATATCCATGCAGTGAATCGATAAAGTAGTACTTTCTTTTTGTTGGGCAAGATGTCTAAGTCGGTATACTTTTTAATATAAGCGGCATGGTTGAGTTCTACATGAGCCATTTCAACAAGAATTCTCCCATTCTCCGCATCTTTGGCTCTTTTGCCCAAGCTCAGATATATATCATATCCATCCATTTCCTCTTGTTGAAACTTCTGAAATTGTTTTCTTGTTTTACTGTCCATCTCTTTAATATGTATTATTATTGTGCAAATCTTTTAAGTATATCTGCATATTCGTCTATTCGCCGGTCACGTAAAAAAGGCCACCAGCGTCGAACTTTTTCAGAACGGTCAAGGTCTACTTCGGTGACTATCGTTTCATTCTCTTCATTACCTGCATGAACTAAAAGTTCGCCTTGCGGTCCGGCAATGAAACTATTACCCCAGAATTGTATGCCTTCTGTCGAATCGGGGTATGTGCCTTCCCACCCTACGCGATTGACAGAAACAACCGGTATACCGTTTGCAACAGCATGTGACCGTTGTATAGTTATCCATGCTTGAGTTTGCCTTTGTTGTTCTTCGGGAGTGTCGTGATTGTCCCATCCTATTGCGGTGGGATAGATAAGTATATCTGCTCCTTTTAGGGCCATAATTCGTGCTGCTTCGGGATACCATTGATCCCAGCAAACCATAACACCCAATCGGCCAATAGAAGTATTGATGGGCTCGAAACCTATATCTCCGGGTGTAAAATAGAACTTCTCGTAGTAGGCCGGATCATCGGGTATGTGCATTTTGCGATATTTGCCTGCGATATCTCCGTTACTCTCGAAAACGACAGCCGTATTGTGATAGAGCCCGGGAGCACGTTTTTCAAACAGCGACGTTACCAGTACGATACCACATTCGGCAGCTAGTTTCGAGTAATAATCGCACGCATTGCCAGGTATTGGTTCTGCCAAATCAAAGTAATCGGGATTCTCCGTTTGGCAAAAGTAAAGGGTGTCGTGAAGTTCTTGCAAAACAACTAAGTCTGCTCCTTCTCGTGCACATTTTCTTATCTCTTCTGCAAGTCGGTTGCAATTTTCTTTCTTGCTTTCGACGTTGTGCTGTTGGATAATACCTATTTTAATTTTTTTCATAACAAAACTCCTTTTGGAAATTGCATCGTCACACAATGTAACGAGCCATGTTGTTTAATTAATGCCCGACAATCTATTCCATAAATATCATAGTGCGGGAAAGCTTCTTGTAATATGCAACGTGCTTTCTCGTCATTATCTGGTTGATGATAGGTCGGGTAAAGAACTGCACCGTTGATGACAAGAAAGTTGGCGTATGTCGCTGGTAGTCTAAGACCTTCCATATAGATGGGAGAAGGCAAGGGTAGAGGTAGTAGTCGATACGTTCCACCTTCTGCCGTTTTGAATGCCTTGAGCTCTTGTTCCATCAAGTACAATTCTTCGTAATGCTCATCTTGTTTGTCATTACATTGAACATAAGCAATTGTATCATTCAAACAAAAACGTGCTAGAGTGTCAATATGTCCGTCAGTATCATCTCCTTCCAAATAACCGTGATGCAACCAAAGAACTTTCTTAAGATGGAGGGTAGAGATTAAATATTTTTCAATATCTTCTTTGTCCATTTCTGCATTCCTATTGGGCGAAAGCAAACAATCTTCGGTGGTAAGCAATGTGCCTTTTCCATCACTTTCAATACTTCCTCCTTCAAGAATAAAACCTCTTTTATTGACATATTTTCCATGAAGTAATCCCGATAAGCAGGTCTTTCGAGCAATTAAGTTATCTAAATCGGCAGGGAATTTCAGCCCCCACCCATTGAACATGAAATCTAGTAAGTGTGTCTCATCTCTTTCTATTAACGAAATAGCTCCGTGATCTCTAGCCCATGTGTCGTTGGTAGGGCATTCCATAAAACGAACTCGATCCATATCCAGTCCCGCGGCTTCCAATTGCTTTCGGGGTTCTTCTATCCGTGGAGCTACAATAAGTAGATTTTCTCGTTCTGCAATATGTTGTGCAATTTTTAAAAAGCATTCCTGTACTTCTGTCAACATCCTTTTCCAATCGGTGCCGGCATGAGGCCATGTAAGTTGTACGCCACTTTGTTCATACCATTCGGCGGGTAAGAAGGTTGTCATTTTATCCATATAAGAAAGTTTTAATCAATAACGAAATCAAAGATACAGATAAAAACCGAAATGTATTTAAGTAATGTGGTAAAAAATGAGTCCCTTTTTATTTAAATACACCATTGATGGCTCCTTTAACCGTTTCGGCTTCTTTAGTAAGAGTGCCTCCTAATTTTTTTAAAGAATATTGTTTGATATAGCGTACTTTTAGTTCGTTATATTTTTTGTATTCGGAGTTGTTTAATGTCTTTTTGTACTTTTTTTTGAACTCTATTCGAAATGATTTGTATAAGGTATTAAGGGAATCCCACTTGTCTGCAGGAATCGTTTTAGTCTTTTCAACGCTTACGACAAACGATTGGAAGCGCGCAATGTATTGGCTGTTGTCACTTTGAGCGTAAATGACTGTGGTGAAAAATAGGAGGATAAAAAGGTAAGTAATTTTTTTCATTTTCTAGTCTTTTTAGTGGTTTGTAAAGTGGTCTAATATTAATTCATTGTTGGTAAGTACTTTGCCAATCGGATTGGCATAAATACCTAAGAATATTTTTTTTAATCTATCCAGTTCTGATACGTGGTATTCTTCGAGATGACTCATATTGTGGAGAAAGGACTCTTTTTGTTCAATTGAATATTTGTTGTTGAAATGATTCGATTTATTGAGTAAGTCGTAAGCAATGAAATTGTTAGCGGTAAGATGATAATGCGAGAGTATGCGTCGGTCAATAAGTGTTGCTACTCGCTTATGGAACTCGGAGTCTGTACAATCCCGTATTTCATAGAGATCTTTTTCTGTTATAGGTTCACATATAGAGAAGTGCACACATCCCTTTGACTGAAATATACCGGTAAGGATACTATTTAGATCTTCTCCTTGTCTTTTGGTGTATTTTGTTTTATTGCTTTTGTATAGCTCAACGGCTTTAAGCGTATCACAGGGTTCCCATTCGTAAGAGACAGCAACAGGTACAATATTTAGTGCAGTAAGTGAAGTCACTTTATCTTTTGGGCTACTCATACAAAACATCTTGATGATTCCTTTATCAGTAGAGTCATTGCCATCTTTGGTCCGCCCGTTACGTTGAGCTATCCAAACGGACTGATTTTTTTCGGTTAAAGCATAGCGAATATATTGAGATAAAAGTAGTGAGCTTTTGTAAAAATAGTGCATGCTTCCTTCGCGTTCAACTTTAAACATTTTGTTTGATTTCCCGATGTCAATAATGAGTGGAGTACACATTAGGTTTGCACCGAAAGTTATTTCGGTCGTGTCGTGTCCATTTTTGAAAAGAATATACTGTAACAAGCTTGAGTCAAGTACAATATCGCGATGATTGGATATGAACAAATAGCGTCGGTTACTATCGATCAATTTGATGCCGTCGTATGAAAAATTGGAGATACTCCTGGCTAAGACTTGTTCATTAAAAGATTTCATTACTTCGAACTGAAATTCAGAGATTGTTGTAATGTCATGAAGCATCGATCGGACTTCTTCGATAGGGCGTTGTGGATAAACATAAGATGAAAGCAACGGGAATAGATGATTTTCGGCTATGCGCTGCATGGCCGGTGGAATTTCTACATCGTAAAAAGGGCGAATATCGTCGAATTGAGGGCTATTTATTTTCATATTTTTTCCTGTTGTCAATAAACTTGATCGGTTTACGGCTTTTTGCGGGGAAACTAATTCTTTGTATTTCTTCTGGGGGTAATATTTCGATAGATGGAGCAACACGTATTCTGGAACGGAAACGATCTTTTAGATCTTTAGTGGCATCGAATTTTGGTTTGTATTTTAATCCTAGTTTGACTATTACTTCATCGGTTCCGGTATCGCTGTTTTGAACTGTGATGATATAATTTTCGACATAATCCGTATTATCAAGCACATCGTTGATAGCAGGCGGATAGAGCGTTGTGCCTTTTAGTTTTATCATATTATTTTTCCGCCCGACTAGTGGTGTAAGACGGAACGAATTTCTACCGCATTCACATTGTTCTGTTCGTTTGGCAGCCATGTCGCCTGTACGGAAACGTAATAGAGGCGTACCTTCTACTCCGAGTGTCGTAATAACAATTTCACCTGTTTCTCCGTCGGGTACCGGCAGATCGTCTTCACCGATAATTTCTACAATAATCAGTTCCGGGTGAACATGCCCACCATGGGCATAAGGACATTCGGAAAATGTAGCCCCCATTTCAGTTGAAGAATATGTTGCAAAAAGCTGCACATCCCATTTTTCTTTGATACGTTTACCTAGAAGGTTGAGGTTGAAATCTTGATCACGTAGTCCTTCACCAATTCCGATGATCCGTTTTACACTACTATCTTTGTAGTTTATACCATGGTCTTCGGCATATTGGATAAGGCGTAGAATGAATGATGGGACACACATGATAGTATCGGGATGAATTCTTTTAATTGTATCCCATTGAAGTTCCGGTATCCCATTACCTACTCGGATAATACTTGCACCCAATTTGCGAATACCAAGAAAGTAGGCTAATCCGGCCATGAAACGTTTATCAATGGTAGTCATCAATTGTAGAATATTACCTGGTTTCAATCCGGCACATCGGAAAGATTTCTCTTCATTGAACGCTAGTCTATCCAGATCGCTGTCGGTACAAGCAAAAGTAACCGGATCTCCCAATGTACCTGAAGTGGTGATATAGTCGATGATTTTATTTTTGGGACAACATAGAAAATCTTCGTTGAATAACTGCAAATCTTTTTTTTCGGTGAATGGAATTTTTATTAAATCTTCGAGATTAACAATTTTCTCAATGTCAATTTCGTATGTGCTAAACATCCGTTGGTAATAGGGGGAATGTTCTTTTAGATAACGCAAAGCTTTATGGAGCAGATCTTCCTGAAATATTTTAATTTCGTCAATTGATTGAAATTCTATATCGTATTCCATCATTAGTAATTTTGTATTAAGCACAAAGATAGTCAAAAAGCTTCTTATCCATCTATCTTTTTTATCCAATTAACAAATTCCTTTTTCCAAGAGATTGCTTCGGTAAATGGTTTCGGATTAGAACCAAAACCATGTCCACCGGTCTTATACTGAATATATAAATGTGGAATATGTTTTGCTGTTAAAGCCGAATCGAGTAGTGCGGAATTTTGATATTTTACGATTGGATCGTCAATACAGTTGACTAGAAAAACGGGAGGAAGATTGGGAGTAATATGCTTTTCTATCGAGAGTGAGTCTCGCATGGTTTTACTATATTTTTTCCATTCACCAAGTAATCCGCGGCGAGAGCGTTTGTGTACAAAACGTTTATCCGATAAGGTTACGACAGGATAAATGGCAGCTATAAAGTTTGGGCGTAATGAAACGATAGAATGTACTCCCATTGAGGAAAGAAAATCGACGTGGGCGAGTTCGGCAGATAACATTGCCAAATGGGCGCCTGCAGAAAATCCCATTATGCCAATCTTGTTGGGATCTATTCCATAATCTGCGGCATGTAGACGTAACCAGTGAATGGTTTGTTGAACATCTTGGACCATTGCAGGATATTCATTGTGTGGTACTAGTAACCGATAGTGAGTGATAAAGGCTGGTATCCCTGAAGTTCGGTATTGCAATACAAAAGCGGCAATTCCTTCTTGTTGGAGCCATTTGCCAACAGTGGTTCTTTCATTTTTGTTGTCGAGCCAGCAATAACTGCCTCCTGGGCATATAATAACTGCTATACGTTTGCCATTATTGTCTGATGGCAAGTAGGGGGTAAGTGTTACTTGTGAGGATCCCCCTTTTATTCCTTTCCAGATATGGATAGGTTCTTGGGACCAGATTCTGGTGCTATAAAATAATATAATGAAAAATGCGAAAAAGCGTAGGCGTAATATGTAAGTAGACTTATATTTCATTGGCGCTGTTTATTTTGTTGATTACAACATTTTCGCCTAATAAGGCTTCAGTTGTGTTGATAGCTGTAAGTGGGACACCACATATTCCATGTAAGTTTATATTTTGACCGGTCAGTAACAAGTTACGAACCTTTGTATATATTGGAACTTGCGAGAGAGCCATATTTTGGCAATCTTTGCGGAAACCATAGAGTGAACCATCCTTGACATTATAATAATCGCGAATCGTAAGTGGAGACGAAGCAAACGAAACGTCGATATATTTTCGGAAGTTGGGGTAAATATCTGTCATACGATCGAGAACCTTTTCGATCTGCTGTTGTTTCCATATTTCATAATCACTACCACGACGTCCAACTGTTGTGTTCTCCCATTTTTTTACACGGCTGAAACTCATAATACTGTTGATTATCATTTTATCGGCAAAATTGTCTTGCCTTTTTTTTGCAGGAGTGAAGAACATAAACCCTCTCGGCCAATCACTACCTTCGTAGTCTCCATGTGTCCATACTTGACCATAATCTTGCTGTAAATAGCAAGTATGGTTGATGAAAGGGAAACATCGTTTTTTGAAAATGATATAGACTGTAAATGCCGAGTAAGTGTTAGGAATTTCATTGAGGCGTTCGTAATAAGATTTCGGGAATGCTTTTTTATCAACTATTTTTAAGAGTGAACACGGGTGTATGGCTGAAATGTAATGGTCGGCATTGTATTCGCAACTATCGGCTGTCTTAACACACTGAACGAGACGTTCTTCTATTTTGATCTCGACCACAGTCTTATTTGCAAGTACTTCACCACCCTTAGATCGGATAATATCTTCGAGGGCATCGGCCAGTTGTTGACTTCCTCCATTAAAACGGCTTGAGCTTTCAATATAAAGGACGTTAATCAGAGCGTGTATATAAGCTGGGGTATGGTGAGCTACTCCTCCATACATCGGGTTCATAAATGCCAAAAGATCTCTTAGGCGTGTGTCCTTTATATAGTACGCAATTAGTTCGTCTGTCGCCCAGAAAAAACGCTCAGAGTGGGAAAATAGGTGGTCATTTCCTTTGCGTAAATAAAATAGATCTACTTCATTGGCTAAATTATATAGCTCATTGACGTAAATGGAAAGGTTCTCTTTTTCCTCAGGGAATTCTAATGCTAGATTATTAATGAAATGTTTCTTACCACTTCCCATGCAGTAGGTTTTATGATCCGATAAGTAAGTAATTGAGGCAAAAGAATTAGAATCTTCAGTTCGAATGTCTAATTGTTTTAAAATATCTAGATAATTACATATTTTATATAGCGCTCCGCCCTTTTGGAAACCGCCTAAAACGTGCATACCCGTTTCAAAAACTTCACCGTGATATTTAAAAGTCTGTAATCCTCCTCCGATAATAGGGTTCTTTTCGAGCACTGTAACCGTATATCCTTCTTTTGCAAGGATGGCGCCTGTGAATAACCCACCCAAACCACCACCTATTATTAATATCTTTTTTTTCATTTGTTAGACTCCATTATCTGTTTATAGATTAGTTCTGCTGAGAGTAATTCGGAACAAGTAACGATTGTGCCAATAAGAACACCTAAGGCACCGTGCGAATTGGTGTTTTGTCCGGTTAACAATAAATTTGGTATTTTAGTTCTATGAGAGACACGATATGCGGCTCCCATTGAAACATCTTTTATAACACCATACATTGAACCGTCTTGTGTTCCGGTATAGTCCCTGTAAGTAAGTGGCGTGGAAGTATAATAATGTTCGATATTATTTTTCAATTCAGGAAAACTTCTTTCTACTTCATTTAATAATTTCTGGGCTTTTTGTTGTTTGAATAGTTCGTAGTCTGTTCCTCGATGACCTACAGACGTATTTTGCCATTGTTCTACTTCATTTATCGACATGTATGACAGAATGATTCCATTTTCAGCAAAAATGGGCTCTTGCTTATGGCAAAAGTGCATGTAAAGATAACCTTTTGGCCAAGATATTTCATCGTAATTTTCACAGTCCCAAGGCGAATCATTTTGGTAGCAGTAAAAATTGGAATTCATGTAAGGCACAGTGTTTGATTTGAATTTCAGATAGACTGCAAAGCAGGAAATAGTATTGGGAATGTTGTTAACCCGTTTTCTGTAAATAGGGCGGATAAGATTTGTATCAAGCATCTCTAAAGTACGCATGGGATGAGTGTCGGAAATGATAATATCAGCGGGGTAAAATGTTCCGTCAGCTGTAGTCACTCCTTTAGCTCGAATATCATCGCAGTCGATATGAACTACTTGTTTGCCTGTCAATACTGTGCCATTTTTTCTCCGAATTGTATTTGTTAATGAGAATCCTATATTTTCACTTCCTCCGATGATGCGAAAAGCGCTTTGATTATAGAAATCCATAATGAAAGCATGAGATGAAAAAGGAGTTTTATCTTGTTGGGCCGCATAGAGTGGGAGGTTACCTAGCAATACATTGCGAAGCATAGGATCCTTGATGAGTTGTTCCAATACATCGTTTATGCTTCGAGTTTGATATTCGGTATTAATGGCTAAATTAAATCTCTGACCCAAAGAGCGCAATGATGAAGCATTGGCAATTTGTTCAACGAGGTCGTAATATTTTATTAAGTTATCTTTTTCTTTAGGGAAGTATTTTGCCATTTGCTCTATAAAAGGTCTTTTCCCATTGGCAAATTTGAAGTGCTCGCCACCCAATGATATTACGTCGTACCCCAATGGGTCCAAGCGGTTCAAACGAATATCTTTATCTACTTCCAAATAGTGAAGCAGTTGAGATAACGTTTGTCCTTTGTCCGCACTTCCAATAAATTGCATGCCCGTTTCGAACTTCGCTCCATTACGATAGAAACATTGCATACAGCCTCCGAGCTGTGCCTCTTGTTCAAATACGGTAACGTTATAATTATTTTTTGCTAATATAACCCCGCAAGATAGACCTCCTAGACCGCTACCGATTATGATACACTTCTTTTTCATTTAATAGTAATGTATTGAGGGTGATATTTTTCGAAACGATTCAATTCTGATCTCTCGTTGGTCAGCAAAACCAAACATTTATCAGGTTGAGGATAGTCGTATAGCAAAAGATCATTTTCTGGGAGAGCACAGAAGTGAAGATTCCTCGGTAAATATGAGCAGTTTGATGCTAATAGGTGTTCTTCTTCAGTGGCCTCAAAAGCGTAGGTTTCAATATTTTTGTTGACTAATGCGAACAGTAAAGCAAACTCGCCTTGCCCGCTATTCATTATCCAAATATTGTGTAGATTGGAATAATCAGCATCAATATATTTTTCGTAAATAGGACTCTTCTTTAGCATTTTCCGGCAATGTGATTCTACAGAAACGCCCTTATACATATATTTATAGTTGACATAAGGTAAATAATATGCAGTGTTTTCTTTTCTTTTACATATTAATTCGAAATGATTTAGATAGTAGCGATGAAAAGCTGAAGTGCGTTGTCGATAGTCTATCCCGAAAGACAAATCTGTTGGGCTGATGCGTTGAGTGATTTCCATATAAATGCTACCTTTTCGCAGCATAAAATCTTTTTTGGGCAGCACATGACCAACACCATGGATGAAAATGGGTAGAATATCTAATTGGAGTTTCTCTGCTAGATAAAAAGCTCCTCTATGAAAACGCTGAATAGAAGAATCTTCCGATCGAGTTCCTTCCGGGAAAATAACAACAGAATAACCGCGTTCAGTTAAGTCTTTCAGTTTTGGAAGATTGGTATCAATACCATTCGATACTGGATAAAATTCGGCGTATTTGATTATCATCCCGTAAAAAGGGTTATTCCATACCCAATCGTTTGTTAGGATTATTATTTGGGGAGTGAGCATCATGAGGCACATTAGGTCCAGATGTGACTGGTGGTTGCAAATAATGACTGCTGGTTTATCAAATGTTTCACTGGCTTTGTTTTCATAAGAAAATTTTACGCCGGGCACATGTTGAATGATAAATTTCGAGATACGGCAAAGATTGAGATGATAATGCCTTTTTTTCTTTTCGGTAATTTTTCCTATATGGAAATAAATGAAAGTATAAGGGATCCAAATTAGATAAACACTGAATAAGAAAAATAGGAGGGAAAACAGTGAATAACCTATTCGTTGTAATGTTTGTGGGACATTACGTTTTTCTCCATTAACCATAGTAATCCATTTAAAAATTAGGGGAGGAAAGTAATAAGCCATTAATACTACCGTGAACATACCGATGATAGTGACTTCTCCTAATGATCTCATGGCTGGATGTTTTGCAAAAACCAAGGTGCCCATTCCGACGAACATAATAAGTGCTGATAGAGCTACACTATTTTTATATGAAGCAAGCATTTTTTTATGATAGGCATACTCTGAAATCAATCCTTCGGTGATAAAGATAGTGTAATCGTCACCTTGTCCAAAGATGAAAGTAGCTAAAATGATATTGACTATGTTGAATTGAATGCTCAAAAGTTGCATAATGCCCAATATCCATACCCAGCTTATTGCAAGCGGTAAGAATGATATCAAACTAAGTTCGAGGCGTCCTAATGATAACCACAAGAAGAAAAAAACGATAAATCCGCAGGCATAACCAATGTAATTGAAATCAAAGGATAATTGATCCACATATTTTGAGCCAACATCGCTTTGGTTGAATGCAAAATATTTGGTTGAAGAATTCAGATTCTTCTTTACTTTCTTCACATTCTGTTGTGGTGTATGAACAAAATTGATGATCGAGATATTCTGTCTTGTTTTACAAACATAAGAATTGCCTAATGTTTGTTGGATAGGTGCAAAAAAACTTATAGGTTGAATCTTATAATTTTGAGACAAAAGCTTACTGAAAGGTTTGAAAGCCTCTGCAGAAAAACCTTGGGCAGTACTTGCTTTTTGTAGCTCAATCAAGACTGATTGGCGATGTGCATCCCAGTATTTTTGCCATCTGTAAATAGCTTGATGTTGCTTTTGCGTTGATAAAATAAAATCGCCGATGCCGCTGACGTAAGAAACATCTTTTTTCCCTATCGCCTTGATCTTTTGTTGTAAACTTTCGTTGTTTCGAAGAGCCTCTTCCATATTTTTCCCTTCAGCAATGGCATAAATACATTCTTCTTTTGAGTTTTGCAGGCTACCCGATAACAGATTTAAATCTTGCCGCTGTTGTTTGGTCATATAATTAATATGTTGCAAATTTGAATCAAAAGATGTCTGCAGGCTGAATATTCCTAAAATGATAGTGAGTATTATAACCGGCCAAAGCAAGAACTTAGTGTTTTCTAATGAAAATGAGGCTAATTTCCCAAAAGTTAACTTGTTATTTGCCATGTGTTTTCTGCTTTTGGCAAATAATGGAAGGAATACTAAGACAAACAAAATGGTACCTATCATAACTAGTGAACCAAAAACTCCTAAATCGCGCATTGCCGCTGCATTCATCCATGCTAAACTAAGGAAGGCTCCTACTGTAGTGATATTACCTATTAGCAATGGTGGCACCATTTCTTTTAGAGCTTGTCGTTTGTCGGACTCGTGTTTGAGATGATCGAGAAAATGTAATGGGTAATTAACCGCAATACCGATGATGACTGACCCGATACCTAATACGATAATCGAAATATGATCACTATAAAGCGCTATTCCACCTAAAGCAAAAAGCCAGCCGAATGCAATAGAAACAATAATCCAAAGTAAATCACCAATGCGGCGAAAAGAACAAATTAAAAGAGCAAAGATTAAAATAATTGACAGCGATACTGCTAAAATACCGTCATGCTTTATCTGTTGAGCATTAGTTGCGGCAATGAGTGGTGCTCCTATTGCAGATATATGCACGTCCGGATATGTCTTTTGGGTCATTTTAATCGTGTGGTCTATCATTTGGGCAAGCATGCTATTTTGCTCTGATTCGCTCATGCCATAGGGTGAGTTGAAAAAAATAAGGCTTTTGTGCCAGTTGTCTGTAAATATACAGCCATCATATAGATTATAGTGATCGCTAATTTGAAAAGATTGTAGACGGCGGAGTACGGGCGTAAAGAGATGAAGGGGATCCGACTGAATATTATCTGAAAATACACTACCGGTGGGCAACATTAGCATTTGTTTATCATTTTTCAGTTGCTTCATGATGTAGTTTGGTTGTGCGAGTAACGAATCCATGCGTTGGTAATCGGCTGGAATCAGAAAGAAAGGATAGTTCTGCTGGATGAAATTTATCATATTCATCATTGCTGAATCATTAACTCGGACCTGCAGATTTTTCACAATATGAGTACTATCTACTTTTTGCCAATTTTCATTAAAGGCATCCATTACACTGGCAAGATGGTCTGCGTTTTCCTGGGAACTTTTGACAGAAGTGAAGATGATGGCTATTTTATTTTGTCCGCCAATATGTTGGTAGGCATCTGCTATTTTCTCATTTTTTTTGTCGTGCGGAAGAAAATCTGAGATATCTTCGCTGTAATTTAATTGAGATATCAACAGAGCGCAACCTGTCAAGCAGAATATTAGAATTATTGCTGCAAACCATTTTCGGGTATTTAACCAATCATATATGCATAAAAAGAACTTGGTCATTGAATAATCCTCCTAATAAAATGTTTTGCTCTTAGAGGTATACCATAAATAATAGTTGCTATGCATAGAACAGTGTTTAGTATGCTGATGCGGGCGAAATCAGTGAAAGGTCGGAAATGAGAAACTTGTTCCGATTTTGGTGGATAATAAACACGGATAGAGATAGGTTGGATTGTAATATCGTGCCATGCAGAGAATACTAATAGTTCTAACTCCGCCTCATATTTTGCTGTTAATAGTTTTAAGTATTTTATTTTTTGTAACGGATAGAGTCGGAAGCCCGTTTGCGTGTCGGGCAATCTTTTCCCTGTTTGAATATAAAACCAAAAATTTGAAAGACGGTTAGCAAAAGTGCTATTCTTGGACATATTCTTATTTTGTAATGTGCGACTACCTATAATTAGTGCATCAGGATATTTTTTTATTTCTTTTATAAATAATGGGATATCTTCCGGATAATGTTGTCCATCTGCATCAAGTGTGATAGCATAACGGTATCCCATTGTTTGTGCTTTGGTTAAACCGATCTTTAATGCACAGCCTTTGCCTCGATTCCTTTTATTTTTAATGATCATTATTTTGTCTAAATAAGGAAAAAGTTGTTCACGCGTGTGGTCGGTACAGCCATCATCAATAATAATAATCTGATAGGCAAAGCACAAAGTCCTTTTAATGATTGATGCTATTGTCTTTTCGTTATTGAAAGTAGGAATAACGATACATATATTGCTATCATTTAGTGGCCTTTTGTCTTTTTCATGCTTAGATACGCTCATAACTATACGTTAAGGATAATTTTGCAAAGCTACAAAGCTCGTCATTTTTAACTACAACGTGAACTTTACATTCGTTTTTATCTTTGACCAATTTGGAAAAGATGAACGATACTTTAATATTTTCATTAGGTGATAATACCGCAAGATATTTTACGTTCTGCACTTTTTTAAGGTATAAACTGCATTGCAAATATTTTGCGAGTAATTCTCTGGCAATTTGCAGAATGCATACACCAGGTGTGATTGGCTTTTCCGGAAAGTGAGCTTTGTAAATAATGTGATTTGAATCGAATCTGACTACATAGTAAAAGCTCGCATCTGATTCTGCATAATGTTCAATATAGAAAAAGTTATTCAGCAATTTCATGTTTGTCATCTTGTTGTTCTTTGAGTGGAATAAAGGTGTATATTAGTCCATATTTTAAGTTTTTCAATACAATAGTTCCATCGGCGTTGTATTCGATACTTCGATAAGGGTCTTTATATATTTTATTCTGGAAGTCTGTAATGAATAAAAATCTCATATCTTTCTTTACAACATTGCGAATATACCATTTATTCAGGAATCCTATTACGTTCATTAACTTTACTTTAGCTTTTTCCCGTAAGAAAATCATATCAAATGCTTTTATACCAAATTCGTTAAAGACACTACCGGATACTTGTTCGTTTGTCGATCGAAGGATATAAATTCCAGTTAATTCCGCTTTTTTAGTTTGGATAGAAAAACTATAACGAGCACTCCCTTCGGAATTAAATAAAAGTATCTTATGTGAACCGTCGGCTACTTGCGCTGATCCCGACATCGCAATAAACAATAGATAACTAATCCAAATTAAATAACTTTTCATTAATATGGGTATTTATTTGAACATTTCGTAATTCAATTTCTGTCTTATCTCCTCCCTTTTCAAACATTTCGATCTTTGATACGATCGATTTATTTGAATCAAAATAGATTCTAATAGTACTGAACATACTTTTCATTTGATGTCTTTTAGGTACAAGATCGGCTATCCAATCATTATATTGAGTATACATTTTGACATTAAATTCTGATGATGACATTAAATCCTTTCCCGTTACGCTATTCATCATGATGCGAGTAATCTCTTGGAACATCCTACTCGATTTAATATCTATCGAATTTTTCTTTCCTCCTTGTTTAATTAATACCTTAGCTCCATTAATAATAAATATATAGCTATAAGGTGATTGGTATTCCCAATGTAAGGAACTGGGCTTTTGATAAATCATTCGCCCGTGTGATACCATTTTGTCATTGAGCATAGATAATCGTTTGATTTGAACAAAATTACATTGAATCGTTTTAATCGTAGACTCTACATTCATTATTTTGGTAATCATTGCTCTTTGTTGTGCGGGGCTTACAGGTTTTAAAGATTGGCTAAAAGACGCAATAGAAAGTAATGTTAGTGAAATAAATACCGTTAATTTTTTCATTATGTGATTATTTGTTTTGATCTTTTTATTTGGCAATTAAAAAACAACCGCCCATGATGAGTAATACGCCCATCCAGCGAGTAATTGATATCTGTTCATGGAAAAATATAATGGCAGCAAACATTCCAAATACATAACTTAAACTAATCATTGGATAAGCCATGCTGAAAGGAAACTTTTTTAGAATGTATAGCCAGAGTATGGTAGCTAATCCGTAGCAGATGCCGCAAGCTAGAAGCCACCAATTGGTGAGTAACTTTTCGAAGAAGAACCACGCCCACTCAAATTTGTCCATTTTGTTTAGGGCCAATTTTAATAATACTTGTCCAAGCGACAAAAGTAGACTTTGCGCTAATGCTAAAGGAATTATTTGCCACATGATGATTTAAGTAATATAAGTGAATAATCTTTATAGTCCGATTGACCAAAGAACATGATGTTTTGAGGATTATCAATTTGGTCTTCGGTTTCCATATAGTATAATGTGCTAGGAACAAACTGGTATTTTAGACAACAAGCTGCACTATATAATCCTAGTCCGGAAGCAGAATAAGAATCTCCAAATAAGTGTTTGTAGTGTAACAAAGGTATTTGCCCGAAAAGTTGCTTATATATTTGTATTGTGGGCAAGTCAGTAGCCTGGTTACCATTTATTCCTGTGATTACAGCATCTATGTCCGATAGATTCAGTCCGTTATCTGTAAGTAGTTTCCCTAATGATAGCTTCAATATTTCTATGGAAGGTTGATGCAATATTTTTATTCCACCTAGTTCGCACCAACTGTTATTTCGTTCAGTAGTCAGCATAAAGGAAACTGATGCCTCAGCAGATGGATTTCCTGAATATCCTACTTTCTTCAATAATTCGTACCATGAAGGCGTCAGTTCGTCATGACTTCCCACCAATGCCGAATTAATTTTTTGCAAGCGAAATTGTAGCATTGCATCATACAATGCGCATTCGAAAGATATGTTACGATGAGAATAGGTAACATTGTAGTTGTGGGTTTGAGTGTAAATGGCTATTAATGAACTGATTGTGTTATGGGTGGATTGAATAAAAGGTGTAGGTTTCAACAGATATTCTCCCTGGCTGCACATATCTTTAAGAAATAGTTCGGTGTTTTCAATACAACCAAGTCCTGTTCCCGTGATAATAGCGTCTGGATGTTCAACCTTTGATTGATGAATTACGGTCAATGATGTTGTTAATGCACGCTTTTGGAGTCGCCCAATGCGACGAGCTTCTATGGGAGAAATAAAATCGCGAAAGTTGGGCTCAATAGATCGAATAAAAGGTCTCTCATATTGTATGGGGTTTTGCATCCAATTTTCGTTTAGAGGAGATTGGATAGAAATCTGTGTTGTTGCTTGTATGTAAACTCTTTGTCGGTTCATCCATTGACAGGTTTAGATAACAATAAAGATGAGTCGTTACCACCGAAACCGAAAGAATTACATAATACATGTTTCAGTTCAGTATTTGAATAATCGTTCATGTTTGGTACGATACCTTCTGGCATGGGATACTTCCAATTTAGGTTTGTAGGTAGAAATTGGTATATCATAGCCAGTAGGCAAATAACTGCCTCTATGGAACCTGAAGCGCTCGTAGTATGTCCTGTGTACGATTTGGTTGAAGATATTGGTGGTAATATGTCACCAAAGAGTCTTTTTATAGCAATACTTTCCGACATATCATTGTTAGTCGTTCCAGTGCCATGCGCATTAATATATTGGATATCGTTCGTTTGTAATCCTGCCGATTGCAATGCTTTGTTCATTGCTCGGAATGCCCCTTCTCCATTTTGGGATGAGGCTGTTTGATGAAAAGCATCACATGCATTTCCATATCCGGATAATCTTCCAATGGCTTTAGCTTTTCGGTGTTTTGCTGATGATGCTTTTTCCAAAATTAAATAAGCGGCGCCTTCTCCAAGGTTAAGTCCGCTACGAGTTGCATCGAAAGGACGGCATTGTTCGTGATCTAATATCATTAGCGTATTAAAGCCGTTCAAATGATATTTGGTAAGTGATTCACTTCCGCCTACTATTACAATATCCAATTCTCCACTTTCAATAAGTTCTGCTCCTAAAATGATAGCGTTGGCAGCAGACGAACATGCAGTAGAAATAGAAGTGATATAAGAAAAATGACCGAAATAGTCGGCTATTGTTTGAGTACAGGCACCGCAGTCATGACTCGTGATGAAATGATCGAAATCATTTTTTTCAAAAAAATCCAGATAGTGTTGTTCTGTCATATCCATACCCCCGACAGTTGTGCCTGATACAAAACCGATACATTGAGTAGATGAGGGAACGATACCGGCTTCGTTAAGTGCTTCGTTAAGAGCCATAATGCCCATTAAGGAAGTACGGGTTGGTGGAATAGATTCAGATATCTTGAGAATTGACTTCATTTTTTCATTAGATAGTTTTACTTCGCCTACCGGAAGTTCAGTATGTTCACTTTGTAAATATTGCAAAGGCCCAATACCCGTTCGATGTTGACGCAACGAGTCGAGTACTTCGGCCTTATTTAATCCGATAGCCGAAACAATTCCTGCTCCTGTTATGTATATCGGTTCTTTCATTGAATATTTATTTCGTCCGGTTTTTTTCAATATAGTTTGCCATGACAGCTACTGATTTAAAAACGGCTTTGCCTTCGGCTGGGTCTTGTAATTTGATGCCGTAGTTTTTTTCCATTAACACAATGAGTTCGAGTGCATCAATGGAATCTAGCCCTAATCCACCTCCAAACAATGGGGCATTTTCGTCAATATCCTCTGGGGAAATGTCTTCTAGATTGAGTACCTCTATAATTTGTCTTTTTAGTTCTAAGATTGCTTCATTCATTGTTTACTATATATTATTTTATTAATTATTGTCTTATCCCAATTAGGCAGGTTGCTTGTTTCTTCGTCTTTTATGAGAAATAGATGTGCTTCAAAATGATCTTTATCTTTGCAATCGAGCCAACCGCCCAACACTGATTTAGTCGTTAAATCTTGAAAAGTATCATTGATTATTTGTTCCATCGATTCAATATCCAATCTATCCAATACATAGAAAGATGTTTCTCCATAGTATTTATTGCGAATAGCTATTTCGCCGGTTACAATATTTGGTAAAGTATAAACGAAAATAGCAGGGCTGGGGAAATAATTATTTTTATCTTGTATTGTCTTTTGGTAGTTTTCGTCATTGCAAAGCGAGCTACTGCTATTGAAGAATACAATGGCTCGGTCTTCACGAGGCTTAAATCTATCTAATTCGCCATTAAGGAGTAATTCTGATGCTACAAACCCCAATCTGCAAAGACTATCCATTTTGAAAAATTTTGGATAATCATTGATTTGGCTTCTATAAATGGCGGTCAATAGTTCTTCGCCTCGTTCGGTGTAATGCAGCTCTTTTCCATTAATTACTACTTTATTGGGTGTGATATTTATCGAACATGCCATTTTCATAAAAGTTCTCCTCTCTTAAATAGTAATGCAGCATTACAACCGCCAAAACCGGATAATAATTTGATAAAGGCCTGTTTGTCAGTTGGGCAATTTTCATTGGAAAGTATTAAAGGATGCGACACGCCGCAAGTTTCATATCCTCTTGTGGCCAAAATATTTTTATCGTCTACTGCTTGCATTGATAAAATGGATTCGAGTATGCCGGCTGCTCCCATTGTGTGTCCATAATATCCTTTCAGACTATTGACGGGTATGGATTGAAGTCCGGCTCTACTTATGGCGATGGATTCCATTTCGTCATTATAGAGGGTAGATGTGCCGTGTGAGTTGATAAAAGCTATTTTAGGAATATCTTTTTCTTGAATGATCGTGCGTAATGCCCGAAAACTCCCTTCGCCGGTTTTTGATGGTCCCGAGATATGATTGGCATCATTGCGAATCGCTCCGCGGCAAACCGACCATTCATTATTGTCGACATCCGTTCTGTTTTTTTTACTATATATAATGGTAGCTGCTGCTTCCCCAAGGTTTAATCCGCGCCGTTTGACATCGAAGGGCTTGCATTGATCAGGTGATAATGCTTTGAATGATTGGAATCCAGAGACGATAAAGCGAGATTGAATGTCACAACCGACAACAATAGCGGTATCGCATCGGTTGCTTTGAAGGCAACGCATAGCTGTTATTTGTGCGCACACTCCCGAAATACATGCATTCGAAATAACAATAGGTTGGTTTGGATTATGAAAGAAATCAGCAATGTATTGAGCCGAAACTCCTAAAAGTACACGCTCTTTAGAAAATCCATCCTTTTTATCGTCTAGCAGGTATATATTTCCTTTTGTAGTCGACAGAATAAATTGTACTCGATCAGACGATGGATTGATTGCTGTTTGTTGTAGAGCTTTGTCGATGGATAGAATAATAGCTTTTTCAAAATCGGTGTATTTGCAGGCGGGGTGTAATTTACCGAATTCGTTGTCGATCTCACCTTCTTTGAAAAGCGAAGCCATGAAAGGCTCTGGTATACCCCAATGTCTTTTGTGAAGCTGAATGGAAGATTCACCAGCCTTTACTGCCTGATAGTTTCTTTCTGTTGTGAAACCTAAAGGAGAAATAATATTATCGGCTATTTTTACTATCATTGTATGTCCCATTGTTTTTTCCATTCAGTATAAAAGTCCGGATTATACCAGACTAGCTGATATTGTTTGTCTAGGAAAACCTGAACCGAATGACCTGTAGCTATTAAACTATTGTCCATATTGTCATAAATGGCATAGTCAAATATGATCTTGGCCGTTTCTGTAGGTATATAAGTTATTTCAATACGAGGGGTCATATTATAGGTCATTGGTTTTTTGTATTTGAAAGACAAATCAACCAATGGAGCATAGTATCCGTTATTAAATATCATTAGATAACCTAAACCGTATTTGGTGCCGAAAGCTTCTCTTGCATCTTCAAAATACGAAGAATATGAACCATGCCAAACAAAGTTCATTGAGTCTACCTCACTGAAACGAATTTCAAAATTTTTGCTCGTTGTCAATGTTTTTTTCTTCATTCGGTTGTTGTTTTATGTGAATCTATTTCACTCAGGGCTATTTTCATCTCGGCTGTTACAAGTATTTCATCGTTCGATTTAATGACTGCCTGCACTAAAGTCATTTTGAATACTTCTTCCATTACTTCTATTTGAGTAGTAATTGTTTCGGCTTCGGAGGGGGTACGTTCGATAACTAAATTACGGATGGCACCGATATAACCTATGTTTACGCTTTTCCTAAGAATATATTTATTATAATAACCGATGCGAGCAGCGCATGTTTGAGCAATATTTTCTATTAATCCCGATGCCGACAATCTACCGTCGTCGAAGAATAAATTGTTTTTCCTTATCGTCAATTCGGTTATTGTCTTGATATCATCTATATACAATATTCTGTCAATCATAATGAATGGTTGCTGCTGTGGTAGAAGTTCTAATATGTTTATTTCGGATAGGTCCATCGTTCTATTGCTCCCAAAATTCAAAATAGTTAAACCATTGTGTTGGATATTCTCGTATGATATATTCCAGATGTTCTGCATACTTTTTTGCCAAACATTCTATCTTTTTTTTGTTAGGATAATTACATTCTTCTTTCGTAAGTTCAATATCTCTAATAAAAACTTTATAGCGTTTGACAGACTCTTTCATTACAAAAATTGTTATTATCGGTATCTCTCTTTGTATCGCTAGGATAAATGGGCCCATGGGGAACTTTGCTTCTTCACCAAGGAATTTGCATATCACACTTTTAGGCGAACCGAATATGCGATCTGCAGTCATACTCATTATTTCGCCGTTTCGGAGAGCATTATTTATTATAAAAAGATGCGACATATCCGATTTAATTCCGATAAGCCTGATATTATTTTGCGAGAACATCCGTTTGCGATTTCTGAGGACAGTTTCGGTTTCTCCGGAAAATATTAGAGTATTGAACCTTTTATTTCTTGATGTCAACGAGTACCCTGCAACTTCATAATTACCGACATGCGCCGTCAATATCAGGAATCCTTTTTCACTATCGGCATATTTCTGGTAGGTGTCGTAGTTCTCAATATCCAATTGAAAATGCTTACCGGCGTAAGCGGCAAAACGGTCTAGTATGATTTGACCGAACATAAAATGATTGAGATATACGTGCCTAAAAGCTTTCAAAGGAGCTTCGTGCATCCTTTTATGGAAAAAATGGTAAGTGGCCAGGTATCCTTTTCTGCTAAATAGCATGTAGAAAGGAATGACAAAAGCCATAGGGATATAGAGGAAGCGCAAATCCATGATACGATAGATAGCGATTAGGCTTCTTTGCATCCAGGCAGTGCCTCCTGTTTTTCCGGACCATTGTCTTTCGGTTGTATGCTCTGTTTGTTCCACTTATACCTCTATTCTTATTTATTGAGTTATCTTTTTTTCAATATAGTCGCAAAACTGGCTCAATGTAGTAATTCCTGTCATTTCATTTGGATTAATTTTGAATCCGAAGTTCTTCTCGACAATAACGACGATATCTACAAAGTCGAGACTATCAATGCCCATGTCTTCTTTCAGCCGGGCGTTAGGAACTATTTTGTCTCCATCAATCTCTAAATCTTCAACTAAAAAGCTTTTTACTTTTTCTTCAATTTCTGTTCTATTCATATATTTTGTTATTTTAATTTGCAAATCATAATGCTGTGTCCTTGTCCAAGCGAGTCGTGTATCGTTTCTATTTTCAAGCCCGCCTTTTCAATCAATCTCTGCATTGCTTCCGAATGGTACATCTTGCTGTTACCATTGGCTAAAGCCGTGAAGTAAAGGCTTATTTGCGTCAAGCAGAACGCAGCGGCTTCATATTTTTGTCTGTCCCAAAACGTCTCCATGATATAAAGTCGAGTGTTTTCATCCATCTTCTTCACTGCTCGAGAAAGGATGCTATATATTTCGTCTTCACTAAAACAGTCGAGGAACTGGCTCATCCAAATCGCATCGTACGGCTCATCTGGGAAAGATGTTTTAGGATCAAGCAGATTGACGCTATACCCATCAATACGTTCGGCTCCTTTTTCCTCTTTGATCTGCTCTTTCATCATTTTCAGTTGTTGAGGCAGATCCATGATCGTTACTTTTACTTCTTTGTTATATGCAACACAGCGAAGTGCCCATCTGCCGGTATTGCCGCCTACATCTAATAGCGTACGAGTAGGTTGGTTGAATACAATCTTTAAAGCTGCATCAAAAGCTTCGTCCGAATAGAAGTGATCAAACGCCAGCCAGCTTTTTTGTACGTTGTCTGGAAGCTGCGATAGCCCTTCGTATATAGTGTCCCAATCTCCAAAGTGTTTAAGCCCGATAGGCCGCCCCTTTATCAATGTCTCTTCTAAATGAAACCAGCCTTCATAATTCACGTCTTGATTAAAATCGATATTGATTCGCGTTGCTCGATCGGTCAGCAAGAACCAGCCTGTTTTGGAGAGTGAAAAACGCTCGGTGTCTTTGTTGAGCAGAATAGTACCAATAGTTAAAGATGATTCTAAAAGAACTTTTACTGCATATTCTGATAACTGTGTCTTTTCAGTAATTTCTGAGATAGTCATGCCATCATTGCTGTCGCGAAGTAAATCAAGAATGCCGAATTTTATCATCAGACGAGATACTTGAAAGACAATTGGACCAAAAGCAATAAATTCGGCAAACCATTGTGCGTGACGCGCCGAAACATGTTCATTGGTATAGGCTTTTTCTAGAGTAGGTGATAAATTCATTTTTATTAATCGGCTTTTTAATAGGTTAGTTGTATTTTTTATAAATGATAGTAGTACTAAAGATGAATAAATGAAAAGAAAATCCGTTTCATGACTTTAATCATTTGTTAGTCGATCTTCTTGATTACTAAAGCGCTGTTTGTCCCTCCGAAGCCGAAAGAGTTTGATAGCACGGTATTGATTTCGGTATCAACGGTCTTTGCTGTTAAATTAATTTTAGCGGCATGCTCATCGGGGTTTTCTAAGTTGATATTGGGGGCGACAAAATGGTGTTGCATCATGATGGCCGAGTATACTATTTCGCTAGCGCCTGCCATCCAGCACTCGTGACCTGTCATCGATTTCGTCGAACTGATGAGGGCGTGCTTCCCTCCAAACATTCGTTCAAGGGCTATTGCTTCAAAAGCGTCACCTTGTGGTGTCGATGTTGCATGCGCATTGATATAGTCAATGTCGTCGGCTGCTACTCCGGCTTCATTCATGGCACGGGTCATAGCCTTTATCGAGCCTTCGTCATTAGCTTGCGAAATACCTTTCCCGTTTGAAGAGAACCCGTAGCCACATACCTCACATATGATATTGGCTCCACGAGCTATGGCATGTTCGTATTCTTCGAGCATTAATGCTGCTGCACCACCGCTCGGTATTAATCCGTCGCGGTCTCGATCAAATGGTCTGGATGCTTTGGTAGGGTCGTCCATTCTGATAGAAAAAGCGTTAAGAGCATCAAAGGTAGCCATCGAGTAATAATTTGTTTCTTGAGCACCTCCGCAAAGTATCATATCTTGCAGTCCCTGTTTTATCATTAGATATCCCAATCCGATAGAATGCGAACCACTTGCACAAGCTGCACTGACGGTGAAGTTAATACCTTGTAAATGAAATATAGTGCTAAGATTCATGCTGACGGTGGAATTCATGGACTGAAAGATAAGTGCCGAACCAAGCAATGCTGAGTCATGCTTTTCGTCCATTATGTTTGCCGCTTCGATAACTGGCTTTGCTGATGAGTCGTTGCCGAAAATAATACCGATCTCGTTTTGCATCAGATAGTCTTCGTCTATTAATGCATTCTTGAAAGCTTGTCTCGATGCCATATAAGCATATTCTCCCTCCTCGGGTAGGCCCACCCGAAGGCGGCGATCTATAATTCCTTTAAGTTTCGGGCGCTCCACTATGCCTGTCAAGGCAGATCGATAGCCGTATTTCAACCTCTCGGGTTCAATTCCAATTCCTGATTTCCCTTCATATAGAGAGTGGCACACTTCGTCGATATTTTTTCCAATACACGACCAGATACCCATCCCTGTTATAACAACTCTTCTATTCATATTAGGTATATAAACCTCCGTTTATTGATATTACTTCGCCTGTGATGTAACTTGATTTTTCTGATGCCAAGAAAGCCACAAGTTCTGCTACTTCTTCGGGTTTCCCGAACCGTCCGGCTGGTATAAGTTTTTTTAATGTCGTTTCGTCCAGATCTTTTGTCATATCGGTGTCGATAAATCCGGGAGCTATAGCGTTAACTGTTATTTTGCGAGGGGCTACTTCTTGAGCCAAAGCCTTTGTTGCACCTATTAGAGCGGCTTTTGCTGCAGAGTAATTTGTTTGTCCCGGTAGTCCTTTAATGCCCGACAATGATGTCATGTTAATTATACGACCATAACGGTTCACTATCATATTTTTCAGTAAATGCCGAGTCGTATAGAAAAAACCAGTTAGAGTAGTTCCAAGTACACTATTCCATTGTTGATCTTCCATAAAAATCATTAAGTTGTCGCTACGGATGCCGGCATTGTTTACCAATATTGAAATATATTCTTCTTGATGTCGATTATTCCATTCATCTAATGCCTGACAAATACTATCGGCATTTGATATGTCAAAAGGAAGAAGTTCTCCTTGTCCTCCTTTTGCTTTGATAAGTTTTAATGTCTCTTCGGCAGCCTCTTTGTTAGACAAATAGTTAATGATAACTGCGATTCCTTCTTCGGCCAATCGCAAACTGATAGCTCTTCCAATACCACGAGAGCCTCCTGTAATAAGTGCATATTTCATTGTCTATATTAATAGGTTGTCTTTCGTACAATTTGCAAAATTACTTCTTTTTATGTAAATCACCAACATATAGAAGCTTTTCCTCGCCTTCTGCTCATTTGGGGCGGAGATCTTTTCTTAGTATGCCATAGGTATCAAAAGAGCGCCGTGATGCTAAAAGTATAGTTACGACGAGCGATATCATCGATGCGCTGAATGTGATCACCATAATCATCATCTGGTATTTGATCGCTATGTTCGGACTGCTACCGCCTAGTACTTGGCCTATCATTGTACCGGGGAATGCAACCAGTCCCATGACAGCTATATTGGCAATGTTTGGACTGAAACATTTAATGATTGCGGTTCGTATGAAAGGTATTTGT
Source organism: Bacteroidales bacterium (assembly GCA_012517855.1). GTDB lineage: Bacteria > Bacteroidota > Bacteroidia > Bacteroidales > Bacteroidaceae > JAAYUD01. The sequence goes on from JAAYUD010000065.1 coordinate 35,122, forward strand.
GCTTCGTAGCGACTTGCACCGTTTCCAAGTAAATACCGATAAAGTTGTTCTTCACGTTGAAGTCCGTCATAATAGGTATTAAGTGCTATCACGTTACTCGATAACATGTTGCCCATAATGATGCCGAATATCGGAATAAAGTAGCGGGCACTGAAAATATTGTCAAGTCTCAAGACAAAGGCTAAGAAGTAAAGTCCCACTAATACAACGCTTCCAAGGAAGCCTATACTAATGGGGATGAGTAAAATGGAAGCTTTGATATTGATACGCTTGATGGCGGTTTGTCCAGCAACTAATATCATAATAATAACCCACAAAAAATTAATCATAGCATTATTCCAATCAAAAAGATACTTTAAGTAAAGCCCTATTAAAGAGAGTTGTACTATCATTCGGGCGAAGGCTATAATTGATGATTTGAAAAGTCCTGTTTTGAACTTCGAAATGAAATACATCGGAATGACTAATAATAATAGTCCGACTAGGAGGCTGATGTAAGAAATATCTATTGTTCCCATTTTATTTGTTATAATATGATGTGTTTATCGGCAAAAGAAGCTACTTGCTTATCGTGCGAAACAAGAAGTATTGCTTTCCCGTTTTGAGCTTGTTGCCTGAAGAAGTGCATTACTTTGCCTGCCGAAACTGCGTCAAGAGCCGAAGTCGGTTCGTCTGCAATAATCAGAGGTTTGTCTAGCAGCGAAGATATTGCTATCATAATACGCTGACGTTGTCCACCGGATATTTCCGATACCCGCTTGTCAAGTAGGTCGGTATCCAAACCGATGATATGGAAACATTCCAATAGCTTATCCTTGCTGTATTTCAAGTGTCTATTAGCTTTAAGCAGGAAAGGTAATTGTACCATTTCGCTTACCCATTCGGAAGGCAAAGCCAGCTCTTGTGGTAGCCATGCTATGCGTTGGCGTATTTTATCGACCGTTGCAGGCGACATTTCTATGTCATCTACTACGATACTCCCTGATTTTACTGTAACGAACCCAAGTACTGCATTCAGTATTGATGTCTTGCCACAGCCCGATTCTCCTGATATACAAACTATTTCGCCCTTATCTGCTGACATGTTAAAGTGTTCGAAAACCACTTTTTCGCCATAGTTAAGGTCGATATCTTTTAAATTTAATATCATTTTTACTTTTTCTGTTTATACGCTTTGATATATCTTATTGCAAAGTTAGAAATTAATCTCGGTAAGCAATAATATGATATGTATTATTAATAATATACTACTTTGCGACTTTGTTCGATAGATCCCATCACATGCGACTTTTGTTTATCAGATTGTTATGCGAAGTGGAGATACGCTAGAGCTATTCATGTAAGTTCAATTTTGTTGTTACATTCTTTTGTCTTTTTAAACGGGATAAGTGCAAGTAAATGTTTTCGTCCTTATGTTTTTTCCGACTCATGCCCGTGAGTCGGAAAAAACATAAGGACAAAACTTGCGACTCACGCCCGTGAGTCGCAAGCTATATCAATAGTGTGTTTAAAAAACTATCTGAAGTTGCCGTGATATCCTTTTGGTCCTATTTTTGTTCTTCTGCTTTTTCTTTTGGAAGAACCAGATTGAGCATGACGCCTATTATTGCCGAAAGCCCTATCCCCGAAAGCGAGAAACTTCCCCAATTGAGCATGGCGCCACCTATACCCGAAGTTAGCGTGATGGATATGATAATAATATTTCTGGTCTCGCTTAGATCAACTTTATTTTTAATGAGGTTGTTTACTCCTACACTGGCTATTGTGCCGAATAGAAGTAGCATAATGCCTCCCAATATGGCCTGAGGGATGGACCGCAGCAATGCACTCAACTTTCCGATGACTGAGAAAATGATAGCTGATATAGCCGCAATACGGATGACTTGTGGATTGGTTATCTTGGTTAGCGACATGGCCCCTGTTACTTCTGCATAAGTGGTGACAGGAGGTCCTCCAAGAAATCCTGCCGTCATACATGCCAAACCGTCGCCTAAAAGAGTGCGGTGCAATCCGGGATCTTTCGTGAAATCTTTTCCTGCTACGTCGCTTACTACAAATACGTCTCCTATATGTTCGATAATGGGAGCAATTGCTACCGGTATCATGTATAGTATAGGTTGCCAAGAAAAGTGTGGAGTAATAAATTTAGGAAAAGCAAGCCACGAAGCGGCGTATACACTGCTCATATCGACATTGTAGAAAATAATTGCAACCGTGTAGCCCACAACAATGCCGCTGACGATGGGAATAAGCTTTAATAATCCTCTGGTATAAGCAGAGACTATCACAGCCGTAGCCAGTGATATAATGGCCAATGTCCAGTTGCTCTTTGCCATATTGACCGCACTTCCGGAGAGTGTTAGGCCGATAAGAATAATAACGGGGCCTACTACTACAGGAGGAAAAAATCTATCTAATATCTTTTTGCCTTGCCATTTGACAAGTCCTGACACTGTAAAATAGACAAGAGAAACTCCCATCATGCCCGATAAGGTTCCTGGTAGTCCGTATAGCTTAGTAGCTTCCAGTATGGGAGCAATAAAAGCGAAACTGCTTCCAAGAAATATAGGAACTTTACCTTTTGTAACTAAGTGGAAAATTAACGTACCGATGCCCGCTGTAAATAGAGCGGTAGCAGGGTCTAAACCTACAAGAATTGGTACTAAAACAGTTGCCCCGAATGCAACAAAGAGAAATTGCACTCCGACAATTCCTTTACGCCATGGTGATAGATTATTGGGATCCATTGTTTAAAAATTGTTTCGCAAAAGTAATAATAAAATTTACTTTTCGCTCTAACTATTTTGTCAAATTGCAAAGATTCTTCCATTTTTTCATATCTTTGTTTCAAAAATTGAGATGTGATGAAAAGATTATCTACCTTTTTGATATTATTGTTTTGTGCTATTCTCTCTATTACTGCTCAAAGAGTAATAAAGGTGGCATGTGTAGGAAATAGTATAACGGAGGGGTTCGGTTTGCAACATCCGGAAACAGATAGTTATCCAGTTGTGTTAGGACGATTGTTGGGTAAGAATTATGATGTTCGCAATTTTGGTGTCAGTGCTTCTACTTTGTTGCTGAAGGGTGATTATCCTTATATGATGCGTCCTGCTTACGCTCGTGCGTTGGCTTTCGAACCGGATATTGTGACAATAAAACTTGGAACTAATGATTCAAAACCTCAAAATTGGAAGTTTAAGAAGTATTTTGCTAAAGATCTGTGCTCAATGATAAAGTCTTTTCGGAAATTAAAATCTCGGCCCGTAATATTTCTTTGCTATCCTGCTACTGCTTATGCTGTTCAGTGGGGTATTAATAACAAGGTGATAGAGAACGAAATGATTCCTATTATCAATAAAGTGGCGTCAAAATACAAGTTGAAGGTAATTGATACTCATCGTGCTACGGCTGGAATGAAAGAGCATTTTCCTGACAATATACATCCGGATGCCGTAGGCGCGCGAGTGCTTGCCGAAACTATTTATAATTCATTAGCTATAGTTCGGCTGTCGACAAAATAGTAGCAGATGTTGATACCTGTAAAATATAAACGGCCATTCGTTTGGCTTCGACGTTTCAGAAATCGTTGTGGTTATGGCATTCATTCTCCGTTTGCTTTTCATTTAATTACGGACGTTGTCAATGAAAAGTTACCTTACTATGACTATTCAGACCTGCGGAATTTGGAACGCACATTGATTGGAAACGGTTGTAGAAAGTTATTCCCACAAAACGAGTCTATAAAACTTCGCCGTTTACTTTATCGTTTGGCAAACTATGTTCACCCTCAATACATTGTTTTTGTCGGAGAAGAAACAATGCTGTTCAGTTATCTGAAGAAAGCTTGCCGCAAAGCTCATAGTGTTCAGACTCTTAATGGAATAATAGGCATGCAGCCGCAGACTTATTTTTTGGTGTATATCCGCTTTGGATTTAATGTTATTCAACTCGAAGATATTTGTCGGTACTATATTGATAGAGCTTCTACTAATTCATTGCTTGTTGTTCAAGGTATCGGTTTCTCTTGTGAAATGAAAATCTTTTGGAAGCGGTTGAAAACTTATCCGCAGGTGAGTATTACATTTGATTTGTATGATGTCGGACTTGTGTTTTTTGATCATTCAAAGATAAAACAGGATTATATTGTGAACTTTTAAATTTCTCAATTGTTATATATTAAATAAAACGTATCATTATGAAGAATACCGTTTATACTCATACCGGTGATAAAGGAACAACCGGACTGATAGGAGGTACTCGTATCGCCAAAAGCGATAAACAGCTTGAAGCTTATGGCTCTGTTGATGAATTGAACTCTTTTGTGGGGTTGCTTTATACTTATATTATAAATGATCACGATAAAGGAGTCTTATTTACGATACAAAACAAACTTCATCAAGTGTGTAGCTGTCTGGCTACTGATTATTCTAGTGCCGGTTTGTCGAGAATAAAGAAGCTGACTTCTGAAAATGTTAAAAGCATGGAGCACGAAATTGATGTTATCAATGCCCAATTACCGCTATTGAACTCGTTTATTTTACCTGGAGGATGTAGAGCAGCTGCAGTGGCTCATATCTGTCGAACCGTTTGTAGAAGAGCTGAAAGAAGAATTTACTCTTTTCGAGACGAACAACATCCGGTAGATCACGAATTGCTTGAATACATGAATCGGTTGTCTGATTACTTTTTTGTTTTGTCGCGAAAAGTTAATATAGAAAATAAAACTGATGAAATTTTATGGGATAATAGTTGCATATAGGATATTTTATTATACTTTTGCGGAAAAATTAGACGAATATTTTGAATAAAATTTTAAATTATTTTTAGCTATGTATTGGACATTGGAATTAGCATCAAAATTGGAAGATGCGCCTTGGCCTGCAACTAAGGATGAGCTTATTGATTATGCCATGCGATCCGGGGCTCCACTTGAAGTAATAGAGAATCTTCAGGAAATGGAAGATGAAGGCGAAGTATATGAGAGTATTGAGGATATATGGCCTGATTATCCAACCAAAGAAGATTTCTTCTTCAACGAAGAAGAGTATTGAACAAAAAAGCATAGACTCATTAAGATTTATTGAGTTACCGAGGCAAATGACTTGGAAAGAGGTCGTTTGCCTTTTTCTTCAACCGTTACAAACCTATTACAAATAAATGAATCATGAAAAGTAAGCAAATAGGGCAAGAGTTTGTATGGATTCTGTTAATATCCATATTGACTATTATTCCTTTTCTGGGTCTTCAGGAGTATAATACGAAAGGAGAACCACGAGAGGCAATAGTGGCTTATTCGATGTTGCACGACAACAATTGGATTCTTCCGACAAATAACGTGGGGGATCTTGCTTACAAACCGCCACTTTTCCATTGGTGTATTGCTGCGGTGTCTTCTGTAACGGGTGGAGTCACAGAGTTTACTTCTCGTTTCCCGTCGGCTATTGCTTTGATTGTAATGGTCGCTTGTGGCTTCGTGTTTTATGCTCGGCGCAAAAATAAAAAAATAGCGCTGCTCGCTGCATTGCTTACTCTTACCGCTTTTGAGGTTCATAGAGCTGGTTTTGCTTGTCGGGTCGATATGCTGTTGACGGCTTTTGTCGTTGGCGCGCTTTATCTATTATATAAATGGATCGAAAAAGATTGTAAAGGTATCCCTTTAGGAGCAATCCTTTGTATGAGTGCTGCGACTCTCACTAAGGGGCCGGTTGGTATTATATTGCCTTGCTTTGTTATTGGCGTTTTCCTTTTGTTGAGGGGCATCTATCGTTTTAAACCTTATCTTCTTTTGTTTGTTTTTGCTATCTTAGCTTGTATCTTACCGGCCTGCTGGTATATAGCGGCTTATAGAGAAGCCGGACCTGCTTTTATTAATTTGATAATGGATGAAAACTTTCGCCGATTCACGGGGAAGATGACTTATGATTCACATGTCAATCCTTTTTATTATAACTTTTTTACGCTTATTGCCGGATGGTTGCCTTGGACATTGTTCGTAGTTGTTTCGTTGTTTTTCTTGAAGTGGAAGTCTGCTTCTAAATATTTTGTTCGTCTAGGCTCTTGGTTTAGTTCTATTCTAATGAAAGCTCGTCATGCCGACCCTGTTCAACTTTTTACCTGGTTGTCATTTTTGCTTATTCTTTTCTTCTATTGCATTCCAAAGAGCAAACGCAGCGTCTATTTACTTCCAGCCTATCCTTTTATGGCAGTGTTGATAGCTGAATATCTTATTTATATGTGGAAAGTATCGGTAAAGCCTTTCCGTATTTTTGGTATCTTTTTGGGGATATTATCTATTCTTCTCCCTATTCTTTTTATTTTTATCAAGTGCGGTTCTATTCCAAATACAATATTTCATGGTAAACATGCGTGGGAAAGCATCTTACTGATTCAGGGTTTAGAGAATATTCATCTTTCTTTCTTGAATCTATTTTTTATCTTTTTACCGTTGGCTATTGGAGTCTATACGATTGTTCAAAGTGGAAAGCGTAGAAGTGCATCGTTTGTTGCTTTATTTGCTTGCATCTTTGGACTTTACTTGACATTAGATGCGGTATATTTACCTGCGATGCTTAATACTAAATCGGATAAACCACTTGCCGAATATATTGAAAAGAATGTGACGAGAGGAAATATATATTCATACTTATCGTCTGATATGCTTCGTTTCTTTATGACAGATTTTTATATGGGCGATAAGGTTAGACTTTTCGAACGCGATTTACCTCAAAGCGGTTGGCTGATGGTAGGCGAGAAAGATAAGATAGAATTTTTTCGTAAACCCTATATTAAGAATTATCGTTTTACTACGATGATGCATACTGTCCGTCCTCGTGCCGATATCGGTCAAGTCGTTTGGTTTTATAAATTTGTGCGATTAAAAGTTATAAATTCAGGCGTTCCTCGATAAAATATCTGGGACGTCGTTTGACCTCGTAGTATATCTTTCCGATATAGGATCCGATAATTCCCATGGCAACAAGTATCGTGCCTCCAATGAACCAAATGGAAACGAGTATCGATGTCCATCCTGGTACAGTATTGCTTACGTAGTGTTCGTAGAGGGCATAAATGATGATGAGTATGGAAACTATTTGCGAAAAAATACCTGAATACAGAATAATCCGGAGAGGTTTTATGGAGAAAGAAGTGATACCTTCGACAGCAAAGTGTAGCATTTTGCTGAAAGGATATTTTGACTGACCGGCCTGACGGGCCTGGCGGTCATAGTAGACGTATCCTTCTTTGAACCCTAATTGACGAACCAGTCCGCGAATGAAAAGATTACGTTCGGGAAATGATAAAAGAGCTATCAGAGCTCTTTCACTCAGAAGTCTGAAATCTGCATGGTTGTAAACCAAGTCGCTGCCCGCGAGCTTCATTATTTTATAATATGATTGGGCTGATTGTCTTTTAAAGAAGGTATCTTTTTCACGTTCTTTTCTAACGCCATAAATCACATCTTTCCCTTCTAAAAATTGTTCGGCCATGTCAATGATCATCTTTTCGTTATCTTGTAGATCAGCATCTATAGAAACGATAGCCGAACATTTACCGGCAGCTTCTTCCATGCCAGCCCAAAGGGCATTTTGATGGCCTACATTGTGGGCCAATTTCAATCCACTAATAGATTCGGGATGTTGTTTTGACAACGATTCGACGATTTCCCATGTGTGGTCTTTACTACCGTCATCAACGAATAGTATTTTCCCTTTTAATTCTTTTTGTGTCTCGAGTTCCTTGCAAATGGATAATAATCGTAGAGAGCTTTCGGGTAATACCTCTTCCTCGTTATAGCAAGGTACGATGATAAGTAATACGTTATTTTTCATCTTTCTTCAATTTAAATTTGAAAACAAATCGGACCATCAGAAAATTTATAGGTATGGCGATGGCATAAACAGGAACAGGAGCCAACGCATTGGGTACATTCATTTTCAAGAATATATTGAGCAATAACATGTGTAGTAGGTAGTTGAATAGATGCGCTCCACCGAAGCCGATTCCTTTTTTCCAAGATGGCTTTTTGCGAAAAGTATAAAAACTTGTAAGATAGAAATTGATGAAAAAAGCAACAACATAACCGAAAGTATAAGCTATGTTCACATTGATGACATATTGCAACAGCAAATAAACACCGTAATGTACTCCTGTAACGACAACGCCTACAACAGAGAATCGTACTATCTCAAGTATATTGTCTTTGCTCATCACGCTTTTGATTGGGATAATTTTTTTTAATTGTTGTGATTAATTATCGAGAAGCAAAGATACAATAATTCTCTGTTGCAAGTATTGTTTTTATTCTATTTTTAGTCTAAAGCGGATATTCTTCGAAAGCATATAGAACTGTTGACAGATAGCGTTCGCCTGTATCAGGTAAAAGAGCTACAATCTTTTTATTCTTATTTTCGGGCTTTTGAGCCAATAATGTCGCTGCATATATGGCTGCTCCTGATGAGATTCCTACAAGCAATCCTTCTTTTTTAGCTAATTCGCGGCTGGTGCGGATGGCATCATTATCTTCTACTTTGATAATATTGTCAACAACGGAAGAATTGAATGTTTTGGGGATGAATCCGGCGCCTATGCCTTGAATCTTATGTGGACCAGCTACACCTACCGATAGAACGGGTGAGTTTGCCGGCTCAACAGCTACTATTTGAATTTTCGGATTGTGTTG
>JAAYUD010000066.1 GCA_012517855.1 Bacteroidales bacterium
CGTGACTTCACGGCACGCGATGTAGACACGGCGCACCGCTACCTCGGTTATTCCAGATGGGGATACCACTACTACGTGCGGAAGAGTGGACGGGTAGAACGGATGCGCCCCGAGCAAGACATTGGTGCTCACTGCTACGGACACAACAGGGAATCGATAGGCGTGTGCTACGAAGGTGGTGTGGACGAGAACGGCAAAGCCGCCGACACACGCACAGTGCAGCAAACCATAGCCATGCACGAGCTGGTGCGCCAGCTATGGACACGCTACCCGCAGGCTCGAGTGGTAGGACATCGCGACCTGTCGCCCGATCTGAACGGTAACGGCGTGATAGAGAAGTACGAACGCATCAAAGAATGTCCCTGCTTCGACGCCATACCGGAGTTTGAAAGGCTGCGCAAACGGTAATGTAGCAAATCGAGGCATTGCCACTTATTGCCCTAGACAAGTGGCAGCGCTCGATGCTCCAATTTCATATCAATATTTCGATAATGACAAAGTATGTTTAGTTTATTTTACAGCTTGAAATGTATATAATAGTATTGCAAATTCGTGTGTAAAATAAACAATATGATGAAGTTGTCCCCTCCGACTGGTGTGATGATCATGAAGAAGTTGGAGAAAGGAGCAGAGCTGCTAGAGGATGTCTTAAATGGCAAATAAATAATACTGTTCGCCGTCAGAATTTACTTTATCTTATATGCCACCGAGAACATCACATAGTTTGGAATGCTGTTGTACATTGTCTCTGTACGTCCCTGTGCATTGACGATGTATTGCATGCTGGAAATCTCGTGCAATATATCGTAGGCGCGGACCATGCATATCAGTTTGCCCTTGTAGAACGGTTTGCTTATCTGTGCGTTCCATATCAAGTCGTTGCGGTTCATAAATGTATTTTGATAACCTCGGGAACTATACATGAAAATGTCGGTCGCTACATCGAGGCCGACCACGGGGATCGTGCATCGGAGGTCGCCGCCATACTGAAAGTCACAGATGTTGATGGACTCGAAGTCGACACGTGAAGAGCGGCTCATGCGATAGGTCATCTTGCCTTCTGCATCAATAGCAAAGGATTTGAAGCGGTAGCCCAGTTTGACGTCTGCATTAGGCTTCCACGTGTTTACGCTTGATAGGATGGGGGATTCTGTATTATAGGCAATGCTGTAGTCTACGCTATGTATGAAATCTAAGCCTGTTGCAGCCTGAATGGAGTAGTGCCGGTTTTTGTCTAACGAACGAGACATACCCATTGAGGCTCCTGTGTTCCAATTGCCGTTCACGTTATCGTATTGGTAAACATAGACACCTTGTGTCGGGAAAAAGGTGATGCGGTTGCCACAGGCGTTCTGTATGATTTCTGCTCTTGCCTTTGTCCAAAAGTTTAGATCGCTGGTACCGCTCTTTAAATTGGCACTGGCACGAAATGTGTGCGTTATCGTATTTTTCAAGTTCGGATTATTCATTCGCTTCATGGTGGGGTCCGTGTCGTCCTCGTAGGACATGAGCGACTCGAAGTCGGGTCTCGTTACATTCATCTCATACTCTAACGCTTTCTTGCTGTTACCGTAGAAATTGATAGAAACTGTGGGTTCGAAGAGCGTACTGTTTCTGTAGGCTGTCGTGTCGATGCGGTCTTGATGGTAGTGCATTCTTTCCCTCTCGAACGTTAACGGAATGACCACCTCTATGAAACTTTTTGGCGTAGAACGGTACAAGTGCAATCCCGTGCCGTAGTGTCGGAAGAAATTCTGGTTATCGTAGCTTGTCCGGGTATCCATAGCCATTGCCAACGAATCTTCGGTGGATGGCAGAACCCCCAGCTGTTGGTATTTTTGAGATCCGTCGGCTATACGGTCCAAACGGTAATTACCGTGTGAGTTGGTTCGATAGCCCTGTCCATATTCGAGAAGTGGGCCAACCTTCCAGCTGTAGGGTAAGACCTGAAAATAATCGGTGACGAAAGTCATTTTATACTGCCTTTGCCTGTGGCGGAAGAAGTAGTTGCGGATGTCGTCCTGCTGGTCCGAAGCATAGCTTGTAGCATAGCGACCGAAGTCGTTTCTGGGCCTGTCGGTAGAGTAATCGACCTGTGCAATAGCATTGAGCGAGCTCCCGTTGGCGAACGGCTTGGTGTAAACGCTTCCAAAAGTAAACTCCAAGCTGCGCTGTTTGGTTAAACTCTCGAACGCATTGCTGTTCACCCATTCTTTTTGGAAGAGCGAATCGTTATTGTTTATGACGCTCTTGGCATTGCTATATTTCAGCGACACATTGGCAGAGGCTGAAAAAGGCTTCAGAACAAATACGTTATCGGTAACCTCTATGTTGATATCTCTCTCTTTGCTGAAAGCTAGGTTATGGCGCGTGAGACTGCCGTTGTTAGTATAGTCTTCGTGGTATGTACGATTGTTGTTGTCGGTATTGTCCCACTTGAGAGTTGCGTCTAATGTCTCTTGGTAATGTTTATCCTTGTCCTCCGTCTGTAAGTTTAAGCCCCATAGCCTTGTCGTCTTCAAACCTTGTGTAATGCTTGTCGGCGACCAGTCTCCTCCCTCTCCCGGCTTTTCATCTTGGTTGATATTGTTCAAGCTGCCGAATAGGATAGCCGACGTGTGCTCGCCGTTATACATGCCAAAAGCCCTACCGAGGAAACGCTGCCGGCTGCCTCCGCCAAGTTCAGCATTGGCTATGCTGCTATTAGCATACTCCCGTTTGAGGTTGACATCCATCACATATTCTTTTCGCTGCGAGATGGCACCGACTGCATGATCGCTGTCCTTGTGGAACACCTTGATCGCTTTTACGAGATAGTATGGCAGGTTTTCCAGCATCATCTTGTTCTTGCCCTTGAAGAAATCTTTTCCATTAAGGGTCAGGTAGTCCACCTTCTCACCGTTGACAAAAATGTCACCATTCGCTTTCAGTTCTGCCCCGGGCAATTGCTTGACCAAGCTTTCGAGCATGCTACCCTCTGAGAGTACAAACGCGGAAGCATTGTACACAATGGTATCGCCACGATACACCATCTGAATTCTGGTACCGTTGACAACCACCTCGTTGAGATCGATCTCGGCCATGCTTTTCTTTTTCATGTAGTGTATGGGGATGGGATACGTGCTTGCCTTGTTGCTGTTTTTCAGTTCGAAATACTGGATATTGTCCTCGTAACCCTCCACGCGAGCCTTGAATGCGTAGACTGCCGGTGTGTTGGGTATGTCGTAGTAGAAAGAGGATTCTGTTTTACGATGTTCCAACACGGTAGCTGTGGAGTCGATGACCTTCCCATTTTTGATGACATAAATTCGTGCCTCCAATGCTTTCTTGGTATAAGAGTCGTACACCTGTCCATAGAGCGTGATCTTCACGTTGTGCTTTGCCATGGTGGCTGAACAGAAAATAAATGCAGACAGGCCTAACAGTAAAAATGGCAGAATAGTGCTTGAAATTCCACGGAACATCACAAAGTCTCTATTTGAATGGATGATAGTATTCTTCATTTCTGTATCAGAACAATGTTTAATACACAATTATTCATATTAGTTCTTAAAATCTATGTAATGTAAGGATATATTTCTTTTGTGTATCATAAATTCTGGCTTTATTATAAAAATTTAATTATTGATGATAGAAATTAATTTAATAATGCTCCTGATGAGACTGGGTATAGTAATTTTTACCACGTTTTATTGAAAATATAATGATAAGATTTATAATTAAGGGCTAACAATCGTCAAATATTTTAGATTTTCATTTCTTACTGTAGATTAAATCTTCATTTCTTTGTGCAGATTGAATTTTCATTCTTCTGTACAGATTAAATCTTCATTTCTTTGTGTGGACAAAGAAACGAAGCAAAGAAAACCACCGGCGCACGAATTTCACTCCAAATCGAACGGTCTGGGCTTGAAAATTCATAAACGCACTCCCTATGGTCGTTTGAACG
>JAAYUD010000067.1 GCA_012517855.1 Bacteroidales bacterium
ATGGGTGGACAGGCGATCCTTTTTCTTTCGTTGATGAATATAATTGGAACTGTAGTCGTGATATAGAGCCTAACAAGGGTTGGGGTGATAAGGGCGATGTCTATTATATGCAACTTGTCGATAATATCCGTAAATTCAAAGGGATGAATAAGCCTGATCCCATTTCTGCAGCGAAGACAATTAATATTAATAAAATTGATGACTGGAGCAATGTAAAGCCCGATTATATGTCTTATAAAGGTAATACGCTGCATCGCGATGCTAAGGGAAGAGGCAAGTGTTATTATATAAACGACACTGGGCGCAATGATATTGTAGAAGCTAAAGTAGCTCGTGACAAAAAGAACCTATATTTCTATGTTCGTACAGCAGATAAGCTTACTTCTGCTTATGATAAAAATTGGATGATGCTCTTCATTGATATTGATAGAGATAAGTCAACAGGATGGAATGGATACGATTTTATTGTCAATCGTGTTAGCCCAAAAGATGGGAAAGTGCTTATAGAAAAGAATTATAGCGGCAAATGGATGTGGAATGAAGTTGCTGAATCACCGTTCGTTGTTAAAGATAATGTGTTAGTCTTTTCTATTCCACGTAATGTTTTGAATGTTGAAAAGTCCAAACTGAATTTCGAATTTAAATGGAATGACAATATGCAGGATGAAGGAAATATTATGGATTTCTATGTGGACGGTGATACTGCTCCCGGTGGTCGTTTCAATTATGTATACATTGAATAACCTAGTATCGGAATTTTTTCTTGGGGTGAAATAATTCATACTATATATTGATGAAATTCTTAGGCAAAAGATAAAATAGAAGAATGCAAAAAGAAAAGTAAATAGAGAAGTAAAAATAAAGGATCTTTAGTGTGTTGAATAGCATTTATTATTAAATTTGAATCATATTGGACCAAAATTATTCTCATTAAAGATAGCTAATTTGTTGTTTTAGAATACAGTTTGTTATGCCAAAAATCAATTTTATGAAAATAGCGGTAGTATTTCTTTTTTTATCCTTTTTCGGTTCTGTTGCCGTAAGAGCTCAAAGTTTGCAAGAGCCTTATGGAATGGATATATCTAATCTGCATATTCAAAGTATAGTTCAAGATAGTGTAGGTTATATTTGGATGGCTACTGCTCGTGGACTTAACAGAATAGATGCTTATAAAAAATCTAGTTTTTATTTTCATACTTCTGCTATTACTTCTTTGTGTGATGATAATCTTTATAGTCTGTATGTGACTCGTGAGGGAAGTTTAGTAGCATTTACTCGATGGGGTGTAAATATATACAACCGCTTTTCGAATAATTTTATTCGGCTCAGGGGCAATAACAATTTGGGCTTCTCTTGTGCAGAGGAGGGCAAAGATGGTAAAATATGGTTAGGTGCATCTTCTTCTGCGAAGATTGCATATACTAATACGACGAATAATCAGATTCATACGCTGTATATTCCCCAGCTTAAAGGGCAAATATCTAATATGTGTTGTGATGATAGAGGTTTATTATGGCTATCTTCTTTTAATCAGGGAGTGTTTATATTCAATCCTTATACTCATAAGATTGTGACATGTCTTAAAAACTTGTTGCGAGTTTTTAAAAGTCCATATAGAAATACGTTGTATGGTTTGACGTCTGATCAGAAAATAGTATTGGTCAATTCTCATTCTTTAAAGGTGGAAAAGTCTATTTGTAATTTGTCTGAAGAAGTCGTGTCTATAAATATTACTGCAGATAGGCGGCTTTATTTTTTGACTCATGATATGATTTTGTCTCTTTATAACTTGCATACACATTCTTTCGATAAACGAAAAATAAAAGGTATTAATAGCGTTTATAATATTACATCTCTTTTGGTCGACCGTCAGTCGAATGTATGGGTGGGGACCTTTGAAGAGGGATATCTGTTTATTCCTGTTTCCAAACATACGTTCGATATTGATGTTGCTTTAGCGGAACATTTTAGAAATCAATTTGTAACTTTTCTTACTAGCGATAGCAAAGATCGTTTTTGGATCGCTACCCGTCACAATGGTTTACACGAATACAATCGTAAAACAGATACTGATAAGATAATACTCAACTTGCATCTGACAAACGAAGAGGCTGCCATAGCGTGTTGTTTTCATGATTCCAAAGGCCGGTTGTGGGTAGCTACCGTAAGTGCTTTATATTGTTATGATACAAAGAAAGGTACGTCATTGCTATGTAAATATTCTAATATAGTCAAATCGCGTTATATTACTGAAGACAAGCAAGGTAATATATGGGCTATCTGTGAAGCTAATGGTGGCATATGGATGTTATCTGCTTCTTCTCATGGGAAATTTGTCAGACCTTTTGCATCTTCAATACCCAATACTGCCAATATCACTTATTTCAGGCAGTTGCACTCGGGCCGTTATTTATTTTCTTCTTATGGTGATAATGTTTATCTGGCCGACCTTAAAGGGCATATAGAGCCTTTGTTCAGACATTGTAATCTGCAGGTAGCATCATTTTTGCGTTCTGTGATTTATATTTATGAAGATTCTCGTCATGTGTTGTGGCTCGGAACGTATGGCAGCGGCTTGATGTGCTATGATGCCAGACATAATTATACTGAAGTGTATACCATGTCCGAAGGCTTACCTAGTAATGATATTTTATCTATTGTCGAAGATCCTTCACATCATGTTATCTGGCTGAGTACTTCGTATGGTTTGTCAAGGTTAACGGGCAATTCGTTTATGAACTATTTTACGAAGAATGGTCTGTTGGGAAACCAGTATCACGAACGGGCAGTCTATACTAATAATGGCATTTTGTATTTTACAGGAAACCATGGTATTACTTCATTTTCGCCTCAGAATATAAGCAATGTACATTATAATGTTCCGTTTGTTATAGAAAGTCTTACAACAGATGCTGGTATATATTATACGGCTGCTATAAGCAATAAATTGAAGTTGGGATATAGAGAAAATTCGTTTACTGTATCTTTTCTGGGGTTCGACTATTCTTCAGCCAACAGTTTGCAGTATAGCTATATACTTGAAGGGTACGATAGACATTGGAGCACGCCATCGACTACTCATATTGTGAAATTCACCGACCTGCCATCAGGCTTTTATGTGCTTAAAGTAAAAGTTGCCGACAATTCGGGTTGTTGGAGTAATCAGATTGCAACACTTAGAATAGTGGTCCCTCCGGCACCATGGAAAACATGGTGGGCAATACTTATTTATATTGCTTTAATCTCCTACATGGTTTATTCTGGGATGCGTTTTTATATTCGTTATCGAGTCGATAAAGAGAAAATAAAGTTATCAGAAATGACATTGAACAAAGAACGTGAGTTAAACCAGGCCAAAATAAATTTCTTTGAAAACGTATCTCATGAGTTGCGTACACCTCTTGGGCTCATTTACGGCCCTTTCTGCGAATTACTTAAACATGGTAATTTTGGGAATAAGGGCAGTGAGTATATGGCTCTGATGGGTGCCAATATTGAAAGACTGATGATTTTGGTAGAGCAGATTTTAAGTTTCTCTCATTTGGATAGTGAAACGCTGTCATTGTCGGTTGCTAATTCAGATATAGTTACCATAGTCTGGAAGATATTGAAGCGTTTTAAGGGCGAAAATGAAGAAAAACATATAGAAACATCTTTTTCATCTACTCATGAACATTTGATGATGTATGTCGATGAGGATAAAATAGATAAGATATTTACTAATTTGTTGTCGAATGCATTCAAATATACTCCTTCTTATGGTAAAATACAGGTGTCATTGAATGTTGTTTCGGCTCAGAATGTAAAAGAAACATTCAATCAAGTCGGTGTGTATGATACCGATTATGTGCTTTTCTCTGTGAAAGATAGTGGTGTCGGCATAGCTTCTGAAGAAATTGATAAAATATTCGACCGTTTCTATCGTAGCAAGACTAAGAACAATGTATCGATCGTTGGTAGCGGTATCGGGCTTTATTATATTAAGTGTTTGGTCAAAAAGCATAAAGGGTTCATTAAAGCCGAAAGGAATGCCGATAGAGGTACTATGTTCATGTTTTGTCTTCCTTTGTCTGATGCTGTCTATCAATCCTCAGAAATGATGGGTGTGTGCCAAGTCGATTCTGTTGACAAAAAGAAGATAGATTTGGCTACTATCGTTCTGCCTCAGGAGGAAAAAATCAAAGAAGTTCAAGAAAATAAAAACAACCCCTTATTACTTATTGTTGAGGATGAACCTAATCTTCAGGAATTTTTGGGCGATTTGTTACAGTCTTATTATAATGTTCAAAAAGCTTTTGATGGAGAAGAGGGCTTAAAAAAAGCATTGGAAACTATTCCGGATATAATTTTAATGGATGTGATGATGCCTCTTATGGACGGATATGAGTTGTGTAAGAAAATAAAAGAAGATTTACATACATGTCATATTCCCGTTATTTTATTGACTGCGAAGAGTAATGTCGCAGAGCAAATTGAAGGGATGAATTCTGGTGCTGATGTGTATATTCCCAAACCGTTTAATCCTGATTATCTTAAATCTGTTCTTCAGAGTGTACTTCGTAATAGAAAACGTATGCAGCATATGTTAGTCGAGAATCAATTACATTCGAAAGGAATAAAGGAAGGTACTATTCACTTAAATAAATTAGATCGTGAACTGTTGGAGAAATTGGATAAAAAAATAGATATAGAATTAAGTAATTCTGATTTGTCGGTTGATGAATTGGCTGGTGAACTTTATTTTAGCCGTAGTACGTTTTACCGTAAAGTGAAAAATTTGACAGGCTTTTCTCCTAATGATTATGTGAGGGTGTATAGAGTGAAGAAGGCAGCTGAATTTATTCAAGATGGTGATTATAATCTTTCTGAAATTGCCGATATGACAGGTTTTAGTACTCAATCCTATTTCTCTTCAATGTTTAAGAAATATTATGGACTAACTCCAAGTGAGTATAAATTAAATAAACAATAGAACATGATTTTTTGTGATATTTATTATCAAGACTAACAAATTATAAAAATTATTTCGTCGATTTTGTCTAACTAATTAATATATTAATGTATGAAACATTCTATTTTTTTTATTTTTCTTTTTTGTTGTATTTCTCTTTCTATTTATTCACAAGTTCCAAAGACCAATATCGATAAAAAAGTAGATCTGATACTTTCTCAAATGACTCTTGAAGAAAAAATCGACTACATAGGTGGTTATCAAACTTATAATATTCGACCTATGGCGCGATTCAACTTACCTCTTATTAAAATGTTTGATGGTCCTGTAGGCCCTAGAAATGAAGGAAAAACGACATCATATCCGTGTCCTGTATTGTTGTCTTCGTCTTGGAATACTGATTTGGCGTATACTTTTGGGCAGTCGATAGGGAATGATTGTCGTGCAAGAGGTGTTCATATTTTATTAATGCCGGGGGTAAATATAATGCGTTCTCCGCTTTGTGGTCGTAATTTTGAATATTACAGTGAAGATCCTTATTTGGCTAGTAGAATAGCTGTCAATACAATTACTGGTTTGCAATCGAAAGGGGTCATGGGGTGTGTGAAACATTTTGCTTTGAATAATCAAGAATGGGACAGGTGTAATGTTAGTTCTGATGCGGATGAACGTACTATGCAGGAAATATATTTGCCTGCTTTTAAAGCTGCCGTTACAGAAGCCAAAGTAGCTACGATAATGGACTCTTATAATTTGATAAATGGGAGCCATTCAACGGAAAATGCTCATTTGAATATAGACATTTTACGAAAAATGTGGGGATTCAAAGGTATCGTAATGTCCGATTGGGGAGCAACTCATAATTCCGTTGCAGCTGCTAAAGGTGGACTTGATTTAGAAATGGGCGATCCATATTATTTTACCCGTAATGATTTGTTGGTTAAAGTAAAGGAGGGTGTTATTCCCGAATTATTAATTGATGAAAAAGTACGTCATATACTTTATTCTATTTTTAATTTTCATTTTGATGATAAATCTCAACAAAATAAAAGCATTCCCTTGGATGATCCGAAAAGTTGTGCAATGGCTTTGAAAATTGCTGAACAGGGAATAGTATTATTGAAAAATGATAATAAAATTTTACCGGTAAATAAATCGAAAGTTAAATCAATTATTATTGTTGGTCCCAACGCGGATAAGATGATTTGGGGAGGTGGAAGCTCTTCTGCGATACCTTTCCATTTTGTTACTACTTATGAAGGAATTAAGAAAGAGGCAGGTCATGATATTAGTATTAGAAAGGTCGACGATACTTCTACTTTTGATGAAAGTTTGAAATTTCCCTCATTTTATACGTCCAATTCATTGAATGAGGTTGGTTTAAAAGCTGAATATTATAATAATCAGAATCTTTCAGGCAATCCTATTTTAACCCGTATAGATCGTAGTATAAATTTTGATTGGGGGAATGATTCTCCAGATAAGTCATTGCCAAGTGATCATTTCTCTGTACGTTGGACGGGGGTGATGAAAGTAGATAATCCGGGTATTTATTCTTTTAAAGTGAAAGGCGATGATGGCTTCAGAATGTGGATTGATGACAAATTAATTATTGATGAATGGAACGATCAGGCTTCTAAAAGTAGTATTAAAACAATTAATTTGAACGAAAAGAAAGATTATAATATACGTTTGGAATATTATGAAGATGCCGGTCAAGCTTCCATTAATTTGGCATATAAAGATGGACGTTATGTGAGAGAGGCTGCTCAATTAGCTTCTAAAGTTGATATGGCTATCGTTTGTGTTGGGTTTGATGCAGAAACGGAGACTGAAGGTTCTGACCGTACTTTTGATTTATCTGGTTATCAATCTGATTTAATAAAGGCGGTTGCTTCAGCTAATTCTAATACTTTAGTCATTGTCAATGCGGGAGGTAATATTAATATGCAACCGTGGCTTCATCAAGTAAAAGGTTTACTGTATGCTTGGTATCCTGGTCAAGAAGGTGGAACAGCTTTGGCAAATATTATTTTCGGTAGGACCAATCCCAGCGGCAAATTGCCTGTGTCTTTTGAGAAAAAGTGGGAAGATAATCCTGCTTATTCCAATTATTATGATAATACAGGTAAAAAAGCTGTTGAATACAGAGAAAAGCTTTTATTAGGCTATAGATATTATGATACTAAAGATGTAGAACCGCAGTTTCCATTTGGATTCGGGCTCTCTTATTCTACTTTTTTGTTTGAACATTTGAAAGTTCATAAAATAGGTAAAGATCGAATAGCAGGTAGTATTGATGTAAAGAATACAAGTAAGAACGATGGTTATGAGGTTGTTCAAGTTTATGTTCATCCGATTAATCCTTCTGTATCGCGCCCTGTTCACGAGCTGAAGTTTTTTAAAAAAGTATTTGTCAAGGCTGGCACGACTATAAATGTCCCATTTATTTTGAAGTCAGATGCTTTTTCTTATTTTAATATTAATTTTAATAAATGGATGGTCGATAAATGTAAATATATGGTGGAAATAGGGAAAGATTCTCGTACTATATTAGAAAAAGCGCTTGTTAGTTTTTAATTAATTATGGAAAAAAGAATAATATTATTGTTTATCTCGTTTTCTTTCGTTATATCCGTCTTTTCCCAGGTCCATACGAAAAAAATGAATTATTTCGTCTCTTCTTTGATGAGTCGGATGACTTTGGAAGAAAAAATTGGTCAAACGATATTGAGTGGTGGAAATATTCCCGGATATAACGGAGAAATGCTCGATTTGGACGGTTCTATCCGTGCTGGGCTATTGGGAACAACTTCCGTAGGTTATAATTATGATATGGCTGTGCATGTTCAAAAATTGGCTTGCGAGGAATCTCGATTGAAGATTCCTTTGCTCATTGGCCTGGATGTGATCCATGGTTATCAGACAATATTTCCTATACCGTTGGCAAGTTCTTGTAGCTGGAATATGCCGCTTATTGAGCAGAGTGCTCGCATAGCTGCAGATGAAGCGACTGCTTTTGGGGTGAACTGGACATGGTCGCCAATGGTTGATATTTGTCGAGACTGTCGTTGGGGGCGTATTGCCGAAGGTGGGGGCGAGGATCCTTATCTTGGGGGGCAGATAGCTGCTGCTATGGTTCGTGGCTATCAAGGCAACAACTTGGCGGCTGGTAATACGTTATTGGCATGTGTTAAACACTTTGCTCTATATGGAGCTGCCTAAGGTGGACGCGATTACAATACAGCCGATATGAGCAAAGTGAGCATGTACAATTATTATCTCCCTCCGTATAAAAGTGCGATCGATGCAGGTGTTGCTACTGTGATGTCTTCTTTTAATGTTGTCGACGGTGTGCCCGCTACTGGTAATCGGTGGCTGCTTACAGATTTACTTCGTAATCAATGGAAATTTAAAGGTTTCGTGGTGTCGGATGCTAATTCGATAAACGAAATGGTTAATCATGGTATGGGCGATGGGCAAACGGTAGCTGAACTGGCGATAAAAGCTGGTTTGGATATGGATTTGGGTGGTGGAGCTTATGTGTCTTCTTTAAAGAATGCATTGAAAGAAGGTCACATCACGATGGAGAATATTGATACGGCTTGTCGCCGTGTGTTGGAGGCAAAATACAAACTTGGATTGTTTGACGATCCTTATAAATATATTAATAATAAGGCTCGTCAGGCTGATGTATTGTCTCCTTCCCATTTGAAAGCTGCACGCGATTTGGCCGACGAATCAATTGTACTTTTGAAAAATAGTGATAATTTGCTGCCTTTGAAGCCTCAAGGTAAAATTGCAGTTGTCGGACCGTTGGGCAATAATCGTAAGCAACTTATTGGAACTTGGGCAAACAGTGATTTCGATAAGCCTGCCCGTAGTGTATATGAAGCTATAAAAGAATATGTTGGCGATAAAGCACAGGTTGTTTATTCGCAAGGAAGTAATTATACCGAGGAACAATGCCTGTACGATGGCAACTATTCTATTCCAACCGATTCACTCATCGAAGAAGCTGTAAAAGTGGCGTCTGATGCAAATGTTATTATTGCTGCGGTCGGTGAACCTGCATCGTGGAGTGGTGAAGCTCGCTCAAAATCGAATCCTTCGTTGCCTGAATGTCAGAAACGCTTACTCAAAGCACTGCATTCTATAGGCAAGCCCGTTGTTGTAGTGCTTTTGAGTGGTCGTCCTTTGATATTGTCTGAAGAGGATCATTGTTTTTCTACTTTAGTTGAAGCTTGGCATGGTGGAACAATGGCTGGAGTAGCTTTGAGTGATATGCTTTTCGGAGTAATTAATCCTTCGGGAAAGCTGACAACTACTTTTCCTCGGAATATAGGCCAAATTCCTATATATTATAACTCCTTGAATACTGGACGCCCTCTTTCCGATTTTTGGGCGACATCCAAGTATATTGATTGCGATAATACTCCGCTGTATCCTTTCGGATACGGTTTAAGTTATACTACCTATCAATATGGAAAATTGTCTCTTAGCAAAAAGCAACTAAAGGGTAATAAAGATAGCCTGGAGATTAGTGTACCGATAACAAACATCGGCAATTGTGATGGTAAAGAGATCGTTCAGTTATATGTCGGCGATCCGGTTGCCAGCATTTCTCGTCCAGTAAAAGAATTGAAGAATTTCCAGAAAGTATTTTTGAAACAGGGAGAGACAAAGATTGTTTCATTTACCATTACTTCTGATAATTTGAAGTTCTACAATAGTGAGTTGAAATCTGTTGTGGAAAAGGGAATTTTCAATATATCTATTGGTCCTAATTCTCGAGATTTGCAGACGGTGAAAATATCGTATAATGATTAATATTTGATATATATGTGTTTGAACTCGTTTCTATGGTCATGATATGTGAAGTAGCATCAGGTAACTTTTTGTTTAAATAGCTCACCAGTAAAAATTGGGGGATTAAGTGAGGTGCGGACGTGCCGAACGTGACAACAATGGCGTTCAAAGAAGTATGTGAGGAACTTGCAAACACATTGATGCCGACAGAGAAGATGTAAAAGGGTTTGTTGTGTGATTGTTGCATTTGTTTACTGCCGACTTTCATCGGGAATGAGGTGCTTATCAAAAAGAGTGGAGCATACTCGTCTATGTACAAACAGGCTCCTCGGTTATCTGTAGACTGTTATTTAGAGTCATTCTAAATAAAGGTCCGCTGAAAATAACGTATCCACAATATGCTCTCAAGTCGATTTTTGGGTCTCTTTTCTCTGGCGTTGTATGTGGTGTGCCGTTAACATGCTGTGAAATAGTGTATAATGGTGTCATACGGAGGTGGCAAAGGGTCCGATAAATCATATGTATATCTCTGTACATAATTTTATTTGTGAACCATCGTTTAGGGCGTTTTGTAAAAAAAGTGTTTACTAATGACACAAAATGAAAGTTTCGTATTCGAAAAATGATAAGGACGTGCTGAGAGTTGATATGTCAATCACCACACAGTATCGCCCTTATCTTTAAAATTACATATGCCCCTGAAAATATTTTCATCCATACGTTTTCTGAAAAACTTAAGGACGTCACCGAAAAAACTAACATACGACAATTCTGTTGATATCAGAAATTCAAAAGTCGATGTGGTATACTGACTAAAAAGAACATCCTTATTTTATCACAACCACAAGAGAAAGTCTTTTCGGCTATAATAAGAGTAATGATGCTAAGTAAAAACATCGCTTGTGTTGCTTAAGGCTAATAAAAGCTGTTTTGACACATTTTTGATAATAATTGAACTTTTTATGATAAAGCATTTCCTTAAAAAAAACGAATTTTACATTCACAAAAAGTAACTTACTTAACATTAAAATTAGCTAACATGGAAAACAGAAAAAAATCAAAAAACATTCGAAATTTATCTTGCGAGTAGTAACAATAAGTCTTGATAAATGAAGTCTTAATTGGGCATTTATCAATTCTTATTAAAAAACTAATTTAATTTATGTATCATGAAAATTAATAAAAATTTTTGCTTCCTTTTGCTCTTGTTATTAAGCATCATACAATTGGTAGGATGTAAAAGCTCCGACGATTTTAATGGTATTCCTTATAATCCATCGAAACCGGTCGAATTGACATCTTTTTATCCTGATTCAGGGAAATACCTTGAAAAAGTAATACTCACCGGATCCAATTTCGGTACAAATCCGGATAGTCTCAGAGTATATTTCAACTCTAAAAAAGCTGCAGTCGTAGGGACAAATGGAAATGAAATGTACGTACTTGCTCCTCGTTTACCGGGTGATACTTGTATCATTTCCGTGGCTATTGGCAAAGACTCATTGGCATACTCTAATATTTTCCGTTACCAAAAATCGGTTACGGTTTCTACGATTGCTGGTAACGGAAGTGATGGGGAAATCGTAACCGGCGGCTTGAGCCAAACGGTCATAGAACCACGTTACCTTTGTTGTGATAAAGATGATAATTTATTTATTTGCAGTCGTGGAGAATACGACGAAAGTGGTAGCTTTGGCATTTTACGTCTTGATGAAGAGAATGACGAATTGATCATGCTAGATAAAAATGTCACTGGAAATGTACCCTGTGCTGATCCTACCACTGGTATTATCTCCATTCCGACCGAAACATCGGTCGGTTCATTCATTTCATTAAACCCAGGGGAATTTTGGGCTCCACGAATGCGTCAAATGAAATGGTCCGATACGGATAATCAACCGGCTAACGCATGGAAACACTGTATGGTAGTTAATCCAACCGACGGATATATTTATACTCTCTATTATGGTGGAAATCTGGTTAAAGTCAATCCTGTCTCATACGAAGTTACTCCTTTAATGAAGATTTCTCAAGGTGATAATTACGGGATGACTTTCAGTCCGTTACACCCCAATTTATTATATCTTTCATTCTGGGATAATGCCAATGAAAACGCTAATAGCATTTGTACGGTCGATGTAACTGATCCGACAAATACTTTTCAACGCATTTCTAGTCCAAATATTGCAGGTGGTTTTCGGGATGGGAAAATATCGGAAGCCCAGTTTCATGATCCAGCTGAAATGTTTTGCGATAATGACGGTAATATATATGTGGCCGATTATAATAACCAATGCATCCGCCGCATCACTACCGACAATATGGTAGAAACCGTATTAGGAATACCTGGTCAATCGGGATGGCAAGATGGAACAAAAGAAGAAGCTCTGTTTTATCATCCTAGGGGTATTGCCATCAATTCGGAAGGAGCTGTTTACGTGGCTGATTCAGGTAACTGCCGTATACGTAAACTTACTATTAATTAACCTTCAATTTTGATTATATGAAAAAATATATTATATTTATATGTGTCCTTTTATTATCAATCGGCACTATTTCTGCACAAAAGAAGGAGTTTACAATATCAGGTATCATATCCGATAGTCAAGGTCCGTTACCTGGTGTATCCATTTCCATACAAGACAAACCTTCCAAAGGTTGCATATCCGATGCAAACGGAAAGTTCTTAATTAAAGTTGAAAGAGGAGATAAATTGATCTTTTCGTACGTTGGTATGAAGAACGTTGAGTATCTCGTTACAAAGCTGGAGAAAAATCTAGATATTAAATTCGTCGAGGCAGAAAATAAGTTGGACGAAGTAGTAGTGACTGCTCTTGGTAAACAAAGAAGGATTTCCACCTTGTCTGCCGTAACGGCGGTTAACGTGGGTGAGTTACAACAACCTGTTTCCTCGGTAGCCAATCTTCTCGGCGGTCGTGTTGCAGGTATTATATCTACAATGGCTAGTGGAGAACCTGGTAAAAATATTGCCGATTTTTGGATTCGTGGTATTGGTACTTTCGGTGCCAATTCCTCTGCTCTTGTCTTGATAGACGGGCTAGAAGGTGATATCAACTCATTAGATCCTGCCGATATAGAAAGCTTTTCCGTATTAAAAGATGCTTCCGCCACTGCCGTTTATGGCGTGCGCGGTGCGAACGGAGTTGTTTTGATAACAACCAAAAGAGGTAATTCCGAGAAGATCAATATCACGGGACGTGCAGATATTACAATGTCATATTTAAATCGGTTGCCTCACTATTTGCACTCTTATGAATATGCTCAATTGGCGAACGAGGCAAGAGCCATGAGAGGTGAAGATCCCATCTATTCAAAAACGGAAATGGAAATCATAAAGAATCACCTCGATTCCGATCTTTATCCCGACGTCAATTGGCAAGATGAAATGATCAAACGCACGTCTTGGCAAAAGAATATATATGTCAGTGCTCAGGGAGGAGCAAAAATTGCCAAATACTTTGTTAGCCTAGCTACCAGTAGTCAAGACGCCGCTTATAAAGTAGACAAGAAAAGTTTATATAGCAGCAACGTAGGTTATAATACTTACTCTTACCGCGCAAATATAGATTTGGATTTAACGCCGACCACCAAAGTTTATTTTGGGACGAACGGCTTTATGTCCATATATAATCAACCGGGCGTTGCCAGCACCGATAACGTATGGCAAGCTGCATCTCAAATCAATCCGTTACGATTACCTGTAATATATTCCAATGGTGAATATCCGTCAATAGGAGGAACCGGTGCCAGTATATCTCCTTATGTAATGATCAACAGAATGGGACAACGTTCTAATCAAGTGTATCAAGGTGAAGCCACTTTTGAACTTAATCAGAATCTGTCATTCATAACAAAAGGATTGACGATTCGTGCACAAGGTGCCTTTAACTTAAACAGCTATTACAATGAAACTCGTTCTGTATGTCCGGCTCTCTATGAAGCGGTAGGTAGAGCCCAAAACGGTAGTTTAATCACCATTTTACGCTCTTCCGAACAAAGTGCCTCTTTTTCAAAGAGCACCGATCAATATCGTAAATATCACTTTGAGTCTACCATGAACTATGAACGGGTATTCAATAGTTTACATCATGTATCCGGTTTACTTTATTATTATATGTATGACGAAAAGACTGCCAGTGCAGCAACTTCTAATATGTATTCTATTCCATGGCGATACCAGGGAATGTCCAGTCGATTAACATACGATTATAACGATACTTACATGATGGATTTCAATTTCGGTTATACAGGTTCTGCAAACTTTCAAAAAGGTCATCGTTTCGGATTTTTCCCTTCTATCGCCGTGGGATGGGTGCCAACCGCTTATAGTTTTGTACAAAAAGCACTTCCGTTCCTTGATTTTTTAAAAATAAGATGTTCTTATGGTACCGTAGGTAATGATCAAATTACATCCAAACGGTTCCCTTATTTGACATTAGTAGATAGAACGACCGTTTATCCATTCGGCTCACAACAAGGTGTGGAAGGTTTAAACGAATCATATATCGCTGCTGAGAATTTAAAATGGGAAAGAGCCAAAAAATTTGACTTAGGTTTTGAAGGTAAATTATTCAAAGAAAAGTTATCATTTGTACTTGATTTTTTTCACGATACTCGCGACGGTATTTTTCAACAACGCATACAAATTCCTATCTATGCAGGCTTGGTCAACAATCCATATAGTAATGTAGGTAAGATGGTCAGCTTCGGTGCCGACGGTAACTTTACTTATACCAAACAATTTAATAAAAATTTGCAACTTACATTAAGAGGAAACTTTACCTATTCAAAAAATGACGTAAAGCATTGGGAAGAGGCAAATTCCGCTTATCCTTATCAAAAAACTGCAGGTTACCCTTATGGCGTTACACGAGGCTACCGAGCTATCGGACTATTCAAAGACCAACATGATATAGATACCAGTCCGATACAATCTTTCTCGACGACCGTTATGCCCGGTGACATCAAATACAAAGACATCAACGGCGACGGTGTTATCAATTCTGACGACCAAGTGCCTCTATCATACGGTTATTCATGGAATGGTTCTTATAGTGTACCGTACCCCAATTTGATGTATGGATTAGGGTTTGAAGTGGTATACAAACAATTTAGTATGGGAGTACTTTTTAAAGGCACCGGCAAGACCGATTATTATAGCATGGGATACGGATATGTGCCATTTTATCAGGGCGTTAGTGGTAATGTATTGACTCAAGCATATAATCCGAAAAATCGTTGGATATCTAAAGCATATTGTGAAGCAAACGGCATTGATGTAAAATACGCCGAAAACCCGAAAGCCATGTATCCTCGTATGGAATACGGCTATAATAGCAATAATTCTCAGACATCCGATTTTTGGTTACACGATGCACGTTATCTACGCTTACAAGAATTGACATTCAATTATCATTGGGCAACCAAATTTATCAAACAACTCGGCCTAACTGCCATAGACATTGAATTTATCGGTAACAATCTACTTTGCTGGGACAAGGTGAAAATATTCGACCCTGAACAAGCTAATCAGAATGGATGCATATATCCTATTCCCACTACATACGCATTGCAATTGTACATTCATTTCTAAAAAATTAAAGATAAAAAAATGAAGAAATTAAATGTTTTAGTAATCATGGCGTTGGTGTGTTTATCCACACTTACTTCCTGTAACTATTTGAATATTGCCGATCATTATTTTACCGATGAAATACAAATGGATTCGGTATTTGAAAATAAACGTAATTTAGACGCTTATTTATGGGCTATTCCAGATTGTTTCGGCGACCAGGGATCTCTTTATCAAAACAGTTATACTCCCGGACCGATGGCAACGGACGAATGTTTTACGATGTTTGATTTAGTGTATGGATATTACGGTATGTCTTATGCTTTAGGTGAAATCAATGCCAATAGTCTGTATAGTTTTCAGAATTATTATTCACAAGATTATCAGGCTATTCGTAAATGCAACGAATTATTAGCTAATATCAACAAGCCTTCCGATTTAACTGCCATCGAACGCCTGGAAGATTCGAGTTATGCCAAATTTTTCCGTGCCTATGCTTACTATCGCTTATTATTGGATTTCGGACCTCCAATCCTCTTAGGCGACCAAGTAGTTAGTTCTAATGCATCTTTATCTGCTTACAATCGTCCACGCGCTACTTATGACGAAGCCGTAGATACCATCTGTAACAAATTTGAAGATGCCGCTAAAGGGCTACCGGAAACTGTATCTATTATGAATTTTGGTTATCCGACACAAGGAGCCGCTTATGGTTTAATCGCCCGTTTACGTCTTTATCAAGCCAGCCCTGCATTCAACGGTGGATCAGCAGCCAAAAGATATTTTGGTAATTGGAAACGCTCTTCCGATGGATCCGATTACGTTAAGCAAACTTATGACGAAAAACGTTGGGCAATAGCCGCAGCGGCTTGTAAAAGAGTTATGGACATGCAAAATGCCGGACAACCGTTATATAGTTTACATACAGTCGACGCGGATGCCGAAACACCGGCCTTACCTGCGGGTGTTACTTCTGATCCCGACTATTATAAAGAATGGCCTACGGGTGCCGCCGGTATCGATCCTTATCGTTCTTATTCGGAGATGTTTAACGGTGAAGCTGTATTAGCGACCAATCCCGAATGGGTATGGGCTCGCAGAAGTGGCGGTTTAGTGGCTGATACCCAAAGAGCATTTCCGGTGCAATACGGTGGTTGGAATAGTCTTTGTGTTACACAAAAAGTAGTTGATAATTATCGTATGGTCGATGGTCGACAAATAGATAATTCAAGTACGACGTATCCCTATTCGGAATCGGGTTTTACCACTAGGCAAACTACTTTTTCAGGATATCGCTTGAACACTGGAGCATATAATATGTACGCAAATCGGGAAATGCGTTTTTATGCTTCCGTTGGCTTTAGCGAATGTTATTGGCCGATGTCGTCAACCACCTCATCCGGACTTTATAACAGAACTATTACCTACTATTATGATTCCCCTAACGGTAAAGAGAGTTCGGCTTCAGGCAATTACGCGGTTACAGGATATGTCCTTAAAAAATTTGTTCATCCCTCAGATGCATGGACAGGTGATAATGCTACTCGTATGGATAAAGCGTTTCCAATTATCCGTTATGCGGATATTCTGTTAATGTATGTCGAAGCATTGAATAATCTGACTCAAACCTATACCATACAAATGGGTGATGAAATGATGACCATCTCACGTGACGTCGCAGCCATGCGTAGTGCATTCAATTTAGTTCGTCATCGTGCAGGTCTGCCAGGCCCTTCTTCCGAAGAATTGGCCGATCCTACTACCATACAAAACCTTATTGAGCAGGAACGCATGACAGAATTGTTAGATGAAAATTCTCGTTACTACGACGTACGCCGATGGGGTATTTATGAAAAAGTAGAAAGTGTACCTATTACAGGTATGAATGTAAATAGTGGCAAAAACGGATTTTATGCAAGAGTGATTCCTACTACTTCGCGCATCGGTTCGCGTTTGGTGAATAAAAAACTGATATTTTTACCAATTCCACTAAGTGAAATACGTTTATTACCATCAATGGATCAAAATCCCGGATGGGAAAAATAATGTCGGATATTTTAAAATAAGAATATATGAAAATCAAATATACGATTTTAATTTCGGTATTGCTGATATTATCAGCATGCAGCGATCACCAGGTATTTGAAGATGAACAATATAAAAATGTGTTCGGATTTGTTTCCAATTCTGACAATATTCAATCGCAAATGTTTAGTTTGACCAATGACGAATCAACTGGTTACGTTTCTTTTTCGATGGGCGGTTCCACTAAAACGAGTGAAGATGTAACAATTAACCTTGTGGAAGATTCTACATTGGTAAACGACTATAATAAAAATACTTATGATCAAGAAGTTGAAAATTATGCCAAGGTATTACCGAAAAAGAATTATGATCTATCTTCGTTACAATGTACGATAAAGGCTGGCGATACGAACGGCATTGTTCCCGTTACCATTCGACCGGAAGGCTTATCGCCCGATACCACTTATTTTATTCCACTTAGAGTAGTATCTTATCAAAAATATGAAGCCAATCCGAATAAAAGTACTTTGCTGTATCACGTGAGAATCCGTAATAAATGGGCGAAAGATGACGGCTCTTCCGTTTATACGATGGCTGCCCTACGTAAGGAACTGGGGGCGAGTGAAATAAATATGCCCGGTTCGGTCGTAATGTACCCTCTTTCAAGCAATAGTGTGCGAATTATGGCAGGTAATGAGAGTTATAGCGCATCTATTGAGACATTCAATAAATCCGCACTTATTTTGCAAATAGATAGCAAAAAAGTTACTATTTTACCGTATAAAGATATGAAAGTAAAACAACTCGATGGCGATTCGGATTATCCGAATACGTTTGCCGTTACAACAGACGGTTATAACTATTATAAAACATTCTTACTGCATTATCAGTATGAAGTCGACAATACGGTTTATGAAATGAAAGAAGAGTTACGTTTACAATATAATCCTGACGATGCGAATGAAGAGTTGAAAGTTGAAAATACTACTTCAGGTAAGTGATAACTAAATTAAAAAAACTTATGAAAATGAATAAATTTTTTAGTAATATAATCGTACTTTCAATCATTGCCGTTTCATTTCTTACAGGATGCGACAGTTTTGACAGAACAGGTGTTACGGACGAGATATATGTTGATCATAGTTCGATTACGCTGTTTGTCGGGGATAAATTTCAATTAAAGGCAAGTCCCGAAGGGAATAATTTCGAATGGTCTTCTTCCGATACCACAATTGCTACCGTTTCCAACGGTTTGGTTATCGGTGTTAATGCCGGAACGGCAAGTATCGTCGCCAAGAGAGGTAATGTGGAATTTCCAGTCACTGTCACCGTAGAGAATAAAGTACATCTGACCGACATCAATTTAAGTGCCGATAGTTTGGAAATAAATCCGAATGCATCTACTACCGTATTGGTAACAACAGTACCCGAAAATGCAAATGATGTACCTCTTACGGATTTTGCATGGTGGTCGGATAATGAAAACGTGGCTCGTGTCACCTCCGCGGGCAAAATTACAGGAATCGGTGAAGGTGCAACAACTATTCATTATCGCCGAGGTCCTATTTATAAAGTAATTTATGTAGAATGCAGTCTTACATTCCCTTTTAAAGGACCGCATATTCTTTCTGCAAGCACATCTTTAGATCTCCCCTTCCGCGATTTCGATAAAGGAGGTGAAGGCTATGCTTACCACGATACTGATACCTCTGATGCTGCAGGTAGTACTTATCGCGCCGATAACGGCGATAGTAACAGCCCTGGCGTAGATATTGAAGGTAGTTCCGACATCGGCTGGACGGCAAGCGGTGAATGGTTATTGTATACACTAAACATACAAGATGCTGGTACGTACGAATTAACGTTCACGGCGTCGGGCAACGGAGGTACAGCTCATTTCGAGCTTGATGGTACAGATGTTACGGGTCTGATTAACATCCCTTCAAC
Source organism: Bacteroidales bacterium (assembly GCA_012517855.1). Taxonomy (GTDB): domain Bacteria; phylum Bacteroidota; class Bacteroidia; order Bacteroidales; family Bacteroidaceae; genus JAAYUD01. The sequence continues at coordinate 19,326 of JAAYUD010000067.1, forward strand.
GAGTGGTTGGGGTGATTACCAATGGGGTAATCCAGTAATAATCACATTTACACAAGGACTGCACAAGTTAAAATTCTATGAAGACCAAGCTTCATACAATATTCTAAGTATGAAATTTACTTATGTGAAATAAAACAAATTCATTTCAACTGATTTATTCAAATAAGGGTGTATTAAATCATATACCCTTATTTGTTTCTTCATTTAATTTATTTCCTTGCTCTGGATTAAATAATAAAGTATATCTTTGAAATTAAATAAAAAATTATGAAAGTGACACGATATTCTCTTTACCAGTTATGTGTAATACTTGTGCTATTCTTTATATCATCATGCTCTAATCATGTCTATATTTCGGTAATCAGAAATACACCTATACCTTTTGTACCGAAAGCCTTGATAAAAGACAGTTTATCCGTATTGACTGAACGAAGTGCCGAAGTATTGAAAACACCTTATCTTGATAAAAGGCTATTAGGTGAACGCAAAGACTTGCCCGGATGGGAAGGTTATCCAGTAAAATTATATGAATATTATACGCCTAAAGATATTTACGCCGAAGTCAGAAAAAAAGGATTAGTCTATTTACTTAACCCTTCACCCCACCAGTTAGCTATGTGGGTGATGACTACTTGCTGGTACGTGAAACATAACTTAGATTATAAATATACTCAAAAGATATTGGAATGGATTAAAAATCAATCAAATGCGCAGTTTCCGATAGCCGGTATGATTTATAAAGAAGATATCATAAAAAAAGAATTATATATACCCTATATCTTCAAAAACGGAGTTACGGTATTGGTAGCAGACTCGACAAAGAAACCTCCCATACGCAGTTGCTGCAATGACGAATTATTACACTATTACCTAGCACTGACCGACGATCAATTAAAACCGTATACTGGCAGTTACGCCTGTATCTGTAATACTACACGCGAACAATATAGAGAATTTGGGGGGATGCCTGAAGTCGGTTATAGCGACGGACCAGAAACACGTAAATTTGTGTGGTCGCACGTCGTGGGAAATTTATATAAAAAAGCATATAAATCTAAATATAACGAACTAATGATCGCATGGGCAAGGGTAGAACTTTAAAAATGAAAAGCTATACTAACCCATTGGCGGAATTAAAAATCTTAAATATTAATGTTTAATAAATTGTGCATATTGTTGATTTTTTAGTGTCTAAACTATTGCTTTCAAATCCTTTTATGTACAACCTATATACAATATTTGCTAAAATCCTTGAGATATGCAAGGGGCTCTCAAAGGAATTTGTCAATGATAAAGAGAATATTTCTAGTCGAGGTGTAATTTCAAAGTTTTCTGATGTAGAAATCGTACCCTTGTCTTTTTCTTGTTTTATAAATAAATATGGATAATAAAGTACATGTTGTCGCAGTTCTACTGTTGTTCTTCTTCTCTTTTTCTGAAAGCTATGCTCAGAAAGGAAGTGTTGTGGTTTCTAAAAAAAATGATATTTACTCCGATACTTGGGTTGCTACAGATGCCTTGGGGAGAGAAATGCCTACTTCGAAGGAAGTTGGGAATCTAAAAAAGGATAAGAAACGCACAGTCGGAATTTTTTATATCACTTGGCATGATGAGGGTAAGTACAATGTGGGTTCACCTTACAAAGCGGATGTTTCTAAGGTCTTGAGTGCTGATCCAAATGCTCGGTTGGATAATAAGAATAAAGAATGGACTATCGGTTCATATCATTGGGGAGAACCTGAATATGGCTATTTCTTAAGCCAAGATGAATATGTGATTCGCAAAGATATGTCTATGCTTGCCGACGCTGGTGTTGATGTTATCATTTTGGATGTGACAAATGCTGTATTGTATTGGGATGAATGGAAAGTGTTGTTTCGCACGATGGAACAAATGAAGGCTGAAGGTAATAATGTCCCGAAATTTTGTTTTTGGGCTTTTAATGGGAATGTTATAACGGTTGTTCAGCGATTGTATGAAGGGGTTTATAAGCAAAATAAATATAAAGATTTATGGTTTATGTGGAATGGAAAGCCATTGCTTCTTTATAATGCCAATCCTTCTGTTGATGCAAATGGTACAGGTACGAAACACGAGAATCCGAATTATGATCCGAAGGCTGCAACCGATCCTCATAACCTCCATTACAAAGATCCCGATTATTGTAATCAGTATTATGCCGATTACACTAAAGAAGTGAAATCTTTCTTTACGTTGCGTAATATGTGGTGGGGATATTATGAATGGGCAGGTAAACGCTTTGTCGGTACCGAAGATAATTGGAGTTTTGGATATCAAATGAATGATCCGAACGTGGCAAAGATGGCACCAATAGAACTTATAGCTAAGCATAAAGGACGTTTAGAAGAGGCTGCGGTTACTCCTGCTCAGCATCCAATATCAATGGTGGGCAAAAGTTGGCGTATCAAAACACAAGAACCGAAGTTGAATGACGAAGACCTACCTCAATCGGCTGAAGTGCCTTGGCTTAAAAAAACTGTTACTCATCCGGAAGGTTATGGTATTTATTTCCAAGATCGTTGGGATGATGCAATTAAAGGCGATCCGGATTTTATCTATCTGAATGATTGGAATGAATGGACTGCCGGTAAATACACTTCGGGACTTGATCCTTCGGGGCATGAAAATGGTCCTGTTGATTTCTTGGGAAGAAGAAACCCCTTCTATTTTGTTGATCAGTACAATTCAGAGTTTAATCGTACCATAGAACCTATGAAAGGTGGATATACAGATAATTATTATATGCAGGTGGTACAAAATATCAGACGTTATAAAGGTGTACGTCCGATACCTGTGTGCTCTGGTATTAAGAAAATAAATATTGATGGGCATTTCGGCGATTGGAGTTCGGTTAGAGTTGAATATCAAGATACTAAGGGGGATATTACTCATCGTGATCATAATGGCTACGGTGGCTATCATTATACAAATAATTCTGGTCGAAACGATATTGTCATATCAAAAGTTGCAGTTGACAATAAGAATGTTTATTTTTATGTCCAAACATCCAATATCTTATCTTCTTATATGGATTCCAATTGGATGTTGTTACTTATTGACGTTGACCATAATTCCAATACCGGATGGTATGGCTATGATTATATAGTGAATTATAAAGTGAAAGATGCACAAACAACAACGATAATGAAGTACAATATGAATACTAAGCATTGGGATTATGCGGCAGATATTAGTTACAGAAAATCGGATAGGCAAATAGAGTTATCTGTACCTCGTAGGTTGCTTGGTTTAAATGGATATTCGATGTGCTTTGATTTTAAGTGGGCCGATAATCCTGCTGATTTAAACGATCCTATATCTTTATGTATCAATGGTGATACTGCACCAAATAGACGGTTTAATTATCGTTATATTTGGTCCAAGTAGTAAATATAAACGGTGGTAGATGAGTTCTTTTTATAGAAAAATAAGTCGGTTGTTCTTTTTTGTTTTAATGGTGTGGCCGATAAATAATGTATGGGGGCAATTACAAGTCGGTGCCCTTACGTGCGAGCATGTTTCTAATCCAAGTGTTGTAGATGTGCATCATCCTCGCCTGTCATGGATTAATCAAGTTTGCTCTACCAAAGTTCGTGGAGAGTATCAGACAGCATATCGTATTTGCGTAGCTTCGTCAAAAGACTTATTGTTAAAAGGTAAACCTGATGTCTGGGATACCGGTAAGGTCTCTTCTTCCAATTCGTATTTAATATCTTATAATGGAAGTGCATTAAAATCTGGTAAAGATTATTGGTGGCGGGTAATGGTATGGAACAATCGAGGTGTTGCTTCGAATTGGAGTGGAGTAGCTTATTGGGGGATGGGACTATTATCGTCATCTGATTGGAAGGCTCAATGGATAGGTGCTTCTTGGGAGGGAACTGCACCTCTTTTGCGCAAATCGTTTGAGGTCGATAATAATGTTGCATCCGCAAAAGTTTTTGTCTCGGGATTGGGCTACTTTGAGTTATATATGAATGGGCGTAAAGTAGGGAATGATTATTTTGTACCCAATCTTACGAATTATACTTCGCGCAAGGGACTTAAACATGCGGGAATAGCAATTGACGATAATTTTAGAGATTATCGAGTGTTATATATGTCGTATGACATCACAAATCTCTTGAAGAAAAGACAGAATGTGATAGGTGCGATTTTGGGAAATGGTTTTTATGACTGTAAAAGAGGATGTGTTTGTACATTTGGTACTCCTTGTTTATTATGTCAGGTAGAGATCACATATAAGAATGGTCGTAAACAAATAGTGTGCTCAGACGACACCTGGAAAGTAAATTGCTCTCCGATTTTGATGAATGGGGTTTATAACGGGGAACTATATGATGCCAATCGAGAAATCTCCGACTGGTCTACAACTCGATGTAGAGATGTTTCGTGGCAAAAAGCGTTGTTGTGTAAGTCTCCAATAGGTAAATTGACAGCTCAAACATCTCCTGCTGATAAGATAACAGAGGTGTTGCGCCCTATTTCTTTAGCTAAACAATCGGATGGAACTTATCTCGTCGATTTTGGAAAAGAAATATCCGGATGGATTCATTTTAAGAATATCGAGGGTCATAAAGGAGATACCTTAAAAGTGAGGTATATTTGTGAATCTCCCCTCGGCATTCAGCAATATGTTATGAAAGGCTCGAAGAGAGAATCGTATGCGCCGCGTTTTACTTGGTACGTTTTTCGTAAAGCTGTGATCAGTGGAATAGGCCGTTTAACTTCAGAGATGTTGACGGCCGAAGCTGTCAATACCGACGTGAGATTGTCGGCTGTGTTCAAAACGTCGAATAAATTATTCAATCAGATTAATGCAATTTGGCAACGTTCTCAATTAGATAATATGCATGGCTGTATTGCCAGCGATTGTCCTCATCGTGAGCGTTCTCCATATACAGGCGACGGTCAGGTCTCGTGTGTCACTGTAATGCATAACTTTGATGCTGCTGCTTTTTATCAGAAATGGATTCGAGATATGCGCGATGTTCAGAATGTGGAGACGGGATACGTTCCCAATAGTGCTCCTTGGCAACCAGGTTGTGGAGGAGGTGTGTCTTGGGGAGCTGCTATGAATATTATGCCTTGGGAATATTATGTTCATTATGGTGATAAAGCAATGCTGTCGGATAATTATTTTGCAATGAAAGAACAAGTGAGATATATGCTTACTTGGCTTACAGCGGATAGTACAATGGTCTCCAATCGCGCTAATATTAATGCTAAAGAACCTAATTATTGGCTTAATTTGGGAGATTGGGCTCCTGCATTCGGCCTTCCGACAAATGAATTGGTACATACGTTTTATTTATGGCGTTGTGCTGATTTTACTGCTAGGGCTGCTAAAGCATTGGATAATCAGGCTGACCTTATCTATTACTCCAAACTGGCTAATAATGTGAAAGCGGCTTTTCATCGCAAATTTTATCAACCATCAGAACAAACTTACGGAGATTTTGGAAGCAATGTTTTTGCATTGGCAATGGGAGTCCCTTGTGAACGTTATAAAGCTGTAGTTAATACATTGCGACACGAAATTGTAGATAAATACAAAGGACATCTTAATACGGGCATATTCGGAACGCAATTCTTTTTTGAAACACTTGCCAATAATGGCCTGAACGATGTAGCTTATGGAGCAATGAATAAAACAGACTTTCCGAGTTATGGTAATTGGATCAGGCAAGGAGCAACTACGACTTGGGAGCAATGGAATGGTGCAGACTCTCACAATCATCCCATGTTTGGGGGAGGCTTAACATGGTTTTATCGAACACTTGCCGGGGTGAATACCGATGAAGATAATCCGGGGTATAAACATTTTGTTGTGAAGCCTCTTTTGGTCGATACTCTGCGGTCAGTCTATTATTCGAATTTGACTCCATATGGTAAAGTGGTATCCGAAATTGCTCATACACCCCATCATGTTGTTATAAGAGTTACTGTGCCGGTTGGCAGTACTGCTACTGTCTATATTCCGGCCCAAAATGAAAGAAACGTTTCTGAATCTGGATCTCGGTTGGTTTGTGCACGGGGTGTCAAAGTTATAGCTCATAGAAATGGCTTTATCATCTGTGATGTGCTTCAGGGATGTTATCAATTTGTAGTTGATGAAAAAATTAGATAGATTTGATGAACGATAGAAGTTTTATAGATTTTATTTATATGGTTTTATATTATCATAAGGAAGTGCTTAAATTTACATAAGGACGAAACTTGCGACTCACGGCCGTGAGTCGCAAGTTTCGTAAGGGAGAAATTATTTTTTCGTCCTTATGACAAAAAGTTGTTGTTAGTATGTATGCGAAGAAACTATTTTTAGTTATTATATTGTTCTTGTTTTTATTTTCATATTCCCATGCCACAAAGGTTTGGAAAGAAAATGATATTCGCCCTATAAGCTTAGAAGACATTCGTATAGGGGGAGAACTGAAAACTCGTCTGCTAAAGAATTTTGATCGTTTAGAAGAAAGTAAATATCAACCGGAGCATGTGTTTCTTACAGAAAAGGAATCTGGTGGATGGCCAGGCGATACAGAGGGGCGTACTATTTTGGGGCTAGTGATGGATGCACAGGCTTCTCATCGTGAGCCTCTTTATTTGCAAGAGATTCTTAACCGTTTGCCTGCTCACCTTAATTCTCGAGGATATATGGGTACCATTTATGATGGAATGCTTAATGAACAACAGCTTTCTGGTAATGGATGGTTGTTGAGGGGATTGTGTGAGTACTATAAATGGAAAAAAGATAAAAAGGTATTGCCAGTTATTCGGTCTATAGCAATGAACCTTTTTGTAAAAGGTAAGGGCTTGTATAAAGAGTATCCAATAGATCCAAAATTGCGGCACTCTCAAGAAGGAGGCGCATCGGGAAATATTGATCATACTTATCGACACTGGATGTTGTCTACCGATATTGGATGTGTTTATATCGGAATGGATGGTGCTATTCAGGCTTACGATCTTTTGCGTATTCCTGCACTTAAAGAGGTAATAGATGAAATGATAAATTCTTTTTTAGAGGTTGATTTGGTTAATATAAAAGCGCAAACTCATGCTACTCTTACGGCATGTCGTGGGCTTATGCGTTATGCCGGTATTACAGGTAATAAGAAATATGCAGATGAGGCAGTGAAGCGCTGGCAGATATATAAATCGGATGGAATGACCGAATGCTTTGGTAATTATAATTGGTTTGATCGTTATGATACTTGGACAGAACCTTGTGCTATTGTAGATTCTTATATGCTTGCTGTTCAGCTATGGCAGTATACGGGTGATATGAGTTATCGAAATGATGCTGAATTAATATATCACAATGCTATCGCTCATGCTCAACGTGCTAATGGGGGCTTTGGTTGTGATAATTGCCCTGGCGTTGGAAGTAAAAAACTTAATTTAGAGCCTTTTGTAGATGAGGCTTCTTGGTGTTGTACGATGCGTGGAGGAGAGGGGCTGAGCAGAGCTGCCAGTTATGCTTACTTTACGGAGGGTAACTCTATCGTTATTCCTTTTTATCATTCATCAGAGGCTACTATCAGATTATCTCGTGGGCAATTTGTTTCTATCGCTCAGTCTACTACTTATCCGTTTGGCAATCAGGTTGTACTGAGAATCATAGAAAGTAATGTAAAAGATGTTTGTTTGAAGTTGGCAGTTCCATACTGGATGGAGCAGTCAAGGTTGACTTTGAATGGAAAATCTTATCCGTTCAAACGATCTAATGGGTTTATCGAGTTGAAGAGAGCTTTTAAAAAGAATGATATCCTAATTTTCTCTTTTAATCAGAATGTACGTTATGAACATACAATCAACCAGAAAAATACGAAGTCTCAGCAATTTAAAGTTTTCTATGGTCCGTTATTATTGGCAGCCGATAGCAAAGATAATTCGGCCTTGCATGAAGGAGACAACCTGGTCTCGTCTGGTAATTTCTGCTTTACGAAACAAGGTACCGATATTCATTTAGTTCCTATGTACCATTTGTTGGATGCTAAGGTTAGCTTGAAAAATAAATCCTCTTATCAGAGACAAGTCATATTTAATTAAAATTTATATCATGAGAAAGAAATTTGAGATACTATTAATTTTATTTGTGTTGCTGTGTTCTATTACCAAAACATTTGGTCACGTCAACATAGTGCCATTACCGCAGAAAGTGGTGGAACATTCGGGGAACTTTACTTTCAAGAGTGGACAATGTATAGGTTTCTCTGATGTAACACTGAAAGATGCTGCTGTATATTTAAAACATATAATGATCCCTACAGGTTATAGGTTTACATTGAAAAAAGGAAGTGGTGATATTAATTTGATTTTGTTATCGAAGGCTGATAGACAAAATGAAAGCTACACTCTTTCTGTAACAAACAAGAAGATTTATATTAAGGCGAAGAGTTATCGAGGTATTGTCAATGGCATCTCTTCTTTACGTCAGTTGCTGCCAGAGCAGATAGAGGCTAGTACTATGGTGAAGAATATGAAGTGGACGGTTCCGGTAGTAGAGATTATTGATAAACCGGCCTATGCATGGCGCGGTTTGATGCTTGATGTCTCTCGTCATTTTTATACAAAGAAAGAAGTCGAACGTTTTTTGGATATGATGGCTTTATATAAATTCAATAAGTTTCATTGGCATTTGACTGACGATCAGGGATGGAGAGTCCAAATAAAGAGGTATCCGTTACTTACCGAGAAAGGTGCATGGCGTAAGATGATCAATATAGATCAGATATGTATGAATCGAGAAAAAACGGAAAATAATCCGGATTTTGTCATTCCAAAAGAAAATTTCAAGGTTGTTGACGGTGATTCCTTATATGGAGGCTATTATACGCAACAAGATATTAGAGACGTTGTGAAATATGCTGCTATTCGTGGTATTGATATTATTCCTGAACTTGATATGCCTGGACATTGTTTTGCTGCTGTGGCAAACTATCAATATATTACTTGTTTTAAAACTCCTTCTTGGGGCGCATTGTTCTCGGCTCCTATTTGTCCGGGAAGGGATGTCGCAATCGATTTTTGCAAGAATGTTTATAAAGAAATATTTAGTATGTTTCCTTACGGCTATGTGCATTTGGGAGCAGATGAAGTCGATAAAACTAATTGGCAAAAATGTCCTGAATGTCAGGCTCGTATTAAAGCACAGGGGTTGAAGTCCGAAGTTGAATTGCATTCATGGTTTGTACATCAAATGGAGAAATTTTTCAATGCTAATGGCAAACGGCTTATCGGTTGGGATGAAATTTTGGAAGGAGGTTTGTCTTCTACTGCAACAGTCGATTGGTGGCGTGGAGAAATAGGTGATGTTGTTAAGAAAACGACTGATCACGGAAATGAAGTGATCCTTTGTCCTACTACTTATTGTTATTTTGATTATCCACAAGATAATAATACGATAGAGAGACTTTATCGGGCTCCTATTGTCCCAGAAGGATTATCGGATAAACAGTTGCCTTTAATAAAAGGTATGCAAGCCAATATATGGACAGAGATGATTCCTTCTAATGCTCGTTTGCAATTCATGGCATTTCCTCGTGCCTTGGCTTTAGCCGAGAGAGCTTGGACAAGTACTAATCTTCAGTCATGGGAGGATTTCTCTATACGTTTGCAATCACAACTGAAACGAATGGATGTGATGAAAGTGAAATATCGTAAATTGGAGACAGATATCAAATAATATTCTCGATGATGAAAGTATATAATAAAGCCAATTGGCTAATTCTTTTGTTTTTGTGTTGCACTATACGGATAATGGGACAAGGGACAGTGTATAGTGCTAAACTCTATAAATTGTTATCTTCGATGACATTGGAAGAGAAGGTCTCATTGTGTGCTGGGGGCGATTGTGGCTTTAAGGGTATCCAACGGTTGGGCATTTCTTGTTTAGGATTGACTGATGGACCTCGCGGCCCTAATGCTCAAGTAGGAACGACCGCTTTTCCATGTGGAGTATTGTTCGGATCTACATGGAATCCTTCTATGGTAGAGAAGGCCGGTGAGGTAATGGGGGAAGAAACGAGAGCTCTTGGGCGAAGAGTATTGCTGGGCCCAGGCTTAAATATTCTGCGCGATCCGTTGGGAGGACGTTTCTTTGAATATTATACGGAAGACCCTTATCTGAATGGCGCTATTGCTGTAGCGGATATTAAAGGTGTTCAAAGTGAAAACGTTGTGGCTTGTGCCAAGCACTTTGTATGCAACAATCGGGAAGATAATAGAAACTTTTATATGTCGGTTGTAGACGATCGTACGTTGCATGAAATATATCTTCCTGCTTTTAAAGCTGCCGTTCAGGATGCCAATGTGGGAACGATAATGACTTCTGCGAATGGAGTGAATTATGAATTCGTAAGTGATAGTCGCAAATTGTTGACCGATATTTTGAAAAACAGATGGGGCTTTCGAGGTTTTGTTATGACCGATTGGCTTCAGACCCGTTCTACTGAGAAAGCTGCATTTGCAGGATTGGATGTATCAATGCCCGGTGGCGATAATTGTGGCTTTGGCAAAACGTTGTTAGATGCCGTTAAAGTGGGAAAGGTCCCTGTCTCGGTTATTGATGATAAGGTCCTGCATATATTGTCCGTTTATGAAAGGGTTGGTGCATTGGATGAACGTGATTTGAGAAAAGGTGCTGTTTTGAATTCGAAAGAACATCAACAAATCGCTCGTCAAACGGCAGAAGAAGGATTGGTGTTGTTGAAGAATGAAAAGAAGATGCTACCTCTCAATACTGCTAAAACTAAAAATATACTGGTCACCGGACCGAATGCCGACAAACGTTTCTGTTTGTTGGCAATGGGCGGCAGTTCATGGGTAGAATCTCCTTATGAGGTCACTGTTCTGAAAGGAATTAGAAATTTATTGGGCGATGCCAAGGTTACTTATATTTCTTCGGATGATTTAGGAGGATTTAAAGTGATTCCTCAAAATGCATTGGAACCGATTAATGGGCAGAAAGGATTTAGTGCCCGCTATTTTGTAAAGGGAAAGGATGAGGCGGTACTTCAACGTGTGGAACCGAAGGTGGATTTTATGTGGGAGATGAAATCGCCAGATCCTTCTATTAAGGTAGAAGATTTTAGAGAAGCTCGTTTTGATGCTAAAATAATGCCTCCGGTTGATGGCAAATATACATTTCGTTTTATTGTTGGTGGTGGCTCCGCATTAGTATACAATGGTGAATGGGCTGGTGCTCCTATTGCAATAGCCGATCCGAATAGAGGTAGCAGTACGGTCACTGCGGCTGTCGATTTAAAGAAAGGTATACCATATCATTTGTGTGTCATTTATAGCAAGGGTATTGGTGATGCGGCTTTCCGTATAGAGTGGGAGACTCCGCAATCTCAGTTGGCAAAGAGCCAATTGTCGAAAATAGAGAAAGCTGCTCGTAAGGCTGATGCTATTGTTTATGTTGGTGGCATTGACTATAGTTTGGACACCGAAGGGCGTGACAGAAAGAGTCTTACTTTCCCTTTGGTTCAGGAATCTTTAATCAATCATCTTTCTAAATATAATAAAAATCTAAATGTGGTGCTCATTAACGGTTCTCCTCTCGAGCTAGGGGGATGGCTTTCTAGTGCTCGTAGTGTCGTTGAGGCATGGTATCCGGGTATGGAAGGAGGAAATGCAATAGCCAATGTCTTGTTCGGCAAAGTTAATCCTTCAGGACGTTTGCCTTTTACATGGCCGAAGAAACTTGAAGATGTACCAGCTGTAAAGCTTGGTTATCAAGATAATGATAACGTGGTATATAGCGATAGTCTGATGGTCGGATATCGATATTATGATACGAAGAATGTGGAGCCTCAGTTCCCTTTCGGTTACGGTCTATCGTATTCGAAATTCGATTATAGTGATTTGAAAGTGAACGGCAAAGGTGACAACATTGTGGGTAGTGTGAAAGTCACTAATAATAGCAAAATTGATGGTGATGAAGTGGTCCAGGTTTATGTTCATCCTATAAATCCTTCGATATTTCGTCCTGTTCATGAATTGAAATATTTTAAAAAGGTTTTTGTGAAAGCTGGTGATACCGTATCTGTCGACTTTGTATTAAATAAAGACGCCTTCTCCTATTATGATATTCATTCGGGCAATTGGGTTGTTGATAAGTGCAATTATGAAATAGAAATAGGAAAAGATTCCCGTTTGATAGTTTTGAAAGCTCCTGTTTCATTGTAGTAATATAAATAAGAAAATGATTATGAGAAAAATATTGCTTCCACTCATTCTCTTCTATTTGTTTGGTAGTGTTTCAGTACTTGCACAAAAAGTCTATAAGTTTGGTGTCGTAGGTACTAATAAAGCTACTTTTATCAAGAGTTTGATAAAACGAATGACATTGGAAGAGAAGGTAGGGCAGCTTAATTTGGTACTTAGTGGTGGCGATCCTGCAACCACAGCTCAGAAAGAAGCTGCTGTTATCCGAGCTTCAAAGGGAGGAGCTATTTTTAATGTAGCCGGTGCCGATTTGGCACGCAAATATCAACGCATTGCAGTCGAAGAAACAAGACTTGGTATTCCACTATTGTTTGGCTTCGATTGTATTCATGGTATGCGCACTACTTTCCCTATCCCATTGGCCGAATCGTCAAGCTGGGATTTGAAGACAATAGAGCAGTCCACTCGTGTGGCTGCTCGTGAAGCTAGTGCTTTTGGTGTCAATTGGGTATATTCTCCTATGATCGACATTTGTCGTGATGCGCGTTGGGGGCGTATTGCCGAAGGTGCAGGCGAAGACCCTTATCTAGGTTCGATGATTGCAGCGGCAAGAGTGAAGGGTTTTCAAGGAACAGATTTGAGTGCTAATAATACGGTCGCTACCTGCATCAAACACTATGTCGCTTATGGGGCTGCAGAAGCAGGAAGAGATTACAATACGACAGACATGTCTGAAAGAACACTCCGTGAAGTGTATCTTCCTCCTTTTAAGGCTGCGGTCAAAGCTGGAGCTCTTTCGGTCATGTCGTCTTTCAATTCTTTCAATGGTGTGCCGTCGGCAGCTAATCCTTTCTTGTTACGTCAGATATTGAAAAAGGAACTTGGAATGAAAGGCTTTGTGGTTTCCGATTATGATGCTGTTCGCGAATTAATCTCTCATGGAGTGGCAAAAGATAGCATCGAAGCTGCACGTATTGCTATTGAGGGAGGTCTCGATATGGATATGATTAGCAATATTTATCGGGATAAACTTGTCGGATTGGTAAAGCAAAAGAAAGTTTCGGAGAAGCTTATTGATGAAGCTGTCGAAAGAATTCTTTTAGTAAAATATGATTTGGGTTTATTTCATAACCCTTATTTGTATTGTAATGCAAATAGGGAAAAAAACGATGTGATGACTTCTGAAAATCTACAGGCTGCGCTTGAGGCTGCCCGCAAGTCGATTGTCTTGTTGAAGAATGATGATCATATTCTTCCTTTAACTAAGTCGGGAAAGGTCATTGCTGTAATTGGCGAAATGGCGAATAGTAAGTCCGACATGAATGGATGTTGGGCTACATATAGTCGTTCGGATGATCCTACGACAATATTAGATGGTATCCGTGCCGCTGCTCCCGACTGCAAGGTCTTTTATGCCAAAGGTTGCAAGGTTGATGCTAAAGAACCTGAAGATTATTCGGAAGCGATGGAATTGGCTAGTCGTTCGGATGTTGTTATCATGACAATGGGCGAATATGGCTGGATGTCAGGCGAAGGAATGTCTAGAGCCAATCTTGATATTGTAGGCAATCAACTCGATTTGTTCAAGCATTTGCAAACCTTAGGAAAACCGATTGTGGTGTTACTCACCAATGGGCGCCCTCTTGTTATCCCGTATTTGGCAGAGCACGCTACAGCTATATTAGAGACATGGTTTCTCGGGACGAAAGCTGGTAATGCTATTGCCGACGTTTTATTTGGCGATTACAACCCTTCGGGCAAACTCACCGTTTCGTTTCCTTATTGTGTAGGTCAGCTCCCTTTATACTATAGTCAGCTTCCGACAGGACGTCCACATGATGAAGATCCGAAAGATCCATATCGCTCGCTCTATCGTGATGTGACGAACGATGCGCTTTATCCTTTTGGTTATGGGCTGAGTTATACATCTTTTGAATACAGCAATTTTCGAGTACTCAATCCTGTGATGACAGCAGATAAAGGAATTGATGTTTGTGTTGATTTGAAAAATACAGGAAGTCGGGAAGGAGAGGAGGTCGCTCAACTTTATATTCGCGATTTATATGCTTCGGTGAGCCAGCCGATGAAGTTGCTAAAAAGATTTAGCAAGGTCTCTTTAAATCCTAGCGAAACAAAAACTATAACTTTCCATCTCAATCGAGATGATGTGAAATTTTATAAAGAAAAGGTCGGTTGGATTGCCGAACCAGGAAAATTTAATATTTTTGTAGGAGGCAATTCGCGCGATTTATTGAAGGCTTCTTTTGAATTAAGGTAATGTATTAGCTAATATATATTTTTAATTAATTAAAAATCATGAAGAAATCTATTTTATTTGTAGCGGCGGCAATGTTATTATTCGGCTCTATGAATCTTAGAGCACAGAAGTTCGAACATCTGGCAGATACTCCTGCTATGGGTTGGAACAGTTGGAACAAGTATCAGTGTAATATTAACGAGGATTTACTTAAAGGTATTGTTGATGCAATGGTATCTACCGGACTGAAAGATGCCGGCTATCAGTATGTCAATTTAGACGATGGTTGGCATGGTCAACGTGATGCTGACGGCTTTATTCAGTGTGATGCCAAAAAGTTCCCTTCAGGTATTAAGTCTCTTGCTGATTATGCTCACTCCAAAGGGTTGAAGTTGGGGATTTATTCTTGCTGTGGTAAGCTTACCTGTGCGGGTTATTCCGCCAGTCTTGGGCATGAATATCAGGATGCTTTGCAATATGCCCGTTGGAATATCGATTATCTGAAAGAGGATTGGTGTTATTGTGAAAATGTAAATCCAAAAGGAGCTTATGCTCTAATGCGCGATGCACTTCACGATGCTGGACGTCCTGTTTATTTCAGTATGTGTGAATGGGGTTCGAACAAACCGTGGGAATGGGCCAAAGATACTGGGAATTCTTGGCGTACTACTGGTGATATATCTTGTAATTGGGATAGCTGGACCGGTATTCTCGATCAAAATAAGGTCTTACGCAAATATGCCGGACCGGGGCACTGGAATGATCCCGATATGCTCGAAGTTGGTAACGGCATGCCAGTCAATGAGGATCGCGCTCATTTCACCATGTGGTGTATGATGTCTGCTCCCTTGATTTTAGGTAATGATATTCGCAATATGAAACCTGAAACATCTGCTATATTGCTTAATAAGGAGGTTATAGCTCTTGATCAAGACAAATTGGGTGTGCAAGGGTTGATGTATTTGACTCAAGATAATGTTGAATATTGGTTTAAACCATTGGAAAATGGCGAATGGGCTTTCTGCATTTTCAATCGTAATAAAGATGCAAAAAAATGCACTGTAGATTGGCAGAAGTTTAACTTTAAGGATGATTTAAGCACTTGCTCTACAGACTTCAATACGAAAGTTTATAGTCTGCGCAATCTGTGGACAAAGAAGAATGAAGGTACTACAAAGAAAATAAAAACTATTGTTGTACCGGGACATGATGTCGTTGTATATCGTTTGGTGTTGAAAAAGTAGATTTGAAGTCAAGAGATCGGATGTTCTAAGGCATCCGGTCTCTTTTTATTTTCGGATTATTAGATTTGTTCGATGCGATTGATAAGCTCATCTCCCAATTCCTGTTTTCTTTCTATATGCTTTATAATAGCTTTGACGAAGGTATTGTTCTCAAAGTCACCGCGTACACTTTCAAAGTCTTCCAACTTCGTATCGCGGGTTCCATCTACACCGAAGCCTGTCATGGATTGCATTGAGAATTCTTTGCGAGCATCGTTGTACACTTGATGGTCGAGCCCGATAACTGCATCTTGCCATCTTTTTACTATACCAATAATGTCTTGAGCTGTAATGGTATCTGGAGAGATACCATAAATTTCTTCTATTTTCGAATATGCCCAAGTCCACTCGTAGGAATAATAGTTCTTGTTCATTTCGGAAAAATGAGAATTGATGTATTTCAGACGATTAATTTCACCTTTCTCAATACCGTTCATCAGTTTCTCTATTTCGCTTTTGGGAGCTATCAGCCCTGCAACGTCAACCCATTCACCGGTACCTATAGGTATGTCAGGTTTGAGACATTCTCGAATTTGTTCGTTATTTCCAAAATTTATCCCCTCCATGCGTTTTATAATCGAATTTCCCATAAATTTATAAATTGCCGTTTCATAGAATTTAATTCCGTTAAAGAGGGATGAACTTTTGATCTTGGCACTTTGGTAAGAATAAATTTCGGAGGTCTCACCAGAAACTCGTATCAATTCCTTTAATATCCTACGGCCTTTCAGCATTTTCTGAATAGTGTATGGGCTGAGTAGGTTATAGTTGATGAAATCCAATCGATTCGGATCATTTCGTTTATCACGTTTCGGCCATTTTTGTGCATCGCGGATAGTACCTACACTGCGTAGGTTAACACCCGGCACCAGATAGGTGGTGTTACCTTGTTCTATCAGATAAGAAAAAGGAAGATCTGACGTATCGGCGTGGTTTACATGGCGTCCCATTACGAGCGAAAAAGCTCCCACTCTGGCCGGCCACAATATATACGAATCGGAAGTGGTTTTTGCACCCCTTTCTAATGTCCCCTGATGAATTGGTCCCAGTTTATACATGTGGTTGCTTTGATTGGAACCCGAGCCGGCATTCATGAAAGAGAACATTCCGGCGATAAGCAGTGTGGATTTATGGTGTGTCACGGTATAAGGTCCTGCAAATATGGCGCATGCTTCACCGTTCTCTCCTTGACAGTTGCTGAAAAAGAGAGAGTCGGAAGCCGAATAATTGTGTCCAAGTTGGCATGCTTGTCCTACAAAACAACGGCTTATGGTGCTTCCGTCGGTAATGCTCGAACCCGAAGATATAATGAAATCTTCGCATATAACATTGGCTCCTATTAGCACCGGGGCCGATTCGTTACTATTGATACTTCCGTTTTCTAAGCGTGATGCTCCGTTTATGGAGCAATGATCACCAATACGGACGTTTTTAATTGTACAGGCATTTTTTATGCGCACGCACGCTCCTATTGTTCCCCTATCTGATGCATGTTTGTTCGAATAGTAGTCGGTAATTTCTTTCATGCGTTCTATTAGTAGGGGACGATGGCGGTATAGTGCCATGATGTATGCTTGATGTGCCGAGAGTTTGTCATTGATATAAACTTCGCGTCCACCCGTTTCATTCAGTACCGACGCAGCAACTCCGTTACCGAAAGTAGACAGGCGATCTACATACATCACTCCTACATTTTCGACGATTGAATGGTCTCCAATGGTATAGTTGGCTATGTAGTTTTGTATATTTTCGATGCAGCAATCGTCACCTATTGTTACATTATGAATGGTAGCATATTTTAGTCGGCTATGCTTCCGAATACCTCCAGGTAGTGTGAACGAATTGTCCATTACTCCCAGATAGTTTGTCCCTGAGAACATTACATGACTCACATAATCAGTCTTGAAACCCTCGGCTACATTTATTTCGTTCCAATCTTCGGCTTCACAAGATTGTTGTTGCAAACGAAGTTTCTCGTCTTCTGTCAGTTTCCGATACTTTTTATTCATAGTAAAAATAGAAGATTTTGGAATGATATCCTTATTTCACAAGCACACTTTTCTTTTACTCATCATATTTTTCAAAAAGGAAATCATTATATGGATATTTTTGAACATGCAATTCTTTGACACGTTCATATAATATGGTCTTCAAATCGTCAATATTTTCTTTTTCTCGTGCCGAGATAAACAAGCAGTTGTCTTGCATTTTTGCCATCCAAGTAGCTTTAAGCTCTTCAAAGGTCAGATTCTCTTTAACTTTGGGCGTTAAGTCGTCCGGCGCTTTTTCAATGTAGGTATAGGCATCTATTTTGTTGAATACTAGAATGGACGGTTTAGTAGCTGCATTGATATCGGCTAGCGTTTGATTTACAATGTCTATCTGTTCTTCAAAATCCGGATGTGATATATCTACCACATGAATTAATAAATCTGCTTCGCGTACTTCATCTAGAGTCGATTTGAACGATTCTATTAAGTCGGTAGGCAACTTGCGTATAAATCCTACAGTATCTGAGAGAAGAAAAGGTAGATTGTCGATGATCACTTTGCGCACTGTCGTGTCAAGTGTAGCAAACAGTTTGTTCTCTGCAAAAACTTCACTTTTGGCAAGTATGTTCATTAATGTAGATTTGCCTACATTAGTATATCCTACTAAAGCTACTCGAATCAATTTGCCTCGATTCTTACGCTGGGTTGTCTTCTGACGATCTATTTGCTTCAGTTCTTCTTTAAGAAGAGATATCCGCTTCAAAATGATACGGCGGTCCATCTCGAGTTGCGTTTCACCGGGTCCTCTCAATCCTACGCTTCCGCCTTTGCCACTGCCCGAACCGCCTCCTTGGCGTTCAAGGTGAGTCCACAGGCGAGTCAATCTGGGCAATAAGTATTTGTATTGTGCCAATTCTACTTGTGTCTTGGCGTTTGCCGTTTGGGCGCGCATGGCAAAAATATCCAATATGAGCGAAGTACGATCAAGGACCTTTACTTGCACTTCTTTTTCTATGTTTTTTATTTGGTGTGCGGTAAGTTCATCATCGAATATGACCATGCCTATTTCATTTGAAATAATATATTCGGCTATTTCAGCCAATTTACCTTTACCGACATACGAAGTAGGACTCGGAGTTTCGATTTTCTGTGTGAAACGTTTCACTACTTCTACTCCGGCTGTTTTGGCCAGAAATTCCAACTCGTCAAGATATTCTTTTGTTTTGCGTTCATCTTGTTGTTGTGTGATGAGCCCTACTAAAACGGCTGTCTCTGCTGTTACTTCAGAAATTACAAATTCCTTCATGTTATAATGTTAATCTGTAGTCTTAATTAATCCTTTTGTCTTTGACGGGTTCACAATTCCTATCGGAATGAGTTCTGTATTATTGGTTCCTACTATGTTTTGGCTTTTCAAAGCCTTATTACCTTGGGCATTGCCGCCAATGATGTTCAATGCTGTCTTCAGTAGATATTCATTTTCATCGCCTAGAGCTAAGAAATTTGGATTGTCTTCATCGTTCAATTCGTTTTTTTGATTGTCTGGAGTGATCCCTGCACTATAGTCGTTATCGGCTGCGCTAGTTATGTAGAATGTGATCGGTTGTATATCCCAGGCATATTTGTCATCGCCATCATAATTCACCGAGCCTACGTTTTTCCCTTCGCTGGTCAATCCTACTTTAATGATATTCATATAGGGGGTTAGTCCGTTAAAAGTCGCTTCAGATGCAGATGCTGTGCTGCCTGTCATTATCACAAACAGCCGCTGGAGATTAAGGGATGTAAATCCTCCTAGCGGATAGTCTGAATTGTTATCTACATCTTTGAAGTTATATTTTGTAATATCTCCATTCGCATCAGTCAATTTGCAGAATAATTCTGATTTAGAACTTTCCGGCACAAGCAGACGTGATAGAAGCCGAGCACAACTTAGGTAGCCACCTGGATTATATCTAAGATCTAAAATGAACTCATCTACATTTTTAAATTTGCTATTGAAAAGAGTGATCAGTTCATTGTCATAAGTATGATCTTTGTAATTGTCGTGGGGGCCCGATGCAAATTGGTTGTATACCAGATAGCCCACTTTTTTACCATTCACATCGATAACAGACGAATAAAAGACGGGATCATTGTCTACGGCTGTGGAGGCCGGTAATGTAATAGAAGCTGTATGGGCATCCGAATATTTGTGCAATACAGTTAGCGTTCGCGAAGCGCCGCTCATAAGCTTTTTATAATCGGCATTTTTTATATTGATGTCACTACCGTCAACTTTCAGGATCCAATCACCTCGCGACAACCCCGCTGTTTGTGCCGGACTACCTGACAGAACATACATGACCCTGTCGTATTCATAGTCCTGAGCCGCTCCGCTTTTATCAACAATGGAATATCTTACAAAACTCACACCATAAGAGTTCGTGTCGTCATTGATTGTTTTACTCGAAGTGTAATCTTTGTTTGTTTCAATATAAGAGTAGTAGTAATTTTTGCTACTCGTATGCTTTCCGTCTTTGTCAGACAATAAGGTGTAAAAGAATGTTTCAGGCGAAGCCGTATAGTCTAACTTGTTGTCTGCCGGAATGTTACTTTTCCATAGATAATCGGAACGCATGACTCCTGCAATCCATTCGTTGCATTTTTCGTACTCAGTTTTACTATTGCCTTCGTCGTCTTTACTGCTTTTGCAGCTACAGAACAATGCAACACCTAATAATAAAACGATATAGATATTCCGATTTTTCATTATGTGCAATTAAAAAAATAATCGTTTCGGACGAGAAAATCTTTCTCGCCCGAAACGATGTGATTTATCTTACCTGAATAACCAGATAGCGCGATACGCTCCAAAATTCGGAGGGATTAGTTATTCTAAGCACCATTTGTCCCTTTTCATCCTTCTCCAGACTATAACTGCCTGCCGGATGACTAGTCAACAAGTTGGCACGTTTTGCATACAGATTTATTTCTTTTGTTGTGCGAATATCAATCTGTGTGAAGTAACTTTTATCGTAGTTCGAATTCTTCAGAACTTGTCCTTTTACTAGAATATTCTGTGCTTTCAGTTCCGATTTTGTTCCGAATACATACCATGCCGTATTGATGGTTCTGTCTTGTTGCGCTACCGTATTTGCTTTTGCTTGATTTTCATTCGTCAAATTTTCTTTGTCACCCTTCAGCTCCGTAACGGCATTGTCTAATTCTTGAATCCGGATGTTCTTAGCAGCTAGTTCGGCTTGTAGGCTTTCTATCTGTTTCCCTTTTTCTGCTAGTTCAGCTTGCATGGATTCAATCGCTTTTTGCAACTGAACGGAATTGTTGTTGCTCCTTTTTAGCTTTTGTTGCAATTCCGCAATGCGCTGCCTGTTGGCATTCATCGTTTTGGTAATGAAAGCAATGTCATTGGCGATTTGCTGTTTTGCCGAAGCGGCATTTTCGGATATTCTACCACGGGTTAGATCTACACGCTCCTGAGCAACGTTGATCTGACGGAAACCTTCTTGGATATCATTAAAAGTGCCCATCATATCATCCAAATCAGCATTCTTTTTAGTCAACTCAGACCTTAATGAATCATTTTCGGTCCGCAGTGTATTGGCTTGTTTCTGCTGTGTTTTGCTATTGCAACCCGATAGTAGAACGATAGCCATACTAACAAATAGGAAAGTTAACTTTTTCATATCCACTCCTTTTTAATTAAGTTTATAATCATTTTTCATCACATCCTTCTAGAGTAATCACAAATTCACCACGAGGTTCGTGTTCTGTGAAGTGAATAATTACTTCTGCCAATGTTCCTCTAACGGTCTCTTCGTGAACTTTCGATATTTCTCGTGAAACGGATACATGTCTGTCTTCACCAAATTGTTCGGCGAATTGGGTCAAAGTCTTCAATACTCTATAGGGCGATTCGTAAAATACCATGGTGCGGTGTTCCGATTGCAGAGCGTTGAGGCGGGTCATACGTCCCTTCTTGGGAGGTAAAAAGCCTTCGAAACAAAAACGATCGTTAGGCATTCCCGAGGCTACCAATGCCGGAACAAAAGCTGTCGCACCGGGCAGACATTGTACCTCTACATCATTTCTTACACATTCCCTAACCAACAGGAAACCGGGATCCGATATAGCGGGAGTACCTGCATCCGATATGAGAGCTGCTGTTTGTCCTCCTTTTATTCGCTCTACTACTTTTTCTACCGTCTGATGTTCGTTGAATTTGTGATGTGACATCAACGGATTTTTTATTTCGTAATGTTGTAGCAGTATGCCCGATGTTCGAGTATCTTCGGCCAAAATAAAATCTACCTCTTTCAGCACTCTAACAGCGCGAAAAGTCATATCTTCCAGATTCCCTACGGGGGTTGGTACTACATACAATATTCCCATCCTTTTTCTCTTTTGCGTCCTTTTTCAACTGATTGTTTTGAAGGATCGTTTCGCAAATGTAGAAATAAATAATTAAAATATCACCTTACAGTGCGCAAAAGTATTAATTTTGTAGTCAAATAGATTAAAAATGGATTTGTTCAAAGATAATAACCAAAGTAACTATATAGAACAGGTTCGTCGTCGGGGGCGTATCGAAGTGATTTGTGGATCGATGTTTTCGGGCAAAACGGAAGAATTGATTCGACGTCTCAAACGGGCTAAATTCGCTCGCCAGCGTATTGAAATATTCAAACCGTCTATCGATATACGTTATTCCGATACCGATGTTGTTTCTCACGATAGTCATTCTATCTCTTGTACCGTTGTCGATTCGTCGGCAAGTATTCTACTCTGTTCTTCCGAGACCGATGTCGTAGGTATCGACGAAGCCCAATTTCTTGATAAGGGATTAGCCGAAGTCTGCATACAATTGGCCAACAATGGGGTGCGTGTTATTGTTGCCGGCCTTGATATGGACTACAAAGGTATTCCTTTCGGACCGATGCCCGATCTCTGTGCCGTTGCCGATGAGGTGACCAAAGTTCATGCCGTTTGTGTGCGTTGTGGCGATCTCGCTGCTTTCTCCCATCGCACGGTTGCCGATCAAAAGCAGGTCCTTCTAGGCGAAACATCCGAGTACGAGCCTCTTTGTAGGGCTTGTTATCTCGAAGCTATAGAAGAAGATAAAATGAAGAGGGAAGATAAAGATTAACATTAACATCAAAAAACAGTATATATTATGGAACGCAAACTAATTACTTTCGACAGCTTTATCAGAGGCGCGATCGTTGTTGCCGGTATTGTCATTCTGATTTTGTTGGTCAATCGCTTGAGTGGCGTGTTATTGCCTTTCTTTATCGCATGGCTGATAGCCTATATGATATATCCCATTGTCACGTTCATTCAGTATAAGCTGCATTTCAAAAATCGTATGCTGTCCATACTATGTACTTTAATATTACTGTTGGCTTTGTTCTCCGGTATCCTTTATCTTATTGTTCCGCCTATCATTGACGAAATAGGGCGGTTCGACAAACTTATTGAATACTATATTCAAAAGGGATTTATGGCAAGAGGGTCTGTGCCTCGCCAAATAACCGATTTCTTGCAATCCAATCTCGACATGGCAACTGTCCAAAAGTTTTTGCGTAGCGATACGATAGCCAACGCTATCAAAGAAGGTATCCCCAGACTTTGGCAGCTACTGAGTGATTCTATCAGTTATCTATTCAGCATCATCGCTTCTATTATCATTTTGCTATATCTCATTTTTATTCTCAAAGATTATGAGGTTATGGCCGATGGTTGGGTCAAACTGTTGCCTTTGAAATATCGTGATATCATTACCGGCATCGTATCAGATGTCAAATGTGGCATGAATCAGTATTTCCGTGGTCAGGCACTGGTTGCACTTTGTGTAGGCATTCTTTTCAGTATCGGCTTTCTCATTATCGACTTCCCTCTCGCTATCGGTTTAGGTCTGCTCATCGGTGCTCTCAATATGGTGCCTTATCTTCATGCCCTTGGTCTGATACCTGTCGTGCTGCTTTCTATACTGAAGGCTGCCGATACCGGACAGAATTTTTGGGTCATTTTGGCTTTGGCTTTAGCAGTATTTGCTGTTGTACAAATCATAGAAGATACAATTATAGTACCTAAGATTATGGGAAAGATTACCGGGCTGAATCCGGCGGTCATACTGCTTTCTCTTTCTATTTGGGGGGCATTGATGGGGGTTCTTGGAATGATTATTGCGTTACCAATGACTACTATTATGCTATCTTATTACAAAAGATATTTTTTGAAACAAGATGATTTGCAGCGTCATAGCGATTGCTGAAATAAAAAGTGAAACTTTTTCTTCATTTAGATTTGGTCAGTTCGTAAAAAGACCTTATCTTTGCACCGCAATTCAGAAATGATCCGCTAGCTCAGCTGGTAGAGCACAACACTTTTAATGTTGGGGTCTTGGGTTCGAGCCCCAAGCGGATCACAGAAAAAGAAGTTCATTATGGACTTCTTTTTCTGTTAATAGCCAACAGTAAGACCAGTTTTCGGCTCACCAGTTTTCGGCTGAATATGCCAGAAAATTCAATAAAGGACTATCCGCTTTGGATATAAAGTTTTATGGTAAGATTCATCTTGATCGTAACCGTTCAGACAACGAATTGAACATGTACAGCCATTTGATTGTGAGTCGGAAAGATCAAACCAATAAAAAGAAGCTGCCACCGCTACTAATCATAAGGATACTAAAGCTGGGTGTCAAGGGTGACTTTAACCGTGTGAGCCTATTCCAATAAGCGGAACAAGGTTTTGCTAAACTTTTTGGCTACGACCGCTAACAACTCGGAATCATCTTGCTACCACAACACGATGAAGAACAGTTCTATCTCCGAACAACTTGAATTACAAAATCAACACTTTACTGGCGAAAAGAAGAAAGAAGTATTCTAATCCAGTAAAAAAGAAAACAATATTTCTTGTAATCTTGATAATAAACAGAATAACAAACGAGCTTACAATCAGGAATATAACAATTTGTGTGATTCTTTTTTATCTGTTTTCTCATTGAGAGATAGTAACAATTACTATGCAAGAGTGGTGAAGAATTATAGATACAGAAACGTAAGAAAAAAGAAGAAAGTAATAAAACGATGATTGAATATGAGAAACTACGAAACTATATAAACCGTTATTTAATGAATAAGTATTATAAACCGCTTGTCTGTATGATAAAGGAGACAATATCCCATGAGAGAAAATAGCCGAGTAAAATTTGTATTTGCGTATCAGAAAATAGAAAGCAAATTTCTTCTTAATTTTAATGTAATCAAAAGGGAGTTGTCACAAATCCAAGATGATACAAAAATTACATAGTACGATAACTCGCAAAATATCGACTTTATATACTGCCCCAACCTTAAAAACACATTGTACGATGAAAAAAGCAAGTTAGTTTAAAAAAAAAGTCGCACTCTTGTTGACAAATCAATTTTATTTAGTATATTTGTCACCATAAAGTTTTTATAAAGTGTATGAATACAGATAATATTTTTGGCAAAAGACTTGTTTCCGCCCGGAAAATGGCGGGCTTATCATTACAAGCTCTGGCAGATAAACTTGGTAATGTAATAACTAAGCAATCTCTAAACAAATATGAGCAAGGGATAATGAAACCTGATAGTAGCATATTAATAGCCTTAGCTAATATTTTAAATGTATCAGTTGATTTTTTCTTCTATGAACCACTTGAAAATATTACATTAGATAATGTTAGATTTAGAAAGTTTTCCACTAAGATAAATAAAACTCAGAGCTGTTCTATTGAAGAGAAAGCCAAAGAGGCTATTGCAAGAAGGCTTCGTATATTCAATCTATTGGGAAATAAAAATGAAGTTGCTCAGTTTAATTTTGGAGAAGTGACAAACTCAAATGTTGAAGAAGCTGCTATGAGTTTCCGACTTCAGTGGGAATTAGGAAATGATCCTATAAATGATGTAATAACAATGTTAGAAGATCATGGATATTGGATAATTGAAATAGAGGCTCCTGGTGGTTTTGATGGTTTTCACACACGAATATTAAACTATGAAATTATTGTTTTACGAAAAATAGCCCCTAGCGAGGATCAAGTACGTAGACGAATGTCTGCTCTCCACGAATTTGCGCATTCTGTTTTAAGATTTGGAAAAGAAATCTCTGAAAAAGAAGAAGAGAAACTTTGCACAGCTTTTGCATCAGCAGTTTTATATCCGTATAACTTGGTTTTAAAAGAAATGAATGCAGGAAAATTTCATTTCTATACTCAAGAGCTATATTTATTAAAAGAAAAATGGGGAATATCAATTAAAGCAATCATATATCGTGCATACAGCGTAGGTATATTAAAAGATTTTATCTTTAAAAAAATGATGATTTCCTATCAAACAAAATTTAAACTTGGAGAGAAAAAAGTCTTTCCCAGTAAAGAAGAACCAACGTTGTTTGCCAAAATGATTTTCAATGCTATTGGTATGGGGGTATTGTCTTTAACAGAAGCTGCTCACCTTCTAGATATATCCATTGATGAGTTTCGTAACCAAATAGACAGTGTAGCATGAATTGCATTACAATAGGTGATATTAATATATTATTCATGCTGCAAGACCTTAATATATATGCAGAATTTTTTGCTCTCAATTTTGAGTTTTACATAACTGATTTACTAATAAATGATATAAGAAAATCTAATTGTGGATATATTATAGGCTCTTTTGATAAAGACAAAAAAATACATATAAGGAAATTATCTATAGATGAATTACAAGAAGTTATTTCATTAGGAAGATGTGTAAAGTCTTGTTGTATAGTGGAAACTTCTGCAATATGGTTAGCAATGAAACTTAATGCTATAGTTTTATCTGATAGTAAAACTATAGCAAAAGGTCAAGAGGAAGAACTTGTTTGTCAAAAAACAGAATGGATATTAACCGAGTTATTAAATCAAAACATAATTAAACGAGAAAAATTTGAACAATTAGCAACTCAATTAAAAGCAATAAGAAAAAAACAATTATGAAAAGGGTGAACTTTTTTTTTGCACTATCAGGTTGACAAAAATAAAATTTGATAGTTAATTGTCAACAAAAACCGAACAAGTAGGCAAATACTTGTTCGGATCCAGATCTAATATTCTTGGCGGAATAAAAGAAGATACTTCTTTAAGTGATCATTGGTTTGCAAAGATAGCATTTTCATGATAGAAAATACTAATTCCTGCTGAATTTGTCTGATATCCCAAAGCCTCTTGTGGATATTTAAAAAGAAGAAGAGGTTATTTACATCAAAAAAAATAAAATTTAAAAAAATGGAAAATTATTACTTTGAGAATCAGGCAAATGATTCAGAGAAAAGAAAACACGTAAGAATTCTAAATTCGAGCAAGTATCTATCTGCATTTTTAGATGAAGGAGAGGCTTTTTATGTAGGTTTACTATATGAAGACTATATTGATAGTCCTTATTTGGATAAATATGGATTGCCTAAGGATTTTGTTGATGATGCAACATTTACTCCGAAAGCAAGAAAAACAGTTTCAAAGAATAATGTAAATGGAAAATTCGTACGCAAACAACCTGAAGAAAAAGTCACTAATACAAAACACATTGAATATACCACTAAAGATGGTACTCATGTTAGCTATTACAGAGACTTTCATATCTATGCCAAAGCATTGCTGCATAAATATAATATGCAATTTACTTTTAAGACGAATATTCATGGCCAAAAAATTGTAGTATCATCAACCCCTCTGGTATATATAAATGACATAGAAAATAACATGAAGAATACCCATGTCATAAATTTATTTTGTGAAATATTTAACGACTTTGAAGTATTTACAGCTAACCTAGAACCCGCAATTCATTTTAATAAAAGGTTTGATATGGAATTACTTCCAAAAGGTACATTGAATGAGGCTAAAAACTTTGATGAGGTAGTACGTATATCAAGTCATTATGTAAAAGATAATCAAGAACAAAGGGCTTTTCAAAAAAGATTACAAATACTAAAAGAGTATGAGCCTGATATAAGAGGAAAAGGTCCAAATAATTTCTTTGGATATATTGCTTTTGGTTTTAGCAATTTAGATCTTATATTATTAGAAACAATGTATTCGGAAAATGCAACATATGTATTTAAATTATCTGATTATGAAACAAAAATTATAAGAGACAAACAATCGGTACTAAGGGAAAAGCTAATGATAGAAAGATTTTATCATGATGCAAATTGGGAGACTAGAATTAGACGTTTCCTCAATAAACGCATAAAAAGCTGTGAAGCCAATATTACACATGTATAAACATTGTATACCCGATAAAAGACTTACCTTTGTATCCAGTATCCTCTATGAGCAAACTACTGTAAAAGCATGCAGCAAATTAGTGGGATAACTCATGGGATATGCTTGGATGGTCAAATATGAAGTTTTAAATATCAGTGTCGTAACTCTATTGGAAGAGCCCCAAGCGGGTCACAGAAAAAGAAGTTCATTTCGGACTTCTTTCTCTGTTAATATTGCGACCTGTAGTTGGAACTGATATTATTTTTATTGACTATCCGGCTTTTATGACGAATCTGTACATTTTTGCTCGAGTGCATTTCTCCGAAACTTCTTCTAAAATTTGAGTGGCGTGTTGCTTGCTCATTCCTGCTTCAGAGGCGATAGTTATTATATTGTTAAGCGTAGGTTCTCCTTTACCGTTTATGGTTGTAGTGTGATAGCCATTAAAACCGCTACTTGGTAAAAGATCATAGGCGGGCGATAGTTTCCATGTTCCATTAATCCATTGAAAGGAGAAATTCTTAGCATGATCGTCTCGATTTGAAATCAATATATTGAATACCATCAAACGAAACATTTCTGCTACCTGCTCCATGTCTTTAGTAAGGTTTAGAGTCAGTTTCAATAATATGGAGTAGTCGAGACTTGGAATACGATAATCTGCATGCAACAAACCTGCGGCGCTTATGGTATGCGTCTTTCCTTGAGGAGTTCTGTCGAACCGCTCTACTGCAAAATATCGACCTTGGAACAAGCGAGTTTCAGGCATTCGTATTCCGCATTCTTTAGCAAGAATTGAATAATTGTACTCTATTTCTCCTACATTACTAGGATCATTCGTTGCCTTAAACTTCACAAGCCACTCACGACCATCTATCTTGGCAAATACTTTTGGTCGTGCTCCACCGGAAGAACCACCATATTTGTACAGCAAATCGACAGAATCATTACTGTCTTTGCTCTCAAGTATCTTTGCTGCTTCGTTGGCAAGGTGGTCAAAGTCATGTAATTTATCATCTGCGGCAATACTTTTATCCGGCCTATACTCTAGTGCACCACGACCTGTAGAGCCGATGAGCGATAGTCGCTCTGAAATATTCAGTTTGTATGGATCTATTCCTTTCTCTTGCAAATAACGATCGAGCAAAAGATTGCCCCACCCGTCAGGCAAACTATCGTCGAACACTCCGAAGTTCCCTCTAAACGGATCTTGCTTAGCCATGAGCAATCCCGATTTTAATGGCAGGTAGAATGGAGATATCGAAAATCCGGTTTGTATCCAATCCGGATCGTACTCAAAGCCACATAGCGCTTCGGGAGTGAGAGCTATTCGTCCTACACGCCTATCGGACATAAAAACTTCTATGATTGAAATATTACTCATTTCTATTTCCTCGTTTTCTTTGTTTTCGCTGTTCCGCATTTAGTATATCATCAATGCTTTGATAGATTTTACTATTGAATAGGGCTTCGAATTCATCCGTCATATCTAATGCAAAGGCAAGCATCACTAACGAACGCAATGAAATCTCTCCCGATGATTCAAAACGTCTGTAAGAAGGTAAAGAGAGCCCTGCCTTTGTCGCAAGCATCTTTTGCGTCCATTCTTTTTCCAATCGCCTTTGCTTCACTCGTCGGGCGATACCAGACATAATGAGATCAGGAGTTTTCTCTATAAGTGATAATATATTATCGTTTATTCCGCTTTCCATTTAATAATAGCCATTATATGATTACTTACAAAGTTAATGAAAGTTCTCTAATTATCAAACAAATAAAATAATCTTTTTGTCTGCAAATACAAATACTAACGATAGCACGGCTATAAATACTAATATTCGGGCAACAAAATATACGAATAGTAGCACGTAATATGCGATTGAATTTTTGCAAAGTTGTCGTATGTTAGTTTTTCTGGTGACGTCCTTAAGTTTTTCTGACAACGTATGGACGTCAACAAATTTACATACATACGTGGTCTTGGATGGTAAGAGTTCATTGTTGCATTTTGTAAGACCATGAAATCATTTGCATTTCAACCTTTGCCACTTCCGTATGACACCATTACGCGCTATCCCACAGTATGTTAATGGTGCACCGTATACAACGCCAGCGGAAAAAGGTTCGAAAATCGGCCCTAGAGCATACTGTAGAGTCCTTATTTTCAGCGGACCTCTGCTTAGAATAAGTCTAAACGATAGCCTACAGGTAGCTGAGGAGCCGTTTGTGTATATACGAGTGTGCCCCATTCATTTAGTTCTTCATGTCCCTTTGTCTTCTCATTTTTACTGATGAGCCCGAGATACGCATCTTCATTGACGCAAAATTGCGTTGATTTAAAGTAGTGATGTTGATGTTGCTTTTCTGAATGTTTTGGGAGGTGAATATTGAAGACGATACTGATACTATTTTAACCATACAGAAGAGGTACTTATCGACTTACTTAATCGACCTTGTGTCCTCGAAAAATGATAAGGACGAACATAAAAAATCATAAGGACGAAACTAAAAGTTTATACATACAAACATTTATTTTCGTCCTTATGATTTTCTCGTTGTATATCAATCATTTATACGCTTTACTTCTATGCCTCGCTTTTGTTGAGCTTACATTCGAGTACTGAGACGATAACGTACATAGTGCCCTGTAATGGTCTGTGGGTTAGGTCTGGATAAGAAAGTATTAGAATATCTGGAACTGTTCACCTTGAAATTCACGTCCTCTTGCAACTCATTCGACTTACCTCACACTGAGTATATAATATCATTCACCTTGAATTTTAATTTTGTGTGCCCTTTTCAGAAGGCTGTTTGGCTATCTTGTCTAGTAAATAGAGTATTTCCGCATTTGCGTCGAAGTCATACTTTTTGTAGTCTTGATACGTTGGCATTAGGTCTGGGTAGAATATCTTGGCGCGTTTGTCACTGACAGGAAGAAATATCTGCATGCTATTCGATATGCTCCCTTTCAGGTGAGTATAAGGTAGACAGAAGGGCGTTTTCTCCATATACGTATTGGGAGCTTGACTGCTTGGAATGCCGACGATAGTCGCTCCCATACGCCACAGGTAAAACGCATAGTGGAAAGCGGCACTGAAAGTACCTGCATCAGTTACAACATATATATGTTGGGGATGATATAGCGGGCTACCTTTCAATTTAGTGAGCAGTGGGCGAGATGCACTCATGCAATTATGAATGAAACTTCTTCGCAAACTGTCTGTGGAAGTATCAACAGACGGCTTGTCATTTTCAGTAATATAATCTCCTAATTTATAATGGGTACCTTGTTGCCGGTTGAATTCGTCTAGAGAGGTGTCGATTTTTTGCAAATATAATGGAGAAATAAGACGGTAGAACTCGGTGTTCATGTCTTTTGTGATATAATTGTCACCATACATCATTAACAGCGAGGGGAGCGTAATCGGTGTCCATCCTCCGCCATCATTTCGAAGGTCGATGATTAGATCTTCAGACTTATATTTCTTCATTTGAGTGAGCATGTTGGCAAAAACCTCTGAGAACGAGGGTATACCTGCTAATGCTTTTACTGTGTCGCACGGCATTTCTTTCTTCAAGGTATATTTATAATAGTTTTTAATCTCGTCGTAGGCTCCGTCCCATTTGTTCTTCCAGCAATATTCATAGTTTTCGCGTGCCATTATTTTGCTAATACGTATGACCATTATATGTTTTTCTTTATCTGCAAATTGATAGTTAAGGTTTTTAGAAGGTAATTTCGTACTAGCCGGAGTAAATGTGATGGGTACGTTGTTGAGCGAGTCGCTGTTTACGAGCGGCAGCGAAAGGACGACCGATTTGTTGTCGGCAGTACGCAATGAGTAGCGAATGGAATCGGTGAATTCGGTACCCAACTGGCGCAATAAGTTCTCCGCATTTGCTTCCCAATGCAGGGCGTTATAATTGCCATATATATTCTCACACGGATATATGTATTCTATACGTTTCAGTAGTTCTGCAATGCTAACGCTATTGATGCTGTCCAATCTAGCTCCTAACAAATCTTTATGACTGGTACTTATTCCGTCTACAATCAATCCGTCGGGAATCACCCTGAATGCTACGCGTTGCACATAGCGTTCTATATCGGTACTTTTATTGTATTGTATTCCTGTATGCCCGTCGTGAATATTAGAAAGAAAAGTATTCACTTTGTTTACAAACATCGTCTCTGTACAAGCATTCTTCTGCAAATCTTGCACGACATTATTGGCTGCTTTGTAGAAAAAAACTTTTCCTCCGAAGCCGCTATATGGGTCGGGGTGAGTAGACTCCAGTAACTTTACAAGATAGCTAAAGTCAGATGCTAACGAATCTTTGTTGAGTGTTGTTTGGGCATTTGAAGCGAGAGCGAATAAACCGATTATGATTGAAAGACATAGATGTTTCATTTTCGTATAACATTGGTTGGATATATCTATATGACAATTGTGCCAATGAATTATTTATTTTTTTGTTGGGCATAATTCGAAAACAAAGTTAGGTAATTTTGAATAGAATATCGTGCCATTATCAAAAGAATCTTTGGCGAAAATGAAAACTCTTCATTATTATTCCGTTGCCTATAGGTTTAATGCGTTACTTAAAGTTTATTTCTGCTTTGCGAGCCTGTGC
The DNA here is from genome assembly GCA_012517855.1 of Bacteroidales bacterium. GTDB lineage: Bacteria > Bacteroidota > Bacteroidia > Bacteroidales > Bacteroidaceae > JAAYUD01. The sequence continues at coordinate 51,951 of JAAYUD010000067.1, forward strand.
GTGCTGCAGTTGTCGTTTAATGAGATAGAGTTTGCCGTCTTTGACAAACTTGGCTCCGGTCTGTTTGAACCAAAAGGCTACATCCTCTTCTACGCATACACTACGCAGATCCATCACCCAATCGAAATGACACACCCGAGCTTCGTTGCCCGATTCGCCACCGGCAACAACTTGTTCTATCCACGTACTGATCTCGAAAGGACGAAGATCGATTCTTTCTAAAAGTGGTTCGCAAATAATGATTTTATGTTTGATGGGGGCTGCCTTGTATATAGGCAAACGGTAATCGGCACATGCTTGATTCTCTACTGTGCAGCAAATGGTCATATTGTCGTATCCATCTCCCCAATCTTCGGGCAGGCACTGGGCGAAACGGTCAATGCGCTTGGTAATGAGGATGAAATTCAAATCGCTACGTTGCTTTATCATACTCCAAGCCTCTGTACGCCATTTATCGGCATCTTCGACAAAGAAGTCCGATGTAAAGCAGGTGTATACCAACGTTCCGGATGGAATTTTATATTCTCCATTTCGTTTCTTACGAATCGGTAAATCGAAATTCTTCGTTTGCGTCACCACCGAACTATCCACGTCTCGTTTGGCATCACCCCGATAGACATAGCAATATTTGCATCCGGGGCTTAACTTGTGGCAGCCATGCCATAAGTTCCACATCATCGACCCTCTGACAATAGCGTTTGCTGGCATAGTAGCGTTTGTTTGATGGTTCTTATATCCACTTACTTTACAGCGAAGATAATAAAAAGAATCTCTCAATTGACGATTTTTGCATTAAATTCGTCAATAGACTGACGATTTTACCATTTCTCGATTTGTTTTCAAAGCAGAACATTTAATTGATATTCATCTTTATACCCATAGAATACCAACTTCTGTAGACGGTTAGTAAATGTTTTTATATTCTTCGCCGATTTGTTTCGCCGTTGTACTTGCATAACCAAAATTTTCTCCATATATTGCCATACCGTTTCTTTAAAACCGATCGATTTATTTCTTTGGGAGTTGGTCATACTTCCAATAAAACAAGTATTCGGATGAGTGAGAAACGCTTTTAATGGTTTATTTCAAACATTTTTAAATAGGCTCTAAATAAACATGAGAAATTTTGCAATCACATTGTTTTCCATCCTGTTTTTATTATCACCGTTGAGCGAGGCGAAAACAGGTACAAAACAAATCGGCAACGAAGTAACAGAATTGGCAGGCAACAAAATCGTCAGTTGCCGGAAGACCAATCCGACAACCGTAGAGGTTGTCTTTTCAGATAATCGATGCATCACCTTCGACTTTTACGGCGATAATATCTTCCGTGTGTTTCAAGACAATGCCGGCGGTGCCATGCGAGAGCCTGAAGCCAAACCTTATGCTCGGATACTAACGGACAACCCGCGAAGAGATGTTTCCGGCTTGTCGGTTCGCAACGATAATGAAAATGTTTATATCGAAACGGCGCGGGTGCTTGTAGCCATAAACAAGGAATCGCTTTGTATGAAGATAACCGATCGCAAAACGTCGGTTGTCGTGTTGGAACAAGTAGTACCCGTCTCTTTCGAAAAAGATAGAGTGACTGTGACACTCAAAGAGAATCCGAACGAATATTTCTATGGCGGAGGGGTGCAAAACGGACGTTTCTCTCATAAAGGAAAAGTCATTGCCATTGAAAATCAAAATAGCTGGACCGACGGAGGAGTAGCTTCTCCCGCGCCTCTCTTCTGGTCGACCGGCGGATATGGCATGTTGTGCTATACTTTCAAGAAGGGCAAATACGATTTCGGCGCTTCCGAAAAGGGTAAAGTCAAAATCATGCACGATACGTCTTATCTGGACGCTTTTATTATGATAGACAATAGTCCCGTTTCTATCTTGAACGATTATTATCAGCTCACCGGCAAGCCCGTGCTGCTACCCGAGTTTGCTTTTTACGAAGGACACCTCAATGCTTACAATCGGGATTATTGGAAAGAAAGCAAAGAGGGTATCTTGTTCGAAGACGGCAAGTGCTACAAAGAGAGTCAGAAGGATAATGGCGGAATCAAGGAATCGCTCAATGGCGAGAAAAACAATTATCTCTTTTCTGCCAGAGCCGTCATCGATCGATATAAGAAATACGATATGCCGTTGGGATGGATTCTTCCCAACGATGGATATGGTGCCGGATATGGCCAAACGAATACGCTCGACGGGAATATTGAAAATCTTAAGGCATTTGGCGATTACGCCCGCCAAAACGGTGTGCAGATAGGACTGTGGACGCAATCGGACTTACACCCTAAAGCCGGAGTGAGCGCACTGTTGCAAAGAGACATCGTGAAAGAAGTGCGAGATGCCGGGGTCAGGGTGCTCAAAACCGATGTGGCATGGGTAGGCGAGGGGTACTCTTTCGGATTGAACGGCGTTTCCGATGTTGCTCATATTATGCCCGGTTATGGAAACAATGCACGTCCGTTTATTATCACACTCGACGGATGGGCGGGGACGCAACGATATGCAGGGGTATGGACGGGAGACCAGACCGGCGGTGAATGGGAATATATTCGTTTTCATATTCCCACCTATATCGGTGCCGGGCTATCGGGCATGCCCAACATTACTTCGGACATGGACGGCATCTTTGGCGGTCGAAACTTACTCGTCAACGTTCGCGATTTCCAATGGAAAACATTTACTCCCATGCAGCTCAATATGGACGGCTGGGGAGCTAACGAGAAATATCCGCAGGCCTTGGGCGAACCCGCCACTTCGATTAATAGGTGGTATCTCAAGCTCAAGTCGCAACTGATACCTTATACATACAGCGTTGCCAAAGAAGCGACGGACGGTATGCCGCTCATTCGCGCTATGCTGTTGGAGGCGCCCAACGATTATACGTGCGGCACTGCTACGCAATATCAATTTATGTACGGTCCCTCTTTCTTGATTGCTCCCATTTATCAGCAGACCAAATGCGACTTGCAAGGACACGACATACGTAATGGTATCTATCTGCCCTCGGGCAATTGGATCGATTATTTCACGGGAGAGAAATACAAGGGCAATCGTATTATCAACAGCTTCGACGCTCCCCTGTGGAAACTTCCTGTCTTTGTTAAGGCTGGGGCTATTATTCCGATGGCAAATCCCAATAACAATGTTTCCCAAATCGATCAAAGGCGACGCATATACGAGATATACCCCGAAGGTAAAAGTGTTTTTACCGAATATCACGACGACGGCACCACCGAAGCCTATCTATCGGGCAAGAGCACGACGACTCTTATCGAATCGAATGTGGCGGGCCGTGTGGCAACCATTACCGTACATCCTACCAAGGGGACTTTCGACGGTTTCGTAAAGGTCAAGGCTACGGAATTCAGAATAAATGTGACGGCCAAGCCCCAATCGGTACAGGCTAAAATAGGCAACAAGACCGTCTTGCTGAAAGAAGTGAAGTCGATGAATAGTCTTTCCGGCGGACAGAATGTTTGTTTCTATGATGCCTCGCCTCGTTTTGAGACTTTTGCTACCAAGGGGAGTGCATTGGCAAAGACTGTCATCGCCAAAAATCCTTTGCTGTATGTCAAGTTGGCTCCTTCTGATATTACTTCTGCTGCCATTACTCTTACTATAAAAGGGTATCAGTTTTCACCGAAAAGCTCGTCTTTGCTATCTACCGGCAAACTGACTGCTCCCGCACAGTTCCATGTGACCGAGCCACACCGACAGGCTTATGCTCTGACTCCTTCGTGGAGCAAAGTTACGGGGGCCGATTATTACGAAATCAGTTACAATGGCAATATTTATACCAACATTAAAGATACCTGTATGCTGTTCGACGGACTCACTACTCAAACAACCTACGCATTCAAGTTGCGAGCGGTCAACAAAAGCGGCGTTTCCGCTTGGGCGGAAACGAAGGCGACAACCAAATCCGATCCGCTCGAGTTTGCCATTCAAAACATACACGGTGATGCCTCTGCTCCAAGTCAAGAAGGATTCGAACTCTATCATTTGTTCGATTTCTCCGATACCGGTGACATTTGGCATACCAAATATCACGAAAACGCTCTTCCTTACAACCTGACGATCGACCTTCGAAGCATCGACGTGCTCGACCGATTCGAATATTTGCCACGCAAGGACGGAGGAAACGGAACCATCCTAAAGGGCACGGTATCTTACAGTCTCGACAAAAAGGAATGGACCAAAGCGGAGCCATTCGATTGGAAACGAAATGGCGACACCAAAGTATTCTCTTTCACCGATCACCCCAAGGCTCGTTATATCAAGCTATCCGTCACCGAAGGGGTAGGAAGCTATGGCTCCGGTCGCGAGCTCTATGTGTTCAAAATGCCGCATACTGCAAGTTATATTCCCGGCGATATAAACAACGATGGCAAGATAGACAACAACGACCTCGTTTCGTATACCAACTATACCGGATTGCGTAAGGGCGATCCCGATTTCGACGGATATATAAGCAATGGCGACATCAACAAAAACGGGCTGATCGACGCTTACGATATTTCCAATGTCGCTACTGCGCTCGAGGGAGGAATAAAAGAAGAATGCGATTCTTTGCAGAAGCTCTCCGGCAATATCGTTTTAGTCGACTCGGTTGCAAAAGAATATGCCAAAGACGACATTATAAGCATAACGGTGAAGGGCACAAACTTGAAAGCGGTCAATGCCTTCAGCTTTGCGCTGTCATACGATCAAAACGACCTTGAGTATATGGGTACGCAACCGATCCATGCTAAAGAAATGGAGAATCTGACTTACGATCGTCTTCATAAAACGGGCGGAAAAGTGCTCTATCCTACCTTCGTCAATATCGGAGAGAAAGAAACGCTTAGTGGCGATCTCGATTTGTGCGTTATTAGATTTAAGGCCAAACATCATCTGAAAGTCAACTTGAAGCCTGCGAATATAATATTGGTAGATAAATATCTGAATGATATTACAACCTCGGCTGAATGATAGGATACCTATAAAAAGAAATCAACCCACGTTACACGAATTGCAACGTGGGTTGATTTTTTGAGAATGAGTTTTGTACATTCTCAACTTCTTAATCTTTGCTTTTTTATTTGTGGAGACAGAATCTTTTTGTTTCCGAAACTATTTTCACTCTCGGAAGTCCGTTTACTGCATTTAGCGCTTTTATATCTTCGTCCGTTGCCTTTCTGAAGTTCTTGAACTTGGCAACGTACCCCATTACGGTAAGCGAGCGTGGACCATAAGGTTTTTTCGAATAGATATATTCGGGATCTACCAGCACATCTCCTGATTGCTCTTTTAGAAGCTCTGCAACTAAATTCTCTTTCCTGTCGGACAACGTATATTTCTCGGGGAAGAGGCTCCAATTCCATGTAATGCTTTTCTCTACTTTTGTCGTATTGATGTCAAGATCCGCTACTGTCGGATATTGCTCCACATGTGTTGTTATGGCTGATACAGAAGAAGTACATGCTATTTTAGTAGAACAAGAACTAAATAACATAGCTCCCAATAGGCATACGAATAAACTGATTTTCTTCATAATATTTATTATTTACAGGTTGAACATGGTGTTACTTTTGTGAAATTCTTATAGGTGGCAGGGTAGCCTGTAACGACTATCTTTCTAACTCTATGCCGTTTAATGGATGTGGCATATTGTGGCGCTACCAATACGTCTGCATCTCCATTCTCCTTTAATGCTAATGCTACAGCTTTTTCGTGCACTCTTTTATAACCAAGTTTTGCATCTTTCTTAGGGACTATCATAGTATAAGAAATTTTGGATGAAGAAACAATTAAATCTGCTTCATTGTAGCTTTTTATACCGGTTGCAATGCCAAGACTTGTTGCTGTCTGGCTGACATAAGTGGAACATGAACATAAGCCTGCTCCGAATAATAACGTAATAAGTAGCTTTTTCATCTTTAATTAATTTATGTTATAGGATTTATTTGCAAATATATGGACTCTAATATGAACCGACAAGCCCTAAATATGGCCCTTGTGCTCATTTGGCAAAAAGATGTGCTTATCTGGTATAAAATGGTGCTTATCCAGTCGCTTTTTATTTGCTTTAAATTTTGTATTTTAACGAAAAGCTTATCAAAAATTTATTTGAATGAGGCTTTATTGATTTATTTTGTACGCTATTAGGATTATTGCATAACAAAATGAAACATAAAAGATAGCCTTAATCTCTCGACTTTGCACTCGTGACTAATCGTTATGCTTACACCGTTATTTGATTGATTCTTTTTGCAGATTATACCCTTACGGGTGTATTTTAATGTGAAACGGAATAAATTATACCCTTTCTGATATATATTTACTTGAATTCGGGAAGATATGCAATAAATTTACATACCTAGTTATATAACTTTGTCGCGTAATCAATAAAGTATCATTATGGAGGCAAAGAAAACGACCATACAGTTCATTAAAGAAGCTGCGAACAAACTGAAAGATTGTAAGATAAAGAGGCTTACAGCCCCTCATACCCAATCAGTAATAGAGGGAGTTATGAAAGGCGTAGGCTTGAAGAATATTCGTCAGACCATGCTTTTTGTTCCGATGTTTGACAATTCATGCAGGTGCAGAAATACAGATTTGGATGATATCGCAAACTATCTTGATTGCTCAACATTAGATATTGTAGACTATGTTCCCGAACTGAATGATATGATGAAAAGTGGATTCATTCGCACTACAGAAAGAGAATGTATTGACTTAATGCGCCAAAGTTACGCAATCAATGAAGATGTCTTATCTGCGATTATTGAAGGAAAGGTTGTCTCGCCTAGTCCGAATCAACAGGATTCATGTTTTGATAAATATGACTTCTGTAAAATGGTAAGCAATTTGGTCGAGAATCGAGAGGTTACTCTAAAATCGGTAATTGCTTATGTAAATAAGAAGGAATCCGAGTGCGAGTATCTCAAATTCATCAAAGACGTTTGCTTAGTAGTTCCGAATGTAGAAGATAGAATTCTATTCTATGAAATGTGCAATGATTATCTTGGTTCAGAAAGTCGTGGCAATGGAGAAACTGACATCAATTCAACCATGGCTGACATTTATGAGCACACTAACAAACGAATCGCTTGTAAGAAGACTCTTCTCAATGACTCCCATCCTTTGATTATTGCCGACTTGATTATGAATAAGAATGCAGAACATAAAGAATTGATCCTTACAGAGAAAGGAAAGCGCCTGTTTTTTGATGACGATATCGTATCATTTTCAAAATCCTATTTCAACCTTGATAGATATTCTTTTACTCAAACTATCTACGATTATATTCGAAGTGACAACTTTGATAAAGATAATAATCGTGCAGATATCCGGTTGCAATGCAAGGTTGTGGAAATCGAACAAGCGAATCCTCAATTGCAGTTCATATCGAATGTTTCAAAACTTATTTCGGAAACAGATGACAGGATTCTATTTTATATGGTATGCCAGAAATGCATAAAGGGTGAAACTTTAGATTTGGTTCACTATCTTGACGTAAGATATAGGGCAAGGACGTGCAATGAAAAAATGAAGTTGTTCAAGAGCGGAAATCATATTCTATTAAAAACAAATCTTGTTGAACTAAACAAAGAATCAGGGTTCTTTGGAGATACCACTTATCTTAAATGTACAAGCAAGGGCAAAGACCTGTTTTTTGAAGAGGATGCACAAATCTACCAAGAAGAGGAGGACACAAAAGGTCTTCTAATATCTTCTGATATCAAGGAAAAGCACTTATTTTTCAGTAGTGAACTAAGTGGTCAACTTTCAATGGTACAAGAGAGCCTACAAGACGAGTCTTATCAACGACTGAAAGAACGTCTTCAAACGAAAGCGTTACCGAAAGGAATTGCCGTCTTGATGTATGGACTACCCGGCACAGGTAAGACAGAAAGCGTTTTGCAAATAGCACGAGCAACAGGCCGCAATATCATGAAGGTTGATATTAGTGCGACCAAATCTGCATGGTTCGGAGAGAGCGAAAAAATCATCAAAAAGGTATTCACCGATTATGGATACTTATGTGAAAAGAGCTCCTTAACACCAATTTTACTTTTTAATGAGGCGGATGCCATATTTTCAAAACGCAAGGATGTAGCCAGTGGAAATGTGGCACAAACAGAAAATGCCATCCAGAATATCCTTTTGGAAGAAATAGAGAAACTGGAGGGTATCCTCATTGCAACAACTAATTTGGCTGATAATTTTGATGCTGCTTTTGAACGGCGTTTCTTGTTCAAGATCAGATTTGATAAGCCAACATTGGAAGCCAAACAAAACATCTGGATGGATAAGATACCGTTTCTTTTGCCTGATGCTGCAAAAGAACTTGCTCGTAACTATGATTTTAGCGGTGGCGAGATAGAAAACATTGTTCGTAAAGCAATGATGCGCGAAGTAATTGCAGGTGAATCGCCCACTATTGCGGTTCTTCATGAATACTGTAGAGAAGAAAAAATAGCAAAGAATGACCATCATCCTCGCATTGGCTTCAAATAGTTGGTCCATTTCTTGAAATATATCGGAATCAGTGCTGCGGTTTGGCATACCCTTGAACCTATCTTTGCATCGGAAGTTGATTCCCGGAGATACCGAAGCCCGTTAGACGGAGGTAAGTATAATCATAAAAATAGTTTTATGCCTATAATGATTAATCGCGGTAAAGAGTTGATTCGTATTTGTTCGAGCAACACCGCAAGGTTAGAGTATTCGACAAATGGCGGTCGCAGTTGGGTCCTACGTTTTAGTGGTAATCCAAGCATTGGTCAATTTAGCGACCTAACGGATAATGGTAAAGAAATCCTTGGTACGACCAACAAAGGATTGTGTTACTCAACAAACGATGGGCGAAGCTGGATTTTGCGTAAGCGATAAACTAAAACGAAGATGAGAAATAGATTTTATACTCATCCTTCAGATGATATCATTGTGGATGTTGATCAGATGTACAACATCCATGATGGTATTGTCTCAGTAGGAGTTGAAGAGGTTCACATGGTTGTTTCTGGTGCCGAAAACGTTATCGTATTGACAGGAAAAGGAACTGGTAGCAATAGAATAAGCAATGCTATTGAAGACGCAGTCTTACATACTTGCAAGGTAGCAACCGGTTATAATCTTTTTTCGGCTGATAAAGCGATCATCAAGTTGATATACCCCCAAAATAATCCATTGATGCTTAGTGAAATAGAAAACATCATTCAGTTTGCTGAAATGTTTACTGGTATTGCCTCTTTTATATGGGGAATCAGTGAAAGAGAATCTGAATCTTCTGATGTGATTGCTCAGATTATTGCATCTAATCTTAAAGACAGCTAGGTTCATAAACTAATTAATTCAGGCTAGATAGTCGCTATAGCTGTGGAAGTTTAATGTGAAATTCTTTAAAAAAAACGGTGTTATTCAATATGTTTTTACGGAAATCAATAAAATAAGAGCTTCATGATGAATATTTTGCTACCCAATGTAATTATTTTACATAAATTATGGGTAGTTTTGTAACTAAATTAGTAACCTTTAAAAGCATTTACTGTGGCATCAAATATCTTCGGACGTTATATTTGGCTGATTGATATTCTCAGGCGACAAAAACGTCTGACCTTTGAAGAAATCAATAGCCTTTGGATTGATAGTGGTCTTAGTTATGGAGAGGGTGATGATCTTCCATTGCGAACCTTTCATAATCATCGCAAAGTGATAAAGGATATGTTTGATGTCTATATAGAATGCGATATCAAAAGCGGTTATAAGTACTACATCAGTGAGCCAGAAAGACTTGAAGGAGATAGCCTTCGTAGTTGGTTGATTGATTCTTATGCCACGCTGAACCAAATTCAAGCGGACAAAAAGTTAGAAGGAAGAATCATCTTTGAGAATGTTCCTTCTGGCAATATTTGGCTGACTACTTTCACCCAAGCTATGCGCAATAGCCATGTAGTAGAAATTACTCATCGTGGCTTTGGCAAATCTGATGAAAAGACTTTCGAAATAGAGCCCTATTACCTTCGCATCTTCAAACAGAGATGGTATGTTGTTGGAAGAAATCCATACTATGCTTGGAAAAAGAAGAAGGCCGAAAAAGAAGGTAAAACCTACGATAATCCAATCTATCGGGTTTATGGGCTTGACCGTATTTCAAAAGTGACAGTTACTGACAAGACTTTTGAAATGAAGCCGGATTTTTCTATCGAGGACTATTATGATGGATGCTGTGGTATCATTCCAGATACAGAGGTTGATAAAGAGCATGTGGTAATCCGGGCTTATTGGAAAGCATCCGACTATCTTCGTACACTTCCCTTGCATCTTTCTCAAAAAGAATTGAGTAGTGATGATGAATCCACACTCTTTTCTTATGACGTGCGCCCAACTTTTGATTTTTATCAAATATTATTAGCGCAAGGCGATCAAATAGAGGTCGTGGAGCCTGAATCTGTCCGTAATGAAATGAGACGGTTTGCAGAAAACCTGTTGTCTTACTACAAAAAATAAGAATCATGAACAATATAAACTTCATCGCTATTGATTTTGAAACAGCTACACCAAAGCGAGCTTCTATCTGTGAAGCTGGTATTTGTGTTGTAAAGGCTGGCACAATTGTGGAAACTAAATCGTGGTTAGTCCGGCCAGAGGATAACCTATACAGTTATTGGAACATAAAGATTCATGGCATTCAACCAGAACAAACCGAAAATGCTCCCTCCTTTCCTGAAGTATGGAAAGAGATTGAAGCATACTTGGATGAATGTCCTGTTTTAGTAGCGCACAATGCAGCTTTTGATATGAGCTGCATTCGCCATTCGTTAGAGCTGTATGGGTTGGAAAAGAGCGAAATAATATATTATTGCTCGCTTCTTGCTGCTCGTAATATTTACGATTCACCCTGCAACAGTCTTGATTATTTATGTGACCAGTTTGAGATACCCGAAGGTACGCATCACAGAGCTGGTGATGATGCAGAAATGTGTGCACGTCTTTTTCTTAAAGAAATCAATGATGCAGGTTGCTGTGAATTAGAAGAAATGAATTATTGTAACGGAAAACTATAATACTTTAACTATGAGAAAAGATATGAAATCTATATCAGAGCTTAAAGATAATATATTTGTTATTCCTACTCATCAAAGAGGTTATAGATGGAGAAATGACAATGTTGAAGCTTTGCTAAATGATATAAAAGAATTTATTGAAGAAAAGAAGCCTTCTATAAACCAAAAACGAGTCTATTGTTTGCAGCCTCTTGCTGTAACAGAAATAACACCTAACAAATATAATGTTGAGGATGGGCAGCAGAGATTAACTACCTTATTTCTTTTGCATAAGTACCTCTTTAAAAACAATAATGATTTCTACTCATTCGATTTTGAGAGCGATATAAAAGGAATCAGAAAGTCGTATTTGACTGATGAAATAGACAACACAAACTACAAAGATCAAAGTGATATAAACTTATATCATATCGGTTGGGCTTACACATCGATAAAGGAGTGGTTTGTTAATGGTCTCGGCAAAGGATGCGAAGAGGAATTCAAAACATTATTGAATGCAGATTCAAAACATGACTCAATACAATTTATATGGTATGTGGTAGACAAAGGTAAAGCTAGGGAGGTATTTAGAGACCTTAACTATGGAAAAATAAGATTGACGGGAACAGACCTAATTAAGGCATTATTATTGTCTAAAGATAATGGTTTAGCCGAAGAGGACAGAGCTGTAATAGGTCAACAACTGGAGGACATGCAAGTAATGATGGAAAACGATAGATTTTGGTTTATGTACCAACATAGTGACCCTATCTATCATACAGATAGAATGGACTTCCTTTTCAACTTGACCGAGAATGTTAGCGAGGATGATTATCATCATTTCCCATATCTGGCTTTTTCTAAATTTAATAAAGCGCAGAAGGAAAATAAATTACTAGAAGAGTGGGGTAAGGTTCGCACACTATATATTATACTAAACGACTTATACGAGAATCCTTACTATTATCATTATATTGGCTATCTAGTAAATAGAACAAAAAATTTTACTCTAAGGTATTGGATAAAATTGTATGAAGATGAGTCTAAGATACAGTTCCTTCTAAAAATGAAACAAGAAATAAAGGAGCAATTGCCCAATAAAAGCATTGGACAATTTTCTTATGGTGATGATAGCCAGGAGACTCTTCGATCGATACTCATTCTTCATAACATAGAAACAATACTTCATGTATATCGCAACAATAAGAAGGAGTATGGTTCAGAGCAAGAATTTGAGCGATTCCCATTTGATTTATTACAAAAAGAGAAATGGGATATTGAACACATAGCTTCGCAGACAGATAATCCTCTTACACGCAAATCTGACTGGGACGAGTGGGTTGAAAGCACTTTTGATGATTTTAGTCAACTAAAAAGTAATGATATTCTGAAGAAAGCTTATGACAGTTACTATAAAGAACCTAACAAACTAAACTTTAATGAACTGTACAAGGGTGTTCTAGCTGAATTGGACAAGCAATTAGGAGAACTAAAAATTAATGATAGTGATAAAGATAAACTTGGCAATTTGGTTCTTCTTGATCGTCACACCAATCGTAGCTATCACAATGCCCTTTATCCAAAGAAGAGGAGAACAATCATCTCTTCACCGCGATATATTCCAGTATGTACAAGACAGACTTTTATGAAGTATTACAATAAGAACAAAGATATTAAGATGCTTGCTTGGACAAAGGATGACTTTGCAGATTATATGAACGATATAAACAGAAAACTTTCGATATATTTTGGTTCAGAGGAAACAAATAACAAATAGAGATTATGGCTGATACATTTTATGATATTTTCAACAAAAAAACCATATTAATTCCACGTCTTCAAAGAGATTATGTTCAAGGTGGAAACAGATCACTTATGAGTGAGTTTGTGGAGAAACTTGTTAGTTCGGTCGAAGAAGACAGATCTGTTGATTTAAATTACATATATGGCAGATGGGAATCGGGATATCGGTACATCCCAATTGATGGGCAACAAAGATTAACGACCCTTTGGTTGTTGTTCCTGTATGCAAACAGTATAAACAAAGAACCGATACAATATAGCGTGTCTATAGACTTTGAGGCAAGAGAATCTGCCCAAGGTTTTTGCAAAGCTATTCTCACCAAGTTAAGAACAGTTTTGTCAAATTCGGATAGAAGGATAAAATTGTCAGACAGATTGCGTAACCAGTCTTGGTTCAAAGCTTCTTGGGTAAAGGATAGAAGCGTTAAATCAATGCTATCTGCTTTGGACATAATAGATAATAAAATTGCCAAAAGACAATGTCGGAATGATCTCTATGAAAGGCTCATTAAGAGCTCTAATATACAGTTTTGCCTGTTTAGTATCGAAGGACAGTTAGATGATGATGTCTACATTAAGATGAATGGGCGTGGACTTCCACTTACGGATTTTGAGATGCTTAAATCGTGGATGGATGGGTTCATTGAAGAACAATTCAAACCTGATTTCCGTTCGAAATGGACTGAGAGAATTGATAATGAATGGACCGAGCTAATCTGGATGAATAGAAATCTGGATGAAAAAGATAAAAATGGTGATGATATCTCATATCGCATAGATGATGAGTTTATGCGAATTATGTATAATCTTGTTTACTTGAATTGGATTTGTAAAAGGCCTTCGGATCTGTTTGAATCAAATGAAAAAGAAATTGATGGTCTTACGATTAATGATAATATACAAGATCTTTGTAGAATCCTAAATTTGTCGGAAAAGGATCCAGACGCTGAATTTATGTATGGTAATCTAATGAAACGTTTTCATGAATCTGATGAATATTATCTTCCGTTGTATGCGTTAGATAAAATACATCTTTTTAATAAGGATCAAATAGAATTTATCTACAAGTGCTTTGAACTGTTGAGTACGGCCAATGCCAACACAGAGAAGTCTTTATTGTTTTCTAGACAAGAAAAAATTATTAATTTTGGAATGGATGCCAATGAATATAAAAGTATATTTCATCAGATATTTCTTGAAGACAAACCTACTTACGAAAAATACGCTCTTATGTATGCAGCGCTTAAACCTGTTTCCAAATCCGAAAATGCAGAAACGAGCTATAAAGACTGGATGCGAGTGATGCGTAACCTTATTTGTGCCACTGATATTCGCCTTGAAAATCTAAGAGATATTTTGTCAACTATTGACCTTATTGCAGAGAATGTTAAAAATACTGATATTTATGAGTTCTTATCAAAAGATAATATCGTTATAACAAACTTTCTCCCTAACCAAATAAAAGAAGAGAAAATGAAAGCTTCATTGATTTTGAAAGACAAAGAGTGGAGAGATATATTTCTGGACTTTGAAAATCATCCATTCTGCAAAGGAACGATAGACTTTATCTTCCATTACATGCCGATTGATGAAAACTATACGATTTCTGATTTCAAGGAAAGAGCGATAATCTTCAAGTCACTTTTCGATGCAAAAGGTATCAGGTCTATCCACAAAGATGATGGTAGGATATATCGTGCTCTTATGTGTTACTCTACACATCATACTTTTGGATATGGCTTGAGTGATTCCAAATGGCAGTTTATGGATTCTAAAGAAGATTGGAAGGAGTTCCTTATCGATGAAGAAACCAATGAAAAATCAGATAATACTGCACATAATGACTGTATGAAGAAAGTGATCCGTTTCTTACTTGATGATCTTAAAACAACGATTGATTTACAGACTTATAGACATGAAGTAGTAGAAAAGGTGGGTGACAGTTTATGTGAAATTTACAAATTAGAACTTGAAAACCCAACGATAACAGACTGGAGACGGTTCTTTATTCAATATAGTGACGTCTGGACACGTATGGGCAAAAAAGTCTGCTCTCGGAAGAGTGATTATGACATCTTATTATTGAACAAGACAATAGCAAGAGACGGAGGTATAAGTGAATTGCGTTCTTATTGCTTTTACATAGATGTTCAAAAAGAGCAAGAGAATAACTACAAGAAATACAAAAACTGGGACGAAGTGGGTTACGAAATGTATGGAGAAACTTGTTTGCGCATAGAACATAGTGCCGCAAACAAATTAAAAGCACATATAGACCTATCTTTTAGAGGCAATAATAATAGTACTGATGACGAATATCGGCTAGAACTTTTTTATAGAAGGCCAGAGGAATTGATCGAACTGACAGATGATGATGCAACATCCGCTACGGAAAAAGATTTCACTTCTATCGCAAAAAATATCAATATGGAATTTAAAGACAAACGATATGTGTCTTCATGTGGTCTCAGTAAAGAAGAAGCGAAGTCACAATTCGACAAATTAATAGAGTCTTTAAGAATAATATAAATATGCTTCAATACATTTCTATCACTTCTCATTCTTTAGCTTAAAAACTAACGTATGTCGCTGCCATAACTAACAGAAGTTACTGCGGTAACTAACGGAAGTTATCATGACAACTAACGTTAGTTTCTTCAACAACATCCGTTAGTTATGGCTGCGACATACGGTTGATTTTTTGTCGGTGACGTCCTTATGTTTTTCGTGCCATGTACATACGACAACAAAAAAAGGTACATACGTGAATTTGAACAATAAATAGCTGCGTGGACGAAATTGTTTTGTGTTGCGATATATTACTAAAAATGTCGCATGTGTCGCATAGAAACCCTATAAACTCTATATTTTTTTTATTGGCCTCTGATGCGTTTATCATTATGATACCGTAATGATACGAAATATGATTACATAAAAACCCCAAATAAAAAAAATTAAAGAGGAGGGAATCCTATGCGACACATGCGACAAGGTTTTGTCGATTTTCGAAGCTGTGATATATTGTGAGTGCGAATTTTGAGTTGACCAATAATTTAGTCACTTTTTGGAAAAAGAGGGTGGACGCATATTTTTGTTGTGTTGACCATTATTTCATAATGTCACAGAAGATAGACTTACGATAATACTATGTAATTATTATAGGCCTTTTTAGTTCTATTTAATATTAATAAGAATGCCTCGTTTGCCCTATTTTCCCTTGAATTTAGAAAAAGACGAAAATTATTGGTCAGAAAGATAATTGGTTGTTATTTGTAATGTTTATTCTTATGCTCGGAAAATAGTATGATGACACTGATATGTTGAAATGAGTAGGGCTTATCTGCGGTTTGAATAAAGCTCACGTAGGTATGAGAAATCGGCATATTCTCTTATTTTATTGATTCCACCTCTTTCTGTCACGTTTGTCGCTTGTCTATCAGACCTCTATATACTGTGTGGTAGTAGGATGGAACATTGTAAAGTTATAATGTTGAGTTGCATGCAAAGCGTTGTTTTACAGCAGTCTTTTGATCATGGACATACAACCGGTATTAGCTATTAATGTCGTTGACTTATCTAGGTTTTAAAGTAAATCTTAATATTTCTTTAAATATTCCCGCCAGGTGGTTGGAATACTCTTGAGCTTTTTTCTTGATATAGTCAGGAATTGGGGCAGCTCTATAATCGATACCTTTTCTTTTCAAGAAATCTACTATCTCCATTTTGTATTCATACTTATCTGTACCTAACTCAAAAAAGTCTTCGCGCAATACATCTACTATATACATTGGTTTCCCTTTATCGTTCGGATCTCGATTCTCTGAAGGGATAGAATAATCCGGTCTGTAAAAAGCAGGGCGTTTGTAGTCTGCTCCGTGTTGTAGTAAAAATATGGATACATTATAAGATTCTGTCATTACCGATTCGGAAAAGGCCGTTTGATCAAACTCATTCATATAATTAATATCTGCCTTATTAGACACTAACAATTTAACGATATCCAATTCCCCTCCCCCTAATCTTCCGCTTTGACGAGCTGATTAATACTATGTGCTCTGTAGGCTATCATATAGAATGGATCTAAACAGAGGTCTGCTGAAAATAACGGGTTCAGAATATGCTCTTGGTGCGATTTTCGGACTTTTTTCCGCTGACGTTGTATGCGGTGCATCGTTAACCTGCTGTGGGATAGCGCGTAATGGTGTCATACGGAGGTGGCAAAGGTTTTCGTTATTTGGTAAATTCTCTCAAAGAATTTCAAAGCATTATATATATGATATTCATATATATAATGCTTGTCTTTACCTATTTATAGATTTGCTTTACTTGCGGAACTTGAACCAATATTATCGCACTAGTTCTTTGGCGTATTTTTTATATATTTGTCTGGCCACTTGTATCCCATTTTGTTTTGGTTCATTATAAATAATGATGTTAGATGGTTCAACCCATTTATTTTCAAATTTTCTGGACCATTCGAAAAAGGCCTTTTCATCATATTCTTTATTCTTCTCGACAGCGGCAATCGCTTCGTCTATCATCTTATTCCACCTAACAGCGTAGTATTGACTTGTTAATCCGGATAAAGAACGGTTGGCATAATCGGAGAGACTTGGACTGTCGCCCCATATCGTAATGAGCGATCGAGCATCTTTTTCGTAATAATCTTTTGATGTCTTGCCGTTTCCCATATCACGTGCTTCGGCTATCCAATTTTTCAAAGAGAATGTAGGATGGCATGCTATCAGACGGTCTATGTCTGTGAGAATATCTTTCATCTTTGCTCCACGGTTTTTCATCCTTTTTATATCTTTTGCTTCGTATGCAGCAGTAAATTCATCTCGTACCAAAAGGAAATAGTCGCCAAGTACTTGACGTCCAATGTTTATAACATCAAATTTGTAGCTGTCTCGCGTACAATTGGTTACATTCAGCAATGAATTCCAAGCCTCCACCAAATCTTTTTGCAAATATTCTACTGTCGGTTTCGTAGTCCAATGGCTATTGCCTTTCAGACACGGACGAGCGTTCGTGAGCGTGCCTTGACCTACTTGTGCCGGTTGTATATAGACTTTGTTTGCCAATATTTGCCACGCATTACGAGCTTCTGGAGATTTTTTACCCACTCTTCTATCCGCTAAATTATTAAACCAATCGTCATCTGAAATGCCCGTGTTCCATGCTTTGTCCAGAACAAATTCGTACATAAATTGATTGACATTAAGTCCTTCTAAGGTAGAACCTATTCCTTCAAATTTAGGTCCTCCATTATTAAAAACATCGGCTAAACGTTCGCGAACAATCTTTACCGGTCCTGATAAAAATGTATTTCCTCCAAAATTGCCAAGATAGCACCACAAATAGGGTTGCCCGTAATATTTCTCTGTTTTTTTCCATATTTCTGTATATTCGCAAAAATAGTCGAGTAACAATAGTTTATCTTGTGGTACAGCTTGCAAATAAGCCTTGATACGTGGTGCAGTCCAGTGGTTAGAATCAGCATAGAAAAGCCAAGTCATTTGTAGCCATATTGCTTTATTATCAACATCGGCTATTGATTGATAAATGTTTTTTGACATCATCGCCAATGAATCCGCATTCCACGATGGTGGATCGACTTCGTTAAATGGGTCTACGCCATATATATGGTCTGTACCATAGCGTTGAGTCTGTTCTGTCAAATATGCCTTTTGTATGACAGTATAAATAGGATCCATTGGGTTGAGGAATGTGCATCTGTATTTATTTGAAAAGCCACCCCATTCGCTGACTTGAGATGTTTTGATATGTGGATAAATTCGTTTTAATGCAGCAGGTATATGTCCGGCAAAAGCTGGTAGGACCGGGCGCATATTTAATTCTCGTTCGCGAGCCACAATCCGTTCTTGTAGATTGGCTTGAGAAGTGATCCATCTCATTGGCAAGGGACCATCCCAACTATCAAGATTACACATTCGGTGCCAAGGCAGATATGCCGGACCTGTAAAGTAATCCCGTATCTCCTTGTCGTTCAGACCTAATTTTTTCCAGACATTATACCAAATAGCTTCTTGTCCTGTTATTGCGAGTGGCATATTTATTCCATTGAGAGCCATCCAATCGATGAAACGTTCCCAATCGCGCCATTTCCACCAGACCATTGAATATCCGAAAGTACAATAGTTGAGAAAAAAACGAGACTGGACTTTAGCATTAATCTGTATCTCACGGCTAACAGCAGGCAAGACATTAGGCAATTCGATAGGGTCTTTTTCATTCCATGACACTGTCGTAAGGCAATAATTCTTTAAATAGAAATTTAATCCTACGGCCATAGAATTGGCATCATTACCCGAGATAATAATTTTGCCGCCTTTACTTCTGATCGTAAAGAGGTCCGTTCTAGAATCATTTATAATACGAAATTCAAAGGAAGAAGAATGTGTCGGTAATAATCTTGATACCATTGCACGCATTGCTATAATATCTGTATTTGCAGATACGGAGCAAAAAACAAATGCAATAACTGTGAGGCAAAAAAACTTTTTCATGATTTTTGTAATTTAATAATTCTAATAGCACATCCACCACTAGTCGCTAACTTTAAATGTAATATATCGTTTGCTGTAACTATACGCTCTTCGTATTTGAATGAAGTCGGATTGGTTTTCCATTCGGCATCATCGCCATCGGCATATATCTGTGCCATGTATTTAGTATCAGACTCCAAAAACGACAACGGAATATTCAGCTCTCTTGAATTCTCATCGGTAATGGCACCCACATACCAATCTGTCGATTTACGATCCTTTCTGGCAAATATGGAGTAATCGCCTATTTTTGCGTCAATCACTTTAGTCGTTTCCCAATCGGTAGGCACATCTTTAATAAAATCAAAAGCTTTTATTCCGCTATAATTTTTCGGCATATCGGAAGCCATCTGTAGTGGACTATAAATAATGACATAGAGAGCCAATTGTTTGCATAATGTAGTATTTACACGAGTGCCGGGATATGCTTTGTTCGTAAAGTTAAAAGTGCCGAAAGTAAAATCCATAGGGCCCGCCAAACCTCTTGTAAATGGTATCACTGTAGTATGTTCGGGTGTATTACCTCCATCGGGCGACCACGCATTATACTCTTGTCCACGTACTCCTTCTTGAGTCATTAAATTCGGCCACGTGCGTTCAATGCCAGTTGGCATAACCGGTTCGTGATTGTCAATGGCAATCTTATATTTAGCCGCTGTTTCAATGATCTTGCGGTAATGCCGCACACCATATTGACCATCATGCGCTTCTTTAAAATCCATCAGAGGATTGACATATCCCGTTTTGACGATATTTACGCCATATTTTTTATAATAAGCAAAAGCTCTGTCAAGCTGCTGTTCGTAGTTTTTTGTCGCAGCAGCAGTTTCGTGATGTCCAATTAGTTCTACTCCCTTTTCTTTGGCATAATCTGTAATTGCTTTTATATCAAAATCGGGATATGGCTGAGTAAAATCAAGCGTATTTCCATTTTTTGTCCAATTGCCTTCCCAGCCTTTATTCCATCCTTCTACAAGTACTCCGGATATACCATTGGCGGCAGCAAAATCAATATATTTTTTCGTATTAGCGGTCGTTGCCCCATGTTTAGGCCCGTAATACCATGTGCCTTCACCCAAATGTAATTCCCACCAGATGCCTATATATTTACAAGGTTTCAGCCATGATGTATCTTTTATCATACAGGGTTCATTTAAATTGAGCATTATACGAGATTCTACAAGATCTCCGGGCTTGTCGCCTATAATAATTGTTCGCCAAGGTGTGGCAAATGGAACTTTGATATAAGCGGCTACACCCGTTGACCAAGGTACTAAGGTCGATCGCAATGTGGTTGAATCTGAAATGGTCAAATTCATTTTGGGATAATCTGTTAAGTTGGCTTCATGGATAGACAGGTATTTACCATCGGCAGTTTCCATCGTTAATGGAGTACGAACAGTATCAAGATCACAAATCCTGGACAATTTGGCCAAGCACTCATAATAAGGGTTGGATGCTGTTATCCACCAAGCTTTATGGACTTGGGGCATTTTAAATTCAGTATTTTCTTTCATTATTACTAACGAATCTATACCGTCTTGCTTTGGAAACTCATAGCGGAAACCTATGCCGTCGTTAAACGCACGAAATATGATGTTAAGTTTATTTTTGCTATTGCGCGCTTGCAACAATATTTTCATCTCATTGTAATTGTTACGAACATAACGGCATTCGCCCCATGGTTGTTCCCATGTTTCATCATGCGAGGTACGTAGCGTCTTTTTTACATCAAAGCTATTTAAATTCTCGTTTCCTTGAAGAACAAATCCCATTTTTGAGGGAAGAACCACAGCTTTACCATTCTTATTCACTGAATATTTAAGTATATTGCCATTGTTGGTAACTACAATCTGTATATGTCCATCGGGAGATTTTACAATGAAATCTTTGGGGCTGGCATAAGATGAGTAATTTCCAACGGTCAATAACACCAAACTTATTAATACGACTAATTTATTCATTATAAACTTTATTGTTTCGTTTGTTTCAATTCTTTTGTATAGGTATTTCCAAAATGATCGGTAACACATACTTTGATATGTGAACCGTCAATTAGGGGAATTGCATAAAATAAATGTTCTGTTTGTCCCGCCCCTAAATATTTGTGTTTAAATTTTGATTTGTTTTCAGTGCAGTAGTTGTATATGTTAGGATCATAGCCTGTATAACGGATCATTTCACCGCGATCGACACCATTCTCAAACCATTTCACACTCCAAGTATCATCGTAATTCCAAACATTTGCCACTATTGCATTCTCTTTTCCCGGATTTTTACCAATTGGGTATAACTCAAATTGGTAACTTTTATCTTTACCAATGCATTTGTAATACCAACGAACTGTGCTACCGTCAAACTCATATACACCATAACCACCCGGAGTACCATCGCACGCCCATGGAGCTTGCCAAAATAATGTCGAAAGCGGAGCATGTACATGTTCGTATAAGCTATCTGACAGTATGTAGTTTTCATTATAATGCTCATGTCCCGAGAAAATATGTGCGTTATATGGTTTTAATAGCTCATATAATGCTGCTCTATTATTTAGGACTTTCATGGTCGATTCTTCACTCCATTCTTTATGACGAGCCTCGCGCGAATAAGTTGGTATGTGGGTAGCCACGACAACCGTTGTTCCCCTTTGTACTTGTTTTAGATCTTGTTCTAACCATTGTAATTGTTGTTCGGATAGATAGCCCACATATAAATAACTTTTGGCTATTGCAAAGATATCATCAAGGACTATATAATGTATATCACCTCTATTGAATGAATAATACGTCGGGCCGAAATAAAATTTATATGTAGTGCGTGCGCGTTCGTTGGATCGTACATCCATATTCATATCATGATTGCCGATAACATAGAAAAAAGGAATTTCTGTTTTGGCAATAGTATCTATCATCGCAGGGAAATAACTTGGCTTTTTCTGGATATTACCAATAATATCGCCACAGACTATTCCATATGCCGGGACGTCAGAATAATTGGATTTGATGAGTTGTTTTACATCAATAGCTGCCTCTCGAACTAGTGGCATTTCTTCATCAAAATATACTTGAGGGTCGGCCCATACAATCATAATATGTCGCTTGTCACTATGGGTTGAATGTACCAACTCAAAATCGATGCGCTCTTTTTTGGTGAAATTGCCTGATACTTTTTTATAAAAAGCGGGTCTGTTGTCCTTCATAGGGATATCAAAACCTTTTGGAATCGTAATATATATGTATTCGGAGACAGTGGTGCTCAATATGGAATATTTCCCTTGTGTATCAGTGAGTACAATCTGTATCCCATCAGTAACAGGGACATTTGGGATACCTTTCCCATGAGACACTACTTTGCCATAATATCTTTTGGGTAATATTCTATTTTGTGCTTGAGATATTAAACAAACACTACTGAATATGATATATGAAAATAGTAATATTTTATGTTTCATCTGCTTGATATTGAAATCTAGTAAATGGAAATATTATGTTTAAAGACTAAGAATAATAGAGAAATCAGTCAATTGGTGTAAGAATAGCCGTCCAGCCACCGCCTTTGGCCATAGTCACTTTTATGTTATCGTTTTTTGTTACTGTGAGTTTCTCTATTTTATAGTCTGAAGCATAGACATCTGCATTAATACCGTCTTTAAAAATCTCAACCTTATACTTCCCCGAATCTAGGAAATCCAGTTTTAAATCCAAGGTACGCCTATTCCAATCAGTCAATCCGGCGATGTACCATATTCTATCTTTTCGGCGTGCAATTAAGAGCTGCTCGCCTATTTTTGCAGAGATAGCCTTAGTGTCATCCCATGTCGTTGGTATTCGTGAAATAAACGAGGTGTAATCGGGCTCTTTATAATAACTCGAAGGAGAGTCTGCCATCATCTGCAATGGACTCTCATACACTACATACAATGCTACTTGATGTGCTCGTGTGCCAAGACTGATTGGGTGAACAAAGTTAATATAGAAATCGGCGGCAGTGGCATTGCCAACTGCTCCGGGAGTATAGTCCATCGGTCCAGCTGCCATTCTTGTGAACGGCAATATTAAATCATGTACAGGATTAATATCTCTGGAATCTTTATCGTGTTCCATTCCGAGCACTCCTTCAAACGTCATTACATTTGGATACTTTTTCTGTAATCCGGAAGGTTTGAAAGCACCATGAAAATCGACCAGAAGCTTTCGCTCCATTGCGGCTTTTCCCACTCTTTCGTAGAAATTAACCATATATTGATCTGAACGTTGCATAAAATCAACTTTTATTCCTTTTATTCCCCATTTTTGGTATAAGTCGAGAATTCCTTCTAAGTCTTTGTCCAAAGGATTCCATAAAGTCCACAATACCAAGCCTACATTTTTTGCCTTGCCATATTCTACTAATTCATGAATATCTAATCCATGTACAGGTTCTTTTATATTCCAGGTTCCAGCCGACCATCCTTCATCTAACAAAACATATTCTATATGATATTTTGCTGCAAAATCAATAAAATATTTGTAGGTATCAGTATTTACACCTGCTTTAAAATCTACACCATAAACATTAAGCGTACTCCACCAATCCCATGAAATTTTCCCCGGTTTAATCCAATTCGTTTCTTTTGAAGCAGAAGGCGAAGCTAGTTGATATGCCAAATTGTTTTCCAATACACCTTTGTCGTCTTTATTAATCATCAGTAATCGCCATGGAAATACTCGATTGCCTGTCGTTTTTGCTATGTAATGAGCTTTTTCTACCATCTTCTCGTCACGATCGGCACCCGGTTTCAATTCACTCTTGAGTACTACAGGCGGGAATTCTCCGGATAGAGTATTATTGTGATTGCCGGTAAGAAACATATTAGGATAATCGGTTAAATCTGATTCCATAATAACAACTTTTGTACCTTTTGTTGTAGTTAGATAGATGGGTAAATAACCCTTCATGGTTGTATCCAATTCACTCATCTCTTTCTTGTCAAATATAGCTTCACAATGTGTTATGAACTCTTGATTTTTTTCTCGAGGCCAATAAACAGTACTACCATTCTCCCAGTTTTGTTCAACGGTTTCGCTATTAATATATATATTGGAAGATTTTAATTGGGTAACAAAACGATACGCCGCTCCATTATTATATACACGAAATAGTACAGAATAACCACCTTTGCATTTAATAGTCAATTGGTTATACAAATCTCTTATTTTGCGTTGTTTGGTAGGTATTATTGCTATCTGCTCTTCGTCAACTTTAATGATATTCGACTTTATAACTTTAACGTTTGTTCCTAATTGATTTGGCATACCATCTACGTTCATTGCTATTCTGCTCGGATTGAGAACTCGTTCTCCCATGAAATCAACACACCAATTCAATTGTTTATCTGTCACTACTGTCACTTTTATATTGCCATTAGGAGAGTTGACGGTATAGGTTTTAGCCTGTACCGTCAATCCACTGATGCTCGCAATAAATAATAATGTTGCGATTATTCTTTTCATTACTTTTCAACTCTTTTTATGCCATCTTTTATAGCAGACCAAAGGCCATTATTTATTACATGAGAAAGTTCAAAAACCATCAGTCCATCCGTATTTTTCATGCACAAATACACGGCATCGGACATTGCTGTCGCGTTATAAGAATATGCGGTAATAGAACCGTATACTTTACAGTCTCCTTTTGTAAAATTCTTATATGTAGTAACAAAATTCTCGACCGTCCATACAGAGTTGGGATATTCATACTTCCATACATACTCAGAATACGCACCCAACACAAATACATCCAGTTGGTCTGCAAAACCTGTTTTACTGTAATCATTAGTATAAATAGCACTTGCAGGTGGTGTATAACTCTTGCTTGCCCAATTCTGGCCACATCCATAACGAGACGCCCAATCAGCAGACGCCCAAAGTTGAAGGTCCAATTTTGGATTTATTTTCTTAATATTAGTGCGAATATTGGTAATCAAATTAGTAATTGTCATAGAACGAAATTCAATCCATTTTGCGTAAAGGGGCCCCATACCTCCTGTTGATGTTACAATATCATTCTTATTTGTTACGTTTTCTCCACTATAGGCTTCAAATTTTTTAATCGTGGCATCGCTAAAACCGTAATCGGCGCCATACCAGCGACAATAATCTAGACATATACCTTTTAGTTTAGGGTATTTTGTTGCAATTTCATTAACGATGGAGATAACAAAACTTTGGACTTCTGGAAGGCTCGGATCCAACATTGCCGCATCTACTCCTGTTTCATTGCGCATATCCACAAGGGTATTTGGATTGTTATTTGCCATTCTCACCTGAGTCTTGCCATCCCAGGTATTGTTATCATAGATAAGGCCTTCATGAGTATTGGTATCACCATATCCCATCGTTGAGATCGTTGCAATGACATCTATACCCAATTTCCCGGCTTCTTGTATCCAATAGTCTAAATAATCCCAGTCACGAGGTACACTTTCATTACCCCATTTCACTAATTTGGGCAGTATGTCACTATTGTATAAAGCGTAGCCAATTCCTGGTTTAACATCAACATATACAGTATTAAGTCCCGTATCTTTCATCTTTTGCAAATATGTTGTAATAGCCGATTTGGTAGAAAGTCGACTGAAATTTGCCTGGGCATCAACCCACATGGCTTTAGGCTTATTAGATGTTACTCCACCGGTATTTCCTGGATCAACAGGAATAGTTATTCCCCCATTATCGTTATTTGAATTATTGTTACTACCACACGCTGAAAAGCATGATAAGAGTATGGCTAATAAACATTGAAGCATTTTTGTATTAATTTTTAACATATTATTTGTTCTTATTTTAAGATAGGCAATTATTAAAGTACTTTCATTATATAACTGCCTATCTTATAAATTCCTATACAAACTAATTATTCATAACAAGTTAATTTGTAAGTATAGAGTCCCAGACGTCCGAACCATACAGCTAAATAAGCTGTACTCTCGTTTTCATCCCAATACCAATCAACCCACTCGCCGAAACTCCAACCTCGATTTACAGATTCTGCAATATTCAAATTTTCATGTGCTAATGTTTGTAGATCATTTGTTAAAACAGCCGCCGCATGCCACCACGCCGTTCCACTTGTTACAATAACATAGGTTTTGCCATTAATTGGCAATGCCGACACAACGGGAGTTCTACCTCCTGTACGGGCGGTAGAAAATCCTGTACCTACCCACCATTGTTGTAATGTATTTTGCCATAGTGGTGGCATTACATTAAGAGTGGCACCGTTGAAATTGTTAATATAGCAATGAACGCTATTAGCTGCATTTGCAGCACCTTCCGTATCACCTACAACATAATTTGGTGCATCAGAATCGTCAAGAGGAGAGATCATCTGGAAACCGGAACAGTCATCACTAGGAAATCCTGTTTGAATAGTCGTATAATCAGAAGCTAAAACTCCACCAGTTACTTTCACACGATAATGATCACCTGTGGTACTACGTGGTGCTAATGCACTAATCCAAGCATTATTGGTAATATCTCCAGCGACTTGAAAATTGTTGGCCAAATCTGAAGACGGAGCCATATTAATACCAATAGTGCCTACTGAAACAGGAGCTGAAGATGGAGTAGTCCAATAATAAATGGTAGTAGAACTTCCATTTACTACAACGCCTACACAATGCCCTTTATAATCAGAAGAAATCATTTTCAGATCAGCTAATGCGATAGGTCCGAGATTTAATGTACCGGCATCACTGAGATCATCCTTTTTTACGACCTTTGTAGCTAGTGCCGTGTTTCCTAATGCTTGGTAAGCTCTGGAGAATAACACGATATAATTACCACAATAAGCATGGTACATTTGTAAATCTCCATATTGAATAGATGGAAGACTAAAATCATTCACAGTTCCAGGATATCCTAGTTCTACAAAAGTCTTTTTCGCTCCAACTTCTGCATAGCTGAAACCTGAACCAGAAGGCAATTTATCGGAGATGCCATAAGTCACTTTATATTGATGCTTTGTCGATTGATCTTCAGAAGTCACAGTATATACAACACCTCCAGATTGAGAAAAATCTTGAGGCGTAGTCGGATCAGGACTGACAGTCGCGCCCTTTGATAAATAAAATGTTGCACATGTATTTTTCAATTCTGCTTTAGCATCGAGATATGGAGAGACTTTAATGACAATATCGTTTTCTCCGATACTGGAATTAAATACGGTCCCACTGGTCCCTTTAACTTTGAAAGAGTACAGAATATTTGCTTCTTTAGCCAATCTATCACTCATGCTTTCACTTGCGCAAGAGCATAATAGAAAAACAACACTGAATAATGAAACAAATATTATTGTTGAATTAAATTTTTTCATAGTTAATCATTTAATTTGAGTTTTATAACCTATTCGTATACTCCTCTAACTCGATATTGACGAGTAGTGCCGATACCTGATTTTACTGTTATAATAATACCATCACCGCTAATGTTGTGATAACCTAATAGCGATGGAGTTATCATCTCATCGTAAGTAACGGTGGCTCTAATATAGACCTTGGTCAAGTCCACATCTTTACGTAGAGATTCAGGAATAGAAAACATGATAATTCCATACCCGCCATTTATTTCGTCGTTGGTGAAGCTTCCGGTCATTAGTTCTCCTTTTTTATTATATTCATAAATAGTTCCGGCATATTCGCCACCGCTTAAAGATCCTTTACATATCATTTGGGATATAGTATTTGTCTCGTGTACAAATTCTTCGTTAGCCTTGGTACAGCTTTGCGCCATTATAGCTATAAGGAAGAAGCATAATATATAAATACTGTAACCTATTTTATTTCTGATTTTCATATTCATTATTTTTTGAAATTAAATAATTACCAATAAGGATTGTTTTTACACAATTTATTATTTGCTGTTTCCGAGGTTGGCAACGAAAAGTAATAGTATTTATCAAGGAATACACGAGTACCTCCACCATCACAATCTACTTTGTCGTAAGTCATAGTACCTGTGGCAGAATCTCGTGTAATTTTAACTCCATGTGCATTCTGTCCGTTTATTACGTTGCCTGCAAGTTTCCATCTACGTAAATCCCAATAACGGAAACCCTCACCAGCCAACTCTACGCAACGTTCTTTGCGAAGCAAAGACATAAATGCA
The DNA here is from genome assembly GCA_012517855.1 of Bacteroidales bacterium. Lineage (GTDB taxonomy): Bacteria > Bacteroidota > Bacteroidia > Bacteroidales > Bacteroidaceae > JAAYUD01. The sequence continues at coordinate 80,508 of JAAYUD010000067.1, forward strand.
TCAACATCCGGAGCATCTGTGATGGTCTTATCAGGTAAGCCTACACGATGACGAACTTCATTAAGTGCGTCAAGAGCTTTCCCACTATTGGTTGCATAATCAAGCCTTGCGTATGCCTCAGCTTTGTTCAATAGTACTTCTGCGTAACGAAGTACAGCATCGTATTGCCAGCTGCCATCATTAACAAAGCTTGTATTACCTTCTTGCAAATATTTGCGTATATAGTAACCGGTCGGTGTATGTCCATTTGTTGATCCTGCTTGCGAGAATGCTACAAATCCATCACTACCACCAACATAAGTTTGAATGTCACGACCTTCCCACTTGCAACCATTGTATAGAATTGTTGCCTTGAAACGTGGTTCTCTATCGGTATATGGATTTGTATGGCCATTGGCTTCATATGTCGACCAATTGAAGTCAGAACCATCACTGAATTCGTACATATCTGCCAATTCTGCAGTAGGTACATGTTCAGCATAAACTGCAGTGCTGTATACTGCGCCATCACCAAAAGGACGATTGTATAAATCATAATTATGAATCAAGCTGCCTTTTTGATAATACAAAGCAAAAAGGATCTCACTCGAATTGTCTTGCCCTCCATCTATTTGGAATACCTTGGCATAATCTGGAGCTAAAGCACCACCCAGTTCTTTTACTTTCTCTGCTGCATCAATAGCAATTTGCCATTGGCCTGCATAAAGAGCCATTCTTGATAAAAAACCGTATGCTGTTTTTTTTGTTGCTCTACCATCCCAAGATGATGGCCAAGTTTCTGGCAGTTTTTCAGCAGCCCATTGTAACTCTGAAATCACATAATTCCAACTGTCGGCTTCTGAAAGTCGTGCTCGATTAATATCGCTTTTGTTATCACCGTTATCAATACCACCATTTGCACCAGACACATCCGTGCGTAGTACGATACCACCATAAACGCGAATCAAACGATAGTACGAATATGCTCGACATAAACGAACTTCAGCGCGTCTGATATCACACCAATCATTTCCAAATTTACTTCCATAGCGAGAGATATCTTCTAATGCTACATTTGCTCTGCGAATGCGGTAGTAAACATCGTCCCAACATTCAAATGCGCCGGCACTACCCGTTGCAAATGCACTTGTCTGCATTAAAGCTTTGTTATATGGATGGTTATATTGATCCCATGAAGTTGATTTTGTCAAATCCGAGAAACTATCATAGTATGCTCCACGACTATTCGCTACTTGTGATATGTCGGAAAACGTCTTATAAGAAGCTGTTATGTACATATCTGCAGACTCTTCCGTGTTCCATACTGCAAGATCCGAAATAGTAGTTGTATCATTTAAATTCAGCGCATCGTCATTACACGATGCCAATCCTAATCCAATAATGGCGAGAATTAGTGATATTTTTGTCTTTATATTTTTCACGTCCTTACCTCCCTTAATTAAAATGTTACATTTACTCCTAGGCTATAGGTTAATTGTTGTGGATAATATCCGTTACTTACAGATGGACTTTCTGGGTCAACATATTTGAAATGACTGAGTGTAAGTAAGTTCGTACCGGCAAGATAAATATTGATACGACTGAAAGGTGTTCTCTTTAACATACGATCAGGCATTGTATAACCAATTTTGAGATTTTTCAATCGGAGATATTCTCCATTTACAACCCACCATGACGAACGCCAAGCATTATTTCCATTGTCTATAGTCGAAAGACGAGGATATTTGGCATTCGTGTGTTCCGGAGTCCATGCACCCTCAATTAAGTAATAAGGTGAGTTACCACCTCCTGTGAATGGACTTGTGTAGGTTGTACATGAAGTTACACCACTATTATAGACACCTGATAATTCGTAATCACAATGGGTTACCCCCTGCCATAACATCGAAAAGTTGAAATTCTTATAAGTCAGTTCAAAATTCATCGAAAAGTTTATTTCAGGAATGGGACCATAACCAATCTTCACATAATCGTACGTTGATGTAATCAAACCATCTCCATTAACATCCCGATATTTAATATCACCTAAACGAATAGTACCCGATGGAGCTGTGGTGTAATTATCTATTTCCTGTTGGGTTTGAAATAAGCCTACGGCTTGGAATCCATAACGAGCATTCATGGGTTTACCCAGAATTCCACGATAATTGGGATAGTTATCGGTTACAGCCATTTTTAATACACGGTTACGAGCATACGAAAAACTACCGGATATATTGTATGTCCAATCTTTATTGATTCGATTGTAATGTTTTAATGTAATTTCCAGTCCACGATTGTCTACTTCTCCCGTATTACTCTGACTCGGATAATAGCCACCTAATGAAGAAGGATAATTTCCACTACTTCCTTCCAAAATATTTTTATTTAATTGGTAAAACACATCTATTTCGCCGCTTAATAAATGGTTCCAAAGATCAAATTCAAATCCTAAGTTATAACTTTTTGTTTTCGACCATGTCAAGTTGCGATATATATAATCGTTTGTTGTGTAGAATTGTGACAGTGGAGCTCCACCAAAAACCATACTATTGTTTGCAATGCCAAAAGTCGAGTTATACAAATATGGGCTTGCATCACAATTCCCAGATTCACCATAGCTGGCGCGAATTTTAAAATAATCCACAAAGGGCAATATCTTCTTAAAGAAATTTTCTTCTGAAGCTACCCATCCAAGTGATACGGAAGGGAAGAATCCCCATCGGTTTTCAGGTGCAAAGATATAAGTGCCATCACGACGGAAAGACGCCTCAGCGAGATATTTCATATCATAGGCATAATTAATACGACCAGCCCAAGATGCTTGACCACTATAGGCATATGATCCGCTCACTGGATTAGCAGGGAATGTGGTACCAAGTGATAAGTCTACAGGGTCATCACTGTAATACCCACGTTTTATTCCTGTCATTGTATTAGAGTACGTTTTTTGAGCTTCATAGAAAAATAATGCACTGATATGATGTTTATTAAAATCTCTTGAATAGTCAACTTGTGGACGAACTAACCAAGTATCACCCCATGATGAAGATTTTGTATAAGCACCACCTTCTGTATATCCACTTGCGCCAACGATATTCTCGTCAAAAGTATTGTTGATAGAATACAATTGATAATATCTATCATAATTAGAATCTGTTGTATGGCTATAATTGTATGCTCCGAAAAATGAGACTTTCAATCCTTTCAATATATTCGTCAAATCAGAAAAATCATATTCCAACTTATAGTTAGAATCGAAAGCCCACCGCGTTTGGCGTTGATATCCCGAATTCATCAATGCGGCATATCCATTTACATAATAAGTTGCTCCTTGCCATGCGGTTGGTAATCCTTTATATTCATCTTTGATAATTGGAATAGAATTTACAGCTTGTCGTACGGGATCAAATTCTGCTTGGTCCCCAATTGCTGTACCAGGATAGTCCCTATCTGTACGATAAGCAGATAAATTAGTTGTAAACTTTAAATTCTTTACAACTTGAATATCCAAATTAGTCCGGACATTATAACGCTTAAACAGAGTATTCTTCAATGTGCCTTTTTGATCCATATAACCTAAACTGGCAAAATACTTATTTTTGTCATTACCGCCTGAAGCCGAAACATTATGCTGCTGGGTTTCACCGGTATGAAATATTTTATCAATCCAATTAGTCTGTCCCCATATACTGTTAGGGTCATTATTCATGACTTTATTTTGAATATCGGCTGTCCAAAGAGGTGTTAATCCATCCATTTGGCGTGCTTTGTTGTTCCAGTACATATAGTCACCGGCATTTAAGTATTTTGGCATCGCTGTGTTTGCTGTCAATGTTACTGAACCGTCATAGGCTATTTTAGCCGGTCCGTTAGCTCCCGATTTAGTAGTAATCAATATTACCCCATTAGCACCTTGCACACCATAAATAGCTGCCGAAGCATCTTTTAGCACCGAAATACTTTCAATATCATTTGGATTGATATAATCGAGTAGCCGTTGCACACCATCGATTATTATCATAGGGCTATTACCTCCACTGCCGAACGTATTCAAACCACGAACATACAAAGCCGTACCATCACCACCAGGCTTACCTGATGATTGAATACTAGTCAAGCCTGTTACTTTACCAGTCAACAAATTTGACACGTTCTGCATTGGAGCTTCCATCAATTCTTTTGATGAAACTGACGCCACAGAACCTGTCAAAGTTGCTTTCTTTTGAGTACCGTAACCGACAACAACGACTTCATTAAGTTGCTGGGCATTTTCTTTCATAACGATGACAAAATTCTGCTTATCTTTAGTGTTGATAAATCGTTCTTCATAACCAACATACGATACTTGCAATACACCATCCGAAGATAAATCCATTTCAAATTTACCATTAATATCGGTTATTGTCTTAGCAGAATTACCGCTTACAGATACATTTGCACCGATAATTGGCATACCCGATATATCTTTCACTACACCACTGATTCTTTTCTTATCATTGGCAGGAGCATTACGCCTAATCTGAACAAGGGAATTCTTTCTCAGCATAATATTCTTCCCTTCCATGGCATAATCAATATCAGTACCTCTAAGAATCGCATCCAACACCTCAGCAACACTGCAATTACGCATATTCACATTAACTGACTTGCCTAGATTTATATTCTTAGCATTAAAAACGAATAGATAATCTGTTTGTTTTTCGATAGAAAGAAGCACTTTATTAATCGAAATATTATTTGCTACAATAGTCACTTTTCTTGATTGTGAATAGGTTTCTGTAGCAAACATAGTACCAACAAACAGGAATAAGGCTAACACAGAGAGCTTCATAATTCTCAAAAATAGTTTAAATTCTACAATAGAACTTTGATACAAAATATTTTTCATATATTTGTAAGTGAGATTTTAAGTTTAACTTATGATTTTTTACGAACCGGCCAATCTTTATTGGCTTTCAGGCGGTTTGATGTTGCAGCATCAAACCGCTTTTTACTTTATTATTTCTATCTCATAGGCAGAATATTTTATTCAATGGTTAATTAATTATTATAAGCTTATTATCTTCATCATAGGTATAAGAGAACTTATTATCGAGTTTAAGTACATTCAGTACGTGCTCTATGCCATCTCCGATACGAAATTTTCCTGTATAATATTTATTTATCATTCGACTATTATGAACAATGATCTTTACATCATAATATAGCTCCAACTTATGAACCATTTCATGTATTGAAAGATCGGTAAAGCAAAGCAGGCCTTTTCTCCACATAAACTCATTATCATCGCTAATCACCGTTTTACGCAATCGAACTCCATCTAAATAGCCTACATTATTAGGTTTCAACATCATCTTTTCAACTCCAGATCTATCGGTTATTTTTACACATCCATTAAGTAATGACGTTTTCCACTCTTTGTCAGTAGGATATGCAATGACATTGAATTCGGTGCCCAACACTTTAATATTATATCGGTTTGTCTGCACTATGAAAGGTTTTTCCTTGTTTTTTGAGACAATAAAATAAGCTTCTCCTTCCAATTTTACCCTTCTGTATTTGCCTATAAACTTATTCGAATAAGTCAAGCGGCTACACGAATTAAGCCAGACATGGGTCCCGTCCGGCAAATGAATTTCGGTACGCTGCCCGGCAGGAGTATAGACACTCTGCAATAATTCTCCCGACGTCGAATCCTTGCCATTAAACCATAGATAAGAGAACGAAAAAGCGATAGCCAGCAATGCCGCGATCTTCAATATCTCTCGAAGTATTATCTTAGCAGGCCTTTTTCTATTACTCAATAATTCGTCTTTGCCGAAATCAGGGGTTCGCCACAATGCTATATCATAAAGTTTGCGCTGAGCCATGTATTCTCTGCGGTTCTCATTGCTTGCGTTTATCCATTTCACAACTAATTCTGTTTCATCAATATTCGCATCGTCAGAAATGTACTTCTGTAACAATTCAGTATTCATCTTGTCTTTGGCCTTTATATAAAAACGATTTAAAAACAAATCTCCCTAAAAGAAAGATCAAAAAAATCAACTATATAAATAGAAAAAAGAAAATAGGAAGATAATCTTTCAAAGCCACCCTTAAAACTTTGAGTGTTTTAGTAATGTGATATTCCACACTTTTTATCGAAATATTCATCGATTCGGCTATCTCTTTATTCGATTTGTTTTGAAAACGGCTCATCATAAACACATCACGAGTCTGAGGAGGCAATAATTTTAAAGTGGAATTTACAATAGACTCCACTTCACCAGAAAATATATCGTAAGGATTGCATTCTTCCAAAGAACATATACGAATAGAAAGATCATACTCTCTCCAACTTTTAATTTCCTCTAAAGCGGCACGCTCCACTTCTTGATGTTTAAGAAAATCGAGAGCTTTATTTTTCAAAATAGTCAATAAAAACGGAGCTATTGGATTTATTTCCCTTTGTTTTAATTGCTCCCATAATTTTATTAAAGATTCTGAAACGATGTCCTCTGCAATGCTTTCATCGTGAACATAAGACTTCACAAAATAAAAAGCCTTTTTATAATGGGTATTATATATATCGGTGAATGTTTTACTATTAGAGTTCATCTTACTATAGTGCAGTGATTCTATTTTACAAAAGAACAATAATATTTTAATAAAACCAAAGAAAGATATAATTATTGAAAATAATTTCTTCGAGAGCAATATTTATATATTACAATATACAAAAAAACACTTCCATTATCAGTCATATCAGTTCTTTCCCTAGAATGTTTTATATTAAAATTTAAAGTATTAGGTATTATTCATAACTCAGATATATTTTTCTCTCGGTATTAAAATAATTCAAATTTATTTTTTACCAATAAGAATTTTAATGACGTCCTTGTTTTGAAAACAAATGAAAAAATATGTTTTAAAGAAAATACCATCTTTAATGCAACTTAATGTTTTAACCTGAATAATTCATAGCCGACACTCTGTCGTAGATAGTTTGCACAGGAAGTTTGTATTACAATGTGCTACCGTGATTGAATCGAGCTTTATAGGTCACGCTTTATGCTTGTCGATAGTGACTTATTACGAGGCTAAAGGTACTAAGCGAATCACTGAACAGAAATTAGCCCCAGACAATTGCTGATTGTTAGGGGCTACTATTCATCTCTGATTCTCGTTATATCTTTGTCTTCCTATTGACAAAGTAGAACTTCATTTATTTTTTGTTCAGCATTCTGCCGATAAGTCCTAACATCTGTACAACAGTCTCTTTGTTAGTTACTGGAATTTTAATATTGGTTTCTCCTGTTTCCGGATTATCTTCCACAATTCGGTTGATTAGTTCCTGAGTTGCCGTGGGGGATTTCAGTGTCTCTGTTAACATGGTGAAGAAGGATACTCCTTGCTCTATGAGCTTATCTGGCTGGAGTGTATGTTCCTGATGAGGTGGTAAATCATGTCCTTCTTTGGTATTGACAGAGGGTGAATCATCCGGTTGCTGTTCAAACAAGGGATCAAAGTCGTAATGAGTATTTGTATCCTTAGTAACTTTAGATTCCTTTTCATCCTTATCGATAGGTGGTATTTCATCTTTGGTCTCATTTTCGGCTGGCTCTTTGATGGTTTCGCTCAACTCTTCCATTATCTTTTGGAACTTATTGCCTTTGGTAAAGATGGTATCCTCGCCACCATCAAGTACACCTTCGAACATGGAAGATTTAAACTTAAGTTTGCCAAGCATGCTTTCTTCAAAAGTACGCATTGAAATCAAATTAATGACTTGAATATTGCGTATCTGCCCTATTCGATAAATGCGGGCAATACGTTGCTCCAGGGTAGCAGGGTTCCACGGTAAGTCCATATTGATGATGATAGAAGCAGCTTGTAGGTTGAGACCCGTACTTCCCGCATCAGTGGCAAGGAATACACGGCTGTCTGGCAAATCCGTGAAATTATTGACCAAATCTTTTCGTGCTTTGGATGGTATGCCTCCGTGTAAATATTCATAGCGAATACCTTTTTGGTCCATTTCTTGGGCGATTAAGCGAGTCATACGTTCCCACTGACTGAAAACGACAATTTTTTCTTCTCCACTTTCTACGATATTGCTAATGATGTTCATTACTTCTTCGATCTTGGTATCAAAACGTGTCTTCTGATCCAGGATGTAAGTACTGTCACATACCATACGCATTTGTTGGAGCAATAAAAGAAGTCTGTTACGGTCGGCCTCCGAAAGAAAGTGCATTTTTTCCCACTTCTGAAGCAAACGGGATACATGAGCATTTGCTTCGTCGTGTATTGCCATTTGTTCCTTTGTCATTGGTACCATAAGATTCTTGTCCTGTCGTGCAGGCAGCTGAAGCTTCACTTCTTTTTTACGGCGGCGTATCAGATAGGGCTTGAGGCGTTGTCCGATTTCATTTAGATTTTGGTAGCCTATTGTTGCGCCTTTGCTGTCTAAGATGATATAGCGGTTACGGAATTGATAATAAGGTCCCAAGCAAAATTGGTTTACGAGTTCCATAACAGAGTAGAGTTCTTCTAATCGATTTTCCAGGGGAGTACCAGAGAGGATAACAGCATATTGCGAATTTATTTTTCTGGCGGCTTTTGCTATTTGTGTATCCCAGTTCTTCAAACGTTGTACTTCATCGATGATGACCATATCCGTTTCCAAATACCCGAGAGCTTTGATATCGTTGCATACAGCGTTGTAGGAGATTATCTTGTAAGGTTCAGAAGTGTTGTATTGTTCTTTGCGCTTCAGGTGGTTGCCTTCAATTACATGAACCTGTTGTCCTGTGAAGCGCTCTATCTCTCTCTTCCATTGATATTTCAAGGACGTGGGACATATTATTAATGTAGAATTCACAAGCCCTTTCTTTCTCAGCAGTTCTGCTGTACCTATTGCCTGGATGGTTTTACCCAATCCCATCTCGTCGGCAATGATAGCCCGACCGGCTTTGGCTGCGAAGCGAATACCCTCTTCCTGATAAGGATAAAGGCGAGCCTGGAGTAAATCTTTGAAATCTTTGTTAGTCAATGCGTCAATCCAACGGATGCGTTCTTTGCGCTCTCGATGTTCTATCACAAATTGCAGTGCGTCTCTATAACAGCGAAAGGTGTCGTCAATCTTACGAGCTTTCTTTAAAAATGTATCGAAACTTTCAAATGAATTCTCTTTCAGAACAAACTTATCGTCAAAAAAAGAAGATGCCAGTTTTGTAAACGCCTCCTCGTTGTCTCCTCCAATTCGAATACGAACTTTTCTTTCCGCAGTATAATCGAGATAAACAGAAGAATAGGGAGGTATTTCACGGTGGACATGATGTTTACGAAGCCATGGCTTTAGAGCTTCCAAATGCTTGCAAGTTCCCAAACGGGAGGTTTTAAAATCTAAGCACGAGCAATAGTTCCAAGGGCTTCTTGCACCACGGTAAACAACCTTATATTCTTGATTTGTCTTAGGATTTTTTACTTGATATTCACCTGGAGCCCTTTTCTCGTCAATACATTGGATAACGAGTTTCTCCTCTTGCGCCACTTGTTTGCGAAGCAGTATTTGCCAAGTTTTCAAATCTAGATTTCCAGGCTTATATTGATAAGGGATTTTTTTTGTTTGTTTTTTCTTGAAACTGCCTTTTGCGGATTTTCTATTCTTCATGTATTCATTCTGTTTGGGCATAATTACTGAATGCTTTATTCTTGATCTAAAGGATAAAGCATAATTAAGTCACAAAAGTAGCAAATTTGTTTTGAACTTTTTATAGAGTGTGATGATATTCAGAAGAATTTTCTGTTTTTCCCATGTTTTTTATAATATGTGCGGAACTATGTAATTGGATAGATCATTCTGAATAGAATACCCTGTCATTATCAAAATCCGTTTTGTTGAAGATGATTCTCTAAGTGAGAACATGTTCTAATATTCTTTAGCATGTTGCATTATTTTTATTCAGCTACGAATCTTCGAGTAAATACAGATTGAATTATTCAGAGATTCTCTAAAGATTATAACTTTTCTGATTTACAAGCGTTTAAAAATATCCGTTAGTCACTGCCGTAGCCTACGACAACTTTACAAAAAATCAGACGTATGTCGCAGCAATAACTAACGGATGTTGTGGAAGAAACTAACGTTAGTTGTTAGTATAACTAACGTTACTTACCGCAGTAACTTCCGTTAGTTATTGCTGCGACATACGTCTGTTTTTTTCTATGTGTCGTTAGGCGATTGTAGCAAAAGGGTAAGGCGAAAGATTGACCAATGGAAGTACTGCTTTATGATCTTTCGGTTTGCTATAGAACCATTATCTTTTCGTCTGGATTGTGTCCGCTTCGGATGCGCCATTCTTGTGGATAAAGATTGTTAGTGCGATTTCCCATATTCTTCACGAAACCTAGAGGGACGTTTCGATAGGTCAATAAAACACAACCATGAGGAGTTGTTTGGTCCAATATAATCGTTTCTTTGCGCAAGTAGGCAATGGCTTGTTCGTAATTTATATCTTGAGAGGCAAAATAATTGCGATTGACAGCTTTACTTAGCGCAAGCGATTGAGTAGGAATGAGGTCACGCCCCTTGATGTCGCCAATAGTGATACCTCTTTGTATAATATTTAATTCTTTCTGACATGCGGCAATGGCATCGTTATGCTTCTTTAAGATTGCAGAGATTGTTTTTCCATCGGTTGTTAGCTTGTATTTTTCTCCATTGGCGATGTATTCGTTGGCTTTGGTTAGCAACTCCTTAATACCTGGAATGGGCAACATGCGCTTTTTGTCTTCTTTGTGCTTTTTGTCTTTCTTCGATTTTTCTCCACCTTTGCGTAATACTGCAAGAAAGAAACCTTCTCCTTGCGTCTTTCCCGGAAGAAAACGGTAGACAGGAAAATCTGCATTCTTCAATAAATTGCCGGTAATGTTCCAATCCTTTTCTGTAGGAATTTCTATCACTTCTGCTCCAAGCTCATTGACTATCCACTGTATGTTCTCCTCGTTTTCGAGCGTATTGAAAGTACAGGTACTATATATTAATAAGCCTCCCGGCGAGAGACATTGCCAGCAATCAGTTAAAATTTCCCGTTGTCGTTGAGCACACATCACCACGTTTTCTTTGCTCCATTCACCGATTGCTTTTTCATCCTTACGAAACATTCCTTCACCCGAGCAAGGCATGTCGCAGAGCATTACGTCGAAGAAATGTTTTAATCGTTTAAAATCTGCCGGTTGATTATTTGTGACTATCACATTGTCGTTTCCCCATTTTGAAATGTTTTCGGCCAATATTTGTGCACGCGAGCGGACTATCTCATTTGATATTAGTAGGCTGTCTTCTGGCAGAATACTCGAGAGATGAGTCGATTTTCCTCCGGGAGCGGCACAAAGATCGAGTGCAATAACCGGTTCGTTTACGAAGCTTTTTATCGCCTGTTCGATGAACATAGACGAAGCCTCTTGTACGTAGTAACATCCGGCATGGAAAAGTGGGTCGAAAGTAAACGTCGGTCGACTCGTAAGATACCTTCCTTGCGAACACCAAGGAACTATGTTTGTGAGTACAGAAGCAGCTTCTGAATTCGACTTGTTGTTGAGTCGGACACTAATGGATTGAGGCTGTTCGAGAGCCGATATCAGCGTCTCGAACTGTTTCTCGCCCATTAATGAGCGCGTGTAAGTGGTGAAATCAATAGGAAGATTCATATATTTCTGAGAATAATAGTGCAAATATCGAATTTTTTTTATCTATTTGCAACTTTGAAGAGATATAACTACGTCTAACGATAAAATAAGAAAATATAAAATCACAATGAATATGAAAAAGATTCTTTTATGTACCATGTTGTTATTGGCTATCCTTTGTGGAACTTCGGCCGTATGGGGAGCCAAACACAAACAGCAAGTGAAAGTTGAAAATGCTCAGAAAGATGCTACCGCCGACGATACGACGAATAGTTCTGAACCCGCATTTGTTGATTCAGTGGATCAAGCATCGAGCAATGTCAATTCTGATGACGACAATGACGATAATTTCGGTAATGAAATATCCCGTTGTTTTACTGGTGACAAGGCTATGTCTTATGTCTTTTTAATTCCTATCATCGGTACTATTTCCGGATGTCTGCTCATTGCAGTGATTCTCTTTCTTGTATTTTACTTTCGATATAAAAATCGTCAAGCTAAATATCGGTTGGCAGAGAAAGCGCTCGAAGCAGGAAAACCATTACCAGAAGATGTTTTTGTCCGTGAACAGCCGGTATCTTCCCAATCGAAAAAATCTTATACTCCTTATTATACTACGGTAGAGAGAGATAAGGGCATTCGGACTACTTTTTTAGGACTTGGCTTATTTATCTTTCTGTGGGCGCTAACTACTTCGTTTGGCGTGGCATGTATCGGATTGCTGGTCATGTTTATCGGTATAGGCCATTGGGTTTCTGCTGTAGAACACAAGAAAGATGCCGAAATGATGAATAATCTGAATGGCTCAGATAGGCAGGCTTCTGATGTAAAGCCCGATATGGAACAGTCTGCTTCGCAATCTACAGATTCTGCAGAACAACATTCTGATAATGTAAATTCTGACGATACTGCTGCAGAATAGCTGATGGGGCAGATAAACGACATATCGCTAATCGCTCAAGTTGTAGCATTCGGGAATAAACGGGCATTTGACAAGCTGGTGTGTAAGTACCAATCGCCATTGCGTCGTTTCTTCCTGAATTTAACTTGCGGTGATACTGCTTTGAGTGATGATTTGGCTCAAGAGACTTTTATAAAAGCCTATACGAGTCTTTCTTCTTTTAAAAATTTGTCAGGCTTTTCAACTTGGCTGTTTAGAATTGGATATAATCAATTTTATGATTATCTTCGCAGTCAGAAAGAAACTTCGGATTTGGAAGCTGCTGAAGTTGATGGGGAATATAAGGTTGAACAGGTGAGTTTGAGCAGCAAAATGGATGTATATTGTGCTTTGAAAACATTAAAAGAAGCAGAGCGTATGTGCATCACATTGTTTTATATGGAAGATATGAGTATTGACAAAATAGCTGATGTGACCGGTTATCCAATGGGGACGGTGAAGTCGCATCTCTCGAGAGGAAGGGAGAAAATGACAACTTATTTAAAAAATAATGGATATGATGAAAGACAATGATACATTACTGAAACAATTTATGGATGCTAATCGGCAGGAAATGGCTGATAATGGATTTTCTCGTCGGGTGATGCATCGTTTGCCTTGCCGCCACAATCGTGCCGCTCAGATATTGAATGCTTTGTGTGCAGTAGTCAGTGTTTTCTTGTTCGTTACATTTGATGGAATACAAGCCATTATTGAAGTGATGCGTAATGTGTTAGTATATACTATACAGCATGTAGGAACACTTCATATTGATATAAAAACGATGGTCGTCCTTTTTTGTCTTGTGTTCTTTTTTACTGTAAGATTGGCTTGGCAGCATGTAGATGATTAAAAATCCAGTTTTTTTTATTCGTTTGCCTTATTTATTATGTACATTTGTGGCAGAATAAAAATATTGCTTGATTAATAATGAGAGAATCGCATCCTTTACATTTCTATCTAAAGGCCATTGTTCGTTTGGTTGTATTTACGGCAGTCATCGGCTTTATCCTTCGTGTTGTGCTGATGTTCAACGAACAGACCCATACTTCTTTTTTTTTAAAAGATTATCCTCAAATATTTATATATGGTTTTATAAACGATGTTTGCATAGCATTTATGGGAACTGTGTTTATATTTATCAATCAACTTTTTATTTCTTCTTCCAAATACCGTAGACCACAATGCTACTTTATTTTAGCTTTTCTTGTCGGTATACTGGCCTATCTGCTATTTTTTGATAGGACATTTACTGAATTCAATAAAAACGTTGTCCATATTGTCTGTTGGGTATTGGTATATAAATGTATCAGTTTCAGTCTTCGTACTTTTCTTCCTAAAATAAGGCCTACATATAGTATGGTAGTGTATCTACTTACTATTTTTGTTTATGTAGCGGTGGTATTGGTTAATACAATTGGCGAATATTTCTTTTGGAGTGAGTTTGGTGTTCGTTATAATTTTATTGCAGTCGACTATCTGATATATACCAATGAAGTGATCGGCAATATTATGGAGTCTTATCCTATTGTCCCGATATTCTTGGTGATTGCTCTGTTTGCTTTTATTGTTACCTATTTCTCAGCTCAGAACAAATGGAAGTTGAGGCTTCCTCTCGGTGATATGCGTGTTAAACTCTCGGCTGCTGGAATATATCTTTTTTTCTTTGTGCTTTTTGGAATAGGTGCTACATTGATGGAAAGGCTTCAGGTAAGCAGCAATGTTTACGTCAATGAACTTCAGGCAAATGGAGTATATAAATTTTATAAGGCTTTCTTGGCAAACGAACTCAATTATGATCAATTCTACCTGACAATGCCGAAAAATAGAGTGGAGCAGACTTTAAATAAAATATACCATAGTCACGGTATTGACAATGTTGCTGCAATAAGGGATACAATGCCCGAATTGCATAAGAATATTGTTCTTATTATGGTAGAAAGTTTGAGCGCAGAATATCTTACTGAATTTGGAAACGAAAAAAATATTACCCCTTGCCTTGATGCACTTGTCCCTCGCAGTATGGTTTTTGAGAATCTTTATGCGTGTGGAAACCGTACGGTACGTGGTTTGGAAGCTGTAACATTGTCTATTCCACCAAGTCCGGGCGAAAGTATCATCAAACGATCTAATAATCGGAATTTATTTTCTGTCGCTACTGTATTGAAACAAAAGGGATATAAAATGCAGTTCTTATATGGAGGTGATAGCTACTTCGATAATATGAAAGAATTCTTCTCTGGTAATGGATATGAGGTAATTGATAAGAATGAAATGTTGCCTGACGAGATTTCCTTCAGTACTGTATGGGGTGCTTGTGATGAAAATCTTTTTGACAAAGCAATAAAGGTCTTTGATAAAAATGCAGCATCCGGCAAGCCGTTTTATGCTCATATCATGACTACGAGTAATCATCGTCCTTATCTTTACCCTGAAGGTAAAATAGATATCTCTCCCAAAACAAAATCGAGAGACGGTGGCGTTAAGTATACTGATTATGCTATTGGGCAATTTTTAAAAGCGGCTCAAAAGAAATCATGGTTTAAAAATACGGTCTTTATTATTGTGGCAGATCATTGCGCCTCCAGTGCCGGCAGTACGGAAGTTCCGCTTGACCAATACCATATTCCGGCGTTCATCTATGCACCGGGTTTTGTACACCCGATGAAAATAAACAGGCTCTCTTCTCAAATAGATATAATGCCTACGGTATTTGGCTTACTTCATTTTTCCTACCGCTCTAAATTTTATGGACGTGATGTGTTGCATTCTGGATATGTTCCTCGGGCTTTGGTAGCCACTTATCAGAATCTAGGATATCTTCATGATGGTGTCTTTACAGTGTTATCGCCTACAAGACGATTTGTGCAACAAAGAGCAATACCTGCTTCTTATCATCTTTATACGTTGACTCCATTGAAGATAATGCAACAAAAATTCTTGGAAGAGGCTATTGCCCATTATCAATCTATTGGGTATAGGAAATAGGTGGATAACAAAAATAAGTATTATTATTTTTGTAATTCGAATGTCAAACATTACCTTTGTGAAATGAAATTTCGAGAGCTCAAATTGCGAATGCGATATATTGCAATTGTTATATCTCTTGTTTTTGCCTCTTCGGCGCAAGGGCATTATGCAAGTAGTTGTTCTACAAATTTGATAAATAGGTATCAAGTTGCAGATACGTTGCAAAATCAGCCTTCTGATTCTATCGTCAAATATTTTCTATTGCATCATGGAGTTGCGGTTACTTACAATAATTATGTCGATATATTGGAAAGTGGTCGCGAGAAGTTTACCGATATGTTCAGTGAAATTCGTAAAGCCAAAAAGTTTGTTCATCTCGAATATTTTAATTTTCGAAATGATTCTATTGCCAATGCTCTATTTGATTTATTATCTCAAAAAGTAAAAGAAGGTGTTCAGGTAAGAGCCCTGTTTGATGATTTTGGCAATTGGTCCAATAATCAGCCGTTGCGTAATAGTGATTTGAAAAAGATTAGGAAAGAAGGTATTGAAATAAAGAAGTTCGATCCGATAAAATTCCCTTATGTCAATCACGTTTTTCATCGCGACCATCGCAAAATAGTAGTTGTCGATGGGTTGGTTGGCTATACCGGTGGAATGAATGTGGCCGATTACTATATCAATGGATTGCCTAAAATAGGTGCATGGCGCGATATTCATTTGCATATAGAAGGTGGCGCAGTCTACGAGTTACAAAAGATATTTTTGGCAATGTGGAATAAATCTACTCATCAGAATATTGGTGGTGATGAATATTTTCCCAAGCAAAATGCTGACAGTCTTATTTCGGATTCGCTATCTGATTATTGTCATGATATGCAAGTGGCGATTGTTGATAGGTGTCCTCGTAAGTCGCCCGATTTGCTTCGGCGGTCTTTTGTTGAGACGATTGATGCTGCCCAGCATAACTTGCGCATTGTTAATCCGTATTTCGTACCGACTACATCTATCAGAAGGGCTCTAGATAATGCGATTAAGCGGGGAGTGAATGTTGAAATTATGATGTCGGCTAAGTCTGATATCCCTTTTACTCCAGATGCTTCCCGATATATTCTGCATAAATTGATGAAGAAGGGAGCAAAAATTTATCTTTATTATGGAGGTTTTCATCATACCAAAATGATGACTGTAGATGAACGATTTTGTACGGTGGGAACTGCCAATTTGAACAGTCGCAGCTTACGGTATGACTATGAAGACAATGCTTACATTTTTAATAGAAAAGTAACGGCTACCCTTAATACGATATTCGATTCGGATGTGAAAGACTGTGTGCCACTAACTCGGGCCTATTGGAAGAAACTTTCGCCATGGAGAAAGTTTGTTGCTTGGTTTGCCAATTTATTTACTCCTGTATTGTAAGCAATATAAAAAGAGACCTTAAAAGGCAGAATGTATATGTAGTT
Source organism: Bacteroidales bacterium (assembly GCA_012517855.1). Classification (GTDB taxonomy): domain Bacteria; phylum Bacteroidota; class Bacteroidia; order Bacteroidales; family Bacteroidaceae; genus JAAYUD01. The sequence continues at coordinate 97,542 of JAAYUD010000067.1, forward strand.
ACTTATTTATTTCCAGGTGATAATTTTCTTGTTACGGTAAAATTGAACGTGAAAAAAGAAAGAGGAAAGCATAAAATTGATGGCGTAATAGATAAGATTTAATGACGTTGTCAATGCTTATTTGCATCGGAAATAAACTCTTTGTTTTGTTATTTGCTCAGCATACATTATCTTTGTAGCATTATGAAACAATATTTAGATTTACTCAATAGGGTTTTGACCGAAGGGGTCGAGAAAGATGATCGTACGGGAACAGGCACTATCAGCGTTTTTGGTCATCAGATGCGTTTTCATTTGGATGATGGTTTTCCTTGTTTAACAACAAAAAAGCTGCATCTCAAATCCATTATCTATGAATTGTTATGGTTTTTGCAGGGAGATACCAATGTGAAATATCTTCAAGAACATGGAGTTCGCATTTGGAACGAATGGGCAGATGAAAAGGGTGAATTAGGACCGATATACGGAAAACAATGGCGTGCTTGGAAAGATTATGCAGGTGGTACCATTGATCAAATCAGTGAAGTAATCGATACGATAAAGAATAATCCAGATTCTCGTAGAATAATGGTTTGTGCATGGAATGTTGCCGATGTTCCACAAATGAAACTACCTCCTTGCCATTGCCTGTTTCAGTTTTATGTAGCCGATGGACGTCTTAGCTTGCAACTATATCAACGTAGTGCAGATATTTTCTTGGGCGTACCATTTAATATTGCTTCTTATTCTTTATTGTTACTGATGATGGCCCAAGTTTGTGGATTAAAAGCGGGAGATTTTGTTCATACATTGGGTGATGCACATGTTTACAAAAATCATCTGGAGCAAGTGAAGCTTCAACTCTCTAGAACCCCTAGGATGTTGCCGAAAATGAATATTAATCCTGAGGTGAAAGATCTATTTGATTTCAAATTCGAAGATTTTGAATTGACAGACTATAATCCTTATCCTCATATTTCGGCCGAAGTTGCCGTTTAAGTATACTATTTTGCTATGAATACTCAAATCATTATTATTGCGGCCATAGATCGTGCGGGGGCTATCGGTTATAAAAATCAGTTGCTTTTTCACTTGTCTGCTGATTTGAAAAGGTTTAAAGAACTTACTATCGGACACACGGTCATTATGGGACGTCATACTTTTGAATCATTACCAAAGGGGGCGTTACCCAATCGTAGGAATATTGTACTTTCTTCCAATAGTGAGCTTCTTTTACCGAATGTCGAAATATTTTCATCACTGGAACTTGCTATTGCTCATAGCAGTGATGATGAGAAAATATTTATTATAGGAGGTGCTGAAGTGTATAAGCAAGCTATTGAAAGGGCTGATCAGTTATACCTTACCGAAATAGATGCTATAGCTCCGAATGCGGATGTCTATTTCCCTATAATTGATCCTAAGATATGGCATGAGAAAAGACGTGAATCTCATCCGATGGATGAAAAGCACGTCTTTGCATATTCTTTTGTTGATTACGAACGAATTTAGGCTGTCTTTTCTCTAAAATTGGTTAGTAATTATCGTTTATTTCGTCTAAATTGAATTCTTTTTCATCATCTTCGTCCGAATCGCTTAGAATTGGTACTTGTCTATGAAGTCCTTCTGTAAATGATATTAGTGTTTCGGTACGGGCTATACCAATGCCTTGGAGTTTATCGTGGATGATCTTCATAAGATGGCGGTTATTGCGCGCATACATTTTGATAAACATATCGTATTTGCCTGTTGTATAATGGCATTCTACTACCTCTTGGACTTTGCTTAACGCAGCAACTACATCATCGAAGAGTTCGGGGTCTTTTAAGTAGATTCCGATGAAAGCGCAAGTTTCATATCCCATCTTTTCTGGATCTACAATATAATTGGAACCTTTAATGATTCCGATATCTGTCAATTTCCTAATACGTTGATGAACGGCTGCTCCGGAAACATTACAAGCACGAGCAACCTCTAAAAAAGGAATTCGGGCATTATTTATAACGATTTTCAGTATTTGCTCGTCCAATTCATCTAACGGTTGATGTCTCATGGTTAAATTATAATTTGGTTGTTATTAATGTCTTTTTTGCAAAGATAGCAACTTTTTTCTGGTGTTATCTGCGTTTTTTAAATTTTATTTGTTTTAAAATGAAAGCTGTTTGTCGTTTTTTAGAAAAAGTCAAAGACTATCATTAACTTTGTAATCTAAAACAACAGAAGATGAAAAGAATATTTTTTTTATGGGGTTTGTCTTTCGTGTTTTTTGCAGCAGTGGCAAATGCTCAGAACTTTACAGATTATTTTGTAGATAAGACTTTGCGAATAGATTATTTGCTTTCGGGAGATGCTCAAAAGCAAGCTATTTATCTGGATGAACTTTCGTCCTTACCTCAATGGGCGGGCCGTCGTTATCATCTTTCAGAAACTCCACTTAGAGGCAACGGTCAGATAGTTGTTACCGATTCGTTGAGCGGCATGCGAATCTATGCCAATTCTTTTTCTTCTCTTTTTCTGGAATGGATTTCGACTAAAGAAGCTAAGCAGGTGGCTAAAGGCTTTGAACATACGGTTTTAATACCTTTCCCCAAACATACTGTGAAAGTTGAGACGACACTTTATAATTCATCCGGTCTGTCTATTGCTCAGATAGTTCATTATGTTAATCCGTCCGATATATTGATTCATGCGAAAGGCTTGTCCAATATTCCTTCTTATAAGTATTTGCAGAAAGGGGGGAGTTACACGGATTGTATTGATGTAGCAATAGTCGGCGAGGGCTATACTGCTCTCGAAATGAATCGTTTTTATGAAGATGCTGCAGTCGCTTGTGAAAGTCTATTTGATCATGAGCCGTTTAAATCTATGAAGAACCGTTTCAATGTGGTAGCTGTTGCAACTCCCTCACTTGATAGTGGGGTTAGTATTCCCGATAAAGGAGATTGGAAAAATACAGCATTTATGTCTCATTTTGATACGTTTTATTCCGATCGTTATCTTACTACCACTCATATTAAGGCAATACACGATGCTGTTGCCGGAATACCTTATGAACATCTTGTCGTATTGGCCAATACTGAGAAATATGGTGGTGGTGGAATCTACAACGATATTACATTGACGGCAGCCCATCATTATAAATTCCGTCCGGTGGTAGTACATGAATTCGGTCATGCCTTTGGTGGCTTGGCCGATGAATATTGGTATGAAGGTGATGTGATGGATGATACATATCCTCTGAATGTCGAACCATGGGAACAGAATATAACAACTCGTATTGATTTTATGTCAAAATGGCAAGATATGTTGAAAAAGGGAACACCCGTACCTACGCTGTCGAAAGATAGAGACAAGTACCCTATCGGGCTTTATGAAGGAGCAGGTTATTCTGGTAAAGGAATCTATCGTGCTTCTTATGATTGTAGGATGCGTACAAACGAATGCCCTACTTTTTGTCCTGTTTGTCGAAGGGCTTTACAGCGAATGATAGATTTTTATACTGTGCCATAATTAAATATATTGGGGCATTTATTTAGAAATAGTTTTAGTATCTTTACGTAATAAAAATAAAATAATATGAATCAGTTAGTAGAACGCTTTTTAAAGTATGTAAGTTATGATACGCAAAGCGATGAACTTACTGGCCTCACCCCGAGTACTCCGGGGCAAATGGTCTTCGCCAATTATTTAAAATCGGAATTAGAATCTTTGGGCTTTTCCGAAATAAGTCTTGACGATAATGGTTATCTCTTTGCTACTTTGCCTGCTAATACCGATAAGCAGATTCCTGTTATCGGATTTATAGCTCATATGGATACTAGTCCTGATATGAGTGGAAAAAATGTTTCTCCTCGTATTGTCGAGAAATATGATGGTAAAGATATTGTCTTGTGTGCAGAAGAGAAAATTATTCTTTCTCCGAAACAGTTTCCTGAGCTTCTTGATCACCAAGGAGAAGATATTATTGTTACCGATGGGAAAACCTTATTGGGCGCTGATGATAAGGCGGGGATCGCTTCTATTGTTTCTGCATTGGTTTATTTGAAAGAACATCCTGAAATCAAACACGGTAAAATTCGTATAGGATTCAACCCTGACGAGGAAATAGGCCTCGGCGCCCATAAATTTGATGTCGAAAAGTTCGGTTGTGAGTGGGCTTATACGATGGATGGTGGAGAATTGGGCGAACTGGAATACGAGAATTTTAATGCTGCTTCGGCAAAGGTTATGTTTAAAGGCTGCAATGTTCATCCGGGATATGCCAAACATAAAATGGTGAATTCTATTCGAGTTGCCAACCAATTTATAGAAATGTTGCCTCGACATGAGACTCCCGAACATACAGAAGGTTATGAAGGATTTTATCATTTGGTAGGTATTAAAGGTGATGTGGAGAATACTGTATTGAATTATATTATCAGAGATCATAATCGCAATCGCTTTGAAGATCGCAAGAAAGAAATGCTGCATCTGGTGCGTAAAATAAATGCAGAATTCGGGGAAGGAACTGCTACGGTAGAATTACATGATCAGTATTATAATATGCGAGAGCAGATTGAACCTGTGATGCACGTCGTTGATATTGCATACAAAGCAATGGAAAAAGCTGGTATCCCGCCTAAAGTGCAACCTATTCGTGGTGGTACGGATGGTGCGCAACTTTCTTTCAAGGGCTTGCCTTGTCCGAATATTTTTGCCGGCGGATTAAATTTTCATGGACGTTATGAGTTCTTACCTATCCCTAACTTATTGAAGGCTAAAGACACGATATTAAATATAATTCAATTAACTGCTAATAAATAAATTAAAAACAACCATCTAAAGATGAAAACAACTCCGTTTACCGAAACTCATATTGCTCTAGGAGCAAAAATGGAAGATTTCGCGGGCTATAATATGCCTATTCAATACAAAAAAGGTATTATTGAAGAGCATATGGCTGTTGTGAATAGCATTGGCGTCTTTGACGTATCCCATATGGGCGAATTTTGGGTGAAAGGTCCGCAAGCGTTGCCTTTTTTGCAAGCTATCACTTCCAACAATGTTGCTGTCCTTACTCCCGGCAAAATTCAATATTCTTGTTTCCCAAATGAACAAGGCGGTATCGTCGATGATCTTTTAGTCTATTGCTACGAGTCAGAGAAATATTTGCTTGTAGTAAATGCTGCTAATATTGAAAAGGATTGGAACTGGTGTGTTTCGCATAACGAACTGGGGGCACAACTAGAGAACTCCTCTGATCGTATGGCTCAACTCGCTATTCAAGGTCCAAATGCTATCAAGGCATTACAGAAGCTCACAGACATAGATCTTTATAATATACCTTATTATACTTTTGTGGTGGGAGAGATGGCAAATATTCCTAATATCATTATATCAAATACAGGTTATACTGGCGCCGGAGGCTTTGAACTTTATTTTTATCCGGAAGTTGCTATAAAGATATGGAATGCAATATTCGAAGCTGGTGCTGAATTTGATATTCAACCTGTAGGGTTAGGTGCTCGTGATACACTTCGTCTAGAAATGGGCTTCTGCCTTTATGGCCATGATTTAAATGATACAACATCACCAATTGAAGCGGGACTAGGTTGGATTACTAAATTTGTTGATGGTAAGAATTTTATAAACCGCGTAGCTCTTGAAAAGCAAAAAAATGAAGGCGTAGTTCGTAAGCTTGTTGGTTTTAAAATGATTGATCGTGGCATTCCTCGTCAACATTATGCATTACTTAATGCTGAAGGTGATCAAATAGGAGAGGTCACTAGTGGTACGATGTCGCCAGTCCTTAAGCAAGGAATAGGTATGGGATATGTAAAGCCTGAATATAGTAAGGTTGGTACGGAAATCTATATTGACAATCGTGGACGTAAGCTGAAAGCTGAAGTTGTTAAGCCTCCTTTCCGTCCAAAAAATTAGAATAAAATTAAGAAAATACTTATATGTTTTCCCCGATTGATATTCAATCGGGGCTTTTTGTTTTCAATAGAAATGGGCAAAGAATATTCGAACCGGTGAGAAAGAAACTTGTAAAGAAATTATTTAAATAATAGCTGTCACATTTTATAAGTATTATGAATGGAACTACAATGTCTTTTATCACAAGAAAAAACTAACGTATGTCGCTGTAATAACTAACGGAAGTTACTGCGGTAACTAACAGAAGTTATTCAGACAACTAACGTTAGTTTCTTCTACAACATCCGTTAGTTACGGCGATAACATACGTTAGTTTTTCTAGGTGCTAATAATTATATGTTTTAGGCATCATTTTACTTCTAATTTCACTATGAGCCTGATTTTAGAAAAGAGTAATTGCTTCTTTGAAAATAAGCTTGAAATGTTTAAAAATATGTCTTTAAAACAGGTCGCTAAACAGTGCTATTTAGTAAAAGGACTTGTCTCGAGCTGAGGAAAGAATCTATTAATGTCGGTTTACAATAATCTCGTCGGTAAATATCCACCCGCCATAAGTATTACTACTATGTGCCTGATAGCGGATATATCTTCCACTAACATTTCCTTTCCATGTATAACTTTTTATAAAGAAACTTGGTTCTTTGTCGACTTTGAATTCTTGCTTATCTATTTGTTTGAAGTTTATGCCATCGTCTGAGGTCGAAATAATTATTTCTGCGGGAGCGAAAACATAGGGGCCTGATGATTGCATAAAATCGGCACTTATATCATGTATGTCGATTGTTTTTTCCATATCAATGGTTACATCAACTTTATTGTGTGCAATAAAACCTTGCCATGCACCATCTCCATAACTCCAATCCCCACGCTTGCCATCTGTAAGAGTTGAATCTCCATTAGCTTTGTAACGTTGACTATAAGGAGAATTGTACTGTACTTTTTTACCTATAGCATCATGCATGACCAAATTCATTGATTCTTTGCGATGCCCTTCTTCTTGTTCCAAATCAAATACATTATATCCTTTTAAAGCCAGGTACTTGTTGGCTTCCAAAACACGAGCTCTAAAGTTCTCGTATGTACGTCCAATAACGCCTGGTTTCGTCCATCCGACTTCAGAAATTGCCAATATTCTGGGGAATATCATATAATCAGCATGTCTTGCTGTTGCAATATGCTCTGTCCATAAATTAGCTTGTAGCCCATCAATATACAAAGAGGCTGGCGTGTTTTTCAAACTGTCAGGTATGGGTTCGTAAGAATAAACTTTATCGAGTGGGAGATATCCTCCATTAGACGTTGGTTGTTTCTCGGGAGCATCTTGTACATTGTTAATGTAGCAATAAGCTTCGGGTGTCATGATTGCATGATGTCCCGACTTTGCAGCTTCTATTCCTCCTTGTTCACCTCGCCAAGACATAACTGTGGCTTTTGGCGCTAATTTGCCTTCTAATATTTCGTCCCATCCAAGTAGCTTACGTCCACGGGAGTTGAGAAATCTTTCTATTCGGCATATCAAGTAGCTTTGTAGCTCTTCTTCATTCTTCAAATGCTCTTCTTTCATTCTTTTCTGACACAACGGACATGCTTTCCATGCATTTTTTCCTGCTTCGTCGCCGCCAATATGTATGTATTCAGATGGGAAAAGTTTAAGAACTTCTTTCAATACGTTTTCTAAAAAACGAAATGTGATTTCTTTGCCTATACAGAATTCTCCATTTTGATAAGGCTTTCCCGAACAAGATAATTCAGGATAAGCATAAAGAACTTCTTCGCTATGCCCCGGCATTTCTATTTCTGGTATGATCGTAATATGACGTAGGGCTGCATATTTAACGATTTCTTTAATGTCATGTTGAGTATAATATCCGCCATAACTATCTTTATTGTCTTTTTTGCAATAAAGTCTATTACCATTTACCCACCATTTATTCCAGTCGGATTCTGTCCTATAGGCAGTCTCCTCGGTTAATTTCGGATACTTTTTTATTTGTATTCTCCATCCTGCAGCGTCTGTCAGATGTAGGTGGAAGTAGTTTATTTTAAAGTAGGCTAGTGCGTCAATTTGTTTAAAAATGAATTCTTTTGGAAAAAAATGACGAGAAACATCAAGCATAAGCCCACGATATTTAAAGCGTGGATAGTCTATGATCTCTGCACACGAAACGCTGGAGGTCGTTGCTGAAGTATGTCGGGTGAGTTGCAGCAGAGACTGTATTCCATAAAATAGACCTATTGCATCTGATGCTGTGATTCCTATTTGCTCAGAAGAAATATTGAGCGTATACTTCTGTTTGTCAATATCGGAAGAGTTTTTACCTTTTTCATTTTTCTTCTCAGTAGTAATATTTAATTTGATGATGTTTTTGTTGTCCTTTGCTCCACCAATTAAGAATTCATAAGGTAGTGTCTGCAAATATTTTCGCATCATTCGTTTTCCTTTTCCTTTCAGGTTCATGTAAAGCTTGGTGCTTTCATTTATGGTAAAATGTCCCTCTTCTATTTTCATCGATTGTGGGAGGGGAATGATCGATTGTGATCTCACGAGGATAGGTTTATAGCATAGGCAGATGATAATGCATATTGATAAAATAGAGAACCTATTAATATAATGGCTTGTGATCTTCATGGTCTGAAATGAATTAAAAATATTTCAATAAATAAATCTCTATGCAAAGATATTTTCTTTACCTAGTTGCTAGTACAAAGGTAAGTATTTTAACTGAAAGTCAATCGTAAAAGAGAAAAATTGTTACTATGTGTTTTTAAACTATTATAAGAGATCGAAGAGGACTCTATTTGTTACCATATAAAAATAGTTGAATTATATTTTGTAGTCAATTATCATGCTTGTGTTTGATATTGAATCTTGAGTATTTATAAATATGATTTTTATTAATAAGAAAATTGATACGTAAATGGAAATCAATATCTGTTTGTGGATTTATTAAATAACTTAAATCTAGATTTTTTATATGATACCATTCCATTATTGATGATTGAAAAATAGCAATTTTAAAGATCCCTTTCCCTCTGGAAAAGTTATATTCACACTTATCTATACTATTGCAGATATTAGTTAATGAATTATTGTCAAATATTATTTCTGGCTTGAAATCTGATTCAATGCCCATATTATCGACAATTTTAAAATTAGAAAATTCTTCTATGAAAAGTTCAAATAATTGTTTTTCCCATTTTCTGAATAAGTTGTAAGGACTTCTAAAATAGTAACATCTATAGTTGCCTTTTTCAATCGAACCGATAGAAAAGCTAGCAAATTTTTGATCTGGATGGTCATGTATGTCTTTTTGTGATATACTAATACTTTGAAATACATCAATAATCATTTGTACTATTGTTTTGGTTGTTTCGCTTGGTATATAATGAATTATCATTTCAGCTAAATAACTGTTGTCAATATCATCTATTATTATTTTATATTTTCTTAAGAATTTATTATATCCATGGTTATATGGATTTCTAGGGTCGCTTGAGATGAAACTTCCTGTTAAAAACTCACCGAATTTCTTATATGATATCTCTTTTAAATCTTTGGCTTCTAATTTGAGATCAAAAGATTTTGGTATCATATTTTTTATTTGTTGCAAAAGATCGTTTAAGATAATCTGTTCATTCATCACATTTAATTCTTTCTCTTTTACATTAAGAGCGAATGTTACCCCTAGGGGAATAGAATAAGGGGAGTCGAGCAAGGAAAATAACGATCTGATATTAATATTCACTTGCAAAACGACAAAAACTTTTTTATTGTCTATCCTTTTTATATATTTCTTTATGTAGTGATATACAATGTTGTTTAAAAGAAATTTGTTTGATGTTGTAATATTAGTCAAGTTTCTTGATGTGAAAGTACAATAAGTTTGGCATATAGCTTTATATAGTGCATTATTTACTGCTTTCTCTTCAGAGTCCTCTAATGCAGAAATGATAAGTGAGATTTTATCACTTTTTATAGACTCTTTCGGATCGGTTGACATTCTCTTTGATGTGGTTTCATCATTGAGAATAGGATATATATTTTCATTTTGGACTAATTTAAGTTGTCTTTTTTTTAATAATAGTTCCTTTCTAAAGGAAACGTAATGAATAAAATGTTGATTGATTCGCTGCATAAAATAAGCTATATATGTTCTCATAAATATTTTATTAACCTGTAAACAATTTTAATGTGTTAGATGATTGTATTATAAATTATTGAGTTATACATTTAGATGCTTCTTTGTCTTTTTGTTTTCTGCAATTAAATGGTCTATTATTTGAATAATCTTTTTTAAATGTAGATTAGCAGACTTTATTTCTTTTACTTGATAATTAGATAAAATGAATGGGGCATCTTGATTTGGTACTCGAAGATATCTACAAAAAGGGGCTTCTTTTAATATTTTAGATAACTCTGCCTGGCTTATATTAATAAATATAGTCATAGGAATTATAGGAGATATATTCCTTAATCCGTATTTTTTTTCTCTTTTTTCTCCTGGTAAGAAAAATTCAATTTTCATTCGGTTAAGTAAATCACATGTTTTTTCTTCTTTATATCTTTGCACTTGAATTATTAACCATTTTCTGTCTGTATGTCGAATAAATAGATCTTTTGTATTGGATTTAAATTCTTCATTTGCTATTGGTAAAGCTCTGTTTTTTATTTCTTGAATATTTTTTTTCATATATCAACTCTTTTATTTTATCTTCATGTGTAATGTGACTATTTGTCTGGATCCCGCAACCGTTTGTATGCATACACGAATATTTAAAACATCGCACCATAAAAGATTATATTTTTTAGGAGAAAATCCTTTTATGTAAAGCTTGTTTTTATCTATACGGATAAGTTCAAAAAAATAGGATATCATACAAAAACCATTTTCGTCAATATCGGCATATTGGATGTCTTCAAAAGAATTTATTAATAACAAAGTAGTATCAAGCAGAAAATAGTTTTTTAAGTATTTTATAAAGGATAAACAGCTTGTCTTTTCAACACGCCAGAAATTCTCTTTTTTTTCTATTAGAATTACTTGTCTCATCTTTTTACTACCTGTATTTTATCATAAGAATACATTTATTCTGTGTATATAATTCAATGGCCAGAATAGAATCTATTACTTATTAGGTAACGGATTTATATCGTCAGATATAAGTAGAAGCGTGTTATTTGTTATTGTGCTAATGAGTTTAGCACAATGAGTAGATTTTATCTAACAAAAAATATTATAAGGAAAAGAGAACAGGAATATTAGCATAGAATATCAAAATAGATGTTTTATAGTATTGAAATTGGCAATGAAATGCTATAAAGAAAATATGAAAAAGTTTTTATATATAAATTCTTTTATCTATTTTTGCGAAAATAAATTATAAATCCGTTACCTAATAAGTAACAGCGTTTTTATATTTTGTCATATTCATCTTTGTTAAGAGTGAAAAGTATCATATTTATTTTGGTCATATTATATTTCTTACAAAGCGATAGTTCTTTTCATTTACTTTTGTTCGCTCTGCAATATTGAATCCTTTTAAATAAATTTGAGTCGTTTTTATAGACTTATGCCCTAATGATTCACTTATCATTTCGATGGGGACACCTAGGTTTTTAGCGATTGTTGCCCATGAATGCCTAAAAGTATAAGATGAAACAGGAATATTCGTCATTTGGAAGGTCTTGGCAAGTTTTTTTAAGTTCGTGTTAAACCTGCGCAAGGCTGATTGGTATTCGGTATACCCTTCTTTTGTACGTTTAGAATAATTTCCACTTAAGATAGAAAACAAATAATCATGCTGGTTGGACTTAGAAGTATTTTCATCTTTTACTAAGTGATGTACAAATTTGTATGCAGAATTTAATATGGCAATATCTATCGGTGTCCCTGTCTTTACCCTACAATAGTCTAATGTCCCATTTTTTAAATTTGATTTTTCCATGTGGGCAAAATCGACGAAAGACATTCCACTAAATTGAAATAGCAAGTTCGCTATTTGTTGGGTTTTGTATAATTCTTTATTTTTAGTTTTTCCATATAATAATTTGTGAAGGTCTTTCGGCGAAATGGCCTTTTTATGGGTGCTGTCTATACCTGTATATACATCATGAAATAATCTGTGAATGTAAGGTGCTAAATTGGCATCTATTGCTCTATTATAGATGCTGCGAAGCATTCTCATGTAAGTAGAGATCGTATTTAGCTTTTTGTGATGGTCCAATAAAAACTGATAATATTGCTTTAAGTTATCTCTGTTAACTTGTTTAAAGGTAACGATTTTTGTTCCACAAAACTCTGTAAAGGAACGTAGAGCGTTACTGTAGAGATGGGCAGTCGAATACCTTCCTTCCAATTCTAGTTGGATGATACGCTTATTTGCAAAATTGGTTAAAGTACTTTCTTTCATTTCTTTTGTTTTATGTATATTATAAATTTAAATTCTTTTTTATGCTGAAAATATCTATTTCAGAATAAGATTAAAATGTTATTCTGAATGCATATATTCATTATGATAAAGTTATCAAATAGTAAATAAAGGCATATTGATTTTGATTCTACAAAGAAAAAACATTCTTTGGTACTGAGCAAATAATTAGTAGAAATTGCATTTTTTGTTATTGTTAAGGTTAACTTTTCTCAAAGATATAGTTTCTTAAAAAATAGTTTTATAGCTGACAAATATTCGAGATATAAGGATATTGACTCAAATTGTACTTTGTGTTCTGTGAGTGTTTATGAAATTTTTATGTCGGTGGTTAATCTTTTTTCGGATAATATGAAGCATAAATTTCACGGTTTATTTTTTGTATTGAGCTTGGCTTGTATTATCTTTGTCCTACACTAAGAAACGAAAATATGAAATTTAGATATTGGATATTATCTCTATTATTTATTTGTGGGGTAAGTAATGTAGTAGTAACGGCTCAGAATACGAATTTCCCGAAGCGTGAGTTTCGAGCTGCGTGGATTCAAACGGTGAACGGGCAATTTAAGGGTGTCCCTACAGCTGTGATTCAACAACGGCTTATTGCTCAACTCAATTCTCTTCAAACTGCTCATTTCAATGCTATTATATTTCAAGTGCGTCCAGAAGCTGATGCACTTTATCCCTCCCAAATAGAACCCTGGAGTCGTTTTCTTTCTGGTATCCAAGGGCAGGCTCCCAATCCTTATTGGGATCCCATGCAATTTATGATTGATGAATGTCATAAACGAGGTATGGAGTTTCATGCCTGGATCAATCCTTATCGTGTTAAGACATCTTTGGCTAATCAATTGGCTTCTTCTCATCTTTATAATACCCATCCAGAATATTTTGTCACTTATGGCAATCAAGTCTTTTTTGACCCTGCATTGCCCGAGAGTCGTAGCTTTATTATCTCTATCATCAAAGATATTGTTTCTCGTTATGATGTTGATGGTATCCACATGGATGATTATTTTTATCCTTATCCCATCTCGGGTCAGCCATTTAACGATGATGCCAGTTTTGCAAAATATGGTGGGGGCTTTAAGAATAGGGGAGATTGGCGTCGTAGCAATGTGGATGTGCTTATTCGGAAAATACATGAAACAGTTCGCGAATTAAAACCATGGGTGAAATTTGGTGTAAGTCCTTTTGGTATTTATCGCAATCAGCATAGTGATCCTTTGGGTAGTGAGACGAATGGTTTGCAGAATTATGACGATCTTTATGCTGATGTGTTAACATGGGCACGCAAGGAGTGGATTGACTACAATATCCCTCAGATATATTGGCAAATAGGTCATCCTGCAGCCGATTATGAAACATTGGTACGCTGGTGGGCCAAGAATTCTCAGAATCGCCCGCTCTTTATAGGTCAGTCAGTCGATAATACGATTTCATATCAAGATCCTAAAAATCCTTCTATCAATCAACTGCATCGTAAGATGCAACTTGAACGTTCTTTTCAGACGATTGAGGGATGTTGCCAATGGCCGGCTAGTGATGTCACAGACAATAAAGGAGGGTATCGAGATAGTTTGATAAATAATTATTTTAAGTATCCGGCCCTTGTTCCTGTGTTTGATTTTATGGATCATAAGGCTCCCAAGAAGGTGCGTCGTTTGAAAGCTATATGGACAGAAGATGGATATATATTGTTTTGGACGGCACCAAAAGCTGCCAGTGAAATGGATAAAGCTCAATTCTATGTGATTTATCGTTTTGCCAAAGGGCAGGAACGCGATACATCAGATCCGTCGCATATTGTAACAGTTACTCCCAATACTTTTTATAAACTTCCTTACGAAGATGGGACAAAGCCATATTATTATGTCGTTACGGCAACAGATCGAATTCACAACGAATCGGCAGTATCCAAGAAAAGAATCAATTTATAATGTATGGCTTTGATTTTGTCAGCCTATTTGTGATGGGGTTTTAATACTACCCCTGTTTTCTTTCGCCCGTCCATTTTTACTATCATAGGAATGTCGAAGTGTATCCGGCGTAAATATTGGGTTTCTTCTGCAGCCGGTATTGAGTTGAGGTAATCAATATCATATATTCCATCTCTAATGTATGGACTAATAGTAAAATACCCTACTCCGAATGATGTTAGGTTTTGGAAAAAATGAGTGCCTTGACTTGGATCGATGCGATAATTGGTCAACCCAGCTTCTACTATAACTCGGGCTGCGGATATATTGGACCAATTGACAGGAATACCTAAATAGGGGTCACTGCTTCCCCAACGACCGGGTCCTACAAGAATATAATTTTTGTCCGTATCGAGAAATTTTCTGTTTATCTTAGCTATTTCTTCAGCAATATACGGATTATTCTTCGCTTGATAATTGTCTGTTTTTACGTATACCAAGTCTTGTACATCATTTATAATGCCGCTGCCCAATGAATTGTTCGAACTTAAAATAAGATGTTCTTCTGGAATATTTGTTAGGTCTTCATCAATGGCAGCGCTCGAGTCTACTATCGGACGAATTTGTAGCAGATAGAAAGTTCCGCTATTGTCTTCATTAAGAGTGGCTGCAAATTCTATTTCTATCGGACGGCGCATTTCTTGCTGTCCATACTTTAATACTAACTGTAGTATTTTGGCAAGGGGAAATGCATCATGTTTTAGAATGTTGGCAAAGGTAATAACCTTTCTGCCTCCAGGGTAGATACCGTCCCTAATAATTTCGTCACATGGATCGTAAGTAGAAGCTATGAGGTGGAGTGAACCATCCGTTTCTGCATCCTTTACTTTTAATCTAAGTAGATTAAAGCCATCATCGATAGAAAAGTTCTGACCTATGTTTTTTAAATCTAAGGCGTAAAATTCTGTTTGTGTCTCTTTCAGCGCCAATTCCATCACACTCGTTTGAAGTATCTTTTTGGGGTGGTAGGGCGAAAATCGCAATGTTATGCCACCACTCACAATATACCTGCCAAGTCCGAGGGCTAGATTGACGGTGCCTTCTTCTGCTTTTTCTTCGCCGATAGGATAATAGTTGAGTGAACGTCCTACACCACTAAATGACGGATAGTAACGTTCTCCATATTGTTTTCCCACTACTTCTTGAATAATAACGGCCATTTTCTCTTGGTCTATTACGTTGGAAGTAGCTTGCATATAAGCTTTGCTATCCTTGAAAAATACGGATGCATAGACACCTTTGATAGCATCAAGCAACATCTTCAACATTTCGTATTTGTCGTCGAGATGCGGTATCATATAGGTGTTATATATACCGGCAAAAGGTTGATAATGCGAATCTTCGAGCAAACTTGAAGAACGAATTGCCAAAGGCGATTTGACGACATCGAATAGAGTGAAGAAGTCATCGGCCAGCCGTTCCGGGAGTTTCGCCTTTAGAAAATAGCGTAGTATGGTGTCATCATCGGTATCCGATAGGGCTATTTGATATAGATTGTTCGATTCCATAAATTCGTCAAAAACGTCAGTACAGAGAGCTACTGTTTTTGGAATAACGATATTGGTGTTTTTAAAATCATCGAATTCAGGGTGACACTTTACCATGTTGTCGATGAAAGCTAAGCCACGGCCTTTGCCACCTAACGAACCTTCGCCAATACGGGCAAAATTCGAATATGTATCAAAACGATTACGTCGAAAAACGGCAACCACACCTTGGTTTTTCATTTTGCGGTATTTCACAATGGCGTCGAAGATTATCGTTCGGTGTGCATCGACATCTTGTAACGAATTCCATGTGATAGGACGTAGTACGGCTGCTACTGGAAAGATAGCGCGCGAAGCTAACCAACGCGATATGTGGTTACGGCTGATGTGGTAGAGAAATGACTCGGAAGGGACTGCAAAGATTATGTTTTGCAATTCTTTCAATGTACTGACACGGGCTATTTCGGCCATTGAATTCGGATTGCGGAATACGAAATCGCCAAAGCCGAAATTCTCGGAGACTGAACGTCGTAAGTCGACGTCCATCTTTTTTGAGTTCTTATCAATGAAACTGGCATCGAATTGTTGTGCCCGTGCGGCATTTGTTAGTTCGGATGATTGTATGATGATCGGGACGAAAGGATCTTCTTCTCGAATCATTTCGCATAACTTAAATCCTGCCTCGCTGTCTTTTTCTCCTTCGCGGGGAAATCGTACATCGGTAATGATGCCTAGTATGTTGTTTTTGTATTTTTTGTAGATGTGTTTTGCCTCTTCATAATTTCGGGCCAATACTATTTTAGGACGTCCCCGCATTCGTAGTTGGCGTTGGTGACCGTTGAGGGCCTCGGTAGAGAATAGTTGGCTTTGGCGGAGCACAAATTTATAGAGGTTGGGCAATATGGAAGAATAAAATCGGATACCGTCTTCCACAAGCAATATACATTGTACCCCAACTTCGGCTACATCGTGTTCCAAATTCATTTTGTCTTCCATCAGTTTGATAATGGAGACGAGTACGTCAGTATTGCCTAGCCAACAGAAAATAGAATCGAAAGCACTCAGATCTTCATTTGCAATTCTCTTTGTAATGCCATGACTGAATGGAGTCAATATTACGATCGGAATAAGGGGATATAGTGCCTTGATGCGTCTGCCTATATCAAAACTGTCGTTGTCACCGGTTCCGGGCATGCAGATGATGAGATCGAAACTAACATCTCTCAGTCGGCTCATTGCTTCCTCTTCGGTAGATACCTGCCAAAATCGTGGAGGATTGCTCAACGACATGGCTGTGTATTCATTAAATATCTTTTCATCTATTCGGCCGTCTTCTTCAAGAATGAAAGCGTCGTAAGGGTTTGCTATCAGTAGGACGCTGAATATACGTTTTGTCATTAAGTTGGCAAACTGTGTATCTTTCAGGTAAAGCTGGTTAATTTTATGTATATTGAGCATATTACTGTTGTTGGTTTTGCTATTATTTAGAAGATTCCAACTTCTCTTTCAAGTATTTTGCCGTATATCCTTCGCTTTGGGCGACTTCTTCAGGAGTGCCTGCTGCTATAAGGTCGCCGCCTCTTTCACCACCTTCGGGACCTAGATCAATGACGTAATCGGCACATTTGATAACATCCAAGTTGTGTTCGATAATTACAATAGTATGTCCTCTTTGAAGTAGTGCATCGAATGATTCCAATAATTTGCTGATATCATGAAAATGAAGTCCCGTGGTTGGCTCATCAAAAATAAACATAGTCGGCTCTACTTTCTCTTGTCCTAAATAATAGGCTAATTTCACTCGTTGATTTTCACCACCAGATAAAGTAGAAGAGCTTTGCCCCAGTTTAATATAACCAAGCCCTACATCTTGTAACGGCTTTAACTTTTTGACGATTTTGTGTTGCTTGTATTTAGTAAAGAATTCGATTGCTTGGTTTACGGTCATATCCAATACATCGTAAATATTCTTATCGTGGTATCTTACCTCAAGAATATCCGATTTGAAACGTTTACCGTGACAAGATTCGCATTCCAGCACTAGGTCTGCCATAAATTGCATTTCTACGGTAATGGTGCCTTCGCCTTTGCATTCTTCACATCGTCCACCTTCATTGTTGAAACTGAAATATCCTGCGGTGTAACCCATTTGTTTGGAGAGTGGCTGTTCTGCCCACAGTTTGCGGATCTCGTCGTATACCTTAACATACGTTACAGGGTTCGATCGTGATGATTTTCCTATAGGATTTTGGTCAACGAATTCTACATTGGTCAATTGCTGGATATCGCCGCCGAGCGATTCAAATTCACCCGGTCGTTCGCTGTATTCATCCAATTCGCGTTTTAAGGCTTTGAATAGGATATCGCGTACCAAAGAACTTTTTCCCGATCCCGATACGCCGGTGACAACTGTCATTACATTGAGTGGGAAACGAACAGTGATGCCTTTCAAATTGTTTTCTCTGGCACCTTTCACTTCTATATAGTTGTTCCATGAACGTCGGGTAGCAGGAATCGGAATTTCTTCTTCACCTAACAAATAACGCACGGTGTAGCTATTGCTGTCTTTTTTCAGGTTTTTCAAATCTCCCTGATACACTACCTCTCCACCTAGTCTGCCAGCCTTTGGCCCTATATCAATGATATAGTCGGCTGCACGCATAATCTCTTCATCATGTTCTACGACTACGACTGTATTGCCTAGCTGTTGCAGCTCGCGTAGCACATGAATCAGTTGTTGGGTGTCTCGGCTGTGCAATCCGATGCTGGGCTCATCTAGAATATATAAACTCCCTACCAAGCTGCTGCCCAACGAAGTCACCAGATTGATTCGCTGGCTTTCTCCTCCAGAAAGAGAGTTGCTCAATCGGTTGAGTGTCAGATAATCCAGTCCTACTTCCGATAGAAATTGCAGTCGAGTTCTTATTTCGGTCAATACTCTCGATGCTACTTGTGTATCATGCTCATTGAGTATCAATTGGTCGAAGAAGCTTTTCAATTCATTCATGGGCATATCAACCAATTCCATCATATTCTTGCCTCCTACTTTGACATAGGCCGCTTCGGGTTTTAATCGACTGCCATGGCATGTAGGGCATGTTGTTTTACCTCTGTAACGCGATAGCATTACTCGATACTGTATCTTGTATTGATTCTGATGCAACATCTCAAAGAATTCATTCAATCCATGAAAGTATTCGTTGCCTGTCCATAGCAATTGACGTTGCTTCTCGGTTAATTTATAGTATGGCTCAAATATAGGAAAGTCAAATTTAGCAGCATTTTGGCAAAGTTCGTTTTTCCATTCGCCCATTACATCGCCACGCCAACACAGTATGGCGCCGTCGTAAATTGATAGAGCCCTATTGGGAATCACTAAATGCTCGTCTATACCAATGACTTTGCCAAACCCTTCGCACTTAGGGCAGGCACCTAGAGGGGAGTTGAACGAAAAGAGTTGCTCGGTTGGTTCTTCGAAACTGATACCGTCTGCTTCGAATTTGTTACTGAAGTGGCAGAGTTCCGTCGTACCGTCAGCTAGATAGAAACGCAGCATACAAGCACCTCCTCCTTTATACATCGCTGTTTCTATCGAATCAGACAATCGACTTATAGCTTCTTTATCACTGCTTACCGACATTCGGTCTACCAACAAGTATATCGTGTCTTTTTTCCCCGGCTTATAGTCTTCTATGCGCATCATTTCTCCATTTACTTCTATGCGGCTGAAACCTTGTTGCATATCCATCTTGAGTTCTTGGTCTATGGTGCGGTCGGAAGGTAACAATAGCGGAATAAGCACTGTATATCGGATGCCCTCTTCATGTTGTTTCATGCATTGTACGACATCTTCTACCGAATGTTTCTTTACTTCGTCGCCGCTTATCGGACTATATGTTTTCCCTATTCGGGCAAATAGCAGGCATAAGTATTCGTATATTTCGGTAGAAGTACCTACGGTTGAACGTGGATTGCGACTTATTACTCGTTGCTCAATGGCAATAGCGGGAGGAATGCCCTTGATAAAATCGCATTGCGGTTTGCTCATCCTGCCTAAAAACTGGCGGGCATAGCTACTTAAACTTTCTACATATCGCCGCTGACCTTCTGCATAAAGCGTATCAAAAGCAAGACTGGATTTGCCCGAACCCGATAGCCCGGTAATGACAATAAGCTTGTCGCGTGGTATGTCAACATTAATATTCTTCAGATTGTTTACCCGAGCGCCGCGGATAGTAATATATTCATTTTCTGCCATAGTTGCGTATCGTTCATTCTTTTGAAATTACAAAGATAGTGCAAGCCGAGAGCAATTACAACAATAACTCCAAAATTTATTTTTTATATTCTCGCCCCTTTTATTCTCTCCCTTTTCGTGGCTCACTGCTAAAAGTCAGGGGGCTAAGCATAAGTATTAATAAGACACCACACCATACTTTCGAGCCTGCGGCATACACAAAATTGTCGTATGTTAGTTTTTTCGGTGACGTCCTTAAGTTTTTTTGAAAACGTATGGACGTCAACAGTTTTAGGGGCATATGTCGTTTTAGAAGGTAAGGGACCTTCTTGATATATACCAAAAAAGAAAGGACGAACTGAATTGTTCGCCCTTTCTTTTGTATAAATCGTTATCGAAAGTGTTATTTCACGCGAAATAATACCCATGCGCCCTGAAAATCTTTACGGCTCGGGTATTTGGCCTTGAAGCTGTCGCGGGCTTGTACTGCCGATTGGTAGTTGGCGCAAGAAACTACAACGACACGATACATCGCTTTTTCGCTATTGAATGCGATTGATGCTTTATATCCTTCTTTTGTCAAATAGTCTTTCAAACCTTCTGCATTAGCTTTCAGTCCAAAACTGCCGGCAACAACATTGTAGTCGCTGATCTCATCACCAGAAACAACCGTTACTTTCTCTTGTTTGACATTGGTTGGAGTTGCTTCTTGGGCAGTAGGTTGTGTTTGCTCTACAGCAACCGGTGTTGTAGCACCGCTAACGGGAGTCGCTGTCTTTTGTTGTTCCAATTTTGCCTTTTCGTAAGCTTTTTTGTATGCGCTTTCGCTCGAACGGCAAGATGAAAAAGCAACTAAGAGGGAAGCACACATTCCAAATAATAGTAATTTCTTCATATCAAAGTTATGTTTAATTAAAAATTTTTTCCTTTTTTCGGTTTATACTGATTACAAAAATAACGTATTTTTTATTAGCTATCAAAGTATATTATGAAAATTAAGTGAAAAAGCCCATTATTTTGCTCTTTCGGCCTGTCACATATTTATGTTTTTGTTATATTTGCCGAAAACACAACAACTATGCGAAGATTTCTTTTAAGCTGTTTCCTATTTATTTATGGGAGTGTAGTAGCTATTCCTCAGGGCTATAAAAATCCTATTATTCCAGGCTTTCATCCAGACCCGAGTATTTGCAGGGTGGGGGATGATTATTATTTGGTAACGAGTAGTTTCGATTATTTTCCCGGTGTTCCGCTATTTCATAGTAAAGATCTGGTAAATTGGGAACAATTAGGGCATTGTCTTACCCGTCCTTCTCAGTTGAAATTGCATAAATGTTGGTCTTCGGCCGGTATTTATGCACCTACAATTCGATATCATAACGGTACTTTTTATCTCATAACGACAAACGTTTCCGATAAAGGTAATTTTATTGTCCATTCTAAAGATCCGGCAGGCGAGTGGTCTGATCCGGTGTGGTTGAAACAGAAAGGGATTGATCCTTCACTTTACTTTGAAAACGGCAAATGCTATATGACTTCCAACCCCGATAATACCATTTGTCTGAGTGAAATTAATCCCGATACTGGCGAGCAATTGTCCGAAAGCAGATCCATCTGGCAGGGAACAGGCGGGCGATATCCCGAATCTCCGCATCTTTATAAAAAGGATGGCTGGTATTATCTGTTGATAGCCGAAGGTGGCACTGAATATGGACATAAGGTTACCGTTGCTCGAAGTCGAGATATATATGGACCCTATATGTCGAATCCCTCAAATCCGATATTGACACACATTAATATGAACGCTCAGTCAAATCCTATTCAAGGGACGGGGCATGCCGATTTTGTCGAAGCACATGACGGTTCGTGGTGGATCGTCTTTTTGGGATTTCGTCCGCAAAGCGGTTTGCATCATGTGCTGGGACGCGAAACTTTTCTGGCTCCCGTGCGATGGGATTGCGGAGCATGGCCGGTTGTGAACGGAGATGGCACGGTGAGCTTGGATATGAAGGTACCGACTTTACCTCTGAAGCCATTTAAGAAATCGATGAGCGGCATTGCGTTTGATCAACCTCACTTAGGGGTGGAGTGGAATTATTTGCGCAATCCGTCTATGCAAAATTACGCGCTTTTTCCAAAGAAAGGCGTTTTGCGGTTGAAGGGCACTTCTGTAACATTGGATGAATCGGATTCGCCTACTTTTGTGGGACGTAGGCAAGAAGATATTGATTTCACGGCAACGACACGGGTACACTTGGAAAATGAATCGGTGGGTGATGAGGCCGGCTTGACAGTTTATATGGATCCTTCAGCTCATTATGACTTGTTTGTGGGCCGAAGTGCTGTTTCGGGTAAGCAGTCATTGACGCTTCGCTATCGGATAGGGGTGCTGAAACATATTGCTGCCCGGATAGAAGTGCCGAAAGGGAAAGTATATCTTCGGGCAGCCGGTAATAAAGATTATTATTTTTTCTCTTATTCTATCGATGGCATAAATTATCATTTGCTTGACAAAATCAATATCTGGTATTTGAGTTCTGAAACGAATGGTGGATTTACCGGTGTCTATCTCGGACTGTTTGCCCAATCGGTTGCAACGATATCAAAAGCCTGTGCCGATTATGACTTCTTCTCTTATCATTCTCAAAATTGATAGAATCATTGATTGATGATATTTAGACGAAGCTTGCGACTCAGGAGCCTGGGTCGCAAGCTATATAAGTACGAAGACATTATTTCGTTTATTTTATTTCAGTAAGAGTGTAATACCTCAGTTCGGGATAAGTCATTAGATTAAACAACTTGCTCTATTCTAAACTTATTCCGAACTGAGGTATTGCTATCAGAGTAACAAATGCCCAGGTATAGTAAAATGAAAATAATAGATTTATAAGAGAAGGCACTACCATCGCCACCCAGTTATTGTATTTATTATAGACTTGGCTTCACTCTTGCCTTAGCATCTAAAAAAACAGATGTATGTCGCAGCCATAACTAACGTATGTCGCAGGAGAAACTAACGTTAGTTGTCATGATAACTAACGTTAGTTACCGCAGTAACTTCCTTTAGTTATGGCTGCGACATACGTTAGTTTTTTTATTTTTGTTTCGGAAATTAGAGTATGGCAGTATATATTGAATAAATATGGTAACTTTCGCTTTATTTAAAACTCTTTCTACGAAATAAGTGCACGAAGAACTTGGAAATATGAAAAAAAAAGGTTATTTTTGTTTTGTGAAAAGTTTTTCACGATGTTCTTATTACTAACTTATAAAACTCTACGATTATGAAAGGTGTTAATACATTAGTAGCCCTGTTGGGCGGAGTAGCTATTGGTGCTGCTATGGGAATTTTGTTTGCTCCTGACAAAGGTGAGGAAACGCGTGAGAAAATTAAGGAAGCCCTCGAAAAGAAAGGAGTAAAGCTTAGTAAGAAAGATATGAAGGCGCTTGTTGATGACATTATAGCCCGCATCAAAGGGAAAGAAAAAGTATATGTGGACGATGAAGCTGAAGCAAGTTCGGCTGAGTAATTTATGAGTATGCTGTTTGGCGAAGATCATAGTATTGAAAGCTTTGAACAATTATTTGATCAGATAAGGCAATATCTGAAGTTGCACAAAGACTTGGCGCTCGTTAATTTGACTGGCAAGCTATCGGTATTGCTATCTACACTTCTATTGCTTGTCGTTCTTCTCATATTAGGGGCGGTGGCATTGTTTTATTTGTTCATGGCTTTGGCATACGCTATTGATTCTGTTATTGGTAGCATGGCATGGAGTTTTGCTATCATTGGAGGTTTGGCCTTGTTATTATTGGTCGTAATAGCTGCTTTCCGCCATCGGCTTATTATTGTGCCGACGGTGAATTTTTTGTCACATTTGTTCCTTGAAGGCGAAGAAAACAAAGAGGAGGAAGAATATGAGTAAAAAGCAAATTACACTCGATGATCTTGAAAAGCGCAAACAGCGGCTACTCAATAAAATTGATCTGCAAGAAAAGGAAATTGGTAAGACTTGGCGTCAAACATTTCGTCCGGTCAAAGAAGCCATATCTTTCACCGATAGGATGGCATACGGTCTGAAGAGTGTGGTGTCACTTTATCAGGGTGCTATGTGGGGATATCGTATAGTTCGCTTCTTCGGTGGAGGCCGAAACAAGAAGAGATGTTAAAGTTCGGCGATGCGTTGCATGAGGACGACATCTACCCATTTGTTTTCTATGTGTAACCAGTCTTTGATAATACCGCAATCTGTGAATCTGCATGAACGGAAGAGCGACAAAGATGCTTCATTGCCGGTCGCGATATGAGCATACAATTGGTGAAAGTGAAGGAAACGAAATGCATAATCGCACAATAGCGAGAGCGTTTCGTTTCCTATTTTTTTATGTCTGTATTCTTTTAATAATGCAATACCGATTGCACCTCTTGAATGCTGTATCGAGAAGTCTGTAATATCTATTGTTCCAATGGCTTTATTGTCTTTTTTGTGTTGGATGATAAGTCGCAGTTGCCGATCGGAATAAACATCATATTGAGTATCTGATATGTATTGTCTGAGCACATATTTAGAATAGGGAACGTTGAAGCAACTTACGTCCCACAGTTCGGGATCGTTTTCAATCTGGTAGAGAAACTCCAAATCCTCGGGCTCGAGCGCTCTTAATTTAATTTGTTGACCTTCAAAAAAACAGTTTTTCACTTCTTCTTTTCGTTATCATTAGTTGGTATTAAGTGTAATTCTTCACGTAAACGGCGGTCGCTTGGTATACAAAAAAGCGACATGGCCAATGCTATCGTTGCACAGAACAAACAGGTGGTACTTGCAATAAGATAATAGGCTATGAGGTTAAATACCGAAACAAGGGCTAGCATGGCAAGTCGAATGATACATATTTTGCCATACTTTCTAAGTGCCACTGGGAAAGAGAGCTTGTCTATTTTCTTTTCCATCGACCATTGAAATAGTTTCAATGAGATGGGAACCAAACATACGGCAAGTAAAATGCCCATAAATTGATAGCCGTATACAAAAGCGGCATTGGCAACAAAGGCTCCTCCATTGGGGATAATGTTCAGTTCTCCGCAAACGACAATCAATATGGGCAATACCCAAAATATGATGTAGCATTTGTTAAGTGTCTTGTTGACTTTTTGTATTTGTTCTTCCATGAATGTTTCGGTTTTTTATTTTCCAGTGAACGGTACGCGGTTCACAATGCTGCGTCCCAATGTTAATTCGTCTGTGTAGATTAATTCATCGCCCACTGCTACTCCCTTGGCGATGGTCGATATCTTAGTGTTTAGTTTTTCTAACTGGCGGTAGATATAAAAGTTCGTTGTTTCTCCTTCCATCGTAGTGCTTAGAGCCAAAATGACTTCGCGTATATTACCCGTTTTGACACGTTCTACCAGGCTTGCTATTTGTAAGTCACTGGGTCCAATGCCGTCCATCGGCGAAATCACTCCACCGAGTACATGATATAGCCCTGTGAATTGAAGTGTATCTTCTATAGCCATCACATCTCTGATATTTTCGACTACGCAAATTATTGAGGCATCTCGCCGTGGATTCGAACAAATACGGCAAGTTTCCGTATCGGAAATATTGTGGCATACTTTGCAGTATTTTACTTCTTTCTTCAATTTGCGTATAGCATCGGCAAAAGTTTCAACCGTTTGATCATCTTGTTTTAATAGATGAAGTACTAATCTTAAAGCCGTTTTGCTGCCTATACCAGGCAATTTGGCAAACTCGTCAATGGCATGCTGTAGAAGAATGGATGGATACAGTGACTGCATGTTATGGTAATTAATCGTTGATGTTTATTGTTTCTCTGTTATTTGTGGCTTGTGCCGAGTAAAAAGGAACCAATTGACCAATTCTGAAACAGCATATACGAGGCAGGCAATGCCAATTATTATTAGTATAGTATTGCGTACTGCACTAGGATTCAATAGCGAATAAAGTCCTGCGCCTAGTATAAGTAGTGGAGTAATATAGAAGGAGTAGTGAACTTTTTTCCATTGGCGGGCAACCGATAGTGCATAGAGTTGTTGCAATCCGGCAATGATTAGTATGATACTGAGAACGATGATCATTAAATTGGCAAAGAATGTGGGCGAGACGATAAACCATAATCCTAAGAGTATACTTCCAAGCCCTTCAATGGGAAATCGTCTAGGCAGAGCAACTGCCTTCTGCTCTGTAGAGAAGGTAGTCGCTGTCTTGTTATTCATTGAGGCCAAATAATCGATCAGGACAATTATTCCCGGCGCAAGAAACAGGATGCCGATAGTTATAACGATATATTTTGCCGAATCGTCGGGAGCACAGACAAGTACCAATCCGATGATTAACGCGAAAATAGCTCGAATAAAAGAATAATTAATTTTCATGGTCGTATATTTTTAAGAAAACCAATGCACGTAGCATAAATCTTGACGGTGAGGCAGATCCGGATTCTTGGGGAATATACGGAATGCTATTTTGTAGCAACCTGCATCATGTAGAACGGTCGTTAGTTTGAAGGTATAATAATTGCCTTCACATTTCACCACTTTGAATGCGTCTATCTGACTAATACATTGTTCGCCATCAGCGTTGGTCGTGGTAGCTACTAATTCTAAACCGATAGCATCATTCAATCCTTTTTCATCGATAACAACGGTTATTTCGTAGTCTTTACCGCTTTCAACGCCATCTATCATAGATTTGGAGAAATTGGTTGAAACGACTTCGATGCTATCCCATTTGTCAACGACTTCGTTTTTCCATGCAGCTATTTCTTTAGCTTTGGCACAATTGTTGGCTGCGAGCAGATGGAAACGACTTGCTTCTTTGTTGTAGAACTTTTCGTAATAGTCATCCAATTGACGTTTCATTGTAAAATGAGGAGCTATTTGGGCAATAGAATTCTTTATCACTTGAATCCATCCTTTGGAATAGCCTTCTTTGTTGTGCGCATAGAATAGCGGAACAATTTCTGTCTCCAGCAGACTATAAATGGTAGCGGCATCTAGTTGATCCTGATGATCTTGGTTCTGATAAGTACATTTGTCTGTTAGTGCCCAACCTGCACCTTCCCGATATCCTTCGAGCCACCAGCCGTCAAGAACAGAGAAATTGATGACACCGTTCATCAATGCTTTTTCGCCCGATGTTCCCGAAGCTTCGAGAGGACGTGTTGGCGTATTCAGCCAAATATCGACACCCGAAACGAGCCGGCGTGCCAATTGCATGTCATAGTTCTCAAGAAAAATAATTTTTCCTAAGAATTCGGGACGACGGGAAATATCTACAATCTTTTTGATAAGACCTTGGCCTGCGCCGTCTGCCGGATGAGCTTTGCCTGTATAGATGAATTGCACGGGATGGTGGGGGTCATTGACGATTTTGGCTAAACGATCCAAATCCATGAACAGTAGATGGGCACGTTTGTATGTTGCAAATCGGCGGCCGAAGCCAATTAATAATGCGTTGGGATTTATTTTGTCCAAGATAGATACAATACGCGAAGGATCTCCCTGATTTTTCAGCCAGTTGTCACGGAATTGTTCGCGAATATAATCAACCAGCTTTTGTTTCAACACCATGCGGGTATTCCATATTTCACTATCGGGAACATCGTATATCGTTTTCCAAAGATCCTCGTTGGATAAATCGTACATGAAGTTTTCGTCAAAATGGTCGGCATAGAGCTTTTTCCATTCGGTAGCGCACCAAGTAGAAAAATGTACTCCATTAGTGACATAGCCCACATGGCTCTCTTCTGGGAAGTAACCTTTCCAAATATTAGAGAACATCTTTTGTGAAACTTTACCATGAAGCTTACTTACTCCGTTGACTTCTTGGCAAGTGTTGCATGCAAATGTAGACATACAAAAGCGTTCACTTTTATCACCGGGATTAGTGCGTCCCATGTTCATCAAGTCGTCCCATGAAATATTCATTTTCTGTGGGTAACCGCTCATATACTTGCCGAACAAACTTTCGTCAAAGTAGTCGTGTCCTGCCGGAACCGGCGTATGAACCGTATAAAGCGAAGAGGCGCGAACTAATTCAATTGCTTGCTCATAACTTAATCCGTCGGCAATATAGTCGCATAGCCTTTCAATATTAATGAGTGCGGCATGTCCTTCGTTGCAGTGATATATATCTTTTTTGATGCCGAGTGCCTTTAATGTCATGATACCACCAATACCTAATAGTATTTCTTGTTTCAAACGGTTCTCATTGTCGCCGCCGTAAAGATGGTGAGTGATGGGACGGTCGAATTCACTGTTCATTTCGTTATCGGTGTCCATTAGGTATAGCGGTATACGTCCTACATTGACACGCCATATATTTGTATGGACAAAATAATTAAGGTATGGCACATGTATGACCAATGGATTGCCTTCTTTGTCCAGAACTCTCTCAATGGGCAGTTGGCTGAAGTTTTGTGCTTCGTAGTTGGCTATTTGTTGCCCATCCATCGATAGCGTTTGGGTGAAATATCCGTAGCGGTATAGTAGGCCGATACCGCAAAGATCGACATTACTATCTGAGGCTTCTTTCAGATAATCTCCTGCCAGAATACCCAAGCCTCCCGAATATATTTTAAGTATGTTATTCAATCCATATTCCATGCTGAAGTAAGCTACCGATGGACGTTTATTATCGGGCTTGGTTTCGATATATTCACGGAACTGGGCATAAACATCGTTCATTCTGCGAATGGTGGCTTTGTCTTTAATCAATTTCTCTTTCTTTTCAAAGCTCATTCTTTCGAGTAGTAGTACCGGATTCTTTCCAACCTCTTCCCACAAATTACTATCCAGGTCGCTGAAAAGTTCGGTGGCTTCGTAGTTCCATGCCCACCACATATTGTGGGCAATTTCTACTAACTTTTGTAATTCAGAAGGAATACTCGACTTTACCATAATGGTCTTCCATTCGGGAGTATTCGCATTACTTACTCTAACTTTCATATTTTCTAATTGATAAATTATTTCTTATTCAAACGTGCTTCAGCTTTTTGCAATGCAACGTTGTAGGCTTCAAAGTAGTATTTGATGAAATGTTTCCACAATGCTTTTTCGGCTACCAGTGTAGCATTGTGCCTGATGCTCTTTACTTCTTCCTGTGTCTTCTCGGCGAAACGTAGTATCGTATTTTTTATTCCATCGGCTACTTCTGTATAATTGTAGTCGGAGCGGTGTAGCACTTCTACTCCGTCTTCAATACCGTTTATATTCTTTAGTCCTTTCACCCAAAGTCCAAAACCGGCCAAATCCGTAGTAATGGTTGGAACATGAAAAGCGACGCTTTCAAGTGGTGTATATCCCCACGGTTCGTAATATGATGCAAAGATGCAAAGGTCGTCGCCTATTTCCAAGTCATAATATGTTTTATTCATTATTCCATCGCAACCGTTCAGATAGCATGGTACAAATATGACCTTTACTTTGTCTTTATTGGTATTGAACAAACCTTTGCCACGCAGCATATTGATAACAGAATCTTGGCTGATGTTGTGAAGCCAATGGGTTATATAAGAATCATACAGTGGAGTGTCGAACTTCTGACCGCTTTCCAAACGTTCTCTTAAATCGTTTCTTGGCCCCACAATGTATGCCGGTACATTAATGTACGCTAATATAGAACGCTTTAGATTCTCGTCTTCATTTAGCTTGCCTAGTGCTTCGATAAAGACATCAATACCCTTGTTCTTAAATTCATATCTGCCGCCGGTACCTATTATCAGCGTGTCTTCTTTCATATCTGTTCCCATCAGCGCATTCGCGGTGTGGAGCAATGTTTGTCGGGCTTCATTACGCTTTCTGTCAAAAGCATCGTTTTTCGGGACAAAGTCGTTTTCGAATCCATTCATCAAGATGACGTCGGCAGGCTTTTCTAGTAAGGCATTGCATTCGGCATCTGTTATTTCGCTCACAGTTGTGAAACAGTCGGCATTTTGAGCTGTCTGCTTCTCGATGGAATGTTTGGATTGCATATTCAATTCTTCGGCCATCTGGTCTCCATCGTATTCTTTCAGATAGTCGTATAATGGTTTCTGATTACCTGCAATCGAACGTCCTATAGAGGTGGCGTGAGTAGTAAATATTGTAGCAATCTCCGGTACAAAATGACGCAGATATAAAAGCCCCAATCCTGTCATCCATTCGTGCGCTTGATAGATTACTTTGTCGTGTTCTGATAAGTAATAATGATAGAAACTTTCGCATACTTTGGCAGCGGCGTACGAGAACATAGATGCTTCGTCATAGTCGCCATAAGCATGAAGGGAATCTACCCTATATGTTAGCCACGCATTGGTATAAATATCATTTTTCTGGGCAAAGAAAGGAGCAAAATCCACTAAAAAGACAATCGGTTTTCCCGGAATATTCCATCGTCCGATTCTAATGTTCAGCTTTTCTTTGTTTGCAGCCTGTTCTCGCCAAGAAGCGTATATATCTTTGTTTTCTTCAAACAAGGGGTTATCTTTTCCTTTCCATATATCTGGGCCTATAAAATAAATATGATCTTTGAAGTGCTTTTGTAGGGTTTTTTCCCTTGTCGACAAAACTGTATATATACCGCCTACTTTATTGCAAACTTCCCAACTCGCCTCAAATATATAGTCAGGGGAAATTAAATCTTTTACCATCCTATTATAACTAATTGCCACAAAAATACATATAATTATTCGAATAAAATAGTGAATAGAAGAAATTTAATAAAAAAGAAGAAAAGAACGTTTGCACGCTCTTTTCTTCTTTTTTATCGTTTAAAATAGTTGCTTTAACTGGTTTATTGATACTATTTTACAACTTTATTTTCCAACTTCCATCCGGTGATTGCACTGATGCGTGGAATCAATGTCATCGCTATTTTGCAATGCCCCGCATAATTGGGATGATAGGACGCTCCCATATCGTATTTCTCAGTGACGATATTTTCCATCGGGTTAGAGATAAATAGGTATTTGTCTGCATTCATCTTTTTGATTACCTGAGGTACGCACTCCATCGTATGTCCTCCCGAATGTGGTAAAATGCATAGAATGGGTACTGTTGCACCGTATGCTTTACGAATTCTATTTATGATGTTGATATACCCGTTTACGTATTCCTCATCAGTAGGTGTTACTTTTGGCGAGAAGTCATTAGTACCAAGGTTGATCATAACTAGATCGGGCTTGTACGATTTGAAATCGTAGGCAGCACTGCCATGGTTGTCAAAGACCTGTCCTATGCGGTCGCTCATTGTACTTGCCGATAAACGTACCGAATCGCCCCAATTGTGCATTATGCCACGTCCCGAATGTGCTATTAATGCATAGTCGGCATCAAAATAGCGAGCGATAATGCAACCGTATGCTTTGTTACAATTTTCTGTTTCTAGTTTGAACGGATCATCAGCTTTAGGGCTTTCACTGCCATAGCCACAAGTATAAGAATCGCCATAGATTTCTATCATTCTGCTTTGATGGGGGACCGCTTTCAACCGACCGCCTGTAGCCAGAATAAATTGGTGTATGGTGGTGCAACCGAATTCACCCTCTGTACATTTCTGTAATTTCAGGCGATGAAAACCTTTGGACAATCCTTTTGCCAAATGAATTATTTGAGTATTCTTGCCACTGATTTTAATCTTCTGCATCCATTTGCCATCAATGAATACATTATGATAACTGGTACCGGCATCTGATGCGAGGATAGCTATATCGCCTCCGCTAAAATCTGTTTGCAAATAAACTCCTACCCAATCGTAACTGACCGAGCCGTCGGCTCCAATTTGAGTACGCCCCATGTAAGTTACATCGTTGGAGCTGGCTTTAGTGATGACTTTGGCTTCTGCTACATTAGCCGATAATATGGTTGCCCAAAATAAGTAAATTAATAAACTTAGTTTTTTCATGTTGTATATATTGTTAGTCTTATCGATGCAGACGTATTATGTTTTCCAGAACCATTTCAACTTGGTGCATAGTGTTGTCACAAGCATGCAGAGTGCCGTTAGTATGATACCTTTTAAAAATCCGAGCCATGGATTGTGGTCCATCATGGTGAACAGATCATAAATGCCTGTTAGCATTAGAAGAGGAATCACTACCAACGAGTCGGATACGTATGCTATCATAGGGTTTTTCCCAATCATTTCTAATGGTAAAGATACTAATTTGCAGTGATAATAGTCGCACAGTATAGAGAGAAATATCAATGCTATAAATGCTAGTCCAGAGGTAACAAGCAGATAGCTTATCGTTACGTCGTCCTTTCGGATACCGCCTTGAAATGCTTCGAAACAAAGGCCTAGCATCAGCAAGTATGCGCCATAGGTATAAAGTTTGTGCCAGAATCGCATATCACTATCTTCCGATTTAAGTAAGAAATGTAGTGTTGTCAGGATAGTTCCTGATATAATCAGATTGGTTACCATGAAACGATTGTATAGACAGACTAGATTCGTGATAATAAGCAACAAGCACAACAGCATAGCAATGGCTATATGTCGTTCGTCTTTTTGTGGCAATTTAGTGGCTTGCTGGTCACTGTTGTCGGCGTTTTTCTCATTTAACCAATTGGATAGCAGATCTCCTGCGATAGTTCCCGGTATAATGATGAGTAGATATTCGAGGAAGCGAAATTCATAGAGCCAATTGAAAGGGGTGAAATCCATAACGGCTTTTGCCCACGAACCATTTGTTCCTGCCGACAAGATAATACCTATTAGAATGGGAAGCACAGCTAGCCGTGCGTGAATATTGTCCATCGTATAGATATAAATGATGGAACCGATTACTGCAACGTTTGCCAAAATCAAAATGATGATATCCGTATCATTCGGAGAAAACGGTTTGCCGTTCTGGTATGGCTGAAAATAGATCCATGCGAAACCAATCAAATAGCATGCTCCGTTAATGACCGTAGACCATGGCTTTTTGATATGGAATGGACTTTTCATGAACATTGGGAACATCAGCAGAAATCCACAAAAGGCAACTGCATATCCTATCTTCGGATTAGAATATCCTAGCATGTAAGGGAACAGGTGCTGTATATAGATGGCAAAGAAACAGAGTTTCAGCCATCTTAGTACACTTTTATAACAAAGTTCCTGTTTGCTTACCCCTTTTGCATATTGTCGCCCGAGTGATAGAGGAAAGGCGGCACCCATTGAAAAAAGGAAGAATGGAAAGATTAGATCTACCCAAGTGATACCAAAGATCGTAGGCGTGAAAATATGATTTGGTGGTGGTACTTGTGCATGATACATCCAGCGGGGTAAAATACTGAAAGCTTCCGTAGCCGAAAGTATCATGGTCATAATGGCATATCCTCTCAATGCATCCAGAGAGTGAGCTCGAGCTTGTTTAATGGTCTGCATCTTTTTGTTATTTATTAATATCTTATTTTTTGCCTTTCTTTATACCTGCTTCTATTTTTTGCCATAGATTTTTTTGAATGATGTGGCAAATGTCGAAAATCATCAATCCATCCGATTCTTTTAAATTCATGGCAATAGATTCGGTCAGCCCTATAGGGTGGCTATAGAATTGGTCGACAAGGACTCCACCCATAAATTTGTTCTTTCTTAAGATACCTCGTAGATGGCGGCACGAACCCTCTACCGAATACCACGTACCGATTTGTGTTTCCGAGTCTGTTTCGTTGCGCACACCTGTGGTGTTTTTCTCTGCATCGCCAATGGTTATGTCAGTGTAGTAGTTCCCGGTTGCATATAAGTCAAGAAGTTCTGCATATCCATATTTTTTGTAGTTAGCGGTTGCCCAATCATAATCTTTTGAAGGGTCGTATTGTTTGCTCGCAAAGTTGACGCCCACTTCATAATAGGACGGATACCAAGCACCGGTATAAGTTCCAAAAGATAATTTAGGGTTGATAGCTTTGACTGTTTTACGGGCTTGTGCCATAAAATCATAAATATTTTTTGTGCGCCATTCTATCCATTCTTTAAACAAGCTTCCTTCTGCTACATGGTATTTGCCTTCGTTGTCTTTTTTCCATGTCATAATATCTGTAGGGAAGTGCTCTACTTTACGGTGTATATATTGCTCGAAAGCTTTGTGTGACATCTCTGAAAAATCGGCTTCGATGCCGTCATAACGTACTCTATCGAGCATAATACCATCAAGAGTAGGATATTCGCGCACTAAATCGCAAAGAACGTTTAGAATATGTGTTCTGAATGTAGGATCAATGGGGTTGACCATTGCGGAATATTTCTCCTTTTGTTCCATAATAGACTTCATACCTTGCGGGGTATATACGGTAGACGCCCATTCAGGGTGAGAAGTATAGACTAATCCACGGTCAAAATAGTTATGTCCTGCAACGAAAATATTAAGTGAGGCTTGTACTTTAAGCCCTAGTTTATGGGCCGTTTTGATAAAGTGTCCTAGATAATCAAAATCGGGACGTGTATAGCCGTGCC
Source organism: Bacteroidales bacterium (assembly GCA_012517855.1). Taxonomy (GTDB): domain Bacteria; phylum Bacteroidota; class Bacteroidia; order Bacteroidales; family Bacteroidaceae; genus JAAYUD01. The sequence continues at coordinate 132,019 of JAAYUD010000067.1, forward strand.
ATTCTTTCATTTTAGGGGCATGAGAACTATCGAACAAAACTTCTCCGGTAATGGGTCGTACATCAACCACTGCATCTGTAAATCCCAATGCCTTTATCTTGTTCAGATAATAATCTATTGAATCGGTATTGCTGAAACGTTGAAAATTTGCTTCGGCATCAAACCACATCAGCAAACGTTTCGACGCAAGTGATTGCGCCGAAATATTGATAGAAATTACACCCAATATGAATAAAAGGAGTAATGATAACTTATGCGTTTTATTATTCATTTAATATATTCTACTATTATATTAGGATTACAACTTTATTATTTATCTTTCGTCCAATAACGTTCGATCTCTTCAAGAGATTTGCCTGCTGTTTCAGGTACGTACTTCCACATGATAAACATGTAAGGTAAGCACATTACTGCAAACATGATGAATAGACCCGCGGGACTAATGATCTCGAAAAGTACGGGAGTAAGCAGCACAATGATGAAGTTTGCCGCCCAAAGAGCAAAGCTTGCAATGGACATCGCCACTCCACGAACTCTAGTGGGATACATTTCAGATAGAAGTACCCATACTATAGCGCTGATAGATACTGCTTGGAAGAATATGTATAGCATGAAATAGATAACGATGGAATAGTTCTGTGCTCCGGTGAGATAATAGGATACAATCAAAATAAGCGATAGTATCATGCCCGATACACCAAAATAGATTAACTTCTTCCGTCCCAAACGATCAATAATGAACATCGCCAGTACTGTTGTGAGCATATTGACAAGGCCTACCAGCACTTGTGCAAATAGAGAGTCTCCACCCGACAGATGGGCGCTTTTGAACATTTCAGGGCCGTAATATATAACGGCGTTGACACCCATGAATTGTCCAAGTATGGCTATGCATACACCAATGATAACTGCCTTTTTGATACCTGCCTGGAAAATAACTGAAAAGTCTGATTTCTTTTTGTTGCCGGCGGTTGATAGGGTTTCTTTTATTTGCAAGTCAGCGTCTTCTTTAGTGCGATATATTCGCGACAATATGGCACTGGCACCGCTTATTTTGTCTTTAATGATCATCCAACGAGGACTTTCCGGAATAAAGAATACGAGTATAAGGAATAATATTGCCGGTAGGCTTTCCATTCCCAGCATGCTACGCCATACTTCGCTGATAAATATTTGGTGCATTAAGGTATTACCCAATTCGCCTGTGTGCGAAAAATTCTCGAGCAAATAATTAATATAGTAGGATGCCAATATACCGATTGTTATAGCTAATTGATAAAGTGCTACAAGCAGACCTCTACATTTCGTAATGGCTATCTCGGATATATAGACGGGTGATACTACCGAAACGACGCCAATACCGATGCCACCTACAATGCGCCAAATGATGAGTTGGGCGAAAGATGCACTGATTGCACAGCCAAATCCAGAAACAATAAAAAGAATTGCTGCTATAATCATCGTCTTTTTACGTCCCATATAGTCACTGATAAAACCGGCACATAGAGCTCCTGCAATAGAACCCACTATGGCGCTCGAACCTAACCATCCCTGTTGTATAGAGCTGAGGTGGAACAGATCGCCTACTTTACTGATTGTTCCGGATATAACGGCTGTATCGTATCCGAATAAAAATCCTCCGAATGCCGCAACAATGGCAAGGAAGAATACGTAACCTACATTTTCTTTGGATTTCATATGTTTTATTTATATTGTCTGTAGACAAATAGATTATTTGATACCGAAATATTCTTTGTAACGGTCGTACAAGTGCCCTGCTTGTAAATAAGCCGATTGCGGACTCATGAAATGAGAAAACTCAAAAGTAATGGCTTTGTCGTAGTGCGAACGTTTGGCAGCTTCGAGTTTCAGTCTTAGCTTATCAAATTTTATAGGGAGAAAGTTAATTGGCATATCGCGGTCGAATGTTTCGGCATTGGTCCAGCATTGCATGTGGTATTTATCTGCGAGGCGTTTATTGACCGTAAAGAATGCGTCCAGTTCGTCGTAATCGATGTGTCCGTCTTGGAATGCGCAGGCATCTACTACATCGTGGATGCCGTCGAATATTTCACCCCATTCTTTTTCATGCTCTTGTACCGAAACAGCTTGGTCATTGGTCATTTTGCCGGTACCCATAACGGCTTTTTTCCCATCAATCCACGGAGATATAAAGGTGGGCAGTCCTCCCGATAGGTCTTTACATTGTTTTCCCATGGCGTGAAAAGCCGAGATGGCACCTTTGGTACGACGGCTGATTTCACCACTGATATACCAACCTCCAAAACTCTTGTGCTTTTTGCCATACATATTCCAAGCTTCGTCAATCACATATTTATTATCTTCTATTTCCCATGTCATGTCTCCCGTGTCCCAGTAACGCCCCGAATCGTAAAGACCGAAGTAAAATTTCATATTGTATTTGTCGGCAAGGCGAAGGTACATATCTATTAGGTCTACCGAGGGCATATAGCATCCTTTTTTTAGTAGGTAGGGTGATGGGTATGTGATAAACTTGCGATATCCTGAGCGGATAACGATAACCGTATCTATTCCGATTGCTTTCATGTGGCGGAAGTCGCGGTCCCATTCTTTTTCGCCCCAATTCTGGTGGGGTATGTCGTGTGATATTTCATCGAGGAAAGTACCGGTTATTCTTAGTCCGTTGTTTTTCGGGACAATAAGCCTACTTTCAATACCTGTGTCGGCTTTTGAGTCCGACAGATTAATGCTGCTGCCGCTGAGTGTCTCTGCTTTCAACAGTGAAGGAGCAACCATTGCGGAGGCTCCGGCCAAAGCAGCTTTCTTTATAAAATCTCTTCTGTTACTCATGGTTATGATATTATTTAATAACGATTCTTTATAAATAGACTATACGTAATGAGCAACAAATATAGTGATATGTTTATTAAAAAAGAAATAATAAATAAATTATTTTTCGAAATAGGGGTGTACTTAATTAAGAATATAATAAATGGGCCTCGCCAATTGATTATTTTTTGAACTAAATATCAATTGGATAATTGAAAGGCCGTTGTTCCGTTGAAGTAAAACTTAAAACGATTTATATTGAAAATTATAAAGGGAATATTATCCGTGGATAATTAATAGATACACACATTTATTACCTGCTCAAAGTTCTTGATTATGGACAATAGACATCGTTGAGAAATACACTATATATAATCGATTTGCAAGAGACAGGTTGCGATTATGATGATCATGTGTCGGATACCTATTATTCACTATTATCCGAATAATAGTGGTACCTGCTTTTTAAACCGTTTCTTTATTGGCTTTTTTTGCTGTTGTTGTGTTTTTGTATCGATTTGTAGATGGGAACAAATATAAACCCCGTTGCTATCAGCAGGGTTAGTATTGTCGAACCGTTAATCTGTTGGGTATAACGGAGTACGATATACATTAACCCTGCCCATAGCAAAAGGATACATATTATTTGTGCTTTAGAAAGCGGATGTTTCACTTTTGAACTTTTTGTTTTTCTACGATGGCATCAATAACGGCAACTGCGGTAATATTGACAATGTCGCGAACCGAACTTTCTATATCAGTGAAGTGAATAGGCTTGTTCAATCCCATTTGGATCGGTCCTATCATTTCCGTACTTGGCATAGACATCGCTTGCAAAAACTTATATCCAGAGTTTGCCGATGTCAGATTCGGGAATATTAAAGTATTTACTTTCTTTCCTTTCAAACGGGTAAATGGATATTTTTCATCACGGAGTTTTGTGTCAAGGGCAAAATTTATCTGCATTTCTCCATCAACAGCCATATCTGGATTTTCAGCCTGTAATTTTGCAACGGCATCGTGAACCATTAAGGGACTGCCTTCCGTATCAGCGCCAAAATTGGAATAGCATACCATAGCGATAGTAGGCGTATGATTGAAGAATTTTACAGCGTTTGCAGTCAGTTTGGCAACATCAGCCAATGTGTTTGCATCGGGGTGATGATTAATCAATGTGTCAGCCAAGAATAGCGGGCCTTTTTTGGTGTTGAAAATATGCATGGTAGCAAAATGTTTCGTTTCAGGGCGTATGCCAATAACCTCTTTTGCTACTTTAATAGTATTACTATATTTGGTGTATAGTCCGGTGATAAACGCATCGGCGTCTCCCGTCTCTACCATCATCATACCGAAATAGTTGCGCTCAAACATCTTATCGTTGGCTTCTTGTAAAGTAGCTCCTTCACGCTGACGTTTGTTTGTAAGGATGCTTGCGTAGCGTTCCCTACGACTGGCTTCTTTCTCATCGCGTAGATCTATTATTTTTACACCTTGCAAACTAAGGTTCAATTCTTTTGCCAAACTCTTTATACCTTCTTTGTTACCCAGTAATATAGGGTTGCAAATACCTTCGTTCTTTGCCTCTACGGCTGCCTTCAACATATTGGGGTGAATACCTTCGGCAAATACGACTCGCTGTGGGTTGCTACGAGCTGTGTCGTAGAGCTTTCGAGTCATTCTCGTTTCATATCCCATCAATTCGCGAAGGTTTTGTTTGTACTGATCCCAGTCCTCAATCGGCTTGCGAGCCACTCCACTTTCCATCGCAGCTTTCGCTACAGCGCAAGATACTTCGGTTATGAGGCGTGGATCAACGGGTTTCGGGATGAAATAATCCGGGCCGAAACTTAGTTTGTTAACGTCGTATACAGCATTTACTACATCGGGTACGGGTTGTTTTGCCAAGTCGGCAATAGCGTGCGCCGCTGCCAGTTTCATTTCTTCATTGATTGTTTTCGCTTGAGTATCAAGTGCACCACGGAAGATATACGGAAAACCGATTACATTATTAATCTGGTTGGGATAATCGCTTCGACCAGTCGATATCAAAACGTCGGGACGAGCAGCTTTAGCGTCTTCGAAAGTAATTTCAGGATCGGGGTTGGCCAAGGCAAATACAATGGGTTTGGCTGCCATGCTGCGAACCATGTCTTGCGATAGCAGTCCGGCGCGTGATAATCCTAAGAATACGTCTGCTCCTTTGATCGCTTCGGCCAAAGTATGGGCATCGCGGCGCGACGTGGCAAAGTATTTTTTCTGTTCTGAAAGATTGGGACGGTCATCGGTAATGACTCCCTTGCTGTCGCACATCAAAATGTTTTCAAGCTTCGCACCCAACGAAACGTATAGTTTGGTACAAGAAATGGCAGAAGCTCCCGCTCCGCTTACTACAATTTTTACTTCGTCAATTTTCTTGTCTACAATTTCAAGTGCATTCAGCAATCCGGCCGAAGATATGATGGCTGTGCCGTGTTGGTCGTCGTGCATCACCGGAATATTAAGCTCTTCTTTCAGCCTTCTTTCTATTTCAAAGCATTCGGGAGCCTTTATGTCTTCCAGATTGATACCTCCAAAAGTAGGAGCAATCGCTTTTACTGCTGCAATGAACTTTTCAGGGTCTTTTTCATCAACTTCGATGTCAAATACATCAATTCCTGCATAAATTTTGAATAACAGGCCTTTCCCTTCCATCACAGGTTTACCGCTCAATGCGCCTATATCTCCCAGTCCTAATACGGCTGTGCCGTTTGATATGACTGCAACTAAATTCCCTTTGTCGGTATATTTATACGCATCTTGAGGATTTTTCTCAATCTCAAGACATGGTGTCGCAACACCGGGAGAGTAGGCGAGTGATAAATCTGTTTGTGTGCTGTATGGTTTGGTTGGCACAACCTCAATTTTGCCGGGTTTACCCATCGAATGATAGGCCAAAGCGGCTTCTTTCGTAATCTTGACCATAATAATAGTTGTTTGTATAAGTATTTTGAATTGCTCGCAAAGATATAAATAATATTGAAAGTATTACAACGTTTTTGTTATTACTTCTATTAAATTTTATGAAAATAAATGCATGTATAATTATTCTCAGAAAACTGATGAAGTTGTTGCTCTTACAATATCTTCTGTACCTATAATAAACAAAAGAAAGTCACTAAAAACGGAACGCAAAAATCTGTTACGAATCCGTGGAAGATAGAAACAAAGACCAGCTTTTGTCCCGATACTTGCGTGATGATGGGTAGGGTCGTATCCATAGTGGTGGCGCCCCCTGCTGCAATAGGAGCCAATAACCCGAAATGTCTTGCTATGAAAGGGGCGCAAAGTAGTGTGATGATTTCTCTGAATATATTGGCTAACAGAGCTATCGTACCCAATTCGGCACCTTTGTATTGGGTAATGAATATGCTCGATAGCGAATAGTATCCCATTCCAGATCCTATGGCCAGGCAATCGGTCAATGCCCGATGTTGAAGTAGGCAGCTTGCTGCGCTGCAACCGGCTAGGGTTCCGGCTATTGTTGCTAAAGGTAGTAACATTAAGCGAGGATTCAGATGGCGCAGGCTTTTTAGCGTTTTGGTGTCGCTGCCTACACTGATACCTACAAATAACATCAATCCGCAGAGTGCATAATAACTCAGACTGTTATCTGTCAGGTTAGGAGGAATAATTAGGTATAATCCCGAGATGATTCCTGCGGCAAAGAATCCTACCATAATAATACTTCCTTTCATAGTTGCTTTTCTAATCTTTCTTGCCGATGAAGCGCCACAACAGCCACGCGAATAAAATACTGCCTATAGTACCGCCTATACTGAGCACAATAGCCTCCAAACCCAATGTATGCAAGCCTTCGATGACCCGTCGGTTGCAACCTACTTCAATGCCGAGCAAAAACAGCAGTACCCATATTAATAATGTAATGATGGGACGTATCCATTTCAGTTCTTTTTTTCTGGACAAGAAACCAATGCAGATTCCCAAAAGCATGATGCCTACTATTTTTAACATGAATGGATATAAAAGGGGGGTCAGAGTCAATGTCCTTTCAGCAATCGGTCTATTTCATTGCAAATACCTTCTTCGTCCATTCCGCAGAGATGATAAAGTTGATCCACTGTTCCGTGTTCTACGAAATTGTCGGGAGTGCCGATGCGTGTTATTTGCAGATGGCGTTTATGGTCGTTCATATAGTCGGTGACAATGCTGCCTATTCCGCCTTCTTTGACGCCGTCTTCTATTGTTATAAGTTTATCGAAACGGCTACCTATTTCATCAAGCATTTCCGTGTCTAGTGGCTTGGCAAAACGTAGGTCATAGTGAGCAATGGTTATATTATATTCCGCTTCGGCTTTCTCAATGGCACGTGCAGCTATAATACCTATCGGGCCATACGAAATCAAAGCCACATTTTTGCCGTCTTTCAGTTTTCGTCCTTTGCCTACGGGTATTTCTTCAAACGGGCATTGCCAATCTATTACAGAACCGTGTCCTCTGGGGTAGCGAATCATGAATGGTCCTTTGTCCGGCAACTGAGCCGTGTACATTAATCGGCGCAGTTCACATTCGTCCATTGGTGCAGCTAGTGTTAAGTGTGGGATAGAATGAAACAGGGCAATATCAAAGACGCCGTGGTGAGTCGGCCCGTCTTCGCCTACCAGTCCGGCACGGTCTAGGCACATCACCACGTGTAGATTCGGAATAGCAATATCATGAATCACATTGTCTACAGCTCTTTGTATAAAAGCCGAGTAGATGTTGCAAAAAGGCAGCAGCCCCTCTTTGGCCATGCCACCACTGAAAGTCACCGCATGCTCTTCGGCAATACCGACGTCGAATGTTCGTTTGGGCATTGCTTCCATCATAATGTTCATAGAGCATCCCGTGGGCATAGCCGGTGTCACTCCTACTATCTTGGGGTTTTGTTCGGCTAGCTCGAGCAACGTTTCACCAAAAACATCCTGAAATTTCGGAGGTTGTCCGTTTTCGCTTTTCACTATTCGCTTGCCTGTTTCCGGATCGAAACGACCGGGAGCATGCCATATGGTGGCCGCTTTTTCGGCGGGAGCAAACCCTTTTCCTTTTATGGTATGGATATGAAGCAACTTGGGTCCTTCCATATCTTTTATGTCATTCAGTACTCTTACCAGATTTGTTACATCATGGCCGTCTATCGGCCCGAAATAGCGTATATTGAGGCCGTCAAACATGTTTTGCTGATGAGCGGCCATTGACTTCAGGCTGTTCCCAAAACGGATCAGGGCTTTGCGACGGTCCTCGTCCATCAGTCCCAGGCGCGAAAGCAATCTGGCAATGCGGTATCTTGCTCTATTATAGCGTTTAGAGGTTGTAAACTTGGTGAGCCTGATCAAGTAGTTTTTCATACCGCCCACACTGCGGTCGATACTCATGTTGTTATCATTTAGAATGATGAGCATATTGTTGTGTGCGGTCGAAACGTTATTGAGACCCTCGAATGATAGTCCACCGCTCATTGCGCCGTCGCCTATAATCGCTACGATATGTCGTTTTTCTTTTTTCAGATCGGCTGCTACAGCCATACCCAATGCTGCCGAAATTGAATTGGATGCATGCCCGCAAGTGAACGTGTCGTATTCGCTTTCGTAAGGAGACGGGAATGGCCTGATGCCTCCCAGTTTTCTATTGGTACAGAATTGTTTGCGTCGTCCTGTCAATATTTTGTGTCCGTATGCTTGGTGTCCTACATCCCATACCAATCGGTCGTAAGGAGTGTCGAACACATAATGAAGGGCTACAGTCAGTTCCACCACACCCAATGATGAGGCAAAATGACCGGGATTGCGCGATAATTCATTGATGATATCTTCGCGTAATTCCTTGCAGACTTCGGGTAATTGCGTTACGGTCAATCGTCTTAAATCGGCCGGATAGTTTATTTGTTCCAACAAATTTGTATTTGATTCCGTTTGTTCCATATCAGATATTTCTAGCTGCAAAAATACGAACTTTTTATGTATTTCTACTATTTTGTTGAATTAATGCTTAATGCCGTCTCTCAAAAAACTCTTCAAGTTGACTACAGGCAATAGTTAAAATTGTCGTATGTTAGTTGTTTCTGTGACGTCCTTAAGTTTTTCGCGTGACGTACATACGACAACAAAAAAAGGTACATTGAATTGCTTTTTATTTTTCTTCTTATCCCGAACTAAAAATGAATTATTCAAGCTAACACTTACTGCAAAAAAAAGTTTTAAGACTCTATCCGTCATGTTATCCCATTGGTTACGAGTTACATATACAGGTGAGGCTTGTTTTTGGGACTCCGAAAAGGTGTTATCTTGCTTATTGTTAGCCTGTTATGAAATACATCCGTATGCCGTCTATGAAACTACCGTATCTTGCGCTATAAACTTCTTTATGTTGTTGCGGTAAGTTCCGTTAGTTACTGCGGTAACATAAGGATGTTTTTTGCGACTCACGCCCGTGAGTCGCAAAAAACATATGTTAGTTTTCTCGGTGACGTCCTTATGTTTTTTTGAAAACGTATGGACGTCAACATTTTTAGATCCTTATGTGGTTTTTGAAAGATAAGGACTCTATTAATTTAAAGTATATACGTGTATTGGATAAGGTGCATGGAATGGAAAATCTGGACGAAATCGTTTTGTGTTGTCTTATTTTACTAAAAGTGCGGAATGTGCGGAATAGAATCCCTATAAACTCTCTATTTTTTTATCGACGTATAACACGTTTATCATTATGATACCATCATTGTATGAAATATGATTACATAAAAACCAAAAATAAAAAAAATAAAAGAGGAGGGAATTCTATTCCGCACATTCCGCAGAGGTTTGTCGATTTTCGAAGCTGTGGTATGTTTTCGCTGCGATTTTTGAGTTGACCAGTTTTTTTGCCCTTTTTCAAAAAAAGGAAGTTAGTGCTCTAAAAGTGTGATGATAGATATTATTCATATTGATATATAATAGAGAATCCCAATGACTATTTGGTACCTATTAATACCTTTATGTTGCTATTTGACTTTAGTAAAAAAGACTTTTTGTCTTTATATTTCAGTATTTTATGAAAATGATTAAAAATCTGGTCAGAATAAAAGATACTTTTATTTGTAAAGTTTATTTTAAATATGGTTCGAATTTTCTTCTCATAGAGTCTATGCGTTTACTTTTTGCTGGCGGTTAAAGCCTTTTTATGCAGAAAAGATGATGCCGGGATATCGATTTATTTTTTATAAATATCCTGTATTACCAGTCCGGCAAGTGTAAATCCGAAGATGGCAGTGGTATGGGCAATTGTTCCGTTAATCCGAGCTTTCTGGCTGCACCATTCATGGTTTATCAAATTAGGATCGCCCGGTCCTATATTAGCTTTTGGGCACATGCATTTGTCTGTGCCGCACAGAGAATTGGAACCTTTATTTTCTAAAAGTTCTTCACTATACACACACATGAACTTTTTAGTCAGTTTTTCTCCTTTTCTTATTTTTCGGCGAAGTGCCGCTGCCAATGGGCATCCTATCACTTTCCAGAATTCGGCGGTCTTGATTTTCATCGGGTCCATTTTCAATGCCGCTCCCATTGATGAGAAGAATGTAGCACTTGTCTTTGTGGCTGTCCTAATTAAATCGACTTTGTTCTGAAGACTGTCTATGGCATCAATGATATAGTCGTAGCTGTCCAGATTGAAAGAATCGGAGGTCTCGGCGCTATATATCTTTTGTAAGGCTGTGATTTCTGCGGTAGGATTGATTTCCAAGAGGCGCGATTTGAGTGCTTCTACTTTGACTTGTCCAATTGTTTTGGTGGTGGCCATTAGCTGTCGGTTGATATTAGTAATGCAAATGCGGTCGGAATCGACGATGGTGATGTATTTAATGCCCGACCTGACAAGGCTCTCGGCACACCAGCTTCCTACACCTCCAACACCGAATATGATAATACGCGTATTGGCAATTTTGTCCATCAGATCATTGCCCACCAATAGTTCCGTTCTCTTGAAAATTCCTTTTTCTAATCCCATTTTTATGCCTTCAATCATTTGGGCACAAAATTACAATAAATATATTAAGAAACTGTTTTGAATTTTTAGAAAAATAATAGTATGAAACTGTTTCGAATTCTTTTGGCCTCTTTTTGGCGCATTTCTCGGGCTTGTTTCGAAAGTTTAGCGGGCTAAATCGAGAAACAAATCCAATAAATTCGCTCAAAAATAACCTCAAAAGACTTTCGATAAAAATTCAAAAATAGCTTCTTCTATGCTCTTTTTTGTTTCTTTGTATTTGTGAATTTCGTTTTAGGCAACGTTGAATGAGATAGTGAAGCAACTGCCTTTGCCTATCTCGCTATCTACTCTGATGTTGCCTCCATGTGCTTCGACAAAGTCTTTTGAGATAGCAAGGCCTAGACCGCTACCTTGGATTTTTGTTCCCGGTACACGGAAGTAGCGTTCGAAGATGGTGTCATGGTATCTGGGATCGATGCCTTTGCCGAAGTCGCGAACAAAGATTTCAACATTATGTCCCACGTGTTTTGCTCCAATGATAATTCTCGAATTTTCGGGAGAATAGTGAATGGCATTCGACAGTAGATTCGTTACTACCCAAGCGATTTTTTCACTATCGACAAATAGTTTGGGCATTTTTGTTTCGGGATATTCTACTTCAATGTTGCATCTGAAACGCTCTGCGAGTATTCTGGTTGCCCCTATAGCATAGTCTATCAGCTCAATAGGTTTGGTGATTTTAGGATTCAATTGCAAAGAACCTGTCTCAACTTGTGTCATTTTGAGCAGTTCGCTGGTGATGTTGAGCAGTCGTTCGCTATTCTCTTGAATACCTTGTGCCAAAGATTTCTGTTCGTCGTTCATCTCACCTACACGGTTATCTTCCAATAGTTTCAGACTCATCATAATCGCTGCTATCGGAGTCTTCAATTCGTGTGAGATGATCGAAATGAAATTGGTCTTGGCATTATCCAGCATTCTAAACTTGGTAACGTCCGAAAGCATGATGACGGTGCCCGATTTCTCGGGTAGGTGCAGATAGTGGACGTCATAGTAGCATTCTTTGTTGTCGGAATATATTTTGAGCGAATTGTTATCTTCTTCTTTTTTGCTTTCCAGTCCCCTGATGAGTCTCCGTAGCAGGTCGTTGGATAAAGAAATATCCAAAGCCGATTTATGAATGATTTCGGCTGCGGGAAGATTGATGATTTGCGTCAACGCCTGATTGGCAAATAGTATGCTTTTTTCGTTATCCAATCCTAAAATAGGCTCTTTAATGGCGTTTATTACCGTTTCCAAGTATTGTTTGGTAGAGATAACGCGTGCCATGCTGCTTTTTTGAAATTGCGATAGCTCTTGGGCCATATTATTAAAGGAGCTAGCCATCTCGTTGAATTCGGAACGCGGTCCGAAATTGAGCCGTTTGTCGTAATTATGGTTCGATATTTCCACAATACCTGCCAATAGCTCTTTGATGGGCGATGTCAGTATCTTTGGGAATTTAATAAGCATAAATATGGCTATTAGAGCACTTGCTATGGATAGGACAATGGTCCAAATCAGTGCATCGCGTGCGTCGCTTACGGCTTTTCCTGATTTCTGGCAGATGGCGTCGGTGTTGAGTTTGATAAGATGATTGATGGTTTCGTCAAGTCGGATTTTGTTGTCTTTGTCGGGACGGTGGCGAAACTGCATAAAGTCGTTTCTCAATTGGCTGGTCACCATTCGCTCCTCGCGTTCGGTAACATTGTGTTCTTGAAGTTTCAGGTTTTCCAGAAACAGGTTGGAGGCCGAGACAGAATCCTTATAAAATGAATTGACGGCAAATATCATTTTCTGAGCGTAGTCTACCGAGTTGTAATTGTCTTTCAATATGTTTTCGGTATTCAGTTTCATGATCTGTGTCGATTGGGATGTGAAAAATCCGAGACTGACAATAACAACGAGCAGTATGCCGATAGATAATGCTATTTTATTTTTTGTCTTCATGATTTATTTTATGATAAAATGATTAGATCTATATCCGATTTTGATAATGAATTGAAAAGATGTCGATAGCGGAATGCCGCAAAAATAATATTGGTCAAATTCAACCTCGGCTTACCAATGCATACCGAACTTATATGGTTGTTTTGACATACTTCGATGATGCCGTCTATGATATTGGGGGCCTCGTATTGTATGACTTCGGCTCCCAAGTCGATTGCCAAAATGAAATTGTTGATGAGGTGGCGTTGTGCTGCCAAGCTTATTTTATCGTTTTGCTCTTGGGGAGTGCGTACATACAAGACCGAGAATTTGGCATTGGTACTTGCTGTGAGCCGGGCTGTCTTGCGGATGATATGGCGCGACCTCTTTTCATTGGTGCCTATACATCCTAAAAAGTGCTTTTGAAGAGTGGGGATAGCAGGCTTCACTTCGCTCTCTACTTTTCTCGAAACTCGCAAGGCTACTTCTTTAAGAGCCAGCTCTCTGAGCTGTAAGATATGTTCGGGTGTAAAGAAATGGTTTAAGGCACTTTCTATTTTGTCTTCCTTATATATTTTTCCCTCTTTAAGTCTTTCTATCAATTCGTCTGACGTAAGGTCGATATTCACGACTTCATCGGCTTCTTGCAGTACATTGTCGGGGATGCGTTCTTGCACTTCGATGCCGACAATGTTTTTAACTTCTTCGTTCAGGCTTTCTATATGTTGAATATTGACGGCCGATAGTACGTTGATTCCCGCATCCAGCAGTTCCATCACGTCTTGCCACCTTTTTTCGTTGCGGCTGCCTTCGACGTTCGTATGTGCCAGTTCGTCTACGATGACCAATTCGGGATGGAGTTGCAGTATGGCTTCCATATTCATTTCTTCCAGCTCTTTTCCCTTGTAGAAGACTTTTTTGCATGGGATGATAGGCAGCCCTTTCAGTAGCTTTTCCGTTTCGGCTCTACCATGTGTCTCTATGTAGCCTATCTGTACATCGATGCCGTTTCTAAACAAATCTTTTGCATCGCGAAGCATACGGCAAGTTTTACCTACTCCGGCTATCATACCGATATATATCTTGAATTTTCCTCGTTTGGACCGTTGTATCAAATTGAGGAAATAATGTGCGTCATCAACCTTTTTCATTTTGTATTCAATTGCAAATATAAGATATTTGTGTATCAAAACCTCATGATGATTGAAAATCATCATGAGGCAAACCAATACTCAGCTTCAATTTAGCTGTACATTTTGTTTCTCTGTTCTGATATTATCCAAAGCGATGTTCAATTTCAATACATTCACTTTTTCGGGTCCGAAAAGTCCGAATAACGGCTTTTCTATATGACGATCGACAATGGATTTTATTATTTTCTCATTGCACTTGCGGGCGTTGGCAATCCTGCGGATTTGGATATAGGCACTTTGTGGTGAAATATCGGGGTCAAGCCCGGATCCACTCGCTGTGACCATTTCGGCAGGTATGTCTTTGCGTTTTAAGTAGGGATGATGTTTCAGAAAATCTGTGATGCGATGATCTACTTCTGCGAGGTATTCTTTATTGCTCACAGCCTTGTTGCTGCCGCCAGAAGAAGTTCCGTCATATCCGTTGCCGGCGCATGATGGCCGTCCCCAAAAATATATATCTTTTTTGAACATCTGTCCGACATTGGCTGCACCAACAACTTTGCCATGCAGGGTAGCTACTGGTGCATCACCTCGGCCCGGTCCTGCAAATTGAGCAAAGATCCATAGCACAAGTACATAGCATACAGCCAGTAAGGCACAAAAGACGAAAGTCAGCTTGATCGATTTTATAAAATTTTTCATTGTCGTAATGTTGTTAAAAGAACAAACCTATGAATAAGTCTATTAGTTTGATTCCGATGAAAGGAACAATCACTCCGCCCAATCCGTAAATCAGCAGATTTCTTCGAAGTAGGGCAGAGGCTCCGATAGGTTTATAGCGTACTCCCTTTAGTGCAAGCGGAATGAGTATGGGAATAATCAACGCATTGAAGATGATGGCAGAGAGGATGGCACTTGCCGGGCTGTGAAGCTGCATGACATTCAGTGCAGCCAGTTGCGGGATGGATACCATAAACAAGGCAGGCACAATGGCAAAGTACTTGGCCACATCGTTGGCTATGGAGAAAGTCGTCAATGTACCACGCGTCATCAGCAATTGTTTGCCTATTTCTACTATCTCAATCAATTTTGTCGGATCGTTGTCCAGATCGACCATATTGCCGGCTTCTTTGGCCGCTTGAGTGCCACTATTCATTGCCACTCCGACATTGGCTTGTGCCAATGCGGGAGCATCATTCGTCCCATCGCCCATCATAGCCACCAGTTTTCCGGCTGTCTGTTCTTTCTTGATATATTCCATTTTATCTTCGGGCTTGGCTTCAGCAATAAAATCGTCGACGCCGGCTTTTGTAGCTATATATTGTGCCGTTAAAGGATTGTCGCCGGTCACCATTACGGTTTTAACGCCCATCTTACGTAAACGTTCAAAACGTTCGTGAATTCCCGGTTTTATGATGTCTTGCAATTCTATGACACCGGCTACTTTTTTATTGACACTGACAACTAACGGTGTGCCGCCATTGCCTGTAATGTCTACTATAGTATCTTCTACTTCTTTAGGAAAACTGTTTCCGGCCGACTCTACTATATTTCGGATTGCTTCATAAGCTCCTTTACGGATTTCGGTTCCGTCTTCCAAATTGATTCCCGAAGTCTTGGTTTCGGCAGAGAATTTAATTAATCGACCGCCCGTAGTTACTATTTTTCGCTCTTGTGTGTTTCTCTTGTATCCCAATTCTACAATAGATTTACCTTCGGGTGTGGTATCCGATTGAGAAGAGAGCAGACAAGCTGCGATGAAATCTTGTTCCGAGACTCCCAATGCGGGATAGAAGTTGGTAGCCTTTCGATTGCCGATTGTGATAGTCCCCGTCTTATCGAGCAATAAGGTGTCTATATCTCCTGCTGTTTCTACCGCTTTACCTGATTTGGTGATTACGTTGGCCCGTAGTGCCCTGTCCATGCCGGCGATGCCTATAGCTGAAAGCAATCCTCCGATGGTGGTGGGAATAAGACAAACGAACAACGATAAAAGTGCAGCAATGCTGATGGTTGTGCCGGAATAGTCGGCCAATGGTTTGAGGCAGATGCAAACGATAGTGAACACTAACGTAAAGGCTGCCAACAGGATGGTCAATGCTATTTCGTTCGGCGTTTTCTGTCTGGAGGCACCTTCGACCAATGCGATCATTTTATCTAGAAAACTTTCTCCCGGACGCGTTGTTACTTTGACACGTATGCGGTCCGATAGCACTTTCGTTCCTCCTGTAACGGAGCTTTTATCACCTCCCGCTTCGCGTATAACTGGGGCCGATTCTCCGGTAATGGCACTTTCGTCTATTGAGGCCAACCCATCGGTGATTTCGCCATCCGAGGGGATGATATCTCCTGCGATGCATTCAAATTCATCGCCAACTTTCAGCTGCGAACTGCTGGTATGTTCTATCTTGTTGCCTTTAATTAGTTTCACAGGAGTGTCTTCGCGTGTCTTTCGCAAACTGTCGGCCTGAGCCTTGCCTCGTGCTTCGGCGATAGCTTCGGCAAAGTTGGCAAATATCAGTGTGATGAATAAAATAAGCATCACAAGCAGATTGTAGACAAAGGACCCTTGAGAATTAGAAAAGGCCGAGTATACAGTGACTATCGTCATGACAGCTGTACAGACTTCTACAGTAAACATGATAGGATTTTTTATCAGAATACGTGGGTTCAGCTTTACAAACGACTGTTTTAGGCTTTCTTTTACCATTTCTTTTCGAAACAAAGCAGTCGATTTTTCATTTCTTGTATTCATAATGAGTTTGATGTCCGTTAGAAGATTAGTGTAAACTTAATGATTCTGCTATAGTGCTGAGTGCATGAGCAGGAAAGAATGATAGGGCAGCTACAATGAAAATGACGGCAAACGTCATTGCTGCGAATGTTACGGTATCTGTTCGTAGCGTACCGGCACCTTCGGGGATGTGCTTCTTATCGGCCAATAATCCGGCAATGGCCACTTGTCCGATGATAGGCAAGTATCTGCCTATTATCAATACGATGGCACAGGAGAAATTCCAAAACCAGGTATTGTCTTTCAATCCTTCAAAACCCGAACCGTTGTTGGCTGCGCATGAGGTATATTCATAAAACATCTCGCTTAGTCCGTGGTACCCGGAATTATTGAGCCATCCCCCTTCGCCCGCTACAAAATGCGGCGCATGAATAAATATATAAGCTGCTAAGGCTGTACTTGTGAGGATAATGAAGGGATGTAGTAGCGCCACTATTGAAGCAATTTTCATTTCTTTTGCTTCTATTTTCTTTCCCAAAAACTCTGGCGTTCGTCCCACCATCAATCCGCTAATGAATACCGCAATGATGATAAAGGTGAAGTAATTCATCCAACCTACGCCTACACCGCCGAACCATGTATTGATTTGCATATTCAGCATTTCTACCAATCCGGATATAGGCTTCATTGAGTCGTGCATACCGTTGATAGAACCGTTGGATGTCGCTGTGGTAGAAACACTCCATAAGGCTGTGGCCGCAGATCCGAAGCGAACTTCTTTGCCTTCTGTCGTGCCTTGGTGTTGAGCAATGCCCATCGCACTGATTCTGGGATTTCCGGTTGTTTCTTGGTTGACGTTGATCACCACTCCAATGAGATATGCACACAACATAACTCCGAAAATACTATAACCGAGTTTTTTCTTTTTAATGTAAAACCCGAATGCCAACGCCATAGCCATAGGAATAATCATGATGGCTATACATTCTAACATATTAGTCAGATAGGTCGGATTTTCGAGCGGATGCGAAGAGTTTGCTCCGAAATATCCGCCACCGTTTGTTCCCAATTGCTTGATAGCAACAATAGCGGCAACAGGCCCTTGGGATATCATTTGGGTACTTCCTTCTATATTTGTAACTTTCATCTTTCCGTTAAATCCCATCGGAGTACCTTCTATAATGAGAATAAAACCCAGGATTAACGAAAGCGGAAGTAATATTCGGGTGACGCTCAATACCAAGTACTTCCAAAAATTACCGATTGTCTTAGTGGTCTTTTGCGCCAATGCTGTCATAATTCCCGCCATGGCTGCCATGCCTGTAGCTGCTGTAATAAATTGAAACAGCATAACGACGAACAGTTGAGTGAAATATGTCAAACCGCTCTCTCCACTATAATGTTGCAAATTGCAATTTACCAGAAAACTGATGCATGTATTGAATGCTTGATGACAAGTTTGTCCGATATTTGCATCGGGATTGAGAGGTAATGACCCCTGGCATACTAGTAGAATCATGCCCCAGAAAAACCAAAAGAAGTTGATGCTGAGCAGTGCTTTCAAAAACTGCTTCCAGTTCATCTCATTGTTTGGATTGATTCCTGAAATGCGGAACATAAGATTCTCTAGTGGCTTCATAAAGTCCAATAAGCTCTTTTCGCCCTTATAGACTTTTGAGATATATTTTCCTAACGGATAACTGATGGCGAGCATCAGAATGACCTGAACAATCACGCCTAAAATTTCTGTATTCATATGTCTTTACGTTTCAAAATTTTTCCGGCTTTATAAGTACATACGTTAAGTAGCCGAACATTATAATACCTATGAAAAATAATATGGTATACATATTGAACCTCCTTTTTTATTTAGATTTTGTCGAACCAATCGATACATTTAAGAAACAGACCGAAGCAAATAACTCCGCTCAGTATACATACTAAAAAACCAATGCTAAATAGTTCCATGATACTTCTTTTTAATCGTTTATAATATTTCTTATTTTAATAAATACGAATTGTATGCCGTAAAAAGAATAAGAGTGGTAACCTATTATATAATAGTATATTAAAAGCAAGAAGTGTGGTTGAGGGGGAAATGAACCATTTCATTTTGGAAGGGTCCTTTTTTCATTTTGGAAGGGTCTAGTGCTGTTTGGTTTGGTTAACTGCTGCGTTCTTTAAAAAAGAATTTAGCATAGGATGTGTATAGCTATTGACCGTTGGCAATACCATATTCTTCTATCTTACGGTATAGTGTGGTCAGTCCAATTTTGAGCAATCGGGCGGTTTCTGTCTTGTTGCCTCCCGTATATTTTAGTATCTTGGCTATATGACTCTTTTCTACTGAAGCCAAATCGAATGAGGAGCTATTGTCGCATTGTTGCATTTGTATTTCAAGCGGAAGATCCAGAGCGTCCAGTTCTTCGTCCGAAGTAAGAATAATACTTCGTTCTATGGTGTTGCGCAGTTCTCTGATATTTCCTCTCCATGGATAGTTTTTAATAGCTTTTATAAAAGATTCGTCCATGCCTCTCACATTCTTTTTCATCTTTTCGGCAAAAGCTTGAGTGAACTTTTGAGCCAGTTCGACAATATCATTGCCACGTTCTCTAAGAGGTGGTAGCTCTATTGTGAAAACAGATATTCTGTAGTATAAATCTTCTCTAAATTCGTTTCGTCCTATCGCTTCCTTTAGATTTTTATTGGTAGCAGCAATCATTCGGGCATTTACTTTTTTTGTTTTAGTGTCACCTACCGGAATGAATTCGCCAGTTTCGAGTACTCGAAGCAATTTTACTTGTAGTTCCAATGGCATTTCTCCTACCTCATCTAAAAAGATAGTTCCGCCATCGGCTTGTTCGAATAGTCCTTTTTTATCTTTTGTTGCGCCGGTAAAAGCTCCCGCTTTATATCCGAATAGTTCGCTTTCTAGCAGTTCGCGACTTAATGCACCGCAATTGACAGCTACAAAACTTTTGTTTTTGCGTTGGCTGGCCTCATGGATTGCCGTGGCAAAGACTTCCTTCCCGGTGCCTGTTTCGCCGGTCAGTAGTATAGCTGTATCTGTAGGAGCTACTTTCTGAGCCATCGTGACAGCCTGACTCAACGATTTGGAGGAGCCGATGATAGAATCGAAAGTATATTCCTTACCGATGATAGATTGAAGTTTGTTTACTCGCTTGGCTAAATGTATTTTGTCGGAGACATTGGACAACATAGGAATAATTCTATTGTTGTCATCTCCTTTTGTCAAATAATCATAGGCACCGTTTTTGATAGATCTGACTCCGTCGGCAATATTTCCATGAGCAGTAAGCATAATGATTTCACCTTCCGGAGACAGTCTTTTTAAGAGCGGAATAGCATCTACTCCATTTCCATCGGGGAGCAATACATCGCACAGAATAATATCTGGATGGTGAAGCGAAATTTGTTTTTGTGCTGAAGTGAGATCTTCGGCTTGCAGAACTTCGTAACCTTCCAATGAAATAATTCTAGCTAGCAGTGTCCTTAACTGTGCTTCATCATCAATTATTAATACTTTTATAGCCATCTTTTATTTTTGATCGGTAACACAAAAGTACGTGATTAATTTTAATTTGCAAATTATATCATTCTGAATAATTTGAGAGCATTGATGGCCGTTCGTTTTGCTACTTGCTCGGGCTTCATATCGTATAGGTAAGCAACTTTGTTGAGCGTGTGTACAATGTATGAACTTTCATTGCGTTTTCCACGGAATGGCACAGGTGTGAGGTAGGGGGCATCTGTTTCGAGTACGATACGATCGAGTGAAATGTTGTGAAGCACGTCGGGGATTACTGAACTGCGGTAAGTGACAATGCCGTTGATCCCGAGAAGGAATCCTGGCATTTCAAGCATTTTGATCGCTTCAAACGGATTGCCCGTATAGCTATGGAAGATACCTCTTAATGGGGTGTCGCGATAGTGATCGAGTACGTTCATCAGATCGTCAAACGCATCTCTGCAATGAATAATGATCGGGAGATCCGTTTCGAGTGCCCAGCATACTTGTTGTTCGAAAACGGCGAGTTGTTGTTTCAAGTAAGTTTTATCCCAATGTAAATCTAGCCCTACTTCTCCGATGCCAACAAAATTATTTTCACCTTTCAGTGCGTCTTCTATTTTCATCAGTTCGCTTTTATAGGCTTCTTTCACCGATTCAGGATGTAGTCCTATCATGGGGAAACAGTAAGCGGGATATTTTTTGCAAACATTAAGTAGCGGTTCTATAGTCGTGCTATCTTCATTTGGTAAGAATATGTGAGTGATGCCGGCGTCTTTGGCGCGTTGTATCACTTCGGGAAGATCGTCTTTGAATTCTTCTCCGTAAATATGTGAATGAGTATCTATGAGCATTTTCTCTTTTTGGGGGCTACATTTTGCGGTGCATCAGTTTTTGGGAGTAGTTTTTGAGAGCTTGTTTTCTCTCTTTGTTAACCGAAACTCGTTCCAAGCATCTGAGCCCTTCTGTATAATAGTCTTCAATGATTTTATTACAGTAAGAAGAAATATTCAGTTGGGTATAAATGTTTGTTACCGTTGTAATTTTCTCTTTCGGATCAAATTCTTTTTTCGAGAGCCATCTACCAAGTTCTTTCTGCTGCGTATCGTTGGCAATAGAGAGGGCTTTGATGAGCAGATAGGTCTTCTTGTTACAGAGTATGTCGCCACCGATATTTTTGCCGAAGTTTTCGGCATTGCCATACACATCAAGATAGTCGTCTTGCAATTGGAAAGCAAGGCCTATCTGGATACCGAATTGATAAAGTTGCTCGGCATCCTCGTCGGACGCACCTGCCAAGACGGCGCCTATTTTCAAACTGGCCGCCAATAACACGGCTGTCTTGAGGCGAATCATTTCTATATATTCTGCTTCGGCTACGTCGTTACGTTGTTCGAATTCCATATCCAGCTCTTGCCCTTCACAAATTTCCATTGCAGTTCTATTGAATATTTTTAGAACTTTCGAAAGGTATTGATCTTTGCAGTTCGATAAATATTGATACGCCAATACTGTCATAGCATCACCCGAGAGAATAGCGGTGTTGCTATTCCATTTAATATGAACGGTAGGATTGCTACGCCGTTTGTCAGCACAGTCCATCAAGTCGTCATGTAATAGAGTGAAATTGTGGTATATTTCTACTCCTGCTGCTTGGTCGAGAATGCTGTCTGTATTCTCTTTGAAGAGCTCGTATGCCATAATCATTAGTGTAGGGCGTATTCTTTTACCGCCTAATGAAAGAACATATTCAATAGGATCATATAAGCCTTTCGGGTTGCGTGAATAGGTTAGATCTTTTAAGTACCTGTTGATTTTTTCTGATATTTGATTAGCTGATAACATACGTATAGGTAATAAATAGACTGTTAGACAATAATATGATAGAATGCAAGTCGACTTCTGTTAGTTCAGGCGGAATACGACTGGAAGTACACAGCGAGCTCTGATAGGTTTGCCTTTCTTCTTGGCAGGTACCCATTTGGGCATTGAGCGGATGACCCGCAAAGCTTCGTCATCAAGATAGATTCCTGCGCCCCTTATGATGCGGCAGTCACTTATAGAACCGTCAATGTTGACGATGAACTGTACGGTAACTTCTCCTTGCATGTTATATCTTTGCGCCCAAAAAGGGTATTTGATATTTGCACTAAGAAATTTCATTAATTCTGGTTGTCCACCGGGAAACTCCGGCATGCTTTCTATGATTTCATAATGCATTTTCCCATCAGGTTTCATTTCGGGAACCAATTCTTCGGGGAGTGCATATTGTGCTGTGTCTTTCTTGTCATTAAGGAGCAAATCTTGTTTACTGTTCACAAAGGCTTGCTCTCCTCTTGCTATATCTTGTTGGGTTACTTCGTCATCACGGGTAATAACAGGCGCTACAAATTTGATCATTTTAGTCAAATCTTTCTTATCCATATTAGGTTCTATAGGCGAAAGGTTTATTTTAGGTTTGACTTCTTTTATTTTCAATACCGGTGGCTTATCAAGCCTTGAAATAGTCGTAACTTGGGTGAGGTCCAAATTATTGTCTTCTTTCAACGATATGATTTTGATGATAATAGAAGGGAGAAAGAATATTATTGCAATGGCGGAAATGACCCATATCATGGCTATGGTATGGCGTTTGGCCGCTCCTTTGCGAATAACATAAGCACCGTAAGACTTATTCTTACCTTCGAAAATGATATCGCACCATTCTTTATTTAATAAGTAGTCTTTTAACATTCTACCATTGGTTTGGGCGCAAAGATACGGCTTTTTTATATGCCATGGTTTATTATTTTATTTTTTTAATTTTTGTACACCAGAACACTGATTTTAGTTATCAAATAATCTATTGATTGTAGAAAATAGTGTATCTTTGAAGCCGAAAATAGGGAACTTTTATTGTTTTAGAAGTTTAAATGTTTGAGAATGAAGAAGATTGTTGTGGCTATAGATGGCTTTTCATCGTGTGGAAAAAGTACGATGGCAAAAGACTTGGCTAAAGAAATAGGATATATTTATATTGATACGGGTGCGATGTATCGGACCGTAACATTATATTGCATACGTAAGGGGCTTTTTAGTGATAAGGGCCTTGATATAGAGGCATTGCGCCAGTGCATGGACCAAATTAAAATTTCATTTCTTCTCAATTCGCATACCGGGCGTCCCGATACTTATCTGAATGATCGTTGCGTAGAGGATGAAATTCGTAGCATGGAGGTCTCGTCTAAAGTGAGTATCGTAAGTACGGTAGGTTTTGTTCGTTCGGCAATGGTAGCTCAACAACAGGAAATGGGTAAACAGAAAGGAATTGTGATGGATGGACGCGATATAGGTACTGTTGTGTTTCCGCAAGCTGAACTTAAAATCTTTGTAACGGCACGTGCCGATGTTCGTGCTCAACGCCGTTACGATGAATTGAAGACAAAAGGTAGTGATCCTGTTTACGAAGAAATACTACAAAATGTAGAAGAACGAGACCGTATAGATCAGACGAGGGCGATAAGTCCTTTGCGTCGGGCTACTGATGCACTATTGCTTGATAACTCGGATATGACGATTGTGCAACAGAAAGAATGGCTTTTTAAAGCTTTTGCAGAAGCTCTTGAAAGAGCTAAATAGTTATATTTACTTGCTCATAGATAAATGGTAAAGATAGAAATTGATGAAGAATCCGGTTTTTGCTTTGGTGTAGTGAAGGCTATTCACAAAGCTGAAGAAGAACTTGCAGAAGGCTCTCCTCTTTATTGTTTGGGCGATATCGTTCACAACAGCCGCGAAGTAGAACGGCTTAAGCAGAACGGATTGAACACGATAGAGCACGAGGACTTTTCCAAATTGCAAGGTGCTCGCGTATTGCTTCGTGCTCATGGAGAACCTCCTTCGACCTATCAGACTGCTATTCATAATCATATTAATATTATTGATGCTACATGTCCTGTAGTATTGCATTTGCAGCAGCGCATCAAACAGCAATACTTGAGACTTAAAAGTAGTTCTTCTGACAGTCAGATTATTATATATGGTAAAAACGGACATGCCGAAGTTCTAGGGCTTGTGGGGCAGACAGAAGGGCATGCCATTGTTATCGAACATTTGGATGATGCCAAGAAATTAAATCTTAGTAAAGACACTTATCTATATTCTCAGACTACAAAATCGCTTGTCGGTTTTCGTGAAGTGGTAGAATATATCAATCAGCATATATCACCTCAAGCTCATTTCGAGTATTTCGATACCATCTGCCGACAGGTAGCCAATCGCATTCCCAATATAAGGAAGTTTGCTTCTTCGCATGATTTGATCTTTTTTGTGAGTGGTAAGAAAAGTTCGAATGGCAAGATGTTGTTCAGTGAGTGCCTTAGTGTGAACTCTAACTCTCATCTCATTGATAGTAAAGAAGAAATAGATTTATCCTTGTTGAATGGCGTTTCGTCGATCGGAATATGCGGTGCTACTTCTACTCCCAAATGGGCGATGGAAGAAGTCTCCGACTTTCTGAAGCAATCGTTGCAGAAGAACTAACCTTTTCAAAGCGATAAGGACCTGACAATATTTTGGTCCTTATGTTTTCAAATTTACATAAGGACGAAAATAAATTTTCTCCCATATGAAACTTGCGACTCACGGCCGTGAGTCGCAAGCCACGTCCTTATGTCATTGTGACAACATATAGAAGCGACTGTGGTGACTTCTATATGTTATAACTACCACATGCAGAAGTTGTGGTGATGGCATACTTCTCAAAGGAATAATGAGAAATTATCTTTTTTGTTTTCAATAATTTATTAACCTCGTGAACCTGCGTTCTCTGTACACTTTTATGTTGTAGAGAAGTCTTAAATCTTACTTCTTCTTTTTGGGAACGATGTTTAGTCTGTATACCAAATGCAGCATAGCATAGCGTGGCATAACATTGGTGTATTGTTCCACTCTGCCTTGAGCCGTGAGCGAACGGGTAATGTTGCTGAGGTTGCCCAATATATCGAATCCGTCGAGCATGAATAGAAATTTTCCGTTCCATAAACTCTTTGATAGTCGGGCGTTCCATACAAGATCGTTGGTATTCATGGATGAATCGTCGTAGCCGCGCCGGCTATACATCGTGAGGTCGGTACTGAGTTGCCATTTCTGGGGTAGACTGATCAAGGCTGTAAGGCCGTAGTTGAAGTCGCCTGCATTGATGGTCGAGAAATCGTCTCTCTTGCTGCTTGCCTGTGTCCAAGTGCCATCGGCTTTTACGCCGAACTGTATGCCACTATTTAGTTTGTAGCTGAATTTTAAGCTTTCTGATAGATAAGAAGTACCTACCGTGCTGCGCTTGTTGTCGGTAGAGTTTTCTATACTGATTAAATCCACATTATGATAGTAGCTTTCGGAGGTAGAAGTCGTCAGTGTAAAGAGCTTCTTTTTGTCGAGTGCGGTTTCGTATTTCAATCTGATATAGCCGTCCCAGTTGCCGTTGACGTTACTGGGTTTGATCGTGCGAATTCCGGTTGATTTATCGTATGTATATCCCATGACCATAGCATTGGACGTCATGTTGCACGCCCCTTGAATTCTGAATATTCGTTGTCTCTCGGGATTGCTCTTGTAGTAAACTGCATACCACTTGTAATGGTATGTGTTTTTCAAATGGGGATTCCCTAAAAATAGTTGTAAGGGATTCGAATCGTTGCGCACGTTGACGAGGTAGGTCATATCCGGTGTTTCGGTCTCAATATAATATGATGTAAAAAATGTCGTCCTTTTGTCTTTCGATTGGATTTGCAGGAACGTATTGTTTAAGTTGAGTAATGTTGAATGGCGGGTGAATAGACTGTCCGATTTAGCCTGTCTATAATTCATCTTTTGTCTCAACAAATTGAGTGGCATGTCTATCTGTACCCAATAGAAATAGTTCGAGGTGTATTTGTTCATCCATAGTTGCCATCCCAGTGTATGCGTCATATCGTGTTGTGTAGCGTCGTAGCTATTGCCAGAATCTAACGTTGATATTAATTCGGCTTCAGAAGGCAGCATTCCAAATTTGTGCGTCGTTTCATCATCCCATCCTGCGAGTCGGTCCAAGCGATACAGCGAACGGTCGCGTCCTTGATAGTTGTTCTGCTGATATTTGTAATAGAGGTTTAGTGTCAATCCTTTCTTCACGGTGTAGGCGTACAGTGCTTTGCCCGAGAAGTCCCATCCGTGTTGTGGACGGTTTTTAGTGTATTGATTTCTAAAATCGGTTGTGACATTCGATTTGTTTAAGTAGTCTACTCTGTTTTGTTGAAAGATGTCTTCGGCGGCATCTTTGTACGATAGATTTGTTTCCAATTCCCAATGATCGGAAGAGTGGGGGATATTGAATACGCTCTCTGCCTCGAGTCCGGTATTTAGAGTATGTCCTGTCGTTTTGTTGTGTTGCATGTTTCGGTTGATGGCTATTTGTAGCAGTTTGGCATTCATTTGGGGAGCATAGATGCTGTCCAATAAGTTTTTGCCGAAACTGATAGGGTCTGCATTGAACGTCCCCGACAGATACTCATTGCGGTTATCGTATTTTTGATATTCGAGTGAGGGAGTAAGTGTAAGCATCATCCTTTTAGTGGTGATCTCAATATCGTGGGTCGTTTTTATTTCGGTGCGATAATTTCGTGTGGAATTCTTTATTCTGTCAAAAGTATTGCCTCCAGTTAGAAAATTCTCTTGATTGGTATTGCTCAGATTGTCTGTGTCGGAGTGTTTGATCTGAACATTACCGTCTACTTTTAGTTTCTGATTGCGGTTTTCTATCGAGTAATCTATTCCCCCCATTTTGGTAGAGACCAGTCCTCCTATAAGGTCGGATGGTTTCCATGTGTCGTTTTCACCGGGTTTTCGGGTATCGTTCAGATTGTTTATACTGCTATATGCAGAGAAATGCGAATGATCGGTAAAGCGCATGGCGAAGAGCCGTGCCAAATAACGATTTTGTAAGCCGCTGCCGAGTTCCATATTGCCCATCCAGCTGATAGAGTATTGTTTCTTGAGATTTACATCCATCACCAGCGATTTCTTATCGACGTCGTGTCCTAGAAATTCACTTGTTTTACTTTGTTTCTCGTAGACTTTTACATTATTGACCATATAAGTCGGAAGATTGTCGAGCATGATTTGATTGTTGCCTTTGAAGAAGTCTTTGCCATTCATCAGCAGACTTTCCACGAATTTGCCATTTACATAAATTCTACCGTCCGATTTAAGTTCGGCACCCGGCATTTGTCGGATGAGGGCATCGAGCATCGAACCCTCGGATAGTTGAAATGCATCTGCATTATACACAAGAGTATCGCCTTTATTATAGAACTTTACTTTGGTTGCTGTTACTACCACTTCTTTCAGTTGCCTCACTTCTTCTCGTTTCAGATAAACATCGGGTGCATTGATGGTATATTCCCGACGTCCGAATACAGCTTTGAATTTCAGGTATTGTGTCTGATAGCCATCGTAGGTGAATCGTATCAGGTAAGTTCCGTTGCCGGCTACGTCAAAGTTCCAATACGAAAAGTAGGTGATCTTATCACCGCTTTGAGAAAATCCGCCGGTCTTTCTTGTTTTTATTATTGTACTGTCCGTACGGAGCAACTCTACCGTGACTCCCGGCATACGGCGATGTGTGATATAATCCAATACCTGCCCACTTATCGCTCGTGTCTCTTTTTTGTTACTTACAGATGTGTCTCCATTGCGGTTTGTCACGTTTTGTGCGACAATATTTACCGGAATAAGTAGAGAAAGCAATGGGATGAATAGGCTTTTCCATTGCCACATTGTTAACATTGTTGCTTTTTTCATGTCTATATGAATGTTATTTATTATAAGGTGTTATTTATTTTTGATACGGATTTTTCAATATTTAGGCTACAAAAGTTACTTCCTCACTCTTTGTGTAGGCATGTAGAATGTCCTTATCAAAACAATAGATGTTATGATTCTGTCGTTCTGTGCCTACATCAGAGTGAATAGAGATAGCTTAGTATTATATATGAATAAAAATGGTTCTTTATTATTGAAATAGAAGTCACGATCTATTCATCGTGCAGAGCCTCTGCCGGTGGTAGCTTCATCGCTTTGTATGCCGGTAGCAGTTCTCCGAGAAAAATAGTCAGTGCAATGAGCAGATAGGTGATGAACGTAGTGGCTATAAATCGGATTGGTTCAAGTGTGTTCGGATCGTTAAGCCACAAATTCAGTTGCGCATGAGCCAAGTTCCAGTCGATGATGATGGCCGGAATACTGGCTATAGTAAGTAGTAGCAGTCCTTCGGATAATTGGCGGCCGAAAATATCACGATTGGTTGCGCCTATCACTTTGAGTAATGCAATCTCACTACGTTTCTGCTGCGTGCGAAACCAGAACGTGCCGAATAGGCCGAGAAATATATTGAAAAGTAGAAAGCCTGCTCCGGCTGAATAATTGCGTAACTTGTTTTTATATGTTTGCAACACAGAGGCTCGTTCCGAAGAGAAAGAACGGATACTCGAAATGTATAGATTACCTACTCGCATACTTTTCTGAGCCTCATTCGAAAGTCGGTTTATAAAATCGACATCGTGTTTGGGTTTTACTCGAACACTTATTGACAGGGAAGTGAAATGGCGGTTTTTGAAATGCTTGTCATCGATACGGCTCATCATAGACCTCGAATAAGTATCTATCAAGAATTCATTGTCGCGTATTGGTTCATAGCGTGCTAGTAGTTGATGTCTTTGAGTTGAATCATTATAAAAATAAAATCCTTTTCCAACAAGCGAAGAGGCCTTTATCCCGCTTTCTTTGAAATTGTTTGCAGACATCAAGAAGCCGTTAGGATCTTTTTCTAATATTTGGGCGAGTTGTTTTGGTGTCTCTCCGTTAGCTCCGCGACAACGGAATACTTTGAAGAAGTCGGGCTCTATACTACAAAAGTGTACTCTTAGGGTTGTAAGTGTATCGTATGAAAGGGGGCTCCATCTTCCACCGTTTGAATAAGGGTATGCTTGTCTCGAGAGACATGCCGCTTCTATATCGGGGTGGTGACGTAGTCTGTCGGTTATCTTTTTCATATCTTTATAATAAGATGTGTCTGCCGGTATGTAATCGGGATTGGACGGTGTCAGTTTCGAACACTGGATGTTGTAGCAATGAGTGATGTCAAAGCCCATGGGACGAATATAGGTGGCGATATTAAAATATATGTAGTCTACGACGAACCATAACAATACGCTCACAAGTAGTAATTCTACTATGAGCCATGTATTGCTATGCCATTCATTCATCGTTTGTCGAAGTAATTTCTTGTTCATCATAGTCTGTCTTTAATGTATTTTGCCGTTGATGGCATTTATTATTTGGGTATGAGAGGCCTGCCATGCCGGAATGATGCTGCTCATCAGATTGAGAACAAAACAGAACAAGAAAGCGAGCAGGAAGAGTATGGGATTGAGAAGTACCGATATACTGACAGTAGGACGCCCCATATCTTCTATCCAGTTTTTGGTAAATATGAAATCCGAACCGAAATAGGCAAATAAGAGGCAAAGCAGTAGTCCTACAAAACCGGCAATGGTCGATAGTATGAGGTTCTCTATGATAATATCTTTCAATATTTGTGAACGATGGCAGCCGAAAGCACGGCGTATGCCTATTTCTGTCATGTAACGGTGCAGCCTGCTTTGTGTCATACTGCTCAGGTTGATGGCAGGTATCAGAAGTAAGATGAATAATATAAATGCTTCTTGGCGATAGAATTTGTTGCGTTCCGGTTTGCCATTCGAATATGGACTAATTGATTTCTCGAATTGTGTACGCGGATTCTCTTGGTCGATAATTCTTAAATTTTCGGCCTTTAGTTTGGCGTTGAATGCAGCACTGCGTGTGTTGAATTCAGCCTTTATTTTCGGAAAATCTTTTTTCTTATAGGCAAGAATAGCGGTCGAGAAAGATCCACTCAATTCGGGGGCTCCCCATGTGTCATCTGTGATATCGGTGGTAGAATAGGGTATCCATATCTGACTGTAAGCGCTTTCTGCCAGATTGGATACCTCGCGTACGACACCGCAAATATGGTAAGGCGA
Organism: Bacteroidales bacterium; assembly: GCA_012517855.1. Classification (GTDB taxonomy): domain Bacteria; phylum Bacteroidota; class Bacteroidia; order Bacteroidales; family Bacteroidaceae; genus JAAYUD01. The sequence continues at coordinate 162,274 of JAAYUD010000067.1, forward strand.
ATGATTTATCGTGATTTTGCGACCTACGACGTTTATGCTGCCGAATAGTCGACGAGCTATTTGTTCGCTAATCACAGCTTTCTTTTGTGCCGAGTTGAAGTCTGATTTGTTATAAGCTTTTCCACTCAGAAAATTAAAATCGAAAATGCGCCAGAAACTGTCGTCGGTTTGTTTCAAATCTGCTGAGAAAGGAGCTACCCCATAAACGGATATAAGTGTTTGGTCGGGTGGATACTGGAATATACTGACTGCTTCGGGAGTTTTCAACGATGTATATAACTTTTTTGCTGTAGCTTCGCTTAGCATACCGCAAGATAGATCCTGATGGTCGTCGTGATTGTTTGCATTAGTATAAGAAATACAGTCTCCATGTAATATTCTGTTGCGGTTGCTTTCGGGCGAGAATGGCAGTATTTGTATTTCTTGCATCAGTACTACTATCATAATAAGAAAGATAGATAATGCTGTCCCCAATATACTTACAATTGTTACTACCGGATCTTGCCGAAGGTTATAGCAGACTCTTTTGAAATATTGATTTTTCATTGTTTCTATTCGAATGGATCTGTTATTCAATTTGCCTTCCGTCGAAGAAGCGTACCGTTCGGCTTGTCTTTTTTGCCTGTTCTTCGTTATGTGTCACCATCACCACTGTTCGACCTTCTTCTTTATTTAATCGATGCAAAATATTCATGACTTCATTGCCCATTTTAGAGTCCAAATTCCCGGTAGGTTCGTCGGCAAGAATTATTTCCGGATTGCCTACAATAGCTCTGGCAATGGCTACTCGCTGGCATTGTCCTCCCGACAATTCGTTCGGCCGATGGTGGAGGCGGTGGCTCATTCCAACTTTTTCCAAAGCTTCTTTGGCAAGTCGATGGCGTTCTGAGGCAGAAAGACTACGGTAGGTGAGAGGCATCTCAACGTTATCAATCACATTGAGCGACTGAATAAGATGGAAACTTTGGAAAATGAAGCCCAGCATTTTGTTTCTGAAAGTGGCAAGTTCTTTGTCTTTCATTTCTTCAATTACATAATCGTTTATGGAAAGTTTGCCGCTGGTAGGTGTATCTATCAATCCCATGATATTGAGTAAGGTCGACTTGCCGCAACCCGAAGGACCCATAACACTGAGAAATTCTCCTTTCTCAATTTCGAGATTCACATTCTCAAGAGCTTGTGTTTCTACTTCTTTTGTGCGGTATGTTTTATGAATGCCGCTTAATGAAATCATACTCATGATGAAAAAACGTTTATTTGGTTCTGCAAATTTTATTATTTGTTTCTAATTTAATTTCTTTTTTCCATAATATAAGCAATACTTGTGCCACAGTCTCAAATGACTAATATACAGATATGTATGTATAATAGAGAGTGTCCGTTATCGGACACTTCTGTACGATAACGGACACTGTAAGCGGACATTTTGCAAATGGTAGGCAGATCATTTTCTCTTTTCAACCTTTTATGCTAAAGCAAGAGATTCGAAAAAGTGTTCAACTCTTTTGCTTTTTTTATTTAAGCGCTTGCTCCAAGTCTTTTATTAAATCGTCTGCATGCTCAAGACTGATTAATAATCAGAACAAACCATCTCTAGCATATTCTTTTCATGATGAAATTTGGTGAGTAGTTATTATTTTTATCAAAGTATTAATTCAGGCAAAGCTATTAATTACCCTCGTTCGCTTATCTATAAGGTGTAGGTTTTGGTTTCCTTTCATTCTATCTTTGCTCTACTTTTTTAGTAGTTTTACTCCGACTTGGCTACAATAATCGGATGATTATGCTAAGCCACTGACTTTTTAATTTTATAATATAGCAAAGATATAAAAGAAAATGGTATCTCAAAGGGTACTAAGTGACAAAAGAGGGTATAAAAGGTGGAAATTCAGAATAAAGGGAATGCTGAATGCTTATTATAAGTTACTTGATTCTTCTTATTCTTCCATATCTTCAGTGCTCTTTACTAGGTTAAGGGTTTTGCTTATATAAAGGGTAAGTGTTTGAGTGCCTATGAGAAAAATGAACTGCTTTATCGCTTTTTGCCCTCTTGTAGCAGTATTTTTGTTTGGTATCTGGCCCTTTTTCGTTTCCTTCCTTTCCTGTTTGTCGAATCATATATGTGATTCGATCAACTCACAGTTGTGATTCGATCGAGTCACATATATGGAACGATCGAATCACATATATGATTCGACAGATTGTTTTTTATGTATTTTTCTCACTGTACTTGTGGGATCTTGGCGTGTTCGGTCTGTTTTCGCTCCTGGTTCTTCCTCTCTTTAGGGAAGCTTCTTTTCCTTCTTTTTTCTTTTTCCGTTCTTTCTGCGTTTTTTGTCTCAAAAAAATATGTTTGTGAACCTGTTTTGAATCAGTGTCTTATGTGACGGTCTTAAAAAAAGATGAAAAAAAGTTTGGATAATGTTTGGAGGGGATACAAAAAGTCTCTACCTTTGCATCCGCTTTCGAGAACGAAACATACGGTCCCGAGGGCACAAAGAAGCGATATTTGAAAGAGTTACATAAAC